>JAFTJE010000014.1 GCA_017456545.1 Clostridia bacterium | reverse complement strand
GTCATACTTTGTCTTATCCCACTTTTCGCCCTTCCAGTTAATGCAGTTGTCGGGAGCATTGTCGTTAAGACCCTCCCACCATACTGTGTTGTCATCAAGAACATGACCAACATTTGTAAAGATTGTATCTCTCATTGTTGTTGCGAGAGCATTTGGGTTGGACTTATCGTTAGTACCGGGAGCAACACCGAAGAATCCGTTTTCGGGGTTGATAGCCCAGAGTCTGCCGTCCTTACCAACACGGAGCCAAGCGATATCGTCGCCTACGCACCATACCTTATAGCCCTTCTCCTTGTAAACTGTGGGAGGAATAAGCATAGCAAGGTTAGTCTTACCGCAAGCAGAGGGGAATGCAGCAGAGATGTACTTTGTTTCACCGTTGGGATATTCAACGCCGAGGATAAGCATATGCTCAGCCATCCAGCCTTCCTTCTTACCGAGGTAGGAAGCAATACGGAGAGCAAAGCACTTCTTACCGAGAAGTACATTTCCACCGTAACCGGAGTTAACAGACCAGATTGTGTTGTCTTCGGGGAAGTGGCAGATATAACGGTTGTCCTCGTCGATATCCTTTCTTGCGTGGAGACCCTTGATAAAGCCCTCGCCGTCGCCCATAGCCTCAGCAACCTTAGCACCTGCTCTTGTCATAATGAGCATATTAAGAACTACATAGATGGAGTCTGTAAGCTCGATACCGTACTTAGCAAAGTCGGAGCCAACCTGACCCATTGCGTAGGGGATGATGTACATTGTGCGACCCTTATAGGAGTTCTTATAGAGCTTACCAAGCTTATCGTAGCACTCTACGGGGTCCATCCAGTTATTGATGTTACCTGCATCCTCTTTCTTTCTTGTGCAGATAAATGTTCTGCCCTCTACACGAGCAACATCGTTGATAGCTGTTCTGTGGAGATAGCAGTTAGGAAGAAGCTCGTCGTTAAGCTTTTCAAGCTCGCCTGTGGAGCATGCCTCAGCACGGAGAGCCTCTGTCTGTTCCTCGGAGCCGTCAATCCAAACGATCTTGTCGGGGTTTACCAACTCAACCATTTCTTCAATCCAGTCAAGTATGTACTTGCTGTTTGTGAGAGCTTTGTTTTCAAACTTCATAAAATACCTCTTTCTCTTAAAGCATTATTTTTTCATTGTAAATAGTATATCATATTATTCAAGTTCTTTGCAATAGTTTTATATTACATTTTCTTAAAATTCATTAAATTTTCATAATAATATAAATATAAATTGATTACTGCACGGATTTATGGTAAAATTAAACAGAGGTGATAATATTGGAAATAGAAAGAAAGTTTTTGATAGAGACAAAAATGGATATTGCCCATCTTGAATATGACGATATTATACAGGGGTATGTATGCTTAGAGCCTGAAATCAGAGTCAGAAAAAAGGGAGGCAAATACTATCGCACAGATAAATCCGATGGGGAAATGGTGCGAGAGGAAACAGAAACGGAAATCCCCTTGTCCGTGTACAACAACCTTATGGAGAACAGGGAGGGAGGCATCCTTACCAAGAGAAGATACTATATGCCTTACGGTAAATATACTATAGAAATAGACGAGTATAAGGGTGGACTTAAAGGGCTTGTTACAGCAGAGGTGGAGTTTTCCACGGTGGAGGAGGCAAATGCTTTTATTCCCCCCAATTTTTTAGGTACTGAGGTTACCTTTGACAAAAGGTACAAAAATAAAAATCTTGCCTCTTCGGGTAAAATTCCCGACTTGCAGGATTAATAATTACTAAACACTTGACATTTTATGTTTGATTTGGTAAAATGACTGTATTATTTAATACTTGTATATAAAGAGGACGAAAATGAAGATTTATGACGAGCTCGTTGCCCGTGGTCTTATTGCCCAGGTTACAAACGAGGAAGAAATTAAAAATATGATTAACGAGGGTAAGGCTACCTTCTATATTGGCTTTGACTGTACTGCAGACTCCCTTACAGCAGGTCACTTTATGGCTCTTACTCTTATGAAGAGACTCCAGATGGCAGGTAATAAGCCCATCGCCCTTATCGGTGGTGGTACTACTATGATAGGTGACCCCTCCGGCAGAACCGATATGAGAAAGATGCTTACCATTGAGGATATCCAGCATAATGCAGACTGCTTCAAGCGTCAGATGGAAAAGTTCATCGAGTTTGGAGAGGGCAAGGCAATGATGATAAACAACGCAGATTGGCTCCTTAAGCTTAACTATGTGGAGCTCCTTCGTGAGGTTGGTGCCTGCTTCTCCGTAAATAATATGTTAAGAGCCGATTGCTATAAGCAGAGAATGGAAAAGGGTCTTTCCTTCCTTGAATTCAACTATATGATTATGCAGTCCTATGACTTCTATCATCTTTTCAAGAATTTTGGCTGTAATATGCAGTTCGGTGGCGATGACCAGTGGAGCAATATGCTCGGTGGTACTGAGCTTATCAGAAAGAAGCTCGGCAAGGATGCACACTGTATGACAATTACTCTTCTTACAGACTCCCAGGGCAAGAAAATGGGTAAAACAGCAGGTAATGCCGTATGGCTTGACCCCAATAAGACATCTCCCTTTGACTTCTATCAGTATTGGAGAAATGTTAACGATGCCGATGTTATGAAATGCATAAGAATGCTCACCTTCCTTCCCCTTGAGCAGATTGACGAGATGGCAAATTGGGAGGGTAGCCAGCTTAACAGAGCTAAGGAAATTCTCGCATTCGAGCTTACTAAGCTTGTTCACGGTGAGGAGGAGGCTCTCAAGGCAGAGGCAGCAGCTAAGGCTATCTTTAACGCAGGCTCCGACGAAAATATGCCCACTGTTGAAATTACAGAGGCAGACCTCTTTAACGGCACACTTGATATTCTCGGTGTTCTTGTTAAGGCTGGACTCGTTCCTTCAAGAAGTGAGGCTCGCCGTGCAGTAGAGCAGGGTGGCGTAACCGTAGACGGAGAAAAGGTAACTAATATCAAGACAGTATACACTCCCGACCAGCTTAAGGCAGGACTTGCAGTACGCAGAGGTAAGAAGTCCTATAAGAAGCTTATTCTCAAATAAAATCAAAGCATATCGACAATTTAATAATCACACTTGTGGCTATAAATACAGTGCTTGTAAAAAAAGGCAGAGAACGAAAAATCTCTGTCCTTTTTTCTGTTGGTAAGAAATGTATTCTATTGGCTTTCAAAAAAACTATCCTTAAGAGTATTTCTCTTTCAGAGTAGCTTGTCTTAAACAAAAGAACTATGCAGTCACCTTAAAAACAGACACAATAAAAAGAAGAGATTTTGCATTTCTGCAAAATCTCAATCTTATAAAGTACAATTTTATCAGTAGATAAAGACACGGTAAAGGTGGCTTTTTGGTCCGTGCTTATTGAAGCAGCCCGTGCTTACGCCTTGTTAACAGAGCCGAAGAGCTCCATCTTTTCCTTAACTGTAGCCTTGATAGCCTCAAAGCCGGGAGCAAGAAGCTTTCTAGGGTCGAAGCCCTTACCCTGGAGGTCCTTGCCTGCCTCAACATATGCTCTTGTAGCAGCTGCAAAGGAGAGCTGGCACTCTGTGTTTACATTGATTTTGGAAACGCCAAGGGAGATAGCACGCTTAATCATATCCTCGGGGATACCTGTACCGCCGTGGAGAACAAGGGGCATATCGCCTGTCTTCTCGGAAATAGCACCGAGAACATCGAAGTTAAGACCTGCCCAGTTTGCAGGGTACTTACCGTGGATATTACCGATACCTGCAGCGAGCATTGTAACACCGAGGTCTGCAATCATCTTGCACTCGTTGGGGTCTGCACACTCACCGGCACCTACAACACCGTCCTCTTCGCCACCGATGGAGCCAACCTCAGCCTCGAGGGAGATGCCGAGAACATTACAAGCGTTTACAAGCTCTGTTGTCTTTGCAATGTTTTCTTCAATGGGGTAGTGGGAACCGTCGAACATAACGGAGGAGAAGCCTGCGTTGATACAAGCCTTTGCACCCTCGTATGAACCGTGGTCGAGGTGGAGAGCAACGGGAACAGTAATCTTGAGGCACTTAATCATACCCTTAACCATACCAACGATTGTCTCGTAGCCGCACATATACTTTCCTGCACCCTCGGAAACACCGAGAATAACGGGGGAGTTAAGCTCCTGAGCTGTAAGAAGGATAGCCTTTGTCCACTCAAGGTTGTTGATGTTGAACTGACCTACGGCATATTTGCCTGCTTTTGCTTTTTCAAGCATTTCTTTTGCTGAAACTAACATTTTTCGTACTCCTTATTTATATCAAAAATTTTTAACTTTTTTAGGCTGAATTTTAATCGCATATATTATACATCATTGAAAATATAAAATCAATAGATTTTCAAATTTTGTTTACGGCAACGCTTAAAATATATTCTCCCTCAACATAGGTTTCTATATCCAGCACGGTTGTATCAATTTTGAGATTTTTGGACAGAGCAGAGCCCAGCATTTTTGAATATGCCTCTTTGCTTGTCCATATCTTATAGAAGGACAGTACGGAATATCCGTCCCTTTCAAGCTGAGCAATCTCATTTTCGACAAAGTATCTTTTTGCAAAATTTTTGATATCGGTGTCGTTTTTTTCTGTCAATTTTTCGATATCAATGCCCACAGGAGAGTCGGAAACAGCACAAACAACTCGACCCTTAGAGTGAGAAATGTTGAAATATACCCCCTCCATATCTATGTAGGGCTTACCGTAATCGTTAAGCATAAACTTCGGATTGTCTGCTCCGAAATACTTGCTTATCATCTCCTTGCATAGATTGAGCCCTGCTATATGCTCTCTCTCTTTTTTGTCTCTTGGCGTGTCACTTTGTAAAAAAAGTACATCCCTGTGTTCGATTTTTAACATTATTGCCCTCCTTGTAAATTATCTTATATGAATATTTTACCATATTTTTCTCATAAAATCAATTTTTTCTTGCAAAAGCGTGAAAAAAATGATAAAATAATAACAGATAGCCACCCTGTGGCATGTAAAAATACCTATAAGGAGGATTTACTATGTCCAAGAATGTAATAGTAACTATTGCCCGTCAGTTCGGTAGTGGAGGCAGAGAAATCGGAGAGATGGTAGCACGGGATCTCGGATTTGAATATCATGACAAGAGCCTTATAAGTATGGCGGCGGAAAAATCGGGAATCAGCCCCGAGATTTTGAAAAACACAGATGAAAAGGCGACCCCCAGCTTTCTTTACTCAATAGCTATGGGTGGAATGGGTATGGTACCCTTTTCCCACGGTATGCCCTATGATACACCTATAAATGACAGACTGTTCGTGCTCCAATCAAGTATTATCGAGGAGCTTGCAAAGAGCAACTCCTGTGTATTTATCGGCAGATGTGCTGACTATGTTTTAAGAGATTTTGAAAATGTGGTGCGTGTATTTATATATGCTGATATTGAAAAGAGAGCAGACGAGGTTGCTTTCCGTAATAATATATCCTATAACGAGGCAAAAAGCCTTGCTGTTAAGCTTGATAAAAAGCGTTCAAATTATTATGGCTATTACACCTCCAAAAAGTGGGGCAGGAGTGAAAACTATGACCTTATGATTGACACAACAAGAATCGGTAAAGAGGGTGCTGCCAAAATAATCGAGGAATTTGTTAAGCTTATTCAGAACAGAATAGAATACTGATAAAGAAGAGGAAAATAATATGGATGATCGTAAGATGAGCTTTATCGACGATGAGGGCAAGGAAACAATATGTGAGATTCTTTTTACCTATCATTCCGATGAGTTTAATAAGAACTATGTTGTATTTATGGACACGGAGACCGAGGAGGTAAGTGCGGGAATATACAATTCCGACGATGAGGGAGAAGGAGATCTTTTCCCTGTTGAGACAGAAGAGGAGTGGGCTATGCTCGAGGAATTGCTTGAAGAGTATGCCGAATCTCTCGAGGATGAGGACGATGAATAAAAAACAGCACCCAATCGGGTGCTGTATTTATTTTATAGGTAATTACTGAGCATTAGCGTTCAAAAACTCAACAACATCGCCAACTGTGATGAACTTGTGCATATCGTTCTCGTCGAACTCTACACCAAATGTATCCTCGCAAAGAAGAACGAGGTCAGCAAGCTCCAAGGAGTTAATACCGAGGTCGTTAGCAAGCTCTGCTTCCATAGTGATTATGTCAGCTTCGATAGAAAGCTCTTCTACAAGAATGTCCTTTAACTTCTCAAACATGATAAAATCCTCCAAAAAATATAATATAATCTCTCTGTGTTTCGCCTAAATAATTATAAATGTTTTTACAATATATGTCAATAGAGTATAGTGTAGAAAAAAATCGAATTTTACTATGCATTTATTGTACAAAATGCACAATAAATAAGGGGGTTTGAGCATATCACCCTTTGTCGGGCTTCTTATTTGTGCTGATCCCGGCAAGAGGATTCATATTTACAGCCTCCTCCATTCCCTTGTTTGATACATGGGTATATATCTGTGTGGTGTTTAGCTGCTCGTGTCCCAATATCTCTTTAAGAACTCTTACATCTACCTTCCCGGTTTGGTACATAAGCGTTGCTGCTGTGTGGCGTAGCTTATGTGTAGAGAAGTGCTTATATTCAAGTCCTGCCATCTCCAGATATTTATAGACAAGCCATTGTACCGTCTTGTGGCTTATCCTCTTGTACTGCTTACTGATAAACAGTGCAGGAATATTTACAGCCTTGTATTTTTCGCTTAATCTTATTTCCAAATATCTTGTCAGGGCACTGCGACAGGCATCGTTAAGATATACTATCCTCTCCTTAGCTCCCTTACCCAGAACTCGCAAGGACCGTAAATCCTTGTCAAGGTCGTTAAGATTTATTCCGACAAGCTCGGAAAGACGCATACCGCAATTAAGAAACAGGGTGATTATGGCGTAGTCTCTTTCTCTTGTTTTCGACGCCCTGTCATTTTCCACAGCCGAAAGGAGACTCACACTCTCCTCAACAGACAAAAACTTTGGCAGTGTCTGTTTTTTCTTAGGAGATTCGATATCAATAGCGGGGTTTTTCTCCATCAAATGACGCTTTGTGCACACATATTTATAAAACGCCTTGATGGCCGACAGCTTTCTTGACCTTGCTGAGGCTTTATTTCTCCTGTCATTTGATACATATATAAAGAAATTATATATCTCACTTGTGGTTACAGAAAAAATAAAATCATTTGACAGGGTGGAGATATCCACATCGTCAAAGGAGTCCCCGAGAGGATCTATACCGTTTCTTTGAGAGTATATGTACTTAAAGAAAAGCCGAAGATCGGACAGATACTCGTCAACGGTTTTTTGGGAGCAGACCTGGATAGTAAGCTTGTAGGAGGCAAAGTCTCTGACAAGAGGTGGCATAATATTTACATTAAAGCTTTTTCCCAATTACATTCCTCCTTTGTTTACTCATTATTAAATCATTTTAACACAACTTTACGGATTTTTGTATAAAAGTTGTAAATTTTTTTGTATAATCTTGCAATTTATTTTCTTTTTATATATAATAGAGACAGTAACTAATAAGGTGGTTCGAAATGGTAAAATTTTTCAAAGAAAATTTAGCTATGATTTGGAAGGTTGTTCTCACCCAGATAGCAATGATGGTATTTGGCTTGATTGTTGTTCTTGCTACAAGAATGATAAATCCCGTGCTATATCATATTGCAGGTGGACTTTCAATTCTATTGTATTTGTTTGTTCTTTATTCCCATTTTATCGAAAAGGGCAATGAGGACAAAATAAAAATTGACGGTGGCAGAATGGCGAGAAAGAATTTTTACGGTCTTTTTGTATACCTTTGTGCCCAGTCACTTAATATTATTCTTTCCCTTGTAACATTCATTACTTATTTCTTTACAAGCTCAGAGGTATCAACGGGAATGAACGAGGTATATGCTGCCTTCAAGATAATAACACACTATTATAACGGAGCATACCTTTCCGTAACAAGTCTTTTACCGGACTTTCCCCTCATATATCTCCTTCTTATTATACCCGGTGCCTTGGTTTGCTTCCTCTCATATTTTGGAGGAATCCGTGGTATTAAGCACTTTATGCCCGAATCAAAGAAGGTAAGCAGAGAGAGAACAAGATAAAATTAAAAATAAAACACGGTGTCAGACGGCACCGTGTTTTATATAATATGTACTATTCAGTCATAATAGGATTCTTGCCGAGGATAAGGAACACAAGGTCAAGTATCCAGCAGATGCATGTTCCTGCAAATACCCAAACAATACCTACAACAAGCATAACAAGATTGTTTGTTAATGCTCCCTTAGCAATACGGTAGATAGCCCAGATGATGTCAAGACCGGGAAGAGCAAAAATAATTTTTGCAATCAAGGGGAGCTCGTCAAAAGCTTTAATCAAATCCATGATAAATCTCCTTAAATATAAATTTAGGATAACATCCTACATTAATTATATCAATTCAATGCACTAAAATCAATAATTATTTTTCACTTTTTTTCAAGTTCTCGATTTTTCTTATAAGTGGGAAGGTAAGGGGCCACACAACGGCTGCAAAAAGAACTATAATGGCATAGCGTACGGAGTGGGCAATAGGATGGGACATGCAGATAAAATTGAGTAGGGGCTTAAGTCCTGCCTTGATTCCGAGTATCAGTCCGAGACCAACGGCAAGCTTAATAATCTGAGTATACCATTTTGCTTCTGTTTCAAAATTAACATATTTTTTCTCAAGGAAAAAGGCAAGGATCATACCGAGGGTCGCACCGAAAAGGGTATAGGCGTTTTTAATGCCGGACTCAATGTTATGCTTGTCAATATCCGCAGGAAAATTAAAGAATTCCACATAAAGGATAAGGGCAAGGGACATAAGTGCCATTGTTGAAAGAGTAATGTACATTATTTTTGGATTGTCATATGCCTTGTTCATAACGGGCTTAAGGGCAAAAATAAGGACTATGGCAATGCCAACCGATACCAAAACATCAGTGGGGAAGTGTACACCGAGATACATTCTTGAAAATGCTACAAGCACACAAGCAACGACACAGGGTATCCAGATTGATTTTTTGCTTTTGTAGGTGTAAGCAAGTCCACCGAAATTGCCTACCGCACTCTGAGTGTGACCACTGGGGAAGGAATAACCCGTGGCCTCTGCTCTGGCACTCTCTACTATGGTAAATGATGGGTCCTCCACCCACGGACGGGGAATTCTGAAGGCAAGCTTGAGAAATTGGTTAAGAACCGTACCCACAAAGCCGACGCTTAACAAATAATATCCGTCTTTTTTGGAGAAGCACCAGAAAATCATTATGGCAACAGCCATAAAAATTGTTTCCTCTCCCAAATGTGTTATAAGGGACAGTATAAAGTCAAAAACAGGATTTCTGATTCCCTCTAAAAATCGTAAAAATTCCATAAATTTCTCCTTGATATGGTATGTATATATAAATTGTAATATATACACTGTGAAAAATCAAGATTTTTATTGACAAAAAATCGCAAAAGGTATATAATACAGCCAAAAAAACAAGGAGATAAAGAAATGGAAAAGGTAAAAATTTATCTGAAAAAATATTTTGTAACTGCTATGGGAGCTATGGCACAGGGCCTTTTCGCAACGCTTCTTATTGGTACAATAATAAAAACCGTAGGACAGTATACAGGTCTTGATTTTCTTGTGCAGATAGCAGGCTTTGCATCCGGTGCTACCGGTATGGCAATCGGTGTTGCTATTGCACTTTCGTTAAAATCCGATATGCTTGTTATTCTTTCCGCATCGGTAGTGGGAGCTATGGGAAATGCTATTGGTGCTGTAATAAACGGAGGTCTTATTTCTGCGTGGGCAGTTAGTGCTAAGGGAGAGGCACAGGGTGTTTTCTATTCTGCAGGTCCCGCAGGTGCATTCTTCGCCGTTATTATAGCCTGTGAGGTGGCAAAATTTGTTTCCAAAAAAACTAAGGTTGATATTTTGGTAACCCCTGTTGTAACAATACTTGTGGGCTTCGGTGCATGCTTTGTTCTTTGTCCCTTGGTATCATATATAATGTACTACCTTGGTGTATTCATTTCCCTCGCAACAACATTTCAGCCTCTGCTTATGGGTATTATTGTGGCTGTGGTTGTCGGTATGGTGCTTACACTTCCTATTTCCAGTGCTGCAATTTGTGCTATGATTTTTTCGGAGACTGCCTATGCGGTAGCTGTGGCTAACGGCACCTCGGAGGGATTTCTCCTTGCAGGTGGAGCAGCGACGGTGGGATGCTGTGCACAGATGGTAGGCTTTGCCGTTATGTCATTTAAGGAAAACAAATACAGCGGACTTGTATCTCAGGGTATAGGAACAAGTATGCTCCAAATGGGAAATATTTGCAAAAATCCCCGTATCTGGATACCTCCCACGCTGGCAGGAGCAATATGTGGACCTCTTTCCACAATGATATTCAAGCTTAAATGTATGGGTGTCAGTGCCGGAATGGGAACCTGTGGCTTTGTAGGACCTATCGGGGTTATTTCCGATACAGAAAACGGTGCTCTCCTCTGGGTAGGCTTGCCACTCCTTTGCCTGGTTCTTCCCACTGTTATTTCATTTGGCTTTGGACAGCTCCTTCGCAGAGTTGGATGGATAAAAGAAAACGATTTACTCCTGGAGAACTGATATGGCATATTGGATTTGGCTCGATCCCGAAAAATATCCTCACCTCTGTGATAACTCAAGGTCGGATATTTTCAGCTTGAACAGTGAAGGCTTTTGTATGGCAGAATTTGTAAGGGAGTATTCGCTTAAGGGTGATGCTACTCTGAAAATCTGTGCGGATGCAAGATATGAGCTTTTTATAAACGGTAAATTTTTAGGCAGAGGTCCTGCATCTGTCGGTGCAGACTTTTTGACTGAAAAAATGAACTACTGTTATTATGATGAATATGAAATAAAAGACACTCCCCTTGCAAAAATAAGAGTAGTGGTGACATCTCAGGCAACAGCGATAAATGAATTTACCTTTGGGCACCCCGGTGTATTTGTGGAGCTCACCGATACAAACGGTGCAGTACAGGGTACGGATGAGAGCTGGTTATGCCGTCCCCTTACCGAAAGAAAATATGCCATGTATACGGACTATACCGAAATGGAGGATGCATACTCGGTCCCTTGCAGAATTCCCGATATTCACAATGTTAAAAAATCTCCTCTTATGCACCTTTGTGAGGACACGGTGCATCCGACGAATTTTGATAAAATCACAGTAAAATGTAACGAAAAAACCGAAACGGTGCTGTTTTTTGATAAAATATACTCAGCTTTTCCCGAAATTTCCGTAAAATGCGACGGCAAAATCCGTGTATATTTTGAAACCTCGGAAATTGACGGAGTAGGCAGAATAGGAGAGGAATTTATCGCAAGCAGAGATACTGTACATCGTTGCCAGAGGATGAGAAGCGTCGGATATATGCGTATAAGTGTCGAAAATATGTCGGATAAGGACGCACATATAGACGGTGTGGTATTACGGTACTCCCACTATCCTGTGCTTAACGAGACGGGATTTATATGCTCCGACCCTGTGATTAATAAGGTTTATGATGTTTGTATGCATACCCTTAAAATATGCAGACAGAATACCCATCTTGATTCACCCACACATCAGGAGCCTATTGCCTGTACGGGAGATTATTTTATACAGGCGTTGATGGAGTATTACAATATATATGACCCTACGCTTACAGCCTTTGATATATACAGGACATCTCAGATTTTAGAGATTCAGAAGGGTAGGATGTTCCATACCTCTTATAGCCTTATGTTCCCTATGTGGCTGTACGATTATTATATGCATACAGGGGATACAAGCCTTGTTTGTGAGTCGAAAAAGGCGATGGAGTGTCTGTTTTCCCTTTTTGATACCTATGTGGCTGAGGATAACGGGCTTCTCGAATATGCTCCGGATTATATGTTTGTGGACTGGATAGCTATGAAGGATGCCGAGGACCCCTATGCGGATTCACGGGATATAATGTCTCACGGTAAGGGGGAGGGGTACAGTCTGCACCACCCACCTAAATCCTTGGGACAGAGTGTGCTGTGTATCCTTTATTACCGTTCACTTATATGTGCATCACATTTGTACGGAGTGATTGGTGAGGAAAAAAGTGCCTTGGAGTGCTGTGAAAAGGCTGAAAAAATCAAGAAGGCTATAAATATCCACCTATATGATAAAGAGGAAGAAATGTATATAGGTGGACTCAATACTCCCGACAGAGTGAAAAACGGACCGTGGCTACCAAAAAACACAAGCCGTGTATTTTATCTTAAGCAGGCAAATATCTTAGCTGTTCTTTACGGTGTGGCACCTGAGGAAAGCCGTGTGAAAATCCTTGAGAGAGTGGTTGAAAACCTAAGGAAAGAGGAAATACAGCCTTATTTTTATCATTTCCTTTTAGAAGCAGTTTATAAAGAGGGGCTTTTTAATAAATACGGCCTTGAGCTTATAAAAAAATATAAGAGCCTTACCGATAAGTGTGATAAGGGTCTTTGCGAGGCTTGGGAATTTGTAAACGGAGATTGCTCCCACGCTTGGGGAGGCTCTCCTGCGTATATCCTTAAAAAGGCTATTTCGGGCTTTGAGATGGTGGAGCCGGGATATAAGAAAATCAGGCTAAGTCCTCAGCTGTATTCTCTTGATTATGCAAGCCTCGGCATATCTACCCCCTACGGACCTATATCAATAGAGCTTAAGGGACAGGAAAGAAAAATATCGGTACCCGAGGGAATTGAGGTTATATAATACTTGGCGATTAGCTTTTTTGCTAATCGCCGTTTTATATTTATCGGCATTGTCAATAATATAGAAAAAGGAGGTAAATATATGAAATCAGCTATAATTAAAACTACTGCCAGGGAGATAATCGACTCCCGTGGAAATCCGACGGTAGAGGCTACTGTGCTTTTGGAGGACGGCACAAAGGGTGTGGCATCCGTTCCCTCCGGTGCATCAACGGGAATATTCGAGGCACACGAAAAAAGAGATACCGACAAGGAAAGATATAAGGGCAAGGGTGTGCTCTGTGCTGTGCACAATGTAAAGGATATAATTTCCCCTATGATAGAGGGAAAGAGTGCAAGGGACCAATGTGCGATTGACCACGCCATGATAGATGCAGATGAAAGCGAGAACAAGGAGTGTATAGGTGCAAATGCTATTCTTGCCGTATCTTTGGCAACTGCCCATGCATCATCGAATTACTATAAGCTTGATTTATTCCGATATCTCGGAGGTGCAAATGCAAGGCGTCTGCCCGTGCCTATGTTCAATATCTTAAACGGAGGAGCCCACGCATCCAATAATGTGGAAATACAGGAGTTTATGATAGTACCTATAGGGGTAAAGGCATTTTGCGAGGCTGTACGGGCGGGATGTGAAATATATCATACTCTCGGAGCTATTCTTAAGAAAAAGGGATATTCCACAGGTGTGGGAGACGAGGGTGGCTTTGCCCCCGATTTGGGAAGTGATACAGAGGCAATAGAGCTTATTTGTCAGGCAATAAAGGAGGCAGGCTACACCACAGATGAAATAAAAATTGCCCTCGATGTTGCATCCAGCGAGTGGTATTCCGACGGAAAATATATTCTACCGAAGACCGGAAAGAAATACAGTGCTGAGGAGCTTATTGCATATTACGGGGAAATGTGTCAGAAATATCCTATCATATCCATTGAGGACGGATTGGGAGAGACGGATTATGAGGGCTGGCATGAGCTTACCGGTCGACTTGGGGACAGGGTTATGCTTGTGGGCGACGATCTTTTTGTAACCAATGAAAGCAGACTCCGTGACGGCATTTCCCGAGGTATGGGAAATACCGTACTCATAAAGCCGAATCAGATAGGAACGCTTACAGAAACATTGAATGTAATCCGTACAGCGTCGGAAAACGGATACAAATATATTATTTCGCACCGTTCGGGAGAGACGGAGGATACAACCATTGCCGATCTTGCCGTGGCTGTAAACGCACCCTTTATCAAAACAGGTGCCCCCTGCCGTAGCGAAAGATGTGCAAAATATAACAGACTGATGAAAATAGAAATGATGCTTGGCTGTGGGTCCGTTTACGGGAAAATTGACCTAAGAAAATAAAAGAGCCCGTATATTTTTACTTGTAAAAAAGAGACTGTATATGCGTTATGCCATTAAGGACACAACGCATATACAGTCTCTGATTTATTTGTTCATCGATTTTTTGAATTTAGTTGTTTGTGGGCTTTTTGAAATACCTCATCAATATCAGAACCATAATTACAAGAGTTACGGGAAATACAAGGCTACATAGGAAGCCCATTTTCAGATTTCCCCCAAAGGCTGTTGACATCATACCTGTAAGGTAAGGTCCGCTTAAACAGCCCAGGTCTCCCGCAAGGGCAAGAAGACCGAACATAGGCACACCACCCTTCGGCATACGGTTAGTGGCTATGCTGTAGGTTCCGGGCCAGAGCATTCCGCTTCCCACACCGCAAAGTGCACATCCGAGAAGTGAGATAATCGGAATAGGAGAAAATATTGCCACAAGATATGAGAAGATACAGATAAATGCAGAAATTAAAATTCCCTTCTTCAATCCTATTTTATCCGAATGGGTGGCATAAAATACACGGGCACCTCCCATACATACGGCAAACAAGCAGGGACCGAGCAGGTCACCAATCCATTTTTCAACACCGAGACCTGCCTCAGCAAAGGCAGACGCCCATTGGCTCATAGAAAGCTCTGTGGCACCCGCACAAAGCATCATAACAAGGAAAACCCAGAAAAGCTTTTGTTTTATAAGGTCTCCAAAGGAGCTTTCCTCGGATTCGTCAACAAGAGTGTTGATAGGTACAAAGCAGAACAAAACAAGGTCAACAGCAGGGATTATCGCCCAGATAAGGGAGAGGTATTCCCAATTCTCAATACCCACAGTACGGAAATATAGGGTAGATAAAAGCACTACTCCCATTTGTCCCCAACAGTAGAAGGAATGGAGCACACTCATAATAGCACTTTTTTTCTTAGTTGGACATGCCCCTACAATAGGGCTTATAAGAACCTCAATAAGTCCTCCGCCAAGACCGCAGAATATCATAGCAATCTCCAGTGCGAGAAATTTATGAGGTAACAGCTTAGGAAGCATAGGTATCATAACAAGACCCATAACCGAAAGGGCCTGGGCAATTATGACAGACCGTCTGTATCCTATCTTGCTTACATATTTTGTGCCTAAAAAATCTATTATAAGCTCTGTTGCAAAATTAGTGGCGATAAGCACACTGAGCTGAGCAATGGAGAGACCGAATTCCTTTTGAAAGGTGATAAACAAAAGAGGCGCAAAGTTAATTAATACAGCCTGTGTAAAGTAGCCGATACAGGATGCGCCGATAGTAGCCTTAAAGCTTTTTCTTAACATACACACTACCTCGGATATAATAAACTGCTACTATTTTATCACACAAAAAAATAAAGTCAAGTATTATTCTATGAAATTAATATTATATTCATTAGCCCAGATATCGAATTGAATAAGCCAGGCAATAAGCTGTGGTATATCCATAAGCTGACCGAACCAGGTGCCACCTGAGGATATCATATCATCAAGAAGCCCTCTGTTAAGGTGCTCTGAGAGAAAGCCTCCCTTTGACAGTCTTTCATCAAGCAGGGAAAGAACCAAGGAAAGGTATTCCGGATTGTGAGTCTTTGGATAGGGGCTCTTCTTTCTCCATAGGATTTTATCGGGCAATTTACCCCTCATACTGTTACGGAGTAAGGATTTTTCTATACCGTTTTCAAATTTTATGTGCCACGGCACATTAAAAACGAACTCGAAAATTCTGTGGTCGGCAAAGGGAACCCGTATTTCGACTCCACTTGCCATACTCATTCTGTCCTTTCTTTGTAAGAGAGAGGTCATAAAATAATTTACAGAAAGATAGGATGCCCGTCTGGCTGTTTTCATCTCATCGGTATCGTCGGGGAGCACAGGACAGCTACTTAGTGTATCGATGTAAATTTGTCGGATAAAGTCGTACCCCGTGTCGGAATTTACACCTGAAAACAGGGAAGGGCGTAGCTTTGGCTTGTGAATCCATGGGAAAAAGTCGGAATATAGCATTTCCGGTCTGTAAAACCAGGGATAGCCACCGAATATCTCATCGGAGCATTCTCCACTTAAGCCAACTGTGTTATTTTTCTTTATTTCCCGGCAGAAGTAATACAGGGATGAATCTATATCTGCCTGCCCCGGTATATCTCTTGCCCTTGTAGCGTCATAAAGCTCACGGGCTAAGTCCTTTGTAGGAATAGTCAGTACCCTGTGGTTGGTTTTTAAGTAATCTGCCACAAATATGGCGTAGTCGTCATCACCCTCGGGCTGAAAAAGACTCTTTTCAAAGGATGCCTTATTGCCCTCGTATTCAAAGGAATAGGTATCGAGTATTTTTCCCTTGCTTTTATACTCCTCGCAGGCAACTGCAGTTACCACCGAGGAGTCCAGTCCACCCGAAAGAAGCACACAAAGAGGAACATCGGACACAAGCTGGCGCTTTATCGCATCGGTTACAAGATAATTTGTTACATCTATGGCATAATTCCTGTCCTTGAAATAGGGGAGTGCCTTTATTTGCCAATATTTTCGTTTTTTTAAGCCGTTTTTATCAAAAGTCATACACTCCGACGGCAATAATTCATATATATCCTTGAAAACACTTTTTCCACCTATAAAATTCGGACTCATATACAGAAGCTCCCACAGTCCCTGCCTGTCAACGGAGGGGGATATTTTCGGGTGCTCCAGCATTGCCTTTATTTCGGAGGCAAATATGAGAGATGACCCGATGTGGGAATAGTATAAGGGCTTAACTCCGAATCGGTCCCTTGCACAAAAGACCTTTTCTCCGTCATATATGCAAAAAGCGAATATACCGTTTAAGTGGCAGGGGCAATCCTCTCCGTATAGAATGTATGAGTACAGAACTACCTCTGTATCGGAGCTTGTTTTTGTAAATATATTTCGTTTTGCAAGGTCCTTTCTTATTTCATCACAGTTGTATATTTCACCGTTATATACTATGGTGTATTTTTTATTTCCGTACACCGTACTCATGGGCTGATGACCGTTCTTTAAGTCTACTACGCTTAGTCTGTTATGACCCAGAGCAATATGCCTGTCGGTAAATATATCGCTTTCATCAGGTCCTCGGTGCTTCATCCTTCTGTTCATTTTATCTATAATTTCATAGCTATTGCTGTCCTCACAGCAAAAATCCACTATACCGCAAATTGAGCACATAATAATTCTCCTTTTAGTCAGTTCCTTAGTATTATATGCCAATTATGAAAAATAATTACATTAAAAAAACAGGTTACGAAATAGAGTGAATTAAATAGCTTCACTCCAAAACGGTAACCTGTTTATTATATCTAATCCTCTTTCTGAGAAAACAGTGATAGTGCGTCATACACGCTTTTTATATTCAGGACAGAGGCGTCCTCGGGTATTTTTATCTTCTCCTTGTGGGTCTTATGTGGAATTGCAATCACATCAAAGCCAAGCCTGTAGGACTCATTTATTCGCTTTTGTAAATCGGTGATAGCTCTGCACTCACCTACAAGTCCAAGCTCTCCCATAGCGATAACATTCGGAGGCACGGGTATATCCTTAATACTGGAAATTAACGCAAGTGCAACTGCCAGGTCTACGGCAGGGTCATTCAGCTTAAGACCACCTACCACATTCAGATATATATCATTCTGTGAGAATTTAAGTCCGAGTCTTTTCTCCAATATGGCTATAAGCATACACATCCTGTTGTAGTCAAGACCGTTGGCTGCACGGCGTGGAGAAGGAAAGGATGTGGAGGTAACGAGGGCCTGTATCTCGGCTATAATCGGACGGGTGCCCTCCATTATACATACAGCACAGCTGCCGGAAACACCCACAGGTCTGCCGGAAAGCAGCATTTCCGATGGGTTAGGCACCTCGGAGAGTCCTGTGTCCGTCATTTCAAAAACGCCGATTTCGTTAGTTGAGCCAAAACGGTTTTTGATAGCTCTTATAACTCGGTAGCTCTGCATCCTTTCACCCTCAAAGTAGAGAACTGCATCCACCATATGCTCAAGGACCTTAGGACCTGCTATAATGCCCTCCTTGTTTACATGACCTACAAGAACTATGGAAATACCCTGGCTTTTTGCCTTGGCAATGAATTTTGAGGCACATTCCTTAACCTGTGTTATACTGCCGGGTATGGAGGCAGAGGAAGGGTCGAACATTGTCTGTATGGAGTCGATTATAATAAGCTCGGGCTTTATTTTGTCGGTCTGAGCAGCTATATTGTCTACATTTGTTTCCGTCATAAAATATGTGTTGGCATTTTCTATTTCAAGACGGGTGGCACGGAGCTTTAGCTGGCCTGTGGATTCCTCACCCGAAACATAGAGCACCCTTGTTAGCATTTTTGCACAAATCTGCATAAGCAATGTGGATTTACCGATGCCGGGCTCACCTGCAAGAAGAATAACAGAGCCACTTACGATTCCTCCCCCCAGCACACGGTCAAGCTCTCCGATACCTGTATTTGCACGGATATATTCGGGGATTTCCATATCCTCAAAGCGAACAGCCTCGGTGTTTTCCGCAATTATGGATATTCTTTTATTTTTAGGCTCCGGAGTTGGGGTATAGGTTTCCTCTGTAAAGGTGTTCCAGCTTTTACAAGACGGACATTTACCGAGCCACTTAGGGCTCTGATAGTCACACTCGGAGCAAACATAAACTGTCTTACTTTTCATTTTATATCCTTTGCTTGATAAATCTTTTTTATATATTTTATCATAGGCGTGTTATATTGTCAATAAGGCTTTGTCCCAATACTGACACACTCGACCGTGGGCATCAATCGGTACGGGGAGTGTTGATAGCAGAGATAAAAATTACAGTGGCAAGGTCCCTTCTGTATTCCTGTGATTTGAGCAGCTCCAGCTCATTTGGGTTTGACATAAAGCCACATTCTATAAGCACCGACGGACAGTTGAGGCTGTCTAAAATATATATGGAGCCATCAGCCCTCTTAATAGCTCTATTGTTAGTATTTTGTATATACGCATGGGTATTTTTCTGCACATTTTCGGCAAGAAGCTTACTTTTTTCATTGTTCTTTGAATAGTATACCTGGAGTCCACTGTACCTCTCATCGGGAAATTTATTCATATGTATGCCGATGTAAACAGGGCTCTGCTGCTCATTTGTTATTTTCACTCTGTTTTTTAAGTCATATATTTTCTTTTTCCCCTTGTAATTATCAAGGTCACCGTATTTATCATAGAGAAGAGTGTCCGTTTCCCTTGTCATAACAGCCTTTTCGCCGTTCAGCTCCAATAGTAGGGAAAGATTCTTGGCAAGCAAAAGGTTAAGCTCCTTTTCCGTTGTTCCGTCGTCGGCTATTGCACCTCCGTCCTCTCCCCCGTGGCCCGGGTCGATTACAAAGGTAGAGCAGTTTTTATTATCGGAAAATGTGGGGGAGAGTGTCTCGCTTTTATCCTTAGTTCTCCCTATAAACCACATAGAAAAGGATGCTGTTATGATTATAATCGCAACAGCGATAAAAAAATAAGCAATATAATATTTCATATCCTTTTTTACCATAAAAAAATCACCTCATCACTATTATATGATGAGGTGATGCGATTATATTCTCAGTCCCGTATACGGTAAACCTTTTTTGCATTTTCATAGGTGATTTCTGCCACCTCATCCACGGAAATACCGTGTATGCCGGCTATTTCCTCTGCTGTCCTTACAACATAGTGGGGATGGTTCATCTGCCCTCTGTACGGTGTGGGAGGAAGATACGGTGCATCCGTTTCTATAAGTATTCTGTCAAGGGGGCAGATTTTGCACGCCTCCTTGGGCTTTTTCGCATTTTTGTAGGTTATCGGACCGGAGAAGGAAATATACCATCCCCGTTCAATAAGCTCGTTTGCCATTTCTGCACTACCGCTGAAGCTGTGGAAAATGCCTGTAACCTCGGGAAAACGGCGTATTACATCCATAGTATCCCCGTGGGCGTCTCTGTCGTGGATAACTACAGGTATATTAAGCTCCCCTGCCAGCTCCATTTGCTTTACAAAGAAGACCATCTGCTTTTGGAAATCGCTGTCCTCGTAGTGGTAGTCAAGACCTATTTCTCCAAGGGCTACTACCTTTTCCTCTGCCAGCATAGCCTTAAGAGATGCAAGTGCCGTATCCACATCGTTGTAGAAGCGTATGTCGTAGGGATGTATTCCACAGGTGGCATACACCTGAGTTATTCTTTTTGCAAGGTCAATGCTTACCCGTGAGTTGTCAAGGTTTGTACCTATGTTTACAATATTGGCGACTCCGTTGTCAAGCTGGTAGAGAATATACCCCTCTGTACCACCCTCAAATTCATTTTGTATTCTCAAATCATCACAATGGGCGTGAGTGTCAAATAGCTTCATATAGCTCTCCTATGATATAAGGGCGCTGATTTACAACGCCCTTTTTATTCGTATCTGAATTATCAAATATCCTATCTTACTCTTTCTCCGTTGGGAGTATCCTTGTCAAGGAATATAACTCTTACAGTTTCCTCACCGGATGCAAGTATCATACCGTTGCTTTCGATTCCACAGAGCTTAGCAGGGGCAAGGTTAGCTACCATAACCACCTTCTTACCTATAAGGTCCTCGGGCTCATAGAATTTTGCAATACCTGATACTACCTGTCTTGTTTCGTAGCCAAGGTCAAGCTGGAGCTTGAGCAGCTTCTTAGCCTTAGGCACCCTCTCACAGGAAATAACCTGTGCCGTGCGAAGCTCGATTTCTGCAAACTTGTCAATACCGATTATAGCACAGCCCTCGGGCTTTTCAGGCTTTTTCGCAGCCTCCTCCTTAGCCTTTCTCTCCTTTTCAATCTGCTCAAGGAGAGCCTTTTCGTCAATTCTGGCGAAAAGTATCTTAGCCTCTCCTACAGAAACACCTGATTTGAGAAGACCGAACTGAATATTGTCATAGGAGCAGAGGTCTGTGTTAAGCTGTCTGAAGATTTCCTCACAGGTTGTGGGAATAAAGGGTGAGAGCATTACAGCACCGATACGGATAGCCTCTAAAAGATTGTAGATAACGGTTGCAAGACGGGGCATTGTTTCCTCACTCTTCGCAAGTATCCAGGGAGTTGTTTCATCGATATATTTATTGGCTCTGCTGAGCATAGCAAATACCTCGGTAAGAGCATCTGCAACCCTGTATCCGTCCATAAGCTCACAGAGCTTTGTATATGCGTTGGCACATGTGTCCTTAAGCTCCTTATCAAGAGCTGTTTCCTCACCGGGAGTGGGGATTATGCCACCAAAGTATTTCTTTGTCATGGCGATAGTTCTGCTTACAAGGTTACCGAGATTATTTGCAAGGTCCATGTTGTATCTTGTAATAATGGATTCGTATGTGATGCTACCGTCATTTGCGTAGGGCATCTCACTTAAAGCGTAGTATCTTACACCGTCAACACCGAACTTTTTCGCAAGCTCATCGGCATAAACCACATTACCCCTTGATTTTGACATTTTATCGGCACCGAAGTTGAACCAGGGATGTCCGAATACCTTTTTGGGGAGAGGAATATCAAGTGCCATAAGCATAATGGGCCAGTAGATTGTATGGAATCTTACAATATCCTTGCCGATAATATGAACATCGGCAGGCCAATATTTTTGGAACAGCTCGGGCTGTACCTCATTTGCAGGGTCGTAGCCAAGACCTGTAATGTAGTTGGAGAGGGCATCTATCCAAACATATGTTACATGCTTCGGGTCGAAGGTTACGGGTACACCCCAGTCAAAGGATGTTCTTGACACGCAAAGGTCCTGGAGACCGGGCTTTAAGAAGTTGTTAATCATTTCCTTCTTACGGCTCTCGGGCTGAATAAAATCGGGGTTATCCTCGATATATTTCATAAGTCGGTCGGCATACTTACTCATCTTGAAGAAGTAAGCCTCCTCCTTAGTCTTTGTTACCTCACGGCCACAGTCGGGACATTTACCGTCTACAAGCTGAGTTTCGGTAAAAAAGGATTCACAGGGGGTACAGTACCAGCCCTCATAGGAGCCCTTATAGATATCTCCCTGATTGTAAAGCTTTTCAAAAATATGCTTGACAGCTGTTTCGTGATAATCGTCGGTGGTACGGATAAAGTGGTCGTAGGATGAGTTCATAAGGTCCCAGATACCCTTTATCTCGGAGGCAACCCTGTCAACATAGAGCTTAGGAGTGATATTTGCTTCCTTGGCAAGGTCCTGAATCTTCTGACCGTGCTCATCGGTACCTGTCATAAAACGGACATCATAGCCTCTCTGTCTCTTATATCTTGCATATGCGTCGGACATAATTACCTCATAGGTGTTACCGAAATGAGGCTTTCTTGACGCATAGGCAATAGCTGTAGTTAAATAAAATTTTTCTTTATTCATTGTCTGTTCTCCTTATCTGACCTGACATCCACCAACATAAACATTGTCTATCTCGGGATTTGAAATATCGGAAATAGTAATAAAGTCGGCACGGTAGCATTTAGCTATCTTACCTACAAAATCAGCCTTTATCATTCTTGCGGGGTTGGTGGTCGCATATTTAATTGCTTCATTCAAAGAAATGTTGCAGAATTTCATAAGATTCTTAAGAGCCATAAACATAGTAAGGGTGCTTCCTGCCAATGTTCCGTTTATATCCACTGCCCGTCCCTTTTTTACATAAACATCGGTACCGGCAATCTTATATGCTCCGTCGGGACAGCCTGTTGCACACATTGAGTCGGTAACAAGCACAAGCTTATCCTTGGGCTTTGATCTGTATGCAAGCTTAACCATAGCGGGATGAGTGTGATCCCCGTCGCAGATTATCTCGGCATATGCATCGTCACAGTTAAGGGCACAGATTGCAGCACCGGGATTTCTGTGATGCACCTTTGTCATAGCGTTAAAGGTGTGGGTAAATGATCTTGCACCGTTCTTTACAGCTGTCATTGCCTCCTCATAGGTAGCGTTGGTATGGGCAATACCTACCGTTGCATTAAGCTCCTTAGCCTGGGCAAGAAATTCAGAGGCACCCTCAAGCTCGGGAGCCATAGAGAAGTGAATTGGCGGTGGCATCATGGAAAGAGCAAGCATATTAAGCTCCTTCTGATCGGGCAGAGCAAGATACTGAGGGGCGTGGGCACCCTTCATCTCGGGATTTAAGTATCTGCCCTCCATATGAATACCGATGATGTTTGCATTGCCAACCTTGGTGTTAAGTCTGTTCTGGTTAATGGCAAATATGGAATTCATAAGATGGGTAACCGAGTCGGAGGCAAGCGTAGCCATAACCGAGGTAGTACCCTCTTTGGCATAGGTATAGCACATAGATGGAATATCGGTATCCTTAGCGTAATTGAAGTCAAAGCCTGCAATACCGTGGGTATGAACATCCACCATTCCGGGTATTACATATTTTCCCTCCACGGAGATAACCTCATAATTGTAGGGAACAGGGTCCCTTGTAATATCTTTAATATAACCGTCCTCGCAAAGAATATTTGCAGAAACGAAGGTTTCACTGTTTGAATTGAATATCAAACCACCTGTAAAAGCAACTCTTTTCATATTTTTACCTCCACAGCAATATTTCATCTTATAATTATAACAGAAAAACCCCTTGATATCAAGGAGTTTTCTTAAATATTTTAGCAAATTATTTTAATTATTTTAATTCCACCTGATTTTAGAATTGCAATATTCCACACAAATAAAGGTGAAAGAAGGGGGGAACAGACACAGTGTGGGAAAAAGCTACCTGTTAAGCTCCTTATATATCACATTTTTTGCAACTCCTCGGTCCTTGGCGACAGCCTTGGTTGCGTCCATTTTTGACATTCCGAGGCTTACATAATGTTCAAAATGCTCGGCAATGCTCATATCGGAAAAGAAGGCATCGTTTTTTATTTCCTCATCACAGGCACCCTCTATTACAAGCACATATTCACCTCTTGGGTCGGTATTTTCGTAATAGCTGATAGCACCAGAAAGTGTAGTACGCATAATTTCCTCGTTAAGCTTGGTAAGCTCACGGCAGAGTGCAATTTTTCTGTCACCGAAGACAGACATAATATCCTCAAGAGTTTTTCTTAATTTGTGGGGAGCTTCATAAAAAATCGTGGTACGCCTATCTTTTTTTATCTCCTCTAAGCGAGAGCTCCTCTCATTTTTATTTGTGCTTAAAAAGCCCTCAAAGCAAAAACGACCTGTGGGAAGAGCAGAGAGAGCAAGGGCATTTACAACAGCACTGCATCCGGGTATTGATGTAACATTAACACCGTTTTCGGCACAAAGACGGACAAGGTCCTCACCGGGGTCACTGATGGCAGGAGTACCTGCGTCTGTGAGCAGAGCACAGCTCTCTCCGTTTTGAAGACGGGAGAGGATGTATTCGCCTCTTTCTCTTTTGTTATGCTCAAAATAGCTTACCATTGATTTTTGCACACCGAAATATGCAAGCAGCTTTCCGGTATTTCTTGTATCCTCGGCAGCTATAAAGTCAACCTCACTGATTACCTTGAGAGCACGCTGTGATATATCGGATAAATTACCGATAGGAGTTGCTACAAGGTAAAGAGTACCTCCTACTATGGCGTTTTTATCATCTTTTGATACATTTTTTGATTTAATACTGCTCATATCAAAGCTCCGTTTCATCATACATACTGCAATTTTCGTATATTTTGGAGAAGGTATCTGTATACTCGGCTGTTCCGTCCTTGTATATAAAGACAGGTCTTTCTATAATCATCCCGCTTTTTGCTCCCTTTTTGCCGGTTATTAGCATTAAGCAGGGGGGAGTGGCTGAATTTGGGTATATAAAGGTAGCTTTCTTCGGCTCGATTCCGTTGTCTCTCATAGCACATATAAGGTCTGACATCCTGTCGGGACGGTATACGGCATAAAAGGCTCCACCGTGCTTAAGAAGTCTTTTCGCACAGGCACAAAAGTCATTTATATCCCCACATACCTCATGCCTTGCTATATTTTTCTCACTGTGCTCATTGGCTCTTCCCGATGTGGATTTCATATAAGGGGGATTTGTAAATACAAAATCCACCTCATTATCCGTGTCGGAGGGTAGTGCATCCTTGACATTTTTTTCAATTACCGTTATGTGATTCTCAAATCCGTTGAGCCTTATATTCCTTTCGGTAAGGTCGCAAAAATCCTTTTGCACCTCAAAAGCGTACACATGTCGGCACTTTTTCCTCGCCATGGCAAGAAGAGAAATTACTCCTGTGCCACAACCGAGCTCTGCACCTGCGAGCTTTTGGCGTTTTGGCAGATAGGATGCCAGAAGATATGCATCCGTTCCGAAAACAAGACCGTTTGTTTTTTCTATAAGGCGGAGGCTTTCATTTATTTCGTTTATTCTTTCATCACTGTTTATCATAGCATTTTTATGGCAAAGCATTACTTAAAACAATAACGGAGTAGCATATGCTGCTCCGTTAAATTGTTTATGTAGGTTGAATTATTCCTCAACAGGAGCACCAACGGGGCAAGCGCCAGCACAAGAACCGCAACCAACACACTCGTCAGCGTTGATTACATACTTGCCGTCACCCTCAGCGATGCACTCACAGGGACAAGCTTCAACACATGCACCACAGCTGATGCACTCGTCTGTAATTTTGTATGCCATCTCAGTAAACCTCCGTTTAGAATTTGTACAGTTTTATTTTAACATATTTTTTTTATTTGTCAATAGTTTTTTGCTTTATTTGCTTTCGTCTTCACTGCTGTCGCTATCGGGATTGGAGGAGGGCTTTTTACTTTTAGTGTTGGAAATAACCTTAACATTGTCTCTGTGGTATGTTTTTACCGTGTCATTAACAGAAACCTTAAGGAGTCCACGCAGAGTATTTGCTTCAATTACCGTGCCGATACCGTCCTCTGTTTTAACAGTGGAGTTAATAGGGGGAGTGAGCTTTGCCTCCTGGAGATATGTGTCATACTCGTAACGCAAGCAGCACATAAGGCGGCCACATGCACCTGATATTTTTGCTGAGTTGAGTGACAGATTCTGTTCCTTAGCCATCTTGATGGATACCTGTACAAAATCCGGCAGGAAGGACGAGCAGCAGAAGGGTCTTCCGCATATGCCGAGGCCTCCCATAAATTTAGCCTCATCACGGATACCTATCTGGCGAAGCTCGATTCTTGTTCTGAAGGTGGAGGCAAGGTCCTTTACAAGGTCACGGAAATCAATTCTTCCGTCAGCTGTAAAGTAGAATGTAAGCTTAGAGCAGTCGAAGGTGTACTCAGATTCAATAAGCTTCATTTCCAAGCCGTGTTCATTTATTTTTACCTGGCAGATTTTAAGTGCCTCGGCCTCCTTTTTCTTGTTTTCCTCATTTACGGCGATATCCTCCTTGGTAGCTATTCGAACCACCTTGCGAAGGGGCTGTACCACATCCTCGGTTTTCACCTGCTTATTCTGGCTGGCTACCTTGCCGAATTCAAGACCTCTTGAGGTTTCTACTATGGCAAACTCTCCAATCTTTGCCTGTGTGCCGTTGGGGGCAAAGTAATATATTTTTCCGCCGTCCTTAAAGCAAACGCCCACTACCTCGGTAAATAAGGGCTCCTCACTTACGGCTTCTGTATTTATGTTAAGTTCTTCAGACATTTTAGTTTCCTTTCTTTGCGGAGTTTATAAGCAGAGACATAAGTGTCACTCCCTGGGATGCATTGGAGTTAAGATCCTCTGTTGCTTTTTCAAGAGCACTGTATGCGTCTGCAATTTTTGAGAGACTGTAATTTGATGCGATTTCCTCTGCCTGCTCCCGTGAGGCAAAGAAATATAATGTAGAGCCCTTGGCTCTTTTTACAGAGATAAGGTCACCGATTATTTCGAGTGAAAGTGATATTGTCTCCTTAAGCTCATCCCTCACCGTTCCGGATAAGGACATAAGAAAGGAAACGGCATCATTGTCATTGCGTAGCACTGCACATACAAAATCAAGAGCACGGGAACGCCTTGACAGGAGCCCCTCCGATTTTTTTGCATCTGCCATATCCATAGCATAACCGAGGGAGCCGGCACTTGCCATAATAATCTCCTTCAGCTTACCGTCCTCAAGCCTGATATCGGGCCTTGTTTTTCTGATATGGTCGAATATCACATCATCCGACAGTCTGGATGTACGCAGGGTCTGTGCCCTTGACCGTATTGTCTCCAAAAGAGCTCCGGCATCGGTTGTGAGAATAAAAAACACAACATTCTTAGGTGGCTCCTCAAGAGAAATGAGAAGGGCGTTTTGAGCCTTGATATTCATCTTCTGGGCATCTGTAATGATGTAAATTTTGTAGTCGGATTCAACAGTGCTGTCATAGAGCCTGGCTTTAAGCTCCCTCGCTTGCTCAACCTTGGTTATCTCGCAGAATTTGACATCTACACATTTATCATTTAATATTTTTTCACAGGACGGACATTTCCCACAGGGGAGCCTGCCTTCACCTTTGCACATTATAGCTGCCGATGCTAAACGGGCAACAGTTCGCTTACCCGTACCGGGGGCACCCTCTATAATATATGCGTGGGAAAAGCCTGAGCTTGCAATAGATGCACCCAGGGTTTGTTTGATTTCTTCATTACCGATCAGCGTATCAAATATTTTCAAATCGGGGTGCCTCCGTTTCATATCTCAGTATATCTGAATGTTATTATATCAAATAAAACAGCGTATGTCAAACTAAAATCATCTCTATCGGTGCATTTTTATATTATTTTTCTAAAAAACTTCTTTTTTTTACAAAATTTTTATGCAAGAACGAGAAATTTATATGAATTTCAAAAAAACTATTGTATATTTTGGAAAAATAGTATAAAATATACTCGGTAGGGAATGGAATAATTCCATACACAAATAAAATTATTTTCGGAGGAATTCAAAATGTCAGTTAAAGTTGCAATCAACGGCTTTGGCCGTATCGGTCGTCTTGCATTCAGACAGATGTTCGGTGCAGAGGGTTACGAAATCGTAGCTATCAACGACCTCACAAGCGCTAAGATGCTTGCTCATCTTCTTAAGTACGATACAGCACAGGGTAAGTATGCTCTCGCTGATACCGTAACAGTTGACGAAGAGGCTAACAGCATCACAGTTGACGGTAAGACAATTAAGATCTATGCTGAGAAGGACGCTGCTAACTGCCCTTGGGGTGAGCTTGGTGTTGATGTAGTTCTCGAGTGCACAGGCTTCTACTGCTCTAAGGACAAGTCTATGGCTCATATCAACGCAGGTGCTAAGAAGGTAGTTATTTCTGCTCCCGCAGGTAAGGACCTTAAGACTGTTGTATTCAATGTTAATAACGAAATCCTTACAAAGGATGACCAGATCATCTCTGCTGCATCCTGCACAACAAACTGCCTTGCTCCTATGGCTAAGGCTCTTAACGATGCATTCCCCATTCAGAGTGGTATCATGACAACTGTTCACGCTTACACAGGTGACCAGATGATTCTTGATGGTCCTCACAGAAAGGGTGACCTCCGTCGTGCTCGCGCAGGTGCTCAGAACATCGTTCCTAACTCCACTGGTGCTGCTAAGGCTATCGGCCTTGTTATCCCTGAGCTTGACGGTAAGCTCATCGGTTCCGCACAGAGAGTTCCTACTTGCACAGGCTCCACAACTATCCTCGTTGCAGTAGTTAAGGGTAAGGATGTTACTAAGGATGCTATCAATGCAGCTATGAAGGCTCAGGCAACAGAATCCTTCGGTTACAATACAGACGAGATTGTTTCTTCTGATGTAATCGGTATGCGTTACGGTTCTCTCTTCGATGCTACACAGACAATGGTATCTAAGATTGACGACGACACATATCAGGTACAGGTAGTTTCTTGGTACGATAACGAGAACTCCTACACAAGCCAGATGGTTCGTACAATCAAGTACTTCGCTGAAATCTAATTTAATTATTAGTGTAGAAAGAGAGTGTTGCTTTGCGACACTCTTTTTCTGTTTATTTCATTATGAGCATTTTTAAGAATAGACCACTTGCCTTAGGCTGTGCACTGTTTCTTATATCCCTTTATTTTCTGTATTCTGCGAGGGCATTGCTCTCCTTCATTGTACTGTGCATCGGAGCAGTAGCTCTTATTGCCGTGCCGATTCTAATGAGGGCAGACGGAAGGAGAATTGTAAGGGGCATTACTGTTTATCTTATTCCTATAGCTATGGCTCTGATACTCAGTGCTCTTGTATCCTTTATATCCTTTCGTAATGATGAGGCTACAGCCAAAAAATATTTCGGAGCTACCGACAGATTTGAGGTCCTGGTGGAGGATATACGCTACGAAAGTGATTTTTACAGCATTTATGTCGGAAGAATAGATGAGATAGGACAAAGCGTAGTTCTGATGTCCTATGATTATACATTTGAAATAGGTCAGCTCATAGACGCAGAGCTATCTTTATATGACCTTAACGATGCTGAGAAGGGATACAGTGAAAAGGATACATACAAATCATCGGGAATATACATTAAAGCAGTATGCAATGACACACAGCTGATTTCTGAGGGTAATTATGATATAAAAATGAGATTCAGGCTTTTGAATCTCAGCTATTGTGAAAGAATATCCGAATATGCAAACAAGGATACCTCGGGTATTGTATCAGCTCTTTTCCTGGGAAATAAAAAGGGACTGAGCACATCGGACAGCCGTGATTTTGCAAGGCTTGGTATAAGTCATATTCTGGCACTCAGTGGTATGCACCTTTCAATAATAGCCTCTGTCGTTGGAGGCATTATTAATCACACAGGTATCAAACGGCGAAAGAAATATCTTCTTACTCTTGCTATCATTTTGTGCTATATAGGGCTTACAGGCTTTTCCGAATCTGTAATGAGAGCAGGAGTTATGCTTATAATCCTGTATACGATGTTCTTCTTTAAGCAAAAGGCAGATTTCATTACGGAGATATTTTTGTCTGTTACTCTTATATGTATGCTGTCACCCTATTCGATTCTGTCGATAAGCCTGCTTTTGTCCTTTCTTGCCATGCTGGGATGTGTAATAAGCTCTTTTATGCTATCAAAAAAGAGGAGAAGCAAAATAGTAGCCTATGTAAAGGGAGGTATTATCACCACCTTTTTTGTCAGCTTAACAACTCTGCCGTTAGCCTTCATGAATTTCGGATTTGTATCTGTGGTGTCACCTATAGCAAATCTTATTTTCATACCTCTTTTTAATCTTCTTCTGTATCTTTCTCCCCTCCTGCTTCTTTTGGGAGGAGTGCCGTATTTAGGAGAGGGAATTGTGTGGCTATGCGAGGGCTTAACTGATATTATCCTGTTCCTTACAGGAAGCGTTGCACCTTTTCCGAATATTGCCTTCCCACTTTATACGGATATTCACGGTATAGGAATTGTAACTGTAGCCTTGGCAATTGTTATGATTATGGTTCTGAGCAGGAGAAGGCTGAGGCTCAGCTTAGCAATATTAGTTCTTGGATTGGGCGTTATAGCAGGTCAGTCCGTGGCAATATCCGTTGACAGGCACACCAATACATATGTAACCACCTACGGTGATGACAGCGGCGACAGGACATATCTGGAATCCGAGGGAGAAATATGCGTTATTGACGGACACCCGGTATCAAAATCCTCCCTGTCAAATGCGTATTACAATGTTAGTGCAATGGGGTATCTGGAGATAGATACATATATCATCACCGATTATAACTCACGCATCTGCAAGGCTCTTGATATGCTGACGGATAGTACATATGTTCGCAGGGTGGTGCTCCCATCCATAACCAATGAAAATGAGCTTCTTATGTACTTGAATATATCAGAGATGCTTGGAAAGAAAAATGTCGAGGTAGTAGTCAATGTTGGGAATATAGAATTTAATGGAAAGAATCTTCGTTTCCTTGTTGCTGATTTCATACCCAGGTCGAACAAGCGTCTATGTGCGTATTCTATTGAGGGAGAGACCTCAAGATATACCTATATTGGAGCATCCGTACACGAGGGCAGACGGGGATATGAGTTTGCTCAAGGCTATATTTCAGGGTCCGATGCAGTGTATTTCGGACGGTGTGGACCCGATTACAAATACAGCTTCAAATACGATTTGAAAAATGTAAAATACTGTATGTTTTCCACGAAAGCAGTATATTATTGTAATTGTGAGACGGAAAAGGTAAGGACCGTTTTACAGGACAGAAGATTTATTCTGAATTAAAAGCCCGACATAGTGTGGATAATTCCATGCTAATGGGCTTTTAATTTTTTTGTAAACATATTGACAATGATGGTAAATTGTGTTATTCTAAAGAAGCAGAGATGCAAAAATAAATGCCAAAGGAGGCGATTGTTATGACAAGCTTATATTTATCGGATGTTATTTCTATCGCCTGTGGATTATTTTGCTGACAGGATTATGTATATGCTATCACATCCGGTTCGGGTGTGTTTTTTATTTCCATATGCTATTGGATTTTTTTGAGGGCACCCGATGGGTGCCTTTTGTTTTTCGTGAAAGCTCCCTTGAATATAAGCATAACGAAAAATTCTGTAAAGGAGGATTTTAGATTATGAAAGGAAAACTTATATCTATTATTAAATTAGGAGTAAACACGAATGAAAAGATTGAAAAACAAATTTTTACAAATGGACTTGAATACAGCAACCTACCAGGAGATGTATAACGGCTCGATAGTAATAATCGACCCGGAGGCGAAATGGGCGCCGATTTGCACTCAGGATCCTACCTATTACAAAGGGGAGATAGGATTTACGGTGACGGGTACTCATAAGTTGGCACAGGATAAGCCTACAGTTACCGTAGTCATTCCAAGGGATTATATACTTAGTGATAAAAGAAGGAGTGATATATTGAAAAGACTTAAATGTTATTTGAGAGGTATGGAGGAGAATACCTCCACATATAAGGAGATGTATGACGGCAAAGCAATTTGTATAACGCCGTCAACCGCCTGGGACGGCCACGCGCCCGAGCCGGAAGAGATACGGGACAACACATATTGGCACGAGGACGGTATATCCTCATTTACAGTTGAGGAAAGCAATAAGCTGTCAAAGGACATTCCTACAGTCACATGGCAGATTCCATGTGAGAAAATAGGAATTTCCAAAATTACAGACACCTGTGCCGACTTTTGCCTGCGTAAATTCAAAAAATATATAGATGAGCTGAACGGAGAGCTTTATAACAGGAGCCGTCCCGATAATGAAAACGGTAAATATTATCTTTGCGAGCCCGGGGGAGAGGTGCTTACAAGAAACACGGCGTATTTTGCACTCTGCCCTCAGAAGGATTATGAGAACGGAGGCGGCTCTACGGTGTACCTGTTGCGTGACGGAGTGGAGAGACCGCCCAAGATGTGCCTGTGCATACGGTTACAGGTTCAGCTCCCAAAAAAGAGACTTAAAAAGGCGATGACAATGCTGTGTAAGGATCTGCCCGACGCGGTGGACAGATTTGTCGCCAATTTTGATTTTGACGGGCTTGATAAGGCATTGGAGCTGTCGTATAAGCAGGAAATTATACGGGAGTATCTGAAAAAAAGTGATTATTGTGCTTTTATCGCTAACGGTAGCATTCTTCCACGAAAAAAAGGAACCGATTTACCGCTTGAATGTGCTGTTCCGTTTATGTCGGTTAAAGAGGATGAAATCGAAATATGCGGAATCAAGGGTATGGGAATCAAACGGGGTATTACCGTAATAACAGGTGGCGGATATTCCGGAAAATCCACACTTCTTGATGCAATTTCCTCGGGAATATACAATCATGTTCTCGGAGACGGGCGAGAGCTGTGTATAACAGATGAGAGTGCAGTTACTATTTCTGCCGAGGATGGCAGAAGTGTAAAACGGGTTAATATATCCCCGTTCATAAAATGGTTACCGTCCGGGGACACGGCAGATTTTTCTACAGAGCATGCCTCGGGCTCAACCTCCCAGGCGGCAAATATTATGGAGGCAATTGACTCCGGTTCCGGACTTCTTTTAATTGATGAGGATAAGAGTGCCACTAATTTTATGATAAGGGATAAAATGATGAAGGAGTTGATACAAAAGGAGCCGATAACTCCCTTTACCGATAGAGTGCATGAGCTATATAAGTCCGAGGGAGTGTCTACAATTCTTGTAATCGGAGGAAGTGGAGAATACCTATCCGTGGCCGACAAGATATATATGATGGAGGACTATGCTATATATGATGTAACCGATAGGGCAAAATCAGTCTGTGTTAATAACAGAGTGGAAAATGAGGATGCTCCCTTTACCGACTGGAATCAGTCAAGATTTCTCCTTTCTGAAAAATTTACCTCTTATCCCTCAGGACGCGGAAGTGAAAGGCTGGAGGTGTCGGATATGGGATTTATTATTATAGGAGATGAAAGGATAGATGTCCGTGGTCTTCATAACATTGTTAGCAGTGGGCAGCTTGATGCATTGGGATTTATGCTTCGTTATCTTGAAATATCAAACATTGATAACATAATTAACATAAAGGAAAGGATTGACGAGCTTTATGACAGGATAAAAAGGGAAGGGCTTGATTGTATATACTCCTCCTTTTTTACAAGTGGAAGGAGGTTTCTCGACTTGCCGAGGAAAACAGAGCTTATTGCACTTATAAACAGAATGAGGCACATCTCTTTTGCAAAATAAATAATGAAGATGTCGCATTTGTGTAAAATAAAGTGGAATTTTGTTTCATACCGTCATAAGATGATAATGAGCACAATGCTCAAAAGGAGATAATATGAAATTTGATTCCAATTACAGAGGCTCACAGCGTGCAGATTATGAGCAGTTTGCTAAATTTTTGAGTGGACGCAGGGCAAATGCTGATAATAACAGCTGCTCTCATAATAATGATTGCAACCATAATCACGGTTGCCTCAATAACAATGATTGCTCTCACAATCATGGCTGCTCCCATAACAATGATTGCGACCATAATCACGGCTGCAATCACAATCATGGTTGTGACCATAACAGCGACTGTTCTCATAATCACGGATGTGAGCAGACAATATGCGGCACCCGTCCCATTGCAATGGTGTACGGTATCAGCCAGGAATGGAAAAACCTTTACGATATTGAATTAGGGCTTTCCTACGGTACTGTTTTTGAGGAGCTGAATCTTCCTCTCGAAAAGACAGGTTGCTCAGGTGGAAGGGGGTGCAGAGGATGATGAATGTAAATCGTGAAAAGCTTATGAAGCAGATACAGGCGTATTCCTTTGCTGCCCACGACGCTATGCTTTATCTTGACTCCCATCCCACATCAAAATGTGCTCTTGACTATTATAATAAGCACAAGGCATTGGCTATGAAGGCTACAAGGGAATACGAGGCACGCTTCGGTCCCTTGACATTACCCTTCGACGCATGCTCCTGGGAGTGGACAAAGGGACCCTGGCCCTGGCAAAACGAATGCAATTATAAGGAGTAGGCTATGTGGCAGTACGAAAAGAAATTACAGTATCCCGTTAATATAAAAAATCCCAATCCCAAGTATGCACAGATTATAGTCAGTCAGCTTGGTGGACCCGATGGAGAAATAGGTGCATCCCTTCGTTATCTTACCCAGAGAATAGCAATGCCGTATTCCCAGATTACGGGAATTTTAACGGACATCGGTACAGAGGAGCTTGCACATGTGGAGATGGTATCTGCCATTCTTTATCAGCTTACCAAAAATCTTAAGGTTAATGAAATAGAGAACAGTGGCTTTGCCACCTATTTTGTTGACCACACAACGGGAATTTATCCCGTTGCTGCAAGTGGTTATCCGTATACGGCAGCACAGTTCCAATCCAAGGGTGACATTCTCGCAGACCTTCATGAGGACCTGGCAGCAGATGCTGCAATAACGCAAATGCAACCTTTATCAAAAAATCGCCGAAACCCCTTGTAAAATAAGGATTTTTCGCACTTCAGCAAAACGTTCAAAAATTGCTATCCTGCTATCATATAAGAGCAACAACACGTAATTTTACCAAAATTTAGATTAATTTATTAAAAAAATCGATAAGGACAAGCTGTTTTCTCAAAGTACAAAAGTCACCGCCAAACAATGACGGTGACTTTCTTAAATTACTTAAACGACGGCGCATGAGTTTCGCCCGTTGCAAACGTATTCGGTCCGGGGTTCGACATAGAGAAATACATCTTCGCCGCCTTGGTCGTGCCGAAATCGCGGTTCGAGCCCGTTTCCTGAACCTTGTTGAAGGCATCACGGAACATCTGGTTGTGCGCCTCCTCGCGGTTGAGAAGGAAGTCAATCGTTTCCCGTACCTTCTTGTCCTCAATCTGACGGTAGAGATATTCGTAAACCACCTTGGCTCTCTGCTCGGACGCAATGTTGGAGAGCAGATCAGCGCACAGGTCGCCCGTGACGGTCACGTAATCCGCCGTCCAGGAATAGCCCGAAGCATTTATGAGTCCAGGATTCAGACCAAGCAGAACGTGCGTCTGCACCTCGCCCGCCTGCACCTTGGTTGCATCCACATCGTGACCGTTGAGCAGGTTGATGGTCTGCGCCACCATTTCCATGTGTCCCAGCTCCTCCGCGGCTATGTCAAGAAACAAGTCCTTGATCTCGGGATCTTTGATTCTGAAGCTCTGTGACATATACTGCATTGCCGCCTTGAGTTCGCCGTTGCCGCCGCCAAGCTGCTCCTGTAAGAGAACCGCATACTGCGGGTTCGGTAGCTCCACCTCTACGGGATGAAATAACTGTTTTTCGTGTTTGAACATAACTACCTCCGTTTATTGTATTCACCGTTAGTATTTCCCAAAACGGCGAAAATATATTGTTGAAGGCATTAAAATATATGTTATACTATTATAAATTCTCTTCCAAAGTATCAATTTGACACTTTGGAATCTGCTTTTGATACTTTGGAGCATTATATCATCCAAATCGGCACAATTAGGTTTTCACCCGCTTTCAATCATTTTTCGGCTAATTTTAAGAATTCTCATAAATTAGCCGAAGTTTTGCTTTTAAGCTATGGCAGCTTCATTCTCCATACTCATTTTGAAATTGCAACAAATATAGATCTCAACCTTATCGGTAAAACGAGTCTGGTATAAACGTATTGCCAAGGGCGCCCACCTCGGCAGTCCTCGAGCATAACAAAAAGAGGTCTAAACGCTTAGAGTAAGTGTTCAAACCTCTTCGATTCAATTTGTGCTTTTGATCATTCATCCATTACGATGATTCCCAAATCAATCAATGCGCAAGAAAGGCAACTCAAAATAGAGTATGCTTTATTCGTTTCGAATTCGTGTTCCTCGCTTTTGAATATAGACAAATTATATTCGCCAAAATCATCTAAAATGCTGATTTTGAATTCTATGCCGCTCAGCGAATATAACTCCGCAAGCATCTCATCCGCCGCTTGAAGTACGTTTTGCTCTTGGATGTTCTCTTGGTAAAGTTTGTTTCTTGCCAGATATTCCTTCATCTTTTCGCCACGCTCAAACGGAACACGATCCTCTTTATGAACAAGGGCACTGAGCAGATATGCTTCAAGACTGGGGTAACTTAGCAAAAGCAACCCGCCAAGCTCTGTGTCGTTATCTCTTGCATTGGTTAACTCGGTGGTTAGGTTTTCAATCAACTCAGGATTGTTGTTGGACTTGGGATCTCTGTCAAAAATATAATACGTCGCGGCATTATGTAAGTCTAATTTGTATTTCTCGTAAAGCTCGTTGAAAACCGCATTCAGGTAATCCGTTCCTCTTTTGATGCTCGAAATATTTGAGTTTTCGGTATTTACAATAAAGATTTGCGAATGAATGTCGGACGGGCTTTGATAATATACGATTGGTTCTTTCCCTCTTCGGTATTCTACAACAGTGTAATCAAAAACCTTCGTAAGCAGATATTCAAGAAAAGTAAATTCCCGTCTCTGACCTTCAACGATAAATACAACCTTACCAATGGATTTTGTGGGGTTTAAGCTCAGTTTCATGGCAATCAACCTCTGTAATTAGGAAGACCACCAAACACTCCGCTCAAATACATCTTTTCAAAGTTCTGCGATTCTCTGGGATGCTCGGAGGATGCTTTTTTGATGGTACTGCCACAAGCCTGACTAAAATCAACCGTATAAATCTGATCGGGTCTTAACAACGTAGACTTCAACAAATTGGTTGAGTGAGATACAAAGAAGATCTGTGACCTCTTCGATTTTTCCATAAAGTAGCGAACGATTAATTCCTCTAACTCATTATGAAAAGCACTGCTGAATTCATCAATGATAAACATGCATTCGGTGTTAACAACGTGCAACAAAGCAGGCAACATATTCAGAAGTGTTTGATTGCCAAGCGATTCCAACGCCAAAGGCATCCAATAATCCAAATTGTTGCGCTTCAAGTAAACGTTCTTATCCGACTTGGATTCGGCAACGGCAAACTCACTCAGGCGGTGCGTGGTTTCATAAGCCACTTCCTGATTAAATCCAAAGTAATTAAAGAAATCATTTATTGCATCAACACCATTGGATTCAACGTATTTAGACAACATCAGCTTGTTGCTCGCTTCAAATGTGATAACACTTCTTTCGGCAGCATTAAACAAAACCGAGTTGCTAAGATACTTCATCCATCTTGCCAAAATAGGAGAAGATGCGAATTTTGTATTGAAATGAATCGTTCTTAGGAAAAGCGTTGCCTCGTCAATATCGTTATAATTTTTGGTTTCCGACAGAGTTGTATTTGCGCTTTTACCAATGCGCTCCATAACGCAATCGCCGTTTAACATCAGCTTTTCTTTAAGCACGATTCCGTTTTTGTTGGTTTCAAAAGAGTACACGATTTTGTTCTCGTCAAAGCTAAAGTGATACTCTAATTTCATATTATCCTTGGAAAAGAGACAAGGATTAACGGGAACGTCAATCGAAGTTTCTTTGAAAAGCATCTCAAGCAAAAATGTAATAGCGCGAATAGAATTGGTTTTACCGGATGCGTTTCCGCCGATAAAAAGCAATCCCTTTAGGATTCCGTCCGTTACGTTAACGTCCTGAAGCATTTTATAATTCGTGGCGCAGATATCAAAAATAGTTTCTTCTTTGAAGGATCTGAAGCCTGAAAGTTTAATTTGTGTAAGCATATTCATTACCTCCTACACCATTATTATATCACAAAATCCTCAAAAGTAAACATGTATTTGTAAATTTTTTTCGCGTTTTCGAAATTTGATGTAATTTTTTTACACTTGTGTATGGAGCGGAACTCAATTTGACAAAAAACGACCGCAAAAATGGATTTGCCCCAAACTCATTTTGAAATTGCAACAATATAGATCTCAGTTTTAACGGTAGAATGAGTCTGGTATAAACGCATTACCGAGCGTGATCGCCTCGGCAGTCTTCTTGATGCAATTTTTCGCAATGATACAACTATAATATGACGTAAAAACCGTGAATTTTTTATGTAAAAATGAACCGAAATTTTTTATATGCTAATTACATAAGATTTTTGAGCGAAAAATTCAGCTATTATAAGCCTTTTTAGAAATGAGAAATTATGATTTTACGTCAAAGGTTGCAAACAAGTTGACGTAATTTTGCCCCAGACAACGTTCTTTTGTGAGTGCGATTCACGCCCCGGGCAGTCCCCGCAATTCCGTCAAATTCTGCACATTTCTAAAATGAGTCTGGTGCAAAATCGCGCACATCATGGCAATTCTCATACTTGCATACATTTCAATTTTCTTTACATTTTCAATGCAAAGGAAATCTCAATATTTCTGCCATATCCAATACAAAACCCGCTTCTCCATATTAACTTCAATCTTTATTGCTCCGACCATTCCTACAATTCTTGATTGTGTTAACTTGCTTCATTTCTCTCGCCCCCGGCAGTCCTCTGCGATTCTTCTAAAACGGAAAATCTATTGCTCGGACAAACCGATATAAATGAAAAGCCCGAACAAAGTAGTACGATTACTACTTTGTTCAGGCAATCACTATGGAAATACAGTACAGTCTCATAGTTGAGGAATATCAACTTTTTGTCAATGTATGTGACTGATATACTACAAACCAGCATATCACTAAAGGTTTTGTGACTGATAATATGTAGCATTGTTATACAATTGTAGTAGTACAGCACCATCATTCGGGCGGTTCGTGGATTTATGAGAAACGGCTGATAAAAGCAATTCTTTAATTGGCTGCGTAGTATTTTCAATATCGGCTTCTTGGATTATTCCTCCAGGAAATTCTCGGGTTAACACAAATATAAATACCATACATAATTGAAAAACGTCTGACGAAGCGTTTATTTCGGAAGTTCCTAAGTAGTATTTAGTTATCGCTTCGGGACTCATCCAAAAGGCAGGCCCCACTTTTTCGTTTTCTTCAGTTACATCTATTCTGTTTTCAGGCAAAACCGCTTGGCATAATCCAAAGTCACTCAATACCCATTTTTCACCCTTTACAAGGATGTTTTCAGGCTTTATGTCTCTATGAATGGCATACTTATGTAATTCCGCTAAAGCTTCACACAGCCCTCTAAATTGACCTGAGTATACATCGTATTCAACAGAAATTTCTTTTCTCAAATATTCTACCAAATTGCAATCGGCTTTCTCCATAATCACAAAATATAGCTCGTGAGGATTTCTTTTTTTATCATATGCTATAACTTTTCCATCATCGTAGTATTTAATGATATGGGGATGATTAACTGCCTTTAAAACTGTAACTTCTTGCAAAAAACGTTTTTTGATTTTATCTGAAAAATGCAAAAGGAATTTAACTGCTAATATGTTTCCGTTGATATCAATACATTCATAGACAGCACCGTTGCCTCCGCCACCAATTCTATCACCCAGCTCATAACTTTTTCCTGAATTACCTAATATTTCATCAGGAGCACTATACACTCTGGAGAAATCGTTCAAAGCAATGTCCATTTATTATTCCTCATTTGTATATGCAGGCTCAAGAATTTCATTCAGGAACTGAACTCGCCATTTCCTACTTGAAACAGAATTTGCATCACTCAAACAACGCATTGCATATTCGCGATATTTTTCAATTTCGCTTTGAGGTCCAACATTTTCTGTCATAAGTGTTATGTTATCCCGAATGTTAACTATGTAAGAATGGTTAATAGTACCCACTTTTCGAAGTTCAAAAATACATGCAAACAAAGAATAAAAATCTGATTTTTGTTTGAATCTGGTTTGAGAAATCGGATAAGATTCTGCGTCAAAAATTGTCGAAATATCACCGATAACATTCACAAATTCTGCATATATTTCATCTCTGTTTGACATGGTCATATATTTTTCGCAAACGCTATCAAGGTGTTCTTTCTTTTCGTGAATACCTTCAAGCATAACACTTAAAAGTTCTTCAATATATTCTACATCAAGCATACGTCGGCGTTGTTTGATGCTAAAGATCTTTGATTTTTCAAAAAACTCCATTTCGGAGAGTTCCTCTGCTAACTCTATAAAGTCTCCAGGGAAGTCAGCCTTGCGAAGTTCCTGTTTGTTTAACTGAACGGTATACTTATTAACTCTTGCATATAAATCTCGGATTTGTTCGTCGGTCGGATTAAATATTTCGTTTATATCAATGGTATATCTTAGGATGTCGTTTTGCACTTCTATAGGAAGCTCACTAAATTTTTTTCCAAAATATTCACCTTCATAAGGCTTTCCCAATTTAAGTTTATCTTCAACGAATTTTAATATTGCAGTTAATCTTTGCTGACCGTCAAGAACAACACGGTATGTATTACCTTCGTGTATTATTGATTTGATATATATTTTAGGTATTGGTATTTTTCTGATAATTGTATCAATCAGCATGATTTGCGCAGCTTTGGTCCACACTTCGTTTCTTTGAAAATCCGGTTTTAATTCTAACCTATTATTTCTATTCCAATCTCTAATATCCGATATAGGATGTTTATATGAATTCCAACTCATTTTGTCAAACACATCTCCTTATTATTTATTCGAATCCTATGGGAATGGTTGGGCACATCAACAATAATATCAATTATATCTAATGTGACTATCCAACTAAGCATATTGGCCAAAAGATCCTTTACTTCTTTTCTATATGGCTTAGGATCATTTATTAAAGCATTATGTAGCGCTGCTGTCACTCCTCCAAAATAACTTGTTTGATCCGGACAAGAACTTACGTAATTGTAAAGCCATAAAAATGCCTTGCTCCATCTAAAAGCCCGCCTAACATCATCAATTGGGGGAATATAATTTATACCCAAAAACTCAAATGATGTTATATCGTTAAAATCAGGAGTTATCGTTGTCGGAAAGTCATAGGTGAATAGCAAATCGATTTTAGGATTAAAATGTCCCTCAATTATCGAACTCCATTTCGGAACAGCAACAGATGATCTCGTTTCCTGCCATTTTTCATACTCTGATTTCATTGCTTCATACAACGAATCTGTCATCAAAATGGCGTTATCAAACAAAGTATCAATTTTTTGCAAATCATTATCATCAACATCTGCAAAACTGGATAATTCATAATTACCGTGCAAGTTGAGCCCTAATCCGCGATTAGTAAGATTAGCACTGCCAAGAATACATCTTTTTCGATCAAAGATGTATGTCTTGGCATGCAAATCAAACCGAACATACATCTGCCAACCATGTGATTTACAATACTCATATAAGTTAAAATCACTCGCTCCGTTTATTATGTCGGATAGAAGGAATCTAACCATGAGTTTCTTTGTTTGCAAAGAGGTGTTGATATGACTATCAATAAATTCAATCGCATCAACTTTACAAAATGCAGAAACAATTTGCAGATGTGTTGTAGCGCTCGCCACTTCTTGTGCTATTTTTTGTTGTACTTCATATGTATTCAGTAAACTCATGGAAACCTCTCAATGTTTTAATTTCTGGTTTTTATGTAGACTTTAAGTTTGGTATTTATATCATCTATCAGTCTATCCATAGCAGCCGGATAGGTATTCTTAAGTTGATATACTGTCTTGACTAAAGACACCAAAAACAACTCGAATGTTACTTGCATATTTTCATCTTGGTAAGCTTCTTGTACAAATTCTTGATAAAACTGATGGTCTTTATTAACAATGATTTTTAATACGCCTAAATCATCTTGAAAATCCAAGAATGCGCTCCTGGGGCCGTAATTAACATATTTTACTCGAGTATTGGAATCAAGATACTGTACAATTTGTTCTTCTGTGACTTCAGTAAAACCTTCTTCTTTGAGTTCCTGTTCAATTTTGTCTTTAATTTCAGGAGTGAGTTCAGGTTGCTCTATATTGGGAACCGATATGTCTGGATTTTCTGCTTCTGCAGCCTTTACTGTTTCGGAGGTTGCCGTAGTTGCTGTAATTCCGTTAGAAGACGATCTTGTTCCGCTACGCCTATCTTTATTAATTTGGAACATTTTGTTTATTGTTCCAGAAACAATACTTCTTAACTGAAGCCACATTGGTTCGTTTCCATCAAAATCAGGCAAATCGTCATCATCGATTCGTTTAAGAGTTACTTGTTGCTTATTGTTGGCAATTCCAAATGCCTCATCCAACTCGGCAGTAAAAGAAATCTCACAACCCCACCATCTGTGGTTGGGCTTAACAGCATCATCGTAATACCCGAAATCCCCGAAATCGATTTCGCGTCCTTGCCTTACAATAGAAATACCCATATTCTTTTTGGCGCATTTACCATACTGATGGGTTCCGGGGTCTGCTGCGACATAAGCTTTATCATAAAAGCGTTCTTTCACAATAGAAAATCTGATTCTTACGGTTGACCACTTTTTCTCGCCGTGCTTATCAAAAAAGTATACAGGATAGTCGACAATTCCCGTTTGGTTATCCTCGGTAACGTAAGGTTCAAACATTGATTCGGTATAACCAAGAACCTCATCATATTTTTGACAAGACGGATCTTGATCACCGCAAGTGTTTCTTACGCAAAATTGTGTTTTCTGCATCAAAAATAGCGGATCATTCGGTAAAATCACATCGAAGGTTTCTAAATCATTAATTTCAACAGTTGCGATATTGATAGTGCCGTCATTGATCATCCAGCGATATTTTCGACCTAAATCTTCTGAAATGTTTCTTTTGCAAGTATTCCACTTTTTGTGATCAACTCTATCACATTTTGGCCATCTAACCAATGTTCCATGTTGACTAAAATCGAAATTGTTATCTGCAGTAATAAAGTTTATAAAACCTTGATATTCCTCTGGAATTTCGGAAGGAAATGGGCCTACGATCCTCGTTTGATCTCCAGCCGATACTAAATCCAAATCTACATATACACATTTGCAATTCTCAATTCCGTTTTGCCAAGTATAAACTTCCACACGTGGGGACACAAAGTAAGAGGCTTGAGGCAATCCAACACCGAAACGCCCCATTCCCTGTCGCTGGGCGCGTGTTGTAAAACCAATCTTCAAACACTTGGCTAATACTTCGTCTGTCATTCCAGTACCATCATCTAAAAAAGCAAATTCACGTATGCACTGCTGATTTAAAACCAAATCTTGCTTGCCGATAATAAATACATTGTGTGCACCAGACTCTATGCTGTTATCAACGATTTCTGCAATTGCATTGTAGGTCGATTTATATCCGGTGTTTCTGGCACCGTCAGCCATTGTTTCGATTTGATATAATTCTTCTCCGTTTACTTGATCGAATATTGTATCTGTGGTGTTCATCTTTTTACCTCCAGTAACTGTTAAAGTGTGAAAATGCTTCATTTTCGTTATATGCTTCCAAATTATCTTTCACATCTATTAGCAAACAAGTTTCTCCGCCGCCCATTTTAGGACCTCTTAATCCTCTTCCTATCATTTGACTGTATAGTATTACCGACTTAGTTGGCCTTGTAATAAATACACATTCAATATTAGTCGAGTCAAATCCGGTTGTTAAAATATCATAATTAATAATTATATTCGTCGGATTGGATCTATCTTTGAAATCCGCAATAGCCTGCTTTCGTACAGAAGGCAGCATATCACCATATACTAAAGAATTAGGAATGTTCTCAATATTCAAGAATGCTGAGAGCATTTTAGCATGATCCAACGAACAGGCAAAAACAATCGTGGGCTTTCCTTGTCTATTGAGTTCGCGCAGTCTATTCAAAATTACTGTATTTCTTGCTTTGTTGGTGGCTAACTTTTTAATTAAAGTCTCGGTATATTCTTCGCGCCTCGAAGCGGCCTCTCGCCTAAGAGACTCGATTAGATCAGATGAAGCTTCATAGTCTAATTGTTCCTTAATTAAAACTGAAAGTATTTTTCTTTGCTGAAAGTATCTTATAACATCTGTCGTAGTCGAACTATTAAATGCCTGATTTCTTCCTTTGCTTATTCTTTCAACAAGATTAATGTCTATTTCAATTTTTCTGTCGAAGAACTCATTGAATATTCTATTCTCTAATGAAGCGACGGTCGTTCGTCCTGGTGTTGCGGTTAACCCAATAAAGAATTTTCGATTTCCTTCTGTTGAAGTGGTGAACTCTGTAACAACCTTATTGGTTTCTTCTGCACCAATTTTATGGCATTCATCGTATACCATGAGTGTAGTGCGATTGCAAAGCGATAAATATTCATCTGAAGATGAGGATCTCATGCTTTGTAATGCTTGAATAGTGATAAATACCATTCCACGTGTAATGGTATATTCTCCATTGCCCCAACTTTTTTCTACGCATATTTCCCCCAACCCCAAATGATTCCACACATTTGAGAAAGTTTCCAATGCTTGTCCGAGCAATTCTTTTGTATGTGCTACCCACAAAACCAACCCATTTTTATTGATAAAGTTCAAATAATGTGCAAGAATGTGCATAGTCGTCTTGGTTTTTCCAGTTCCGGTAGGCATGTGAATTAAAACTTTTCTACCGAGAGGAGTTTTCTTATCTAACTCGTAAACCGCTTGTTGTTTGATTAGATATTGATAATCAAAGAGTTCATAAAACTTTTCTTGTGTGCCCGAAAAAGTTTCCAACATTGCCTCTGGAACATAGTCTATGAAATCATATTCGGGGCATTCGAAATATTCTACAAATAACTTTTGATAGAACTCATTGTTTGAGAACTCGATTTTCGCAGCTTTGCCTGCTAATTCCTCGTAGGTAGAAGTATTGTTGTTCAACAATTCCTTTAATGTTTCAAAAGGAATACATCTGAAAAAGCGCTTTCTAAACATCTTGTTTTGAAAAATACCATAGCCAGTTATGCTAACCAAAAGCTCCACCAAAGATGTTTGTGTGTATGCTTCTTCGGAGTCGGTCCATTCAACAATAGCTGAATATATTTTGTCGCCCAATAGATTCTCAATTTCTTTTTTGGAGAACTTAGTTCGTAATATTTCTTTAAGTTTGTTATAATTCATATTAGCCCTCCATTTCAATATAATCGAGTACTTTATTTAATTCAATCAATGCTTCGTCAGATACAAAATATCCCACACTAAATCTAACCGTTCCGTCCGGTGCGGTTTTCATAAATTCATGAGCTTTAGGCGCACAATGCAGTCCGGTTCTGACTGCAATATCATATTCAGACAAAACTTGACCAATATTATCACTACTATAACCTTCAAACACACAGGAAACTACACCGATTCTGTCATCTTCTGATTCGCATTCAATGACTCGAATATTACCATGAGAACGTAAAACATCCAACAGTTTCTTCGTAGTCTCACGTTCTTTCTGACGTATATTGTTTATTCCGGTTTCTTTTATCCATTTTAGCGCAGCATTCAATCCAGATATTGCATGCACGTTAGGGCTTCCTGCCTCATATTTGGTAGGCATTTCTTCCGGCATATAAGGATTTTTAGAATCAATTCCAGTACCACCGAAGATAAGCGGAGCAAGCTTTAATTTTTGATTTGTTACAAATCCCGCTATTCCGAACGGTCCATAAAGTGTTTTGTGTCCGGCAAACACTGCAAAATCAATTTTTGATTCTACGATATTCGTATCAATCAAGCCTGCGGTTTGTGCCATATCGCAAATAGTGATAGCTCCGGCATCTTTAGCTAATGTAAATATATCTGTAATTGGTAGAATGTTTCCAAAGGCGTTTGAAGCATGGGTGAGAATCACAACATCCGGTTTTTGAGATGCAAATGTAGCCTGAACAGAAGACAGATCGTATTTCAATGTCTTACAATCTGGAAGTATCATTCGTACCGTGATGCTATATTTGTCTTGAATGTGTTGTAATGTTCGCAAAACAGCATTGTGCTCAAACGGCGAAATATACACATTCATTCCGTGCTTCCAAGGGAAGCCTTGAAGAATAATGTTCAAGGCTTCCGTTGCAGAAGAAGTGAATACACACGAATACAAGTTCGACACATGAAACAATTCTAAAATCAGTTCTCGGGTTTCGTCGACCATGTGACTTGCCACCGAAGCCTCGCGGAATTGACCGCGGCCTACATTTACGCCATATGTCCGATAAAACGAATCCATATTGTCATATACCGCATCAGGCTTTGGGAAAGTGGTTGCGGCATTATCAAAATAATGCATAAGGTCTCCTTAACTTAGTAATTTTCCGATAATATCAATTAGAACTTGTCTCTTTTCATCAGAGCTTAACGAAGCACCATATTCTTCCGTTAACATTGCTTCAATATCGTTATAAAGAAGCTTTGCATGATTTGTAAGCTCTGTTTTGTCATAAGTCTTAAAGGTTTCATTGCCGGCATCATCTACATAGCTTATTTTGTAACTTCCGGTAATGGCTGCGCCCATCGATTGCTGTGTTTTTTCATTGTAAGCATTCACCGTTGCTACAAACTCGCTAATAACTTGGATAAAGCAATCGATGGTGATTTCACCCCAGTCATCAATTCTAAGATTGGTCGCTGGACGTGCCAAATCTTCTATAAATTTTTCGCAATCAGGAGTGATGTTGGAGCATACGCTGAGTAACGTTTTTTCACTGTTTGAGAAAACATGGGAATGAACTTCGTCATCCAAGGAATCTACCCAATCAACCACAATAGAGGAGAGCGTTGCGCCTTCTGCAATTTTCTTGCCACCAAACACTTTCTTCAAATCACTGATAAGATTCTTAACAAGTTCTTTCTTGATCCCTTCAATATAAGCCTTGGTTTTGATGATTTCATCAATAATTTGTATATCAAATTCTTTGATTCCAAACACCCATAACAATTTACCAAAAAGATATTCACGAGCGTTGATCTCCGGAGCACGAAGAGAATTCAAAAATTTCAAGGCAGTACTATTAACCGGCTGGGAATTTCCGTTACCGGTGTACACCTTTTTGATTTCCTTGACATATTTGGGAAGTTGCAAATACCATCTTTGTATTGCACGAACGATATAATCAAAATTGTTATACTCTTTTTCGGCAACCCTAATGTGTGCTCCAAAGATCTTTTCCAAAGAAGTGATATATTCTTCTTTGGAACTATCCCATTGCTCCAAATAGATGTCGTAATCTGCCGGATTGTTGTTAATGCTTTCCAACAATCGAGCATTTATCTCCATTTCGCGATTGTTTTTGGTGATTACAGCATATTTTTTGAAGAAGTGTAGAATAACTGCGATATAAATGGGAATGACACCTTTCTTCATACCGATATGGTGAGAAGGATGCGTAAGGGTAGCGTAGAGTTCGGAAAAATTCTTTTTTCCTTCATCAGAAGAAGATACAATAAACTGCTTGATTACAGTAAGCACATTCTCAAGATTTGCATCAGGCAAAGATGTAAACTGCAAAGAAGCAACACCGTTATCTTCTGTATAGATGCCTGTCATTTTAAGCGTGCTTCGCATAAAGCTCACGTCCTGACCTGTTCCGACAAGACCTAAGTTGAGTTGGATTTCATTAGCCAGAATCCCTTCAACCACTTTAGCGCGGCTATTTGTTGCTTGTCCAGTGATAACGTTTTTGTTAATTATTTCGTTGTTAATCGTGGGACACAGTGCAAACTCTCGGCTACAAATGTCGGAAAGTTGCTTGGATAGGGCAGATCTTCTACGAATGGAAATTTGCTCGCCTTGGTAATAATAACTTGCTTCTCCCAACTCAGGGCGCAAATACGCATCAATGTAGGTCTCCAAAGCATCATTAGCATCTATAAGAGAGTAATTCAGCTCTTCTTTCAGTATATCGTCCTCGGATTGGAGAATGATATCCCTTATGGCATCGTAAGCATATGCACATTTGACAATATCATTATTTTCGTTAGGAATAATAAACACAATTCTGCTTTCAGCAACGTTCTTTATATATTCGATTGCAGAAAGATGATTGTCCGCATCCGTCACGATAGCATAAACAATACCGTCTCCATCCGTATGTTCCAATTCATATTCAAAATTGATACTTTGGAGAAGGTCTGAGGCAGGGATGAACTTCAGTCTAAAGAATCGAACGATCTCTTTATCGTCATTGTAGGCGTTAGGGTAAAGCACTCTGTCTCCAACAAAATTGCTCAGTATTTCTTTGACAGAAATATGATGCATTTTCTTTTGAATCATATCATTGACAAGTGCGTCAATATCGACATCTGTGTGTTCCGCAATGCGTAAATATTTTTTGTTTTCGAGATGTCGAACAATTCCGCTATCTGTCAATGCAGTCAATGCTTTAGTCGCATTATTTCCAAAGATGGCAATGATAGTTTCAATATTAGGTGCTATAATATCCAATCTATCAAAAATATAAATAAGGGCAATAGTCTTGATAATTTTAGCTTCTAATATTTGGTTTTTTTGCAATTTACTCAAAGCAACGGTTGCTGTTTTCCAAAGTTTATGAGTAGGTCTGTCATAACCATCTGCCTTGAATAACGGTTCGAAATAATCAAAAATCGTATCAGGCATCATCAATGGCAGTAAATCCACTGATGGTGTTTTTAGAAAGTCCGGCAATGTATGTTTTTGACCTTCTGCCGACAGAAAAGTAAAGAGAGTCCTCTCGTTCTGAGCAATTTTTTCGGAAATCTTAGGGAGCAAAAAAGTCGTTATAGGATGCATGGGATAACATCCCCACACAACACGCTTTAGTTCTTCGTCTGTTAAATCGCTAAATGCTCTTTTTTTGCGCCATTTTTGATATGATTCTTCGAACAGAATCTTTTTAGATTGCTTAGAACTGAAATCTTCAAACCACCCATCATTCTTTTTGATAACGCGCGAGGTGATCTCGTACATTTGGGAGGGTGAGGTATTCAGTTCAATGGATTTGAACCTTCCGGAAACGGCTTTCCAAGCATCGACTTTTACTTTGGAGAGCTTATCCACATAGTTCAAAATGCTTTGGTGGGAAATCAGCATAATATGCATTTGCTTTTCACCGCTGCGATTGCAATTAGCGGCAAAATATTGCAATTGCTCAATTTCGTCTGCTTTTGTTTTACTCAAATTTCCAGATAAGAATTTGCTGAATTCATCAAACACAACAAAGATTCCAGTATATCCATGTTTGCGAATTTTTTCGTTAACATCATTGTAGAGATCAACGATATTCATTCCATTAGAAGGATTAAATTCACTTCCAGCGGTCAACTGAGGATATATTTTTACAAATTTCTCGTAATAGTCATTGTTATACTGTCCCAACTCAGAAATGAATTCTGTAGTAGAACAATTAATGAGTTCCTTGAATTTTTTATAGGTTTCCGGATATTCACTTTTCCATACGTTGATTGAATTGATTGCGGCCGCAAAATATGTGTTTGGCATTATATCGTCCAAATTATTATTCTGCAATGCTTTTCTCAACGCCAGCAAAAAGGCTTGGCGAATACCTATACTACTTCCCTGTATTACGACAGGCAACATTTTCTGGTTGCTTTCTTGATAATCGCTTATATACTTACAAAGCTCCGGTTTGGTCTCGCAAATCATAGAAAGGAGATCCGAATACAACGCCTTGTCTTTTCTACAAAGAAGTGCCAGGAGCATAAGTGCTAAATGCGATTTGCCTTTTCCGTATGCACCGACAAAAATACGTGCGCGGTCCGTTGATTTAGCCGATGTGCTCAACATTACATCTTCGATGATATCAATTGCACTTGCTGTTGGAATGTAATTCTTGATTTTTGTGTCATCATTTAGATCATATTCAATGTTTATCGAAAACTGAAAATTCGAAAGAACTTGAATATTGTCACTTAATTTAATTGTCTCTTTTGACATGTTTCAATTCCTTTCGTTTAATCATGTATGCTTCTATAATACTCTTGAACGCACTGGATAAAATCCATATCCGTTCTTAATGTAATAATATCTAAGCCTGCGGTTCTATTAACAGTGATATACTCCATATTTTGCAGCTTATCAAGATAAGTTGCAATTGTTAGCGCATCCAAATTAAAAATTTTGCCTATATTGCAAGGATCATTTTCCAATTTCGAGATTTTGATCTCTTTGCTCTCATTTTTAGAGCTTTCATTAATAATCACCGCCAAAATTATCAACGGATTGATAGCTGATGATTTTGTGTTGACTTTAACATATTTTGATTTTTCCGTAGTTGCCAAAAGAGAAAGATCACTCAAGGGACATCCCATATTGCTTTCAGGCGAAGACGAAATATTAGGAATATACGTCTTTACTATGCAATCGAAATCATCGGTTAGAGCTCTATCCGAAGGTAAAGATTCGCCTTCTTTCAAGATGCTTAGAAGATATGACTTGATTCCCGCGATAAAGTTTTCCTCGGTTATATCAACCACTTTGTAATGATTGAAAAAATAGTACCACGCCGTAGCCAAATTTTCATTTGATGCCAAAAAATAATGTATCAAGAAAAGAGTTCCGTCCTCTTCCATATAGGGATCGTTTTCCCTGACTTGTTCACCAAACGGAGTGAGATATTGATTGCGATTATTTCCAGTATTTTCTTCGGTCAATCCAGTAGCCTGAAGCCAATAACGCAATGCTTTCACCATATTGGCACCTATGCCAAACTCATCCATCGGATTCTTTTCTTTATCTACGAAAATACGAGAATTTTTTTCCACATGGCGTATGCCTTTGTGTAACCATCCTTTTCTTATCGCAAATGTATCATGTGCTCTGAATTTCATAAAGTTGGCTCCCTTATTCTTTGGTTGCAAGATAGTTTGTCATCTTGCATCCACCGTCTAAATATTTTGCTGTAACACACATTTTGCATCGTTTGCATTTAGTTTCATCAATACGATACGTGTCACCATATATCATTATAGCCCCAGCTTTGCACAAAGACTCGCACTTTAGGCACTTGCGGCAGGCATTATATTTTCTGATTTGATAGCCTGCCATACGCTGTAAATCATCATGATTTGCAACGTTCATCGTTTTGATTTTCACAGAGTAATCATATCCCGGCTGTTTGAATGGTTGAATAGATATGATTGGAACATTATGCTTCGTATCAAGAACGATTACCTCGCCAATTAACTTTCTACCCAATTCTCTGGACACCTTTCCAAACGGAGCAAAAAGCGAATAAAAACTATCTGTGATAGGTTTGTTGAGTTGATAAATCTTTGCGTTTTCTTCAGCAGTGCAGTTGGTAAATTTAATCTTAATGTCATCTGCCGCTTTAACTCCGTTTCCGCCTTGACGAGCCTTCCACTTTCCGGTGTCAACATACACCTCTGGGTCTGGCTTCCCAATTCGTTTGGCAAAATCCACGAGAAAATCATGCCATTTCTTATATTCTTCCGGCATATATATTTTTGATAAGAATTGAGCTCGCTCATTGTTGTTAGGGCAACACCAACATCCAACTCGATCATATCCCAAACGATATGCGTCATTGAAATCTACCTTTTCCCCAAGCAAATACAACCATACATCAATATCTCTCCAATCGAATATCGGGGCTGCTACGGTTTGCTTTTGGATTTTGACAGACTCATTATTGCTTGAAACTCGTTCATACTTGCTTCTGCTGACAGACTCATATTTTCTAATTCCGTAGAAGGTAAGAATTTGAGCATCCTTATAAAGATTGTTCAATATTCGGGTTATAGGTCCGGTCTTAAACATTGAGCAACACCAACGCATCATACGCGCAGGGGGGCCAATATCTTCGCAAACACTATAAAAGTCCTGTTCTTTGTTTTTTGCAATTTTTAATATAACTCTTGGATTATTTTTTCTGAAGCGTTGAGCATATTCGATGGTTAGGGGAAATTCCAGCGTTGTGTTGCCAAAGATATGCACTAAACTGGGATTTTCTAATGCTCTGACCACCAAATCAGCTACAGCGGTAGAATCTTTACCACCGGAGAAAGAGATGACCACGTGCTCTGATGGATAATCATGTGCGGTATTTCTTATGAAATCAAACGCTTCGCTTTTTATATATCTTAGTCTATCAATATTAGCCTCAACAAATTTCTCGACATAAAAATCAAAAACAGCATACGAGTTTTGATCTTTATATTCTTCTAATCCTTTGATTAACTTTTGAATATCTGCATTTGCGAAAACGGTATTGGACACAGCCTTCGATTTGCCATCTATGTAATATCTGTTATCCGATGCCCATACAGAAGAATTGATATATTTCAAGGGATTGTCAAACAACAATTCCAATAAGAGGCGCTCTTCGGGAAATACAGGTCGCAAATCTGTGGTTAAATAACGAACCTTTTTACCACACAGAGGGCATACTGTTCGCTCGCCTTCTGTAGCCTTGATAATAAGCGGAATATTACAATCATCGCACCAGTAAGCTTCATAGGGAACATCAGCGATAGTTGTTTTTCCACATGCATCACATTTCTTTAAATCAGTTTCTTTTCTGCAATTCTTACACCACATATTTGCATCCTCCTTTCATAATTTTTACGGAAAAATTCTTATTCATTATCTTCTTGCGGGATCATTTCCATAATATCCCCAATGTCACAATTCAGCGCAGTACATACCTTTTGTAACACTTCGGTATTGACGTTTTCGTTCTTTGCAAGCTTAGTAACAGAAGCAGAGCTGATGCCCGCGGCTGCTTGCAAATCTTTCTTTTTCATGTCTTTGTCAATAAGTAATTTCCAAAGCTTTTTATAACTGATAGCCACTTTACACCTCTACAAAAATAAAGTATAAGAACATTATATCACATAATTCGACAAAAGTCAATCGTAAATCTTGCGAACGCAAGATTTTTTCTTACGATGTCAGTTATAATCTTCTCCAGACTGATCTAAATAACCTCACACCAAAACTTCCCATTTGCCGTAGCGTTTTCCGCTTTCGCGGCGGATATAGTTCTTTTCTTGCAGGGATTTCATCAGTCTTTTTACAGTTCTGAGTGATTTTCCTGATATGTCTGCAAGTTCCTGTTGCGTAATGGATGAATTCTTTGCAATTAACTCTAAAAGTGCCAGTTCTTCTAAAGTGCAGTCTAAAGTGCCAAATTGGCACTTTGGAATTTCAGGTTTGGCACTTTGGGAATCGTTTTCGGCCACGTAATCCACGTGCATATATCGGTTTTTCAACTCGTGATTGGTTTCCAAGAGAAGATTGCCGAAGAACATTTCCAAAAATTTCGTTGTAGAGTGAACGCCTTTTTGCAAATTGTTATAGTTCGCTCTGACGAGCGCGTTGCGGAAATACCACGAATTCTTTTGGAAGGCATCGTTATTGACGCGAAATCCGAAGGTTTTCATATATTTGATCATAAAGACGGCGGTCGCTCTCGTGTTGCCTTCGCAGAATGGATGGATCTGCCAGATGTCAGATGCGAATTTTGCGAGGTGTTTGACGGCAGCTTCCACGGACAATCCCTCATATGAGAACTGCTTTTCGGTTGCAAAATCGTAGTCCAAAGTGTCACGGATGCTATTGAAATCCGCGTAGATCACGGTATCGCCGTTCAGCACCCATTCCTTCTTGATGATGTTGTAGGTTCTCACTTGACCTGCGTGCTTGAAAACTCCCTCAAACAATCTGCGGTGAATGGTCATCCACTCCGCAGGCGAGAACTGAAAGCTCTTTTCACCGAGGAGCTTTGCAATTCTTGCGGAAACAATATCGGCTTCCTTGGTCGCGTCCTCGATTTCGGTGCGCTCGGTACGCTGCTCGTAGTAGCATTGAATGCGCTTTTGCGCCTCGTCGATGCTGATGTTACCCTCGATATGCTCTTTGGCGGTATCCAAAAGATATTCCGAGGTTTTCAGACCGTCAACCGCTTGCAGTCCGATGGCAGTCTGCCACGCCTCGCTTTTCTCGATTTTTCCTGGCTCACCTTGTCTTATATATTCTTCAAGTTCAAATTGCCAATTTTTCTCTGACATATTTGCCTCCATGTTACTTTTCGTTTTTCTGCCGATAAATCTCTTTCAGATCCTCGATTGCCACTTCGGGGGCGAGGGTATGGAAGATAAGCCAATTGCGGCTCATGGTTTCGGCAGGGGCTTGGCGGTAGATTTCTTTGCTATCCTCACCTGTGGCGAAGTGCCAGAAGCGGTAGAGGTAGCCTGCCCAATAGAGGACCTCTTTATCGTATACAGTGCCGCCCTTGGTGAGCTCGGCGGTGTCAGCGATCTCCGCGAGGAGATATTCTTCGCCTGCCCACTGCATACGATTGAACTTGGAATCAAGTCCTTTGGCGACCTCGCTCGTCATAAACGCCTTGATGAAGGTTACGCTGTCGTAACCGTTCGCGCCTGACAGCTCGAAAAGTCTACCTTGTATATCACACATTTTCAGTTGGAGTTCGTTCATTGTGTCCTCCTAATCATTTCGCTTCGTCAAGTATCTCGTCAAAGAACTTTCCTTCGCGGCGGTAGTTCTTGCAAATATCGTTTGCAAGGTGAATGCCTTTTTGCCTGTTGGCTTCGCTCTCGTCCTGAAGGAATCTGCGCTCCATCATTGAGATGGGAAGCTCCTTCTCAATGCGAACGGCTGCACACGCCTTTTCGGTGGTCGCTACGTACTGTTTTCCGAGTTTAAGGGCGGAAAGACTATTGACGAGAGCCATATCAGTGATGCCGCCCGTGAAGAAGTTATCCAGCACGTAAAACATTCTGTCGTTTGCAATGCTTCCGATCACGAGATCCTTGCCGGCATCAAGCTGACTGTATTTGCCGTAGAACTCCGTACCCTTGATCTGCTCCATTCTGCCACGGTGAATTGCCACGAGCATAGCCCAATCGAGGTCGGCTTTGATCTCAATGGCATCAAGCTCGCGCGTATCGATCGACACGATGTAGAACTTAGATTTTTCAAAATCGCAGATGAGAGTTAGCGGTTGTCCGGGCTCGGTGCCCATATAAAAGCCCTTACCGAAATCGCACATCTCGCGGCTCTTGGGGGCGATGTCACCAACGATACCCGACTTTGAGCCGTGGTAGAGCAGGACACGGCCTTCCTCAAGCGCGATTTCCTCGGTGGCCGTTTTTATCTTATCGAGGATCATCTGATAGACGGGAACGCCCTGCGCCTTACAGTATTCATAAAGAGTTGCCTGTGCCAATTTGGTGGGGATAGCGCGACCGTTTTCCCAACGGTTAACGGTTGCAAAGGTCACGCCCAGCTTCTCGGCGAAGTCGGCTTGGCTCAGCCCCAAATATTCTCTTATACCCTTGATTAGCTTTTGCATTTTATGCCTCCGCTTTGTATAACAAGTTTTATTATTTATATTATACCAAATGTTATATCGTTTGTCAATATCCGTACTAAAAAACATGGGTATTTTTTGAGCAAAAAACAGCTTCAAAAAGTACCCATAATTTTGAAGGGCAAAAATCACCACAATCCCTTACGCCGCCTTGCTTTTTTCTGCCCTCGTTTCTTCAATTTGCGTTAGAGAGAGGCTTCATCATAACGCAAATTCGCAATGATTGCCTCTTTTCTCTCCGCCCCGGGCAGTCTTCACAATTCTCCCGACTTTGCACTATTCTTGGAATGAGTTATGAAGCGAAATTGCTATGATGATCGTCGTTCCATACCGATTTTCCAATTGCTTTGTTCGGATTATCGCCCTCTAAACTCGGAAAAAACATGGGTATTTTTTGAGTGAAAATCGGCTTTGAAAAATACCCACATTTTATTCGCAATAAAGACAGGCGATATAAGGGCTTTTAACCCATATACGATCACAAACCGCGCCAGAGAGAGCAGTCTACATGGCGCGGTTTTTGAATTTTCACGTTGTATCATTCGTTTTGAACGGTCATTGCTATTCAAGTGCATTGGATTGCATTCCGTCGCGAAACGTATCATATCCATTCAAAAATCACGCCATGTCTCAATCGCGCAACAATCCCCCTTTGCACGTTCAAAAAGGAAGAAATTTTTTATGTAAAAACCGCCTTAAAATCGGGTGCTCTAATTACATAAAAATTTTCGTAGAAAAGTATTGTTTTTTCAAGGCATACAAGCAGTTATTTCTCAAAAGTTACGCCAAAGAGAGCGGTCTATATGGCGCAATTTCGCACATTCTCTATTTTCGCAAATTCCCCGGGCAGTCTTCACAATTCACACGATTTTTGCTGCTTTCCGAATCGTTATGGAGCGAAATTGCTTGTAAGAAATATGCCCATACTCATTCTGTTATTTCTATTGATATTTTCCGAAAATGTGATATAATATTTATATTGATATGTATGAGGAAGGAGAAAAAGATGGTTATAGGATGTACGAAAAAACTGCTTGACTTTTTTGGAGTAAAGCCGCAGAAATTAACTGCCGAAACCGATCCGCTGTTTTCTTGGACGGCGAATCTTATCATACTGAATCGCCGCAAGACATTGTTTGCCGTAAGCAATGCAACCAAGTGTTGCTTCGTGCTTCACGGCTTGACGGCAAAGAGCACTTCAAAATTGCCCGAGCTGATGAAGGACGGTATTCGCGCGGTATTGCAAAGTGAGTATATTGCTCCCGAAATTATAGAAAAATATCTTGACGATTGCGGTGACGATTTAATTCTAACGACAACCGCATCACGCTCTGACGTGGCGTATTGCAATAAGGCGTGCGAGCGCGTGGAGCGTTTTGTAAATCTGTTTGAGTCTGACGTGATGCTTCAAGAGAAATATCTTCCGTGGATCAACAACGATATGATTGCCAAGGATGACTATTCGTTTATCCACGAGAATCTGATTACGGCGCTTTCCGAGAGATACGGCGCACCCGTGCAGTCTGCTCACGTAGCAGAGCTTGAAGTCACGCTCGACCTGCTTACTCCCTGCAAGAGAACGCTGGTCGTTCCGAGTGATCTCAATTTCTATCAACTTCATAGAATTTTACAAGACGCTTTTGAATGGCACGACTGTCATCTGCATCAGTTCGTTTTGAAAAAGGACGGTATGGGCAGACCGATGAAAATTATACAGCCCGAATTTATGAAAAATGAAGATTGGCTTGCGCTTGACGAAAGTCTTGAAAGCATTGACAGCACGACGGTTATCGTTCGTGAAATTTTCGAAGCGCAAAAGAAGATCGACTATGAATACGATTTCGGGGACGGTTGGATACATACGATAAAGCTAAAGCGTTTTATTTCCAACTGCACCACCCCGTACCCACACTGCACCGAGGCGATTGGCGACGCGCCGATGGAGGATAGCGGCGGACCGTATGGGTTTGACGAGAAGATGAAAATTCTGAACGATCCCGACCATCCCGACCACGAATGGATTTCGGAATGGGTGAGGAGCGCATGGTGGCATCCCCTTGATTTTGATGCGATCAATCGCAGAATCAGACAGCAACACCGTCGTTGCATCCCCGTCCAATACGACTAAAGCAATCAAAAAACATGGGTATTTTTCGAGCAAAAATCAGCTTTAAAAAGTACCCATGTATTTTTCGTTCACCGGAACTGATAAACACTTGTAAAACAAGGACTTTCCGAGGTAACACTATTTCAAATTACGCACGTGAGAGGTTCGTACAGTGCGTAATTTCTCAATTTTCCCATGTTACATAAGCCGCCCCGGGCAGTCTTCACAATTCTTGCAAAATACGTTGATTGACATACCACGATTTCGAAATTACACACTGCGCACTACGTCGTCTATCACGCTCACACAAATCAAAATGAGGTCACGTTTCCGTCTTTTCGGTTGCGTGACCTTTGTGCTTTATTTGCGATAGATGTCGTCGAGGGTAAGCAGCGTTACAAATCTCCTTTCCTTGCAAATAACTGTATCACGAGTTAGTAACTTATGAGTTAGTTCTTATCACGTCCCGTTTGTCAATAGTTTTTTCACTTTTTTGGTGAAAATGAAATGGCACAAAATAGGCAAAAAGTTGGCGGAGTTTCGCCGATGACAAACGGGATTTTATGGTTTATACTATAACCGTACACACCGAGGCGGGCATAGTGTACAAGCTCGACCTCATACTCATTTAGTAAATCGAAAGGAGACAATTATGGAAAAGCAATCACACGTAACAAGTGTTTTTAAGAAAAAAGAACTGACGAAGGAGGATTACACGCGTATATGGATAGAACTAATTTCAACATTAGAACGCAGAAAAAGTGTAAATTTTTCTCCAAGTCAATGACAAATAGGGGCAGTCTGTGGTATAATACCCTTGGAGGAAAACAGCTTGTTCTTATCCGAGAGGAGATAAGAACATGAGAGAAAAAGTAGCAATCTATTGTAGACTGTCCGAGGAGGACAAAAACAAGCAAAACGCCACCGACGATTCGGGCAGCATTCAGAACCAAAAGGCGATGCTCCGCGACTACGCCGACCGTATGGGTTGGGAGCTTTACGGCATTTACAGCGATGACGATTATGCGGGTTCGGACAGAAACCGCCCTGAGTTCAAGCGGTTACTTGCCGACGCGCAGGCGAAAAAGTTCGATATTATCCTTTGCAAGACGCAATCAAGATTCACCCGCGAGCTTGAGTTGGTTGAAAGGTACATACACGGTCTATTTCCAATTTGGGGCATTCGATTCGTCAGCATCGTTGACAATGCCGACACCGCCAACAAGGGCAACAAAAAAAGCCGTCAGATCAACGGACTTGTCAACGAGTGGTACTTGGAGGATATGTCGGACAGCATCAAATCCGCCCTTGACAGCCGCCGAAAGAATGGCTTTCACATCGGCTCCTTTGCGCTCTACGGGTACAAAAAGGATCCCGACCTGAAAGGTCATTTGATCATCGACGAGGAAGCCGCCGCCGTGGTGCGAGAAGTATTTACGCTCTTTTCGCAGGGCTACGGCAAAACGGCAATCGCACGAATGCTCAACGACCGAGGGATACCCAATCCCACCGAGTACAAGCGGATGCAGGGACTACGCTTTAGTCTGCCACCAAGCAAGAACAGCACACTGTGGAAGTATTTCGCAATATCGGATATGCTGGTCAACGAAACATATATCGGCAATTTGGTGCAAGGCAAGTACGAGAGCATTTCGTATAAGACCAGCATCAACCGCCCACGCCCCAAAGAGCAATGGTTTCGGGTTGAGGGAACACACGAACCCATCATTGACCGCGCTCTGTGGGATAGGGTGCAGAAAATGATCGCCGAGCGAGCAAAACCGTTCAAGGTCGGCACGATCGGACTATTTGCCAAAAAGGTGCGTTGTGCGTCCTGCGGATACGTCATGCGCTCGTCAAAATCGGGCGGCAGACACTTCCTGCAATGCCCCAGCCGACATTACGCCAAGGGTGCTTGCGAGGGCGCGTTTATCTCGGTAGATAGGCTTGAACGGATGGTCATTGCGGAGCTTAGACGACTCAATGCAGAGTATCTTGATATGGACGAATTGGAACGTAAGGTACAATTTAACGCCGAACTCCTCACGCAAAAGCAAGAAATCGAAGCCGAAATTGCGACCTATCAAGGAAAGATCAATCAGTTTTCCAAAGGCGTGCGTGACCTCTATCTTGACAAGGTAAAAGGGCTGATTTGCGAAGCGGATTTCATCGAACTGTCAAAAGAGTTTACCTCGCAAAAGGAACGTCTTGAAGCGCAGGTGCTCGAATGTCAAAAGCAAATTGCGGAGATAGACATCAAAATCGCCGTGGGTGACAACCGCCGTGAGCTGATCAAAAAATACATCAAGGTAGAGCATCTGACACGCGAAATGGTGGAGATTTTGATCGACAAAATTATGGTCGGGAAGCGTATTTCGGGCACGAGAAACGTGCCCATCGAAATTCATTGGAATTTCTGACATACCGTCGAAAATTCTTCCGGTTACTGCGTTGCTCCTCGAAAGCGGCTCGACGTAGAATACTACGCCTTCGCCTTGCTTTCTGCGGTGCGCCTTGTACCCGAAATTTTTTCTCGGTCTGTGTGTGGT
>JAFTJE010000013.1 GCA_017456545.1 Clostridia bacterium | reverse complement strand
TCGAAAATTCTTCCGGTTACTGCGTTGCTCCTCGAAAGCGGCTCGACGTAGAATACTACGCCTTCGCCTTGCTTTCTGCGGTGCGCCTTGTACCCGAAATTTTTTCTCGGTCTGTGTGTGGTAACCCCTTGATTTATATGGATTTTCGCACTTTTGCAAGACTCAATTTCGTTGCGAATACGTGATAGTAACAGAGCAGAAGGCGAGGGCAACCTATGACAATATTTTGCGTCTTGTTGATGACCCCGATGTCTGCGATGCCATCAAATTCCTGAGGGCAAGAGAGGTAGTCCATTATCAACGCTTTGCCGAGGCACTCGGTATCGCACAGGATAAAATGAACGAGAAGAATTTTTACGGCTACAATCCCGCCTTTGATAAATAATAACCGTTTTTAATAGCTTGATCAAATAACCGCATGGCTTATGCTGTGCGGTTATTTGACTGACAGGGTGCTTTAATGATATTATTTTTGAAAAAAACCTATATTTTATATCATATAATTGACAAGAGAGAAAAAAAGTGTTAGAATTATAAAACCCAAAAAAACAAGCGTTTTGACAGAAAGGAGCATATATGCAGAAAAAGGCAGTTATCATACCCAATTCTCTTAAAGAAAAAAGTGTTGAATTTGCACCCATAGCATCGGCTTATTTACAGGCAAACGGCTATGAGACGGAAATAATATTGGACAGAGCAGATAATGTTTCCTACGCAGATATAGCTCTTGTGCTTGGAGGAGACGGAACCATACTTCGTGCGTCCCGTCAGCTCTACGGTAAGGATGTTCTTATTTTCGGTATTAATTTCGGACATCTCGGCTATCTCACGGAGTTTGGCTGTGAGGATGCAATGGAGGGCCTTGAAAGGCTTGTGTCCGGTAAATTCACCATAGAAGAGAGAATGATGCTGGAGGGAGAAATAATAAGAAACGGTAAAAAGGTCGCAGCCTTTATTGCTCTTAACGAGGTTTGTGCATACAGAGCTACTCTTATGCATGCACTGACAGCCGAGCTCAGTATAAACGGTAAGCATACGGAGACGGTAAGTGGCGACGGACTCATTATTTCTACACCCACAGGCTCTACATCCTATAATCTTTCGGCAGGGGGACCCGTGCTTACTCCAACATCTCAAAATATTGTTATAACCCCTGTTGCTGCCCATAGCTTTTCACAACCCTCGATTGTGACAGACGGTGGCGATACCTCAACTGTAAAAATATCCTTCGGCAATCCCGAGGATAAGGACTGTGCATTTCTTGAGGTGGACGGTAATGAGAGATATGAGCTCTATGACGGAGATACCGTAAATGTAAGAAAAGCAGAGTATATGACAAAAATAATAAAAGCAACGGATAAGAGCTTCTATCAGACCTTAAGGGAAAAGCTCTACCGTGCAGAGTAATATAAGGAAATTGTAAAATGTATAAAATAGTTAGGAAAAAGTCCTTGAATCCTACGGTAACTTTAATGGATATCGAAGCACCGAAGGTGGCTAAAAAGGCTCAGCCGGGACAGTTCATAATTCTTCGCACTGACGAGAACGGAGAGAGAATCCCCTTAACTGTGGCTGATTTTGACAGAGAAAAGGGAACAGTAACCATTATTTTTCAAATAGTCGGTGCAACAACCGAGAAGCTCAATCATATGGAGGAGGGAGACTGTCTTTCCGATTTTGTAGGGCCTCTTGGCAGACCTACACATACAGAAGGGCTGAAAAAGGTTTGTGTAGTAGGTGGAGGAGTTGGATGTGCCATTGCGTACCCCGTGGCTAAGAAGCTCCACGAGCTTGGATGTGAGGTGCACTCTGTAATAGGCTTCCGTACTAAGGACCTTGTTATTCTTAATGAGGAATTCGCATCCGTATCGGATAAGATGCTCCTTATGACCGATGACGGCTCAGTGGGAGAAAAGGGTCTTGTAACAAACGCATTGAAATCCCTTATCGATGCAGGAGAGCAGTACGATGAGGTGATTACTATCGGTCCTCTTGTAATGATGAAGTTTGTATGTGCCCTTACAAAAGAGTACGGAATAAAGACTGTTGCATCCATGAACCCCATTATGATAGACGGAACAGGTATGTGTGGCGGCTGTCGCCTAAGCGTAGGCGGTAAGACCGTATTTGCCTGTGTTGACGGACCCGAGTTTGACGGACATCTTATTGATTTTGATGAGGCAATATCCCGTTCCGATATGTACCGTGGTTTTGAAAGAAGAAAGCATGAGGATACCTGCAATCTTTTTAAGAAGGAGGCAGAGAACAATGGCTAATATGTCTAAAATGAAAAACCCTATGCCCACCCAGGAGCCTCATATCAGAAACAAGAATTTTGACGAGGTGGCACTCGGCTATACGCCCGAAATGGCGGTATCCGAGGCACAAAGATGTCTGAACTGTAAGACCAAGCCCTGTGTGGGTGGATGTCCCGTTAAAATACATATTCCCGCATTTATAGAGCAGGTGGCAAAGGGTAATTTCGATGAGGCTTACAGAATTATCAGTCTCCAGACAAGTCTTCCTGCCGTTTGTGGCAGAGTATGCCCCCAGGAGAATCAGTGCGAGGGAAAGTGTGTCAGAGGAATCAAGGGTGAGAGTGTTGCCATTGGAAGACTTGAACGCTTTGTAGCCGATTATCATAATGCAAATTCAAAGGAAAAATCGACACTCCCACAGGCAAATGGGCATAAGGTGGCTGTAATAGGCTCTGGTCCAGCAGGGCTCTCGTGTGCCTCTGATCTTGCAAAAATGGGATACTCTGTGACTGTTTTTGAGGCATTGCATCTGGCAGGTGGAGTTCTTATGTACGGTATTCCCGAATTCCGTCTACCTAAGTCCATTGTACAAAGAGAAATAGACGGACTTAAGGACTTAGGAGTAGAAATCTGTGTAAACACAGTAGTCGGCAGAACCGTATCCATAGATGAGCTTATGGATGAGGAGGGTTATGAGGCTGTGTTTATCGGCACAGGTGCCGGTCTGCCGAAATTCATGGGCATCCCCGGAGAAAACCTTAAGGGAGTATACTCGGCAAACGAGTTTTTAACAAGAATCAATCTTATGAAGGCGTATCTTGAATCAAGCGATACACCAATTAAAAAATCCAAGAGTGTTGCCGTCGTCGGTGGTGGCAATGTAGCTATGGATGCCGCAAGATGTGCAAAGCGACTTGGAGCAGATGTGTACATTGTTTACAGAAGAGGCATGGAGGAGCTCCCTGCCCGTGCTGAGGAGGTAGAGCACGCTATAGAGGAGGGTATTGTATTCAAGACCCTTACAAATCCCACAGAGGTGCTCGGATATTACAATTCCGAGAACAAAAGGGATGAAAAAAACGGTACCGTATGTGGAATTAAGTGCATTGAAATGGAGCTTGGAGAGCCGGACGCATCGGGTAGACGCCGTCCTGTTGAGAAAAAGGGTAGCGAATTTACCCTTGATGTAGATTGTGTTATTATGGCACTGGGCACAACTCCGAACCCACTTATTAAGGATACAACGGATAATCTGGATACCCAGAGATGGGGTGGAATCTGTGCTGATGAAAGAGGGCAGACCTCCAGAGAGGGCGTATTTGCAGGTGGAGATGCCGTAACGGGTGCGGCAACTGTTATTCTTGCTATGGGAGCAGGTAAAACAGCAGCATCTGCCATTGACGAATATATCAGATCCAAGCATTGAAATCCCCACAGGGGTGTGGATAAAAATAAAAAAGAAGCGAGAAAATCGCTTCTTTTTTGCTTTCGGCTGATTAAATTGTATGTAATACGGAATTATATCTGTATATTTTATTTTTTGTTCTTGAAATATTTTATAAAAAATGATATAATCTATTTTGGAATATTATTTTTGGAGGCAGAATATGAAAATCGGACTTTTGGGCTTTGGCTCTATGGGTAAAACTCACACCTACTGTGCCGCAAATTTAAGATACTTTTTTGATACGGATATTGATGTGAGGATAACAAGGGTGTGTACAAGAAATATCGAAAATGCAAGACTTGCCTCCAAAAGGTACGGTATTGATTCCTACACAGATAACGAGGACGATGTAATATACGATCCCGAGATTGATGCAGTTGATATCTGCACACCCAATATTTATCACTATGAAACGGTAAAAAAGGCTCTTTTAGCCGGTAAGCATGTATACTGTGAAAAGCCGCTTGCTGTAACCTATGAGCAGGCAAAGGAGCTTTCTGACCTTGCCAAGGGTAAAAAGCTTAAGGCTATGGTAGTTTTTAATAACAGGTTTCTTTCAGCTGTGATGAGGGCAAAGGAAATTGTTGAAAACGGGGATATCGGTACCATCCTTTCCTTCGAGGGTAAATATCTTCATTCCAGTGCAACGGATGTGAATAAAAACGCCGGATGGAAGCAGAATAGCGATATATGCGGCGGTGGAGTTCTTTTTGATCTGGGCTCCCATATTATCGACCTTATTTATTACCTTTGCGGAGAATTTGAAAGCGTAATAGGAAAGGGTCAGATAGCCTATCCTTTAAGAAAGGGTATGAATGGGGAGAGCTGGGTGACCAACGCCGATGAGGCATTTTATATAATTGCCGGACTTAAGTGTGGGGCTGTTGGCACTATTGAGGTAAGTAAAATTACCGTAGGTGCCAATGATGATTTTTTATTCCGTATAAACGGAGAAAAGGGAGCTATACGCTTCAGTCTTATGGACCCGAATTTTCTTGAATTTTATTCAAATGACAGAGTAGGTGGGGACTTAGGTGGAGAACGGGGATTTACTAAAATAGAATGTGTAAACAGATATCCATCGCCCGGTGGCGTTTTCCCGGGGATTAAGGCTCCTGTAGGCTGGCTCAGGGGTCATATCGGCAGCTTTTTCTCTTTTTGCGACGGAGTTATAAATAACAAGCCACTCTCCCCATCCTTCGATGACGGAGCCTATGTGCAGAGGATAATGGAATGTGCCTATTTGTCCGACAGACAGGGTAAGGAGATAAAAATATAATTTCAGGAGAAACTATGATTAAAATAGGTATTTGCGGCTCCAGTGGCTCGGGTAAGGGATATACCTGCCTTAAGTTCAAAAAATACGGAGTTGAACATATAGATACGGATAAGATATACAGGGAAATTGCAGTCAGCGGCTCCCCCTGTGTTCTGGCTCTTTCCGATTACTTTGGCAACGGAATACTTGACAGCAACGGAGGGCTTGACCGAAGAGAGCTTTCAAAAAGAGTATTCGAGGGAGAGGATTCTGCCAAGAATCTTAAAATGCTCAATACCATAACACATAAATACATCAGATTGGAAACAAAGCGTATACTTTCGGAAAATGAAAAAAACGGTGTAGCTGCCACTCTCATAGACGCCCCTGTTCTTTTTGAAAGTGGATTTGACGATTTGTGCGATGTAACCTTATGCGTAACAGCTCCCAAGGAGCTTAAAATACAGAGAATAATCAAGCGTGACGGAATAACCAGGGAAAAGGCAGAGGCAAGGCTCGGCAGTCAGCTCACTGATGATGAGCTGAGGAGTCGTTGCGACTACGAAATTATAAACGACGATATAACCGATATTGATAAAGATGTGCGTCGGATAATGTATGCCTTAGGCATAGAAATTAAGAATAATTAACAGATATAACGCCGAGGAGGATAATATGGATAACGAAAAGACAAGGGAGGAGCTCCTTAAGGAAAAGCTCTTTTACAAAAAAGAAAATACATTTGCAAATGCAGATGAGACTTACAGCAAGAGAGTCAGTGATTATGCCGAGGGCTATAAAGCATTTCTTGATAATGCCAAGACAGAGAGAGAGGCTGTGTGTGAGAGCATAAAAATGCTTAAGAACGCAGGATATACCGAGTACAATCTCGGGGATAAGATAGAAAAGGGTGGAGCCTATTATTTTAATAACAGAGGCAAGAGCCTGTACGCCTTCAGAATAGGTGAGGAAAATCCTGAAAGGGGAATAAGAATTTGTGCAGCCCACATAGATTCTCCCCGTCTTGACCTGAAGCAGCATCCTCTTTATGAAAACGAGGGACTTGCTTATTTCAAGACCCATTATTACGGTGGTATAAGAAAATATCAGTGGGTAACAATTCCTCTGGCTCTCCACGGTGTTGTGACCCTTATAAACGGAGAGAATGTTGAAATTACAATAGGGGAAAATGAAAATGACCCTGTATTCTGTATAACAGACCTTCTCCCCCATCTTGCAAAGGAGCAGGTATCTAAGCCTATGGGCTCTGTATTTACAGGAGAGGGAATGAATCTTCTTATAGGCTCTCAGCCCTTCGGTAAATGCGATGAGGCAGTAAAGCTTAATGTGCTGAGCATACTTAATGAAAAATACGGCATTTCCGAAAATGATTTTATGAGTGCAGAGCTTGTGGCTCTCCCTGCCGGTAAGGCAAGGGATATGGGACTTGATAAGTCTATGATTCACGCCTACGGACACGATGATAAGGTATGTGCATATCCTGCACTTACCTCTGTTATTGATTGTAAGGACAGCGAGCATACGGTTATGTGCATTCTTGCCGATAAGGAGGAAATAGGCTCTGACGGTGTAAGTGGTATGAAGTCATCGTTGATGGTAGATATCATAAATGAAATTGCTGTGGCAACAGGTGCCAATGCAAGTGTAGTAAGAGCAAATTCCATGTGTCTGTCAGCAGATGTAAACGCAGGCTATGACCCCATGTTCCCCGAGGTTTACGAAAAGAGAAACAGTGCTATTATGAACTGCGGTGTTGTAATGTCCAAGTACACAGGCTCAGGTGGAAAGAGCTCCACAAGTGACGCCAGTGCAGAGTATGTGGCATACATCCGCAGGATTTTCCAAGAGGAGGGAGTTATCTGGCAGACTGCAGAGCTCGGTAAGGTAGATGCAGGAGGCGGAGGAACTGTTGCTAAATATATTGCCAACCAGAATATAACCACAGTAGACCTCGGTGTTCCCGTTCTTTCTATGCACGCACCCTATGAGGTTATTGCTAAAAATGACCTTTATGAAACACACAAGGCATTCTGTGCATTTTGCAAATAAGGAGTTACATTATGATAGAAAAGGCTAAAATAGAAAATATAACAGCTCTTCCTAAGGAGGAGGCACTCGGGCTTCTCGGCTTTGGGCTTGTACACATCGGCATAAACTGTGAAAATAAGGAAGAGGCACAGAAGGGTGCTATGCTCGTTTCCACACTCTTTGGACTTGAGTATAAGCCGGGTAACAAATCCACCTTTTCGGGAACGGATTTTGAATTTATGCATATGCCCTTTTACGGTAAGAACGGACATATAGCCATTGCCACCAATTCCCCTGACGGAGCAAGAAAATATCTTGAGGCACAGGGCGTTGAGTTTATTGAGGAAACGGCTGCATATGATGATAACGGAAGCCTCAAGGTAATTTATTTGAAGGAAGAGATTTGCGGCTTCGCAATCCATTTGGTACAGAAGAAATAATATGTTTGACAAGTTAAAGACAGCAGAGGAAAGATTCCTGCAATTAGAGGAAAAATTAGCTTCTCCCGATGTGGCACAAAACCAGGAGGAGTTTACAAAAATAATGAAGGAGTATAAAAATCTTACTCCCATTATAGAAAAATACCGTGAGCATAAAAAGCTGAACGATGACATGGAGGAAGCAAGACTCCTTATGGAGGAGGGTGGCGAGCTCTATGAAATGGCACTTGAGGAATATAAGGACTGCAAGGAAAAGATATCCATGGCAGAGGAGGAGTTGAAAATGCTCCTTATTCCGAAGGACCCCAATGATGACAAGAATGTAGTGGTTGAAATCAGAGGAGGTGCAGGTGGTGAGGAGGCAGCCCTCTTTGCCTATGTGCTTTACAGAATGTACAATATGTACGCCCAGACAGCAGGCTTTAAGACCGAGCTTTTAAGCTGTAATGAAACAGAGCTCGGAGGCTTTAAGGAGGTCACCTTTATGATATCGGGTGAGGGTGCCTTTTCCAGATTCAAGTTTGAAAGCGGAGTACACAGAGTACAGAGAGTGCCCGAGACAGAGACCCAGGGCAGAATACACACTTCAACAGCCACAGTAGCCGTATTACCGGAGGCTGAGGAGGTGGAGGTAGAGATTGCTCCCACCGATGTAATTATAGAGACCTGTAAGAGCAGCGGTGCAGGAGGACAGCATGTAAATAAGACCGAATCTGCCATAAGACTTATCCATAAGCCTACAGGTATAGTGGTGGAATGTCAGGATGAGAGAAGCCAGTTCAAGAATAAGGATAAGGCATTCAAGCTCCTCCGTACCAAGCTTTATGATATGAAGCAGCAGGAGATGGACTCAAAAATCGCATCAGAGAGAAAGAGCCAGGTGGGTACAGGCGACAGAAGTGAAAGAATGAGAACCTATAATTACCCTCAGGGCAGAGTTACAGACCACAGAATAGGCTTTACCGTGTATTCACTTGAGGCGTTTTTGAACGGAGATATCGGACAGATGCTTGATAAATTGGCAACAGCAGATGCAGCAGAAAAATTAAAGGGCGAAGAATAATGAAGACAGAAGTATTCCGGGTAACAGAAAAATCAGATATCATTCTCAGAAGGGCGGCAGAGCTTATATGCAGTGGCTCTCTTGTCGGTATACCCACCGAGACCGTATACGGGCTCGGTGCCAATGCATTTGACAGGGATGCATGCCTTGATATATTTAAGGCAAAGGGCCGTCCTGCCGATAATCCGTTGATTGTACATATAGCTGAGCCTGAGGATGCAGAAAAAATCGCCTATACCAATTCTTTATACTATAAGCTTGCAGAAAGATTTATGCCGGGACCCCTTACTGTTATAATGCCTAAAAGGGATATTATTCCCGATTCCGTAACTGCAGGTCTTGATACAGTAGCTATAAGATGTCCAAAAAATAAGGTGGCAAATCAGCTTATAAGACTGTCGGGAGTACCCATTGCCGCCCCCTCGGCTAACAGGTCGGGTATGCCCTCTCCCACAAGTGCCTCTCATGTGTTCAAGGATATGGACGGCATAATACCGATGATACTTGACGGTGGAGAATGTGAGGTAGGTGTTGAATCTACCGTAATTTCCATAACCGAGGATTCCATAATTCTTCTTCGCCCCGGACAGGTAACCCTCGAGATGCTTAAGGAGATATGTGATAATGTAACCGTGTCTTCTGCTGTCACAGAGGAGCTGAAGCCTGGAGAAAAGGCACTTTCCCCGGGTATGAAATATAAGCACTATGCCCCAAGGGCAGATTTGTATCTTGTGGATGACAGATACATAGATTTTGTTTCCTTCACCAAGGAAAAGCACAGGATGGAAAAATGTGCTGTTATGTGCTATGACGAGGAGATTGAAAAATACACAGATGAGATTCTTTTGCCCGTAGGTGGGGAAAGGGATATTAAGGAACAGACAAAACGACTCTTTGATATACTGCGTAGAGCAGATGATATGGGAGTCTGTACAATATACGCACATCTGCCGAGTAAGGACGGAGAGGCTCTTGCAATTTATAACAGAATGATAAGAGCCTGTGCACATAGGATATTAGGAGGAGAAAATGGCTAAGGCAAAAAAAGAAGCGATAAAACAGTATGTGGAGAGGGAGCCAACTCTTCAGCCCATTACCGAAACCATAGAAACCAACTATATGCCCTATGTAGTCAGCGTAATGGTATCAAGAGCTATTCCCGAAATAGATGGCTTCAAGCCCTCACACAGAAAGCTCCTTTATACAATGTATAAAATGGGACTTATGAACGGACCGAGGAGAAAGAGTGCCAATATTGTGGGAGAAACCATGAAGCTACATCCCCACGGAGATATGTCCATATACGAGACTCTTGTAAGGCTTACAAGGGATAACGAAACGCTTTTACATCCGTTTATAGATTCAAAGGGCAGCTTCGGTAAGCAGTACAGCAGTATGGCGTTTGCCGCACCGAGATATACTGAGGCGAGGCTGGAGCCCTTCTGCTCCGAGATATTCACAGGTATAGACAGGGATTCTGTAGATATGGTGGATAACTATGACGGAACAATGAAGGAGCCAAGGCTTCTTCCCACCAGCTTTCCTAATATTCTTGTATCACCAAACTTAGGTATTGCAGTAGGTCTTGCATCGTCGATTTGCTCCTTCAATCTGTCGGAAATATGCGACGCTACCATTTCAATACTTAAAAACCCCAGGACCAATACAGAAAAGCTCCTTGAAATTGTAAAGGCTCCCGATTTTCCGGGTGGTGGCTTTGTTATATATGACAGAGAGCAGATGACCAAGGTGTACGAAACCGGAAAGGGCTCTGTAAAGCTCCGTGCAAAGTGTGAGTATAACAAAAACGATAATTGCATAGACATTCTTGAAATACCGTATTCCACCTCTATAGAGGCTATAAGAAAGGATATTATGGATAACAAGGATGATAAGCTTAAGGAGATAACTGCCTTCAATGACGAAATAGGTAAGGACGGCTTTAAGATTTCCCTGGGACTGAAAAGGGATGCAGAGCCGGATAAGGTTATACAAAAGCTGTATAAATTTACCTCATTGGAGGATTCCTTCTCCTGTAATTTCAATGTTATAGTAGACAGTGTGCCCAAGCAATTGGGAATAAAGGGTATTATTGAGGAATGGATAAGATTCCGTGTTGGATGCCTTCGCCGTGAGTTTACCTTCGACCTTAACAAGAAGAGTGAAAAGCTCCATTTGTTACTGGGACTTGGTAAAATACTTCTTGATATTGACAAGGCAATAAAGATAGTTAAGGAGACAGAGAGGGACCAGGATGTAGTACCCAACCTTATGAAGGGCTTTGGAATAGACGAGCCACAGGCAGAATATATTGCTGATATCAAGCTCCGTCACCTTAACAGGGAGTATATTATTAACCGACTTGCAGATATAGAATCCTTGCAGAAGGATATTGCAACTCTTAAGGAAATACTTGCAGACGAGCTTAAGATAAAGGCATATATTGTAAAGCAGCTTCTTGATATAAAGAAAAAGTACGGTCAGCCGAGAAGAACTCAGATAATGTATGCATCCGATATAGTAGAGCTTACAAAGGATGATATGATAGAGGATTACGAGGTTAATCTCTTCTATACAAAGGACGGCTACTTGAAGAAGATTACAAATCAGTCCTTAAGAGGAAATTCCGAGCAGAGGCTTAAGGATGGAGACAGCCTTGTTTACGCAGGCGAGGTCAATAATAAGGACGAGCTTATGTTCTTTACAAATCAAGCACAGGTTTACTTCTCCAGAGTATCTGATTTTGAGCTGACAAAGGCATCTGAGCTTGGAGAATATGTAGGAAAGCGTCTTAAGTTTGACGAGGGAGAAAGACCTATTCTTATGATAGTAAATCCCGATTTCAGTGAGAAGCAGAATATCATTTTCGCCTTTGAAAACGGTAAAGCAGTAAGAGTGCCAATGAGTGAATATGCGACACAGGGCTCAAGAAAAAAGCTGAAGAAGGCGTATTCCTCGGCATCTCCCATTGTGGGTGCTATATATGAAACATCCGATAAGCACATACTTATCCTAAACTCAGAGGATAAGGCAATACTTATCCGTCCGTCACTAATCCCCATAAAGACCACAAGAACCTCCATAGGAACTACGGTTTTTGCTATGAATCTTAAAAAGAATCAGAAGCTTGTGGAAATTATAGATAATTATGAAAAACGCTATCCCGAGGCTTATCAGCAATACAGAAAGACAAAAATTCCTGCAACGGGTACGCTTTTAAGTGACAAGGATATAACAAAAAAGCAAATTAAGCTGAAATAAACGGAGAACAAAAATGGCAAATAATAACGGAAAAAAGCCCAATAGAGCAGTACAGATAATGGCAATCGTGCTCGCTGCCTTAATGGTCAGCGGTGCCGTAATAACAATTGTTACACTTCTTTTGTGATAATTTTAGGTCCCTATCCGGTAATAAAATCGGGTAGGGACTAAGCTTTATAAAATAATAATAAAAAATTGAAAAAAATTGTAAAAAGGTATTGACAAAGGCGAAAACATTTGCTATAATAACTGAGCAAGTTCGCAAGAACGATCTATATGCGAGAGTGGCGGAATCGGCAGACGCGCACGTTTGAGGGGCGTGTGGGCAACCGTACGGGTTCAAGTCCCGTTTCTCGCACCAAGAAAAACCATCCAAAAGGATGGTTTTTTATTTTACAATAAGAGTTAATGGGTTAGTTATTTGTAAAATATTTAGGTCGGTTGACTAATCGGGGTGAATGTGGTAAAATAATACGGAAGAAGGATGTGATAAGATGTTGAAAAATGATTTATTAAAGAAATTTTCTTTTGTTATTAAAATGTTTATTGTACTGTCATCCATCGGAGGCGTTATACTTAGCTTCTTTTACGCTGAGTTTGACGGGTATTCCCATTGGGCTGCAAGGCTTATGTATTTTACAGGGCTCTCAAATATCTGGATTGGCTTTTGTGTGGCAGTGATATTGGTGTCTCCCTATATAAAAGCCTTTTCCACGGAGGAGGGCAAAAGACGGCTATATGTTTTAAGATATGTTTTTACTGTATCTATTACCGTAACCGGAATTGTATACTGCTTTATTTTGGCTCCCTTTGCAGAGAAGGGGCAATTTGTTCCGTGGACAGCTCCAAGCGTGCTTACCCATGTTATTGCTCCCTTGCTTTCCCTTATCGATTTTTTCCTCGATGAGTATAAAATAAGGCTTAATAAGACTCATGTCGTTTTGTGTGCTATTCCACCTTTATGCTACTTTACCTTTGCAGGTATTTTGAATATTTTAGATGTGGATTTTGGAAAAGGGGAAACCTATCCCTATTTCTTCCTTAATCTCAAATCTCCTGCCGGGATTTTCGGATTTTCAGACACTCCCCCCTTCGTTATGGGTTCATTTTACTGGATTGTGCTGTTCCTTTTTATGATATTTACAATTGCAGCACCATATGCTGTGCTAACATCTATAATACTTGATAAAAGAGATAAAAAAACCTCATTATGAGGTTTTTTCTATTGACACCCTTTTTTCCCTGTGTTAAAATACAGAGGAAATGAGAATAATGAAAGGAGGAAAAGCATGAGAGGACAGAATATGAATCTTGCCTTCGGGCTCGAGGTTATTTACGACAACGCAGAATTTCAGATAGGCGATAAGGATAAGGTCGGCATAGTTGGAGTTAACGGCGCAGGTAAGACAACGCTTTTCCGACTTTTATTAAAGGAGATAGAGCTTGACAGTGGTACACTCAGCATAGGAAATGCAAGGGTAGGATATCTGCCCCAGGAGATAATCATAGAGGATGAAAGGCAGACTGTGTGGGAATACCTTTTAGACGGTCGACCTGTGAGAAAGCTGGAAAGGGAGCTTGCTGAAATATACAAGACCCTGGAAACGGAAGATGACGAGGAAAAGCAAGCCCCACTTCTTCGCCGTATGCAAAGGATACAGGAGCTTTTAGAGTATCACGAGTGCTATGACTATGAGGATAAGCTGCTTGACCTTGTGGTGGAGATGGATATAGATCTTGACCTTGTGGAAAGACCTATGAGTGAGCTGTCAGGTGGACAAAAATCCAAGATGGCATTTTGTCGTGTGCTTTTCTCCAAGCCGGAGATATTGCTACTTGACGAGCCTACAAACCATCTTGATGCAGAAACAAAGGCATATGTTACCGAATATCTGAAAAATTACAAGGGTAGCGTTCTTATCATAAGCCACGATGTGGATTTCCTTAATCAGATAATAAATAAGGTTCTTTATGTTAATAAGGTAACTCACAAAATTCTTGTGTATGATGGTAATTATGATACATACAAGAAAAAGCATGCCGAGGAGAAGAAGGCAAGAGAAAGGCTTATAGCTCAGCAGGAAAAGGAGATAAAGGAGCTTTCCGATTTTGTATTAAAGGCAAAGCAGGCAAGCCAGACAAACCACCGTATAAAGCGTGTCGGACAGGACAGGGAAAACAAGCTTGAGAAGAAGAAAAAGGAGCTTTTAGTCAGGGAGCGTGTCTATAAAAGGGTTAAAATGGATATTAAACCAAAGCGAGAGGGTGCCCTTATTCCCTTAGAGGTGGAGCATCTGGCATTCAATTATCCCGACAGCCCTCTTCTTTACAAGGATTTATCCTTTAAGATAAACGGTGGAGAGAGATTTTTGGTAGTGGGAGAAAACGGTGTTGGTAAGTCCACACTCTTAAAGCTCCTTATGCAAATTCTTACTCCGAATTCGGGTAAAATTCGCTTCAATCCAAAAACGGATATTGCATACTACGCCCAGGAGCTTGAATATCTTGACCCTAATAAGACGGTATTGGAAAATGTAGACAGACCGGAGTGTGCCGAATGGCAGCTTCGTGGTACTCTTAGCAATTTCCTTTTTTATGACGAGGATGTTTTCAAAAAGGTAGAGGTCCTCTCCCCCGGAGAAAAAGCGAGAATTGCCCTTTGCAAGGTGCTTATGCAAAAGGCAAATCTGTTACTTCTTGATGAGCCTACAAACCATTTAGACCCGGAGACTCAGGCAATAATCGGAGGCAACTTCAATACCTATGAGGGAACGATTATCGTAGTCAGCCATAATCCCTCCTTTGTGGAGCAGATTGGCATCAGCCGTATGCTTATTCTCCCCTCGGGAAGAATAGAGCATTACTCCCCGGAGCTTTTACAGTATTACTATGAGGTAAATACCCCCGACGAGGAAAAGAACAGGTAGAGGTATAAGTATAGCTGTAAAATACACTTTCAATATCTATTGAAACAAAAAATCGCCACACGGTGGCGATTTTTTATTCCTTTTCGGCATTATTTAACAGATATTTCCGGGTTTTCGAAGCAGGAGCATTCCTCTGCCTTTACTTCTTCTGCTGTATTTTTCCCCTTTGTCCTTCTGTCCATAAAGAACCAGGGGAGATATGAAATAACAAACAGAGCAGTAATTGCAAGTGCCATTACAAATATACGGAGGGCATAATTTGCAGGTAGGAAGTCAAGGATAGACTCCGTGCTTTCGGGCTTTGCCATAAATAAATAATTGGCACCCGGACCTATTATGGAATTTGCAAATCCGGCAATCACAGCTAAAACAGCAAGTAGAGAGTAGGATTTGATTGCTGATTTTACGGTGGGACGCATCCTGTGTACGAAAATCATATAGAATATGGTTATGTATCCGAGAGTGTGCTCAAGCCAGAATTGATAATAGCGATACCGTGTCGGTCCTGTGTGTGTGATTACCGTTGGGGTGATAAGGGCAAATATTGTTCCGGAAAAGAGCCAGAAATAAGCGATATCAAAGAGTGACTGGGATTTTGTAACAACAAGATATGAGCAGAATATAATACTCCAGCCACAAACAGTGATAGGAAGATGGTCAACAGGATTTGCATCAAGGGACGGAACACCTACAAGACGCCAGAAATATGACATCTCGCAGATTATCATAGTAAATGCAAGGACAAAGCGAATTGTCTTCTCATGCTTGAAATCTCTGATAACATCCCTGAATTTGTAGATAAATACTATGGCACCTATCATTAAAAGGATGGGTAAAAAATGGGCGAATGAAAAATTGGTAAACTCTACATCCTCTCCCTGTCCGAAAAAGTAACTGAAAAATTCCTTCATAAGCATCTCCTTGAGTGTCGTATTCTTAATTTATCATACCATTGTACAGCTGCTCCGTCAATATGCTTATAATAAACACATTCTGTACAAAACAGACTTACTCTTTATTTATAAAAAGACTTGAATAATTAGATTGTTTATGATAAAATATTATAGATATTTTCAGAAAGGAGGAGCTCATATGACAGAAAACGGTAAGTTTGTTCCTATGGATGAGATAGCAAGACAGTCTGCCTTTGCGGATAAGGTAAGAGAAATTACCGAGGGTAAGGGTCTTTGTGCCTATGTGATAACTCTTGGGTGTCAGCAGAATGAGGCGGACAGTGAAAGAATAAGCGGTGCACTCGTAAGTCTGGGCTACACCGTCACCGAGGATGACAGCTCCGCCGATTTGATTATCATAAATACTTGTGCAATTCGTGAACATGCGGAAAGACGGGCACTATCCTTTATAGGTAGGTATAAGCATAATAAGGCTAAAAATCCCGATATGGTGCTCGGTGTTTGTGGATGTATGATGGCACAGGAGCATAGGATGAAGCAGGTTATAACCTTTCCCTATGTAGACTTTGCCTTCGGTACAGGCTCAATGCACAGGCTCCCCGAATTTGTCTATACAGCTTTAACTAAGGGAAAGCGTAAATTTATTGCCGACCCCGATAAAATGCAGATATGCGAGGATATACCCGTTCTCCGAAAAAGCGGATATAAAGCGTGGGTCAGCATTATGTACGGATGTAACAATTTCTGTACATACTGTATAGTACCGTATGTAAGAGGCAGGGAGAGGAGCCGTTTGCCAAAGGATATTATTGCCGAGGTCAGGGAGCTTGTTGAAAACGGATACAGGGATATAACCCTTCTCGGACAGAATGTGAATTCCTACGGAAAGGACCTTGAGGGTAAGCCAACGGTAGCTGACCTTATAAAAGAAATTTCAAGGCTGGAGGGTGACTTCTGGCTACATCTTATGACAAGCCATCCCAAAGATGCCACAACCGAAATGATAGATGCGATAGCAAACAGTAAATACTGTGCTAACTGCTTTCATCTTCCCTTACAGTCGGGCTCCGATGCCGTGCTTAAGAGAATGAACAGACACTACGATATAGAAAGATACCTGTCCGTAGTGGATGAGCTGAAGGCTAAAAATCCCGGTATTACACTTACCACCGATATAATCGTTGGCTTCCCGGGGGAGACCGAGGAGGACTTTCAGAGGACACTTGATGTGGTAAAGAGAGTAAGATACGACTCCATCTATACCTTCATATATTCCCCAAGAAAGGGAACCCCGGCGTCCGAAATGGAGGAGCAGGTCCCCGAGGATATCCAGAAGGAACGGTTTAACCGTCTTGTAGATTTACAGAACTCCATATCCAAGGACTTTAACGATGCTATGGTTGGCAAAACCGTAAAGGTGCTTGTGGACGGTAAGAGCAAAAACAATGACGGTGTTTATATGTCCCGTACAGAAAACAACAGGATAGTCCATTTTGAAAGTGATGAGGACTATACGGGACAGTTTATCAATATTAAAATCACCCGTGGGGACACCTTTGCCCTCTACGGTGAAATATAAATTTCAGGAGAAACAAAAATGGAAATTATGGAACTTGCGGCAAAGCTCGGTCAGGCTATCAAGGCTGATGAGAGAATTGCTAAGATGAATGAGGCAAGAGAGGCCTATGAAAAGGATGAAAAGATTGGCGAGCTTATGACAGAGTATGCAGCTCAGCAGAATGCTCTTGCAGAAGCATATAAGCTTGACCCCGTTGATACAGCTGTTGTATCAGCAATCGAAGGCAGACTTCAGGCTATCGTAACAGAGGTTACAACCAACCCCGCCTTTATAGCTCTTAACGGAGCCCAGGAGGAGGTTAACAAGCTTATGCAGGAGGTAAATGAGGAGATCGAATTCCAGATTACAGGTCAGCGTCCCTCATGCACTCACGATTGCTCCACCTGTGGCGGTGGCTGCTCCCACAATCACTAATTAGAATTATCAAAGAGAGGATAAAAACAGTATGACATCCATGATGCAACAATATCTTGATATAAAACAGCAGTATAAGGATTTTATACTGTTTTATCGTCTTGGAGATTTTTATGAAATGTTCTTTGACGATGCTATAAGGGCGTCAAGAGAGCTGGAGCTTACCCTGACAGGTCGGGACTGTGGAGAGCCGGAAAGAGCACCAATGTGCGGTGTTCCGTATCACAGTGCGGAATCATATATCGGTAAGCTTATTTCCAAGGGCTACAAGGTTGCAATTTGTGAGCAGATGGAGGACCCATCCACAGCAAAGGGACTTGTTAAGCGAGAGGTGGTAAGGGAAATTACCCCCGGTACCGTGGTTGAATCAAATCTTCTCTCGGAAAACAAAAATAACTATCTTTGTGCTATATGTCTTTCTCCCAAGGGAGTCGGTATTTCCTTTGCCGATGTTTCCACAGGAGAAATCAGTGCCACCTCCGTTGAAAACGAGAGGAGCAAGGTATTGAACGAGCTCGGCACCTATGCACCGAAGGAAATTATTGTAAACGCATCAATGGATAATGCGTCATATCTTTACGATTTTGCAAAGACCAGGCTCGGTGCCCTTTGCGAATTTGATTTCTATGATATTTTTGAATATGCCAAGTCAAGTAAAGAGGTTACAGATCACTTTGGCAGCGACTTTATTGTTAAGTACGGTAACGATGAGCCTATGATTTGTGCTCTCGGAGCTATACTTGACTACATCCGTTCCACACAGAGGACGGATATTTCCTACATAAACAATCTCAATGTATACGGAGAGGGACAGTATCTTGAAATGGACCTTAACACTCGCCGTAATCTTGAGCTTTGTGAAACCATGAGAAGTAAGGAAAAGAGAGGCTCTCTTTTCTGGGTTCTCGACAAGACAAAAACAGCTATGGGAGCAAGAATGCTACGCAATTTTGTGGAGCATCCGTTAGTTGATGTAAAAAAAATCACAGCCCGTCAGGGGGCAGTCTCCGAGCTTGTAAATAATTTTGTCTTAAGAGAGGAAATTTCTCACCTGTTATCGGGAGTTTTGGACCTTGAAAGGCTCATGACCAAGGTAGTGTACGGCACAGCGGGAGGCAAGGACCTACGGGCAATTTCCTCCACCGTTTCAGTAATTCCCGAAATCAAAAATTTACTTTATACCGTAAACACTCCCGAGCTTTCTGCCATCAGGGATGAAATAGATACACTTGAGGATATCTATAACGCCATTGACTCCACCTTAGTTGAAAATCCACCGTTCTCCATAAGAGAGGGAGGCTTTATCAAGGACGGAGTAGACGAAACCGTAGACAGCCTCCGTGCTATAATGACAGACGGTAAGGGCTGGATTTCTCAGATTGAGGAAAGCGAGAGGGAAAAGACGGGTATAAAGACCCTTAAAATCGGATATAACAGAGTATTTGGATACTATATAGAGGTGACAAAATCCCTTGTATCCCAGGTACCCGATACATATATCAGAAAGCAAACGCTTTCCAACTGTGAAAGATACATCACAGAGGAGCTTAAGAGCATGGAGGCAACGGTTCTCGGTGCTACCGATAAGGTGTGTGCCCTTGAATACGATATATTCATTATCTTAAGAGACGAGATTGCAAAGAATCTTAAAAGAATACAAAAGAGTGCTAACCTTCTTGCCAAGCTTGATGTTTATATATCTCTTGCAGAGGTAGCAATGAAGAATAATTATGTTTGCCCCGAGGTTGATTATAGCGATATAATCGACATTAAGGACGGACGGCATCCCGTGGTTGAGCAGTTTGTAAAGGACAGCTACTTTGTGCCTAACGATACATATCTTAACACTACCACAGACAAGCTTGCCCTGATTACAGGACCTAATATGGCAGGTAAATCTACTTATATGAGACAAAGTGCTTTAATAGTGGTTATGGCACAGATTGGCTCCTTCGTCCCTGCCAAGGATGCAAGGATAGGAGTTGTGGATAAGCTGTTTACCCGTGTCGGTGCATCCGATGATTTGGCATCCGGACAGTCCACATTTATGCTGGAGATGACCGAGGTTGCATATATACTTGCCAATGCCACAAAGCGTAGCTTTATCATTTACGATGAGATTGGCAGAGGTACAAGCACCTTTGACGGTATGAGTATGGCAAAGGCAATAGCAGAATATACGGCAGGTAAAAAAATCGGTGCGAAAACTATGTTCGCTACCCACTATCACGAGCTTACCTCCCTTGAAGAGGAAATAAACGGAGTGGTTAATTATAACATAGCGGCAAAGAAGCGAGGCGAGGATATTATCTTCCTTCGTAAAATTGTTAAGGGCCCCACCGATGACAGCTACGGAATCGAGGTTTCAAAGCTTGCCGGAGTTCCGAATGAGGTAATCAAAAGGGCTAAGGCTATCCTTGCCGATATGGTAAACGGCACAGAGGATACAAGGCGTACGCCCCGTGCAAGAATACAGGAAAGTATGCCTATGGAGATGTCGATTGAGGATATCAGTGTTTATGAGGCTGCAGACAGGATTAAAAGGGTGGATATAAATACACTGACCCCCATAGAGGCTATGAATTTCATTTTTGAGCTTAAAAAATTATTTCAGTAATCTATGACACAATATGGCGTAGCCGTTGTGCATATTCCCGAAAGGACGGTGAAGGGATGGGAAGAATAAATGTTCTTGGCTTTGATGTTGCCAATCTTATAGCGGCAGGAGAGGTGGTTGACCGTCCCTCATCTGTTGTAAAGGAGCTTCTTGAGAATGCAATTGATTCGGGAGCAAAAAGCATCACGGTAGAAATTAAAAAGGGCGGAGTTGCATTTATAAGGGTAAGTGACGACGGATGCGGAATCGAGTATAATGATTTACCCGTTGCCATCTTACGCCATGCAACAAGTAAAATAAAGGACCAAGCTGACTTAGAGGCAATTATGACTCTCGGCTTCAGGGGAGAGGCACTTGCCGCAATCGCCTCCGTATCAAAACTTCGCATTATGTCAAAGCAGGACGGAGAGGAAATGGGTGGACTCCTGGAGTGCCACGGCGGAGAAATTTCAGGTCACATGAGAACGGGCTGTGCCAAGGGCACGACCGTTATTGTGGAGGATCTTTTCTACAATGTTCCTGCAAGAAAGAAATTTTTGAAAAAGGATATGACAGAGGCAGCCGCAATTACCGCTGTAATTGAAAAGGTAGCTATGTCAAAGCCGGATATTTCATTCCGATACATAATGGACGGAGAAATAAAATATATCACCTCGGGTGATGGAAGTCTTATAAATACGGTATACGCCCTCCTCGGTAGGGATATAGCAAAAAAGACAGTAAGAGTTGACAGAGAGGATAACGGAATAAGAGTAGAGGGCTTTATCTCCACTCCCGAGCTTGTAAGAGCAAACAGAAATTTTGAAAATTTCTATATTAATTCGAGATTTGTAAAGAGTAAGACTGCCTCTGCGGCAATTGAGCAGGCGTATGTGTCCTACATCCCCTCGGATAAATTCCCCTTCTGCGTTCTTAATATTGAAATAGACCCCTCAAGCGTGGATGTAAATGTTCATCCCTCCAAGCTGGAGGTTAAATTCTCAAACGAGAAGCTGATTTTTGAGGCAGTATATTACGCAGTAAAAACAGCCCTTACAAATCAGGTTTCCCGCCCCGAGCTTTTTGACTCTCCTCAGGAGAAGGACCCTGTGGCAGAAAAGGCAAAGGCCTATATGAGTACTATTTTCCAGGTAAGGGATAAGAATGAGCCAAAGCCTGAAAGAATTGTCTTCGATTCAAAGGGTAATGTAGGAGTTCTGAGGAGTGGAGCATCGATAAAATATGATATTTCCACCGAGAAAAAGAATGAAACAGCACCCTATAAGGCACTTGATATTTCGGACTTAAAGATACAGCAGAGGACCAATCCGTCACCGAATTTGGGCACCGTTACCGAATTTTCCAACCAAAAGGCGGAAAAAACAGAGGCTATAGCACCCGAAATTCAGCAGAGTCCTGAAGCATTCCCCAAAACAGTTAAGGTGCCATCATTTGTTGAGGCTAAGGCTGAGACAAGGGAAATCGTGGTTCCCGATTATAATCTCGTTGGCGAGGTGTTCAATACCTATGTAATAGTGGAGCTTGGCGAGACTATGTATATGATAGATAAGCACGCAGCCCATGAAAGAATTATATTTGAGGACTTGAAGGCAATAACAAAATCAGCCACTCCCTCATCCCAAATGCTTATGATACCTATTGAGGTGTATCTTACAAGCGACGAAATCGGAGTAATTGAGGAATGGCGTGAGCATATAAACAAAACAGGCTTCAGCTTTGAAATAAATGGGGGATGTGTCTCAATTTACGAGATTCCTACGGGGATTGAGCCATCCTGTGCATCCGATATGTTTATAACCTTTGCCACAAAGCTTTTGACGGGCGAGGGCGATGCCATGCACACAAGGGACGAATATTACGAAAGGGCACTGTATCAGGCATCATGTAAGGCAGCAATCAAGGCAGGCCGTATATATGACAGGGCACAAATCAAGTGGATATGCGACAGAGTGCTTACCCTTGATAATATAAGATATTGTCCCCACGGTAGGCCGGTGGCCTTTGAAATAACAAAGCATTTTCTTGAAAAACAGTTTGAAAGGATCAAATAATGTTTAAGGTTTTGAAAACAGAGGGTAGAGCAAGACGCTGTACAATGGATACGGTACACGGTAAAATCGAGACCCCTGTGTTTATGAATGTGGGAACCTGTGCCGCAATAAAGGGTGGAGTTTCCACAATAGATTTACAGGAGCTTAACTGTCAGGTAGAGCTCTCCAACACATATCATCTTCATATCCGTCCGGGCGATAAGCTCATTCACGATCTCGGTGGTATACATAAGTTCTTTAATTGGGATAAGCCTGTTCTTACGGATAGTGGTGGATTTCAGGTATTTTCACTTGCTCAGCTCCGTAAAATTACCGAGGAGGGTGTAAAATTTGCTTCTCATATAGACGGTAAGCGTATTTTTATGGGGCCCGAGGAGAGTATGCAGATACAGTCAAATCTCGCATCCACCATTGCTATGGCGTTTGATGAGTGCATTGAAAACCCTGCCACATATGAATACACAAAGCAGTCCTGTGACAGAACAGTCAGATGGCTTGTAAGATGTAAAAAGGAGATGGAAAGACTTAATTCCTTGCCTGAAACCATTAACAAGCATCAGATGCTCTTCGGCATAAATCAGGGCAGTACCTTTGAGGATCTACGCATCAAGCATATGCAGGAGATTGCAGAGCTTGATCTTGACGGCTATGCCATCGGTGGTCTTGCAGTAGGTGAGGAAACTGAGGAAATGTACAGAATCATTGATGTGGTTGAGCCCTATATGCCGGTAAATAAGCCAAGATATCTGATGGGTGTCGGCACCCCCTGTAATATCCTTGAGGCAGTGCACAGAGGCGTAGACTTCTTTGACTGCGTAATGCCAAGCCGTAACGCCCGTCACGGTAATCTCTTTACCTGGCACGGAAAAATGAATATAATGAATGAAAAGTACGCAAGGGATTCAAGACCGATAGATGAAAACTGTGGCTGTCCTGCCTGCCGTAATCATTCCAGAGCATATATAAGACACCTTATAAAGGCAAAGGAAACTCTTGGTATGCGTCTTTGTGTATTGCATAACCTTTACTTCTACAATGAGCTCATGCAGAAGATAAGAGATGCCCTTGACAATGAATACTTCGAGAGCTTTTATCATAAATACAGAATCCTTCTGGGAGAACGCAATCCCGATTGAAAGGAGCTAATATGAAGCATTATATGATGTTGTACCCCCGGGGCAAAGCAAAGGCTCTTACCTTGAGCTTTGACGATGCCTGCAAAAATGACAGACCCCTGGTGGCACTTTTTAATAAATACGGACTTAAAAGCAGCTTTAATATATCATCCTGCAACTGTGTAAGGGCAGAGGGACAAAATGACCCCTGGAATATACCTATTTCCGAAATTAAGGAGCTTTATAAGGGGCACGAAATAGCTTGTCACGGCTATACCCATCCCCACCTTGACCGTCTCCCCTCAGAGGCTATGAACTACGAGCTTTACAAGGACAGACTTACCCTTGAGGAGTACACCGGGGAAATTATAAAGGGCTTTGTATACCCCTACGGCAATTACAACGACGATACAATTACTGCTCTTAAAATAAACGGACTTGTCTATGCCCGTACCTGCATAGGCTTCACAAAGAATCATGAATTTGATGTGCCCGAAAACTGGCTTGAAATGGATACCACCTGCCATCAGTCCGACAGCCGTCTTTTCGACCTGGCAGAAAGATTTATAAACGAAAATCCTCTTACCAACCATCACAGAAAAGCAGGCTATCTCTTCAGCGTATGGGGACACTCCTATGAGTTTGACAGTCCCGAAAATTGGGAGAGAATAGAAAGCTTTTGCAAAAGGGTAAGTGGCAGAGAGGATGTGTGGTATCCCACCACAATAGAGCTTTACAATTATGTAATGGCATATAAATCTCTGATTTATTCCATAGATATGAGTGTTATTTCAAATCCCTCAGCCTACGACATCTGGCTTGCCAAGGACGGTGTACCGTTTGTAGTGCCGGCAGGCAAGACTGTAAATGTTAAATAACAGAACAGGACTGACCACCGAGTCAGTCCTGTTTTCTGTATCTATTATACCATAAAAAACGGTATATTACAAGTCTTGTTTTTGAAAAAATAACTTGATATAATACTGTTGCTAGGGGGGATTTTAATGAAAAAAGAAACACGAATGTTAAGGGAGAATACAGTCCGTCACAGGGAGAGTACTTCTAAGGAAGCATCAAGAGAGCAGATAATATTCCACAAGGAGAGCACTTATAAATTCTACTCCGTCTATTTCAGAGAAGCGTGGAGAAGAATAGCATACAGAAAATACAGTTAAAAAAGCCGAGGCACCTCGGCTTTTATAATTCTATTACTTTTCCACAGGATAAATATTCAAGATACGGCATTTTTGATTTCAGGTATTCATACTGAGCTGTCCCTGTGCAATGGCAGGTATAATATGAGGCTTTATGGGATGATAATGCGTTTGCGATTTTATCGAGCTCGGCAGTATCCGATATTTTGGAAAGATGAAAGCCACCTATAAGCACATCCGGGCAGGACCAGTCCACAATATCAATAATGCCCTTATGTGAGCACCCACTGATAAGCACTCGCTTCCCATTTTCACGGATAAGCAGATATTGCTCATGAATAAAATCATCCGGGATAAATTCATCTCCCAATCTTTTTGTCAGCCCGAAGGAGCCAAGAAAATTAGGCATTTCCCTGTCGTTATAGGAGTGAATTGACAGGGAGGTGTCGATAATTTCGGTATTTGCCGTAAAAATAAGCCGTGAGCTACCCTGTAATGATGAATCAAGCCCTATGTATTTTTCTTTGCCGTTATAGTGTGGCTCGAATGCATAGGGGCTTATATATACAGGAGCACTGTTATTTATTTTGAGAAATGTAGACAAACCTCCTCCGTGGTCGTAATGACCGTGGGAAAGAATGGCAATATCCACCTCTGCAAGGTCTACACCAAGGATAGTGGCGTTTTTATAAAAAAGATCGGTCTGTCCCATATCGAATAAAATTTTGTGTGCATCCGTTTCAATATAAAGAGAAAGACCGTGCTCGGCACATATGATAGGATTTTCGGTTATATTTTCTGTAAGTACGGTTATTTTCATCTGTCCTCCAATGTTGACAACCAATGTATTTTTATGGTATTATTATGGTAGAATTATATATAGATTGTACCACTTTATCTGGCGTATGTCAAGGAAGGAGAATTATGGAGCACATTTATGATGTAATAATTATCGGTGGAGGCGCTGCAGGATATTCCTCGGCACTTTACACATCCCGTGCAGGGCTTGATACCTTAGTTGCGGAAAGGTCTGCACCCGGTGGACAGATGACACTTACAGATATTATAGATAACTACCCCGGATTTAACGAGGGTATTGACGGCTTTACTCTTGCTATGAATATGCAATCGGGTGCCGAAAGATTTGGAGCAAGGACCGAGTATCGGGAGATAACGGGCGTTGACCTTAGTGATAAGATAAAAAAATTAACCACTCCTACGGGTGTTTTACTTGCAAGGACGGTAATTATAGCTACAGGAGCTGACCCGAGAAGGCTTGGAATAACAGGGGAGGATAAGCTTGTAGGAAAGGGGCTCCACTACTGTGCCCACTGTGACGGAAGATTTTATAAAAATAAGACTGTTGCAGTTGTCGGTGGTGGAAATTCCGCTGTATCCGATGCATTATACCTTTCTCATCTTTGCAAAAAGGTTATTATAATTCACAGAAGAGATACTCTCCGTGCAACTAAAATATATCATGAACCCCTTATGAAGGCGGAAAATGTGGAATTTATGTGGGATAGCATTGTGACAGATTATATTACAGACGGCAGAGTCAGGGGAGTGAAAATAAATAATCTCAAAACCGGCAGTACAGACACAGTAGAATGCGACGGTGTATTTGTAAGTATAGGAAGAGAGCCGATAACCCAAGCTTTCAAGGGACAAATAAACCTTGATAAAAACGGATATATAATAGCCGACGAAAGCACAAGAACAAATATTGACGGTGTGTTTGCTGCGGGAGATGTCCGTACTAAGGCATTACGGCAGGTAGTAACTGCAGCCTCCGATGGGGCAACAGCTGCCCACTATGCAGAGGAATATTTGTCGCATCAATACTAAAAATGTAACAAAAAATATATAACGGTACTGAAAAAATAAGGAGAAAAAATGTCAAAATTTACTTATCACGGAATTACTTTTGAGAGCTTTACAGAGAACGAGCTAAAGGAGGAGAGCCTTACTCTTGTTAAGGAAGGAGATGTGTGTGAATACAGTCTGCACCTGGATTTCGGTAAAGCTGTATATCCCACAAGGTACTCCCTTGTTTGGGAGGAGGACCAGATAGATATGATGGGCTTCTGGTCATCGAAGAGTCAATTCAGCAAGAATATTACTCCCGATTGGAATATGCGTAGTGAGGTTAGCAGAACAGCTACGGGAATGCCCCTTATCTGTATTTACAGCAAGGCTAATATGAACAGAATAACAGTAGCTCTGTCCGACCCTGCAAACACTACGATTCTATCTGCCGGTGCGGTAGAGGAAAACGGAAGGTTAAGGATAAAGATGGAGCTTTTCCCCGATATAAGTCCCCTTATGTCGGAGTATTCCATTACTTTAAGAATAGATAAAAGAAGTATACCGTTCTGTGACAGCGTAAAATCTGCGAGGGAGTGGTGGAGTGAGCTCGGCTATACTGTGTGCCACTCTCCCGAGTATGCAAGGCTTCCTATGTATTCTGCATGGTACAGCTATCATCAGGAGATAGATGTGGACGCTATCGTCAGGGAGTGCGAGGTAGCTAAATCCCTTGGTATGGATACTGTAATAGTAGACGACGGATGGCAGACAGAGGATAACGCCCGTGGATACGCCTACTGCGGAGATTGGAAGATCAGCAAAAAGAAAATCCCCGATATGAAGGATTTTGTAGACCGTATTCACGCCCTGGGTATGAAATTCGTAATATGGTTTTCCGTGCCTTATGTAGGTTATATGAGTGAAAACTATGAACGCTTTAAGGGAATGTATTTGAGACACCGTGAATATTCAAGAGCATCGGTTCTTGACCCGAGATTCAGGGAGGTACGGGATTTCCTTGTTGATATTTACTGTGGATATGTGGAAAAGTACGGCTGGGACGGACTTAAGCTCGATTTTATAGATAGCTTTTTGCCCGAGGAGTGCAGCTCAAAGGATTATGATAGGATGGATTGTGTTTCCGTGGAGGAGGGAGTTAATAAGCTCCTTTCCGAGGTATCTGCAAGATTAAAGGCTAAAAATCCCGAATTTATGATAGAGTTCCGTCAGTCATATGTGGGACCGGTGGTTGCAAAATACGGCAATTTCTTCCGGGTTACAGACTGCCCCTGTGACTCGCTGGCTAACAGAATAGGAGCAGTAGACCTCCGCCTTACCATGGGAGGTGCCTCGGTCCACAGCGATATGCTGATGTGGAATAGCAACGATACACCGGAGAGTGTCGGATATCAGCTTTTTGCCTGTATGTTTACAGTGCCTCAGATTTCCGTACGCTTTGATAATATAACCGAAGAGCATAAAAAGCTCCTTAAGCATTTTCTTTCCTTCTGGAGGGAGCATAGGGATGCTATACTTGACGGTAATATTTCAGCCCGTGACACAGAGGCTAACTATTCTATGGTAAAGAGCCAAAATGATGTGGAGAGTGTGGCTGTTTTATATCAGAGAGTTGTGGCTGATATAGATTCAAGTCTCGTAAGCTACATATTTAATTCAACGGGAAATAAAGGAATTTATGTGGAGACCGAAAAAGAATCCAAATATGAGATTTACAGTATTTTCGGCGAAAAACAGAGTGAGGGTATGATTCCCGCAGGCGTATCTAAATTACCTGTTGACAACTGTGGAATGGTTAAAATAATATGAAAAAGGACTGCCTCAGCGTATTTCCCGTTATGGATAATATGCTAAGGCAGTCTGCATTTTTATGTAAATAATGTACATCCGTGTCGCTTGAAAAACTCGATTTTCCTATCTATTTCGGCAGGGTCAATTTTTAAGTGAACAGCAAGGCATTTTTTGCATTCGCAATCTGTAGCCCCTCGATTTATAAGTCTTTTGAATATCGCTATTTCATCAGCGGTAAGGGGTGCGCCGCACTTTATGCATCCCCTCATAGTAATACAGGAGTGGCGATAAACATTTTCGCATCGCCTGAGCCAACATGGGCACTGAAGTAATCTCTGTACACACCGAGATCCTCACCTGTAAATGCGTCGGTAATCTTCAATACGCATCTGTCATTCGGCATAAGACCGAGGTCATGGAAATTGAAGGTTATTTTGCGTTCTTTGTCAAGGGGATTGAAAAATCCAATAGCATATTCGTTATTTGACAGTACCTTAAATGCATGGTACTCATAATCTCCAAAGAAAATTGGAGGACGGCCCTCTTCATCCTGATTTATTCTGATAAGTAGAGGATTTGTAAGAAGTGCCTTGTTTTCCTTTGAAAGGTTACGAACATCGCATCCTATCATAAGAGGTGAGGATGCAAGACACCAGAATGCAAAGTGATATCTGTAATTTGCCTCGGTACATCCGTGACCGAAGCCGATAGAACCCTCTCCATGAAGCCCTGTTACAAGCATATCGATGTCATTATAACATCCGGGTGCAGAGTAAACAAGCTTATCCTTTTGACTTTCGGAGAGCTCTTTTATAGATTCAAAGGTGTCGGTAATATCAAAGGTGGAACGGTACATATGCGCTCCAACTGCCCTTGCCCAGCTGTGAACATTATCTGTTCCCCAATTGCAGGCAGAAAAAAGAATTTCTCTGCCACAGGAACGCAAAGCTACAGACATTCGCATGTATGCAAGATAATTTTCCATCTTGGTCTTGTAGCAGTTATCATACTTTAGAAAATCAACTCCCACCTCGGCAAAGTATTTAGCATCGTCAAATTCGTGACCGAAGCTACCCGGATATCCTGCACAGGTAAGAGTGCCGCAGCATGAATACATACCGAATTTAAGTCCCTTGGAGTGAACATAGTCTGCAACATATTTAATACCGTGTGGGAATTTTTCCTTATCGGCTACAAGCATTCCGTTTTCGTCGCGCTGCTTCTCACTCCAACAGTCATCAATAACCAGATATTCATATCCGGCATCAAGAAGACCGTTGTCCACCATTGCATCGGCAGTCTCCATAATAAGCTTTTCGTCAATTTTGTTTGTAAATGTATTCCATGAGTTCCAACCCATAGGAGGTTTTTTTGCAAGCATAGGTACTCTCCTTGTATTATATGTAGTCGATATGATTGTATCACATTTGCATACAAATTTCAAGTGAGAATATTAAATAATACTGTGAAAAATCTATATTGTGGATACATGAATATTTTTGTGAATATTTTTGATGAAAAGCGAATAAAAATTTGACAAAAAATTGTAAAAACCTATTGACAACCCATATCAAAAGTGCTACAATGATGATACTTTATTTCGATAAAGTGTCAAATGCGATGATTGAAAAGAAGTATCTGTCAGAAGTGCTTGCAGAGAGCCGTCGGTTGGTGCGAGACGGTAGCTTAGTAAGACAGAGAATACATTTCAGGAGCTGTGTACCGAAGCCCCTTTGGGGTGTGTAGATTACAACGGGAGTTCCCGTAACAGAACAGGAGTGTTGTTAGACACTTGAAAAGGCCGTGTGCGTGAGCATGCGGTAAATTGAGGTGGTACCACGGGATATCTCGTCCTCTGTATTCTTATCAGGAATACGGAGGGCGTATTTTTTTAGGTTGTACCTCCGTGATTCAAGAAGGGGGTAGCATATGGAAAATGCACAAATCTACATAATCGTAGCATTATGTATCTATGCTGCAGCTATGATGCTTATCGGTGTTAAAAGCTACAGTAAATCAAAGACCCTTGACGGGTTCCTTATCGGTGGCAGAAAGGTTAATGCATGGGTCACTGCATTTGCATACGGAACAGCATATTTCTCGGCGGTTGTTTTTGTCGGATACGCAGGACAGCACGGCTGGAACATAGGTATCGGTGCAATTTGGATAGGTATAGGTAACGCTGTTCTCGGTTGTCTGCTTTCCTGGCTTCTGTTTGCTGACAGAACCAGAAAAATCACAAGAAAATTAGGCACAAAAACAATGCCTGAATATTTTGAAAAAAGATACGATTCGAAGAATATGAAGATATTTGCGGCGATAATTATCTTTGTATTCCTTGTTCCTTACTCTGCGGCAGTATACAAGGGACTTGGTTCATTGTTCAGTGCAGTATTTCCAAGTGTGGAGACATGGGTATGGATGCTGATTATCGCTTGTCTTACCGCAATCTATTTAGTGGCAGGAGGATATATAGCTTCTGCTTATGCAGACCTTGTACAGGGAATCATTATGATAGTTGGCGTTATTTGTCTCGTTATTGCAGTGCTCTGCCATGATAATGTGGGAGGAATTACGGGCCTTTTTGAAAACCTTAAGAATTTCAGACCCATAGAGGGGGATACCAACCCTGTAACGGGAGATCAGCTATCAAGTATCTTTGGAGGCTCATCCTTTAAGTTCCTTTGTGTGAACATTATGCTAACCAGCTTCGGTACATGGGGACTTCCTCAGATGATAGGAAAGTTCTACGGAGTAAAGGATACTGCTTCCATTAAGCGTGGAACCATTATTTCAACTGCATTCTGCCTTATTATCGGCTGTGGTGCATACCTTGTTGGCAGCTCATCAAGACTTATCCTTGACGGTAAGCTTCCCGAGGGAGGAGTTGACTCCGTAATTCCTACAGTGCTTATTGAGGTTCTGGGTAACAGTATTATCGGACTTATACTTTTTGCAGTTATAATCATACTTTTGCTTTCGGCATCAATGTCAACTCTTGAGGCAGTGGTTCTTACATCTGCATCTGCGGTAGCTGTTGATCTTATCCCTGCTGTTAGCAGGAAGGAAATCAAGCCTGAAAAGCAGATGAAGCTTACAAGAATACTTTGTCTTGCATTTATTGTATGCTCATTTATTTTTGCAACAATGAATATTCCGATTATAGTAAGCCTTATGTCCTTCTCATGGGGAGTTGTTTCCGGTTGCTTTATCGGTCCTTACATCTGGGGTCTTTTTTCAAAGAAAATCACAAAAATCGGTGCCTACGCAGGTATGATATCCGGTCTTGCCACAGTAGGTATAGCTACTCTTGTTATATCTATTGCATCCGGCTTTTCCTCAGCTGCGGCGAAGTCTCCCGAAATGGGTGTTTGTGCAATGGCAGTATCCCTTGTTGTAGTACCTGTTGTAAGCTACTTTACAAGAAAAACAGCTAAGGATAACGATAGAATAGATAAAATCTTTGAGTGCTATAACGAAGAATAAAAAGCTAAAAATTATTCATAAGTGTGAATAATTAATTAGCATTTTTTCACAAAAACTATTGACATATTTGTCCACAAGTGATACAATACTTACATAAATGCGTCAGAGCAGAAACAAGTAGATATGGAAAGAATCTGGAGAGAGTTGCCGGGTGGTGCGAGGCAAAGAGGACAGCCTTATTGAATTCATTTTGCAAGCAGTGCACTGAACAAGCTTAGTCTTAAGTAGGATGCAACGGGAGTTCCCGTAACAGAACTAAGGTATATAAGTACCTGAAAAGGTCGCTGTCGTGAGATAGTGGCGAACTGAGGTGGTACCACGGGATTATATTTCTCGTCCTCTGTATTCTTTCGGAATGCGGAGGGCGATTTTTGTTTCTCCATACACAATCCGAGCTAAAACCAAATGATATTACGAACAGCAAGGTGTCGGGTCGTAATACTAAGAAAGGATGATTAAAATGGCACAGAATTACTATCAGAAAGAAATTGAAACAATGCCCGTGGAGGAGATGAAAAAGCTCCAATCGGAAAAGCTTGTTAAGCAGGTAAAGCATGTTTATGAAAATGTTGCATATTACCGTGACCTTATGGATAAAAAGGGAGTTAAGCCCGAGGACATCCACGGAATAGAGGATTTACATAAGCTTCCCTTCCTTACAAAGGCAGACCTTCGTGACGCATATCCCTACGGACTTTTGGCTAAGCCTCTTGACGAGTGCGTTCGTATTCAGTCAACCTCCGGAACAACAGGCAGAAGAGTAGTTGCATTCTATACTCAGCACGATGTTGACCTTTGGGAGGATTGCTGTGCAAGAGCAATTGTTGCAGCAGGTGGCACAAACAAGGATGTTTGCCAGGTTGCATACGGCTACGGTCTTTTCACAGGTGGTCCCGGTCTTAACGGTGGCTCCCACCGTGTAGGATGCCTGACCCTTCCTATGTCATCAGGTAATACAGAGAGACAGATACAGTTTATGACAGACTTAAGTGCTACAATCCTTTGCTGCACTCCCTCCTATGCTGCATATATCGGAGAGAGCCTTAAGGAGCAGGGATACAAGCCTGAGGATATTCCCTTGAAGGCAGGTATTTTCGGTGCTGAGCCCTGGACAGATGAAATGAGAAGAGGTATAGAGTCAACTCTCGGTATTAAGGCGTATGATATATACGGTCTTACAGAAACCTCCGGCCCCGGCGTGGCCTTTGAATGCTCTGAGCAGACAGGTATGCATATCAATGAGGACCACTTCTTAGCAGAAATCATTAACCCCGATACAGGAGAGGTTCTTCCCGAGGGGGAGAAGGGAGAGCTTGTATTTACATCTCTTGATAAGGAGGCATTTCCCCTTCTTCGTTACCGTACCCGTGATATCTGCGTTCTTTCCCGTAAGAAGTGCTCCTGTGGAAGAACTCTTATTAAGATGGCTAAGCCCATGGGCAGAACTGATGATATGCTTATTATCCGTGGAGTTAATGTGTTCCCCAGCCAGATAGAGACAGTTCTTTTGAAGGAAGGCTATGAGCCCAACTATCAGATAGTAGTAGACAGAGTAAATAACAATGATACCTTTGATGTTAATGTAGAGATGACTCCCGAGAAGTTCACAGATAAGGTAAGTGAAATTCTCGCTATGGAAAAATCTCTTGCTAATGCAATGAAGATTATGCTCGGCATCAATCCTGCCGTACATCTTGTTGCACCTAAGACCATTGTCCGCAGTGAGGGTAAGGCTGTCCGTGTAATTGATAAGCGTAAATTGGTATAAGAAGGGAGAATACAAAATGGCAATACAGCAGTTAACAGTTTTTGTTGAAAACAAGCAGGGAGCACTTGTCTCCATTACAGATACACTTGCAAGCAATAATATCAATATAAGAGCACTTTCCATAGCTGAAACAGAGGATTTCGGAATTTTGCGTCTTATTGTAAACGATGTTGAAACAGCGAAGAAGACTCTTACCGATAAGGGATATCTTATTAAGGTTACAAATGTTGTGGGAGTTAAAATCGGAGATGCACCGGGTAAGCTTACCGAGGCACTCGGCGTTCTTGACAAGGCAGGAATAAATATGGAGTATCTCTATGCATTTATGACCCGTACCGAAAAGCACGCATATGTTGTATTCAGAGTAGAGGATGATGATATTGCTGAATCGGCTCTTCAGAATGCAGGCTTCCATCTTATTACAAATGCAGATGTATTAAAGCTTTAATTAAAAAATCAGGTGTCAGTTGACACCTGATTTTTTATGTAAATACAGTCTTATCTGATTGAAAATACAGAGATTGTGTGATATAATCATAAATAAGATAATATTCATTACTCTTTTGATTTTTTAATGTGGATGGCTTATTTTTTGAGGGAGGAGAATTGCAATGTTTAACAAGCATAGAATTTCACGCAATGCATGTCAGCTTTTCGGTGGACAGGCAAAGCGAGGCTACGATTGGTGGTGGCATTCCTTTACTGCAATAAACGACAGGACAGGGGAGGAAAGACCGTTTTTTATTGAGTACTTTCTCTGCAATCCGAGGAGTGGTGGAGACGAGCCCGTATACGGACAGCTCCCGGAAAATAAGGAAAATGGCGTTAAGCCATCCTACCTGATGGTAAAGGCAGGCTCTTGGGGAGAGGACGCCTCACAGCTACATAGATTTTTCGGTTGGAATAAAATAGAGGTATCATATGGTGTTCCCTTTTTTGTTAAGGCAGAGGACTGCTACTGCACAGAAACGGAAATGCACGGACATATTAAGATAGAAAATGCCGATGACCATCCTGAATGGATGTGTCAGAATGGAGAAATGTCATGGAACTTGACCATTGATAAAAGGACTGCATTTAATGTGGGATACGGAGCAGGGTGGCTGTTTCGTAAGCTCCAACTCTTTGAGATGTTCTGGCACGCAGAGGGAATGAAAACAGCTTATTCCGGTGAGGTTATATGGAACGGTGAAAGATACACTGTAAGCCCGGAGACCTGCTACGGATATGCAGACAAAAACTGGGGTAAGGATTTTACATCACCCTGGGTATGGCTGTCCTCCAACAATCTGACAAGCAAGGTTACGGGTAAAAGGCTGACCGACAGTGTATTTGATATAGGAGGCGGATGTCCGAAGATAGGACCCATAGCACTTAAGAGAAAGCTCTTATCTGCTTATTGGTACGAGGGTAAGTGCTACGAATTTAACTTTTCAAAGTTTTGGACCCTTACACGCACTAAATTCAACTGTCGGGAGACGGATACACAAATAATCTGGCATGTGGAGCAAAAAACCTGGCGTAACCGAATGGTGACGGATATAGTGTGTGAAAAAAAGGATATGCTTCTTGTAAATTATGAAGCACCGAACGGCAAGAAGCTGCATAATCGCCTGTGGAACGGTGGAAACGGAAGAGGAACAGTCAAGCTCTACCGTGGAAGGAGACTGATTGACGAGGTTATATGCCGGAATGTAGGATGTGAATACGGAGAATATGACGCCACATAAATATCATAAGGAGATTATAGAAAATGAGAAAAATAATTGATAGCCATTTACATATTTCAAAATGGGGAGAAGATGATTTTATCTCCTGCTTCGACAAATACAGAGAAAAGGTACATTCCATAAATATTTGTGCTATTCCATTCAAGCAGTCAAATGTATGTAATAATATAATGGTAGGCTTTTACAAGCTTGCTAACCCGGATACTTATATTCACGGTGGAATAGAGCTTATTGAAGTACCCATAGACAATATGCTCGAGGATATGGATGCGGTTACACAGTATAGGGAGCTTATGGAAATAGGCTTTGATGGTATAAAAATGCTTGAGGGTAAGCCCACAGAGCATAAAAGGATAGGCAAGAATCTTAACCATCCGTCACTTAACAGCCTCTACCGTGAAATGGAGAGGGATGGCACACATCTTTTAATGCATGTTAATGACCCGGATGAGTTCTGGGATCCCGACAGGGCACCGGATTGGGCAGTGAAAAACGGGTGGGCATATCTTGACGGAACATACTCCTCCTTTGAGGAAATAAGGGAGCAGACGATAAAAATTCTTAAGGACCATCCCAACCTGTCTATCACCCTTGCACATTTCTTTTTCTGCAGTAAGGAGCCTAAAATTCTTGAGGAGCTGTTTTCCCTTTATCCGAATTTCTGCGTGGATCTGACCCCCGGGGGAGAGATGTATGTGGAATTTGAAAAGAATTACAGCTATTATAAGGATTTCTTCAATAGGTATTCAGACAGACTTATATTCGGCACAGACCGTAGTTATATGGGAGATGAAGAATATGCAAGCTGGCTCTTTAATGTAGTTACCACCTTTATAGGTACAGATAAAACGGTAAAGAGCTTTGATAATAAGGAGCTTAAGGGTCTTTCTCTTACACAGGATAAAATTGATAATATCCTTTTTGCCAATTTTGAGAGAAGAGTAGGTAGCTCTCCTAAGCTTATGTGTAAGGAAAAATTAAGATCGTATATTGAAAAATACAACTTTGCCCTTACAGAAGAGGATAAAAAGAATATAGAGCCTCTTATAAAAAAATACCTGTAATAATGCAAGGCAACCTGAAATTCTTAATAAGAAAACAGATAAACAGCCTCCCACATTTTTTGTGGGAGGCTGTTTCCCTTGCCGAATATTATATGCTTTAATTTCCACCGGGACCGTCTCTGCGTTCACGGGTGTCGGGAACCTCGATTTTACCCTTAATCTCATAAGGATTGGTAAGAGGCTTTTTCTCTTTGGATTCCTGTTCTTTTTTTGGCTTCTTTGTTAATTCATTACTCATATTTTTACCTCCGTTGTGTCTTTAGTTTTATCTTAACAGAGATGATTTATGCGAAAAAATGGCATGTATGTAAGCTTGCAGACTACAAATAATATTTGTATATGAATCGGAGGTAAAAATATGAAGAGAGAAGAAATGCCGGTGGGATTTGCTATGTCCTTGGCAATGAACCCTGAGGCTATGCAAAAATTTGAGACGCTTAGCGAGGAGCAAAAAAGGGAGGTCATAAAGGGAACACATAATGTAAAAAGCAGGAAAGAGATGCACCAATATGTGGATTCTCTGATAAATCGTCCGCAATGAGTGATAACATTATAAATTCCATCTGGACAGAAACAGAAAAAAGCATACACTTTCCTTCGTTAGAGGGTAACAAAAGCACCGATATTCTGATAATCGGTGGTGGCATTACGGGAATTTTGTGTGCGTATAAGCTAAGAAATGCAGGAGTAGATTGTATGCTTGCGGAGGCTAACGAGATTTGTGGTGGAATTACAAAAAATACTACGGCAAAAATAACCCTGTGTCACGGCTTAATATACGATAAGCTGTTGAGACAGCTCGGTAAGGATAAAGCACGGCTTTATGCAGATGCACAGATAAATGCATGTAAGGAATACGCCGACCTCTGCAGTAATATAGACTGTGATTATGAAAGGGCAAGCTCCTATGTTTATTCTCTTAACAGTATAAAAAAGATAGAAAAGGAAATAAAAGCACTGAATCTTTTGGGCATAAAGGCTGAGCTTTCATACGCCGGTGAGCTTCCGTTTCCTGTTGCAGGTGCTGTATGCGTCAAAAATCAGGCACAGCTTCATCCCTTGAAATTCTTATACACCGTGGCAAAGGATCTGCCAATTATCGAGCACACTAAGGTGGTGGAGCTAAAGCCGGGCAGAGCAATCACAGACCACGGAGATATCACCTACAAAAGGCTTATTGTGGCAACCCATTTTCCCATTATCAATAAGCATGGCTTATATCCGTTGAAGCTCTATCAGCACCGTTCATATGTCCTTGCACTGAGGGGTGCACGGAATATAAAGGGTATGTATGTGGATGAATCCGACAGAGGCTTATCCCTCCGAGGCTACGGTGACCTTTTGCTTCTTGGAGGGGGAGGACACCGTACAGGTAAGCAGGGTGGCTGTTGGCAGGAGCTTGAAAAATTTGCGAGTGAGCATTTCAAGAATGCTGAAATTGTTGGTAAATGGGCAACACAGGACTGTATGACCTTAGATAGCGTTCCCTACATTGGACAGTATTCAAGGCATACTCCCGATATGTTTGTGGCGACGGGATTCAATAAATGGGGCATAACAAACGCTATGGTTGCATCAAGCATTCTTTTTGACCTCGTAACAGACAGACCGAATAAATACACTGATGTGTTTTCACCCTCACGCAGTATACTTCGTCCTCAGCTTGCTGTCAACGCCCTTGAATCCATAATAGGACTTCTCACTCCCACCACTCCAAGATGCCCTCATATGGGATGTGCACTTAAATATAACCGTGCCGAGCACAGCTGGGATTGTCCCTGCCACGGCTCACGCTTTACAGGAGACGGTCAGCTGATTGATAATCCTGCTACAGACGATAAAAAAATGTAGAGCCATAAAAAATCGAGGCATATGTACCATTGTTTTGGGAAATAATAGTATTAATCTATAATCGGAGGTTAATATTTATTATGTTCAAACACGAAAAACAGTTATTTCACCCCGTAGAGGTGGAAAGACCAAATCCTCAGTATGCAGTTTTGCTTCAGGAACAGCTGGGAGGAGGAAACGGTGAGCTTAAGGCAGCTATGCAGTATATGTCACAGAGCTTCAGAATTAAGGACCCCCAGATAAAGGACCTTTTTCTTGATATCGCTGCGGAGGAGCTTGGTCACATGGAAATGGTGGCACAGACCATCAATCTCCTTAACGGTCACGATGTGGACGCTGCAAAGGTGCAGGCAGGCGAGGTACAGACACATGTTTTGCTTGGACTCAACCCCGGACTTATAAATTCCTCAGGATACTCCTGGACTGCAGACTATGTTACTGTTACAGGAGATTTATGTGCTGATTTGCTATCCAACATTGCATCGGAGCAGAGAGCTAAGGTGGTTTATGAATACCTCTACCGTCAGATTGAGGATAAAAAGGTAAGAGAGACTATTGATTTTCTGCTCAATAGAGAGGAGGCCCATAATCAGATGTTCCGTGATGCCTTCAACAAGGTACAGGAAACAGGCTCAAACCGTGATTTCGGCACTACAAAGGCTGCAAAAATGTATTTTTCCATGTCGAACCCGGGACCGGATACCTTTTCAACTGGCGAGACCCACGCACCGTCATTTAAGTGAAATCTCCACATTAAAAAACAGCATAAGAGCCTCCGGCAGGATTATTTTGTGGAGGCTCTTTTCATTTATTGCTATTAAAATAGTATAATAAAATAAAACAAATAATCCGAACTACTCTTCGGGTAATAGAATGTTCGGATTATTCTTTGTCTATTTGCAGTGGACCAACCCCGGTTGAACATCATTATAAAAGTGCGACAAACCATTATGACAAAAGGACTTTCGGGACTTTTTTTGTGCGAGGCGAAATTTTTGAGAAAAATGTAAAATCTCATACCAAAATGACCTCAATAATGGCATTTTTTGAAATTTGGAGTTTCATTTTAAGGGTGCAAATTTGAACTAATGTGTTGAAGCGTGATACTTTTCGTGGTATAATCAAATAGAGATATTTAGATAAAAATTCCGTTCTTAATTTGAGGGATATATGTCAAACATAAAAAAATATTGTATTTATACGACGATTTATAATGTAGGATTCATGCTTTGCACGGGAACGATTATGCAAACATTTTTGATTCAAGCGGGATTCTCGGCAGAACAGGTTTATGTTCTGAATTCGTTAATGCAGATTATGCAAGTAGCTATGATGCTCGTTCTAACCTTTTTATCAGACAAAATAAAATATGTAAAAATGGTTACGAGTATATCCTGTTTATCGCTAAGCGTATTAACCGCTGTATTTTTAATAGGTGCAATAAACCCCGAATTGATAAAACACGGATATGTGATCGCCGTTTTTATCGTCGCAGGCATATCCTATGTAGGCGTCGGCTTGTATACTATTCTTTCATACTGCTTGCCATATTATACGATTGATATGAAGGATTATGGAAAAATGACGGGTATTAGTACGGCAATCGCAGGGGGCGTATCTTTTTTAGTGTCACTCGCTTATTCTATTTTTTTATCAAAATTCTCGTATATGAAAACAACATCAGCTTTTTTCGTGATTGCTATAGTATGTTTTATCCTAACAAGTATCGTGTGTGCATCTATGCGAGTGAAAAATGTGGAAAAGAACAAAGAGGACCGGGAAAGAAACGGTGTTGCATCGGTGCTTAAGAATAAGAATACATATGTATTATTGATCCCGAATTTTGTACGCGGATTATCAGTAGGGATATTTAATGTGATCGCTACAATTGCCATTTCTATGAGTATTTTGAACGAAACGACTTCCTCCTATGTGAATGTAATTTTACAAATAGCGGCTTTCGCAGGTAATGTGTTTTTTGCGTTTACATATAAAAAGCTTTCGACGAAGAATTTACTTTTAATTGCTACACTGGGCGTATGCGTAAGCTTCCCGTTTTCCCTTGAGCTTGGGACCATCGGTTTTTTCTGTTGTTTTGCGATAGCTTCCTTTTTTAGGTTCGTTACCGATACAGCGATTCCAGTCATTATTACTGAAATTATTCCCAAAGAACAAATCGGTTCATATACATCTATCCGTATGCTCATCTTTACGGGAGCACAAGCGGTTGCAACCTTACTTATAACACCGCTTAAAAACGTAATCGGATATACAGGTGTATTGATTTTCGCAACGGGGATGCTATTTGTTTGTGGCATAACATATTACGCTGTTGCAAAACAGACAATTGGCAAGCAAAATTAATTAAAAAGGAGCAAAAGCAATTGAAACAACAAGCAAGGTTTATAATTCAAATGGATCCTTACACGGGAGAGCTTGCAAATATCCCGGAAGATAAGCTTATTGAATGGCTTTTTTACTGTGTCGATAAGAAGGGCGTAAGGGTAGATGAGATTCTTTGGGAAGGGCATTGCTTTATCCCACAGGAATGCTCCTGTAACAATACCGGAATATATGAGAAATTTCAAGATAAGGGCATAAATATTATGGGACGCATTATAGATGAGTGCCATAAGCGTGGAATTAAAGCATATTATCATCACCGTTTTTCTGAGGTAGAGTTAAATTTGGAATTCGGCAGAAATGAAATAAAGCAAAAGCATAGAGATTGGGTCATTAAAACCTGGTGGCAAGAAGGGTTATGGAATTTAGCATCGCCGGACCTTCAGAAATTTAAGCTTGATTACATAACGAAAATTATGACCGAATACTCGTTTGACGGAATTTGTATAGACTTTTTAAGACACCTTCCTTGTCTTCCCGTAGGTAAGCAATGGGAATACAGAGAATGTGCTACGGAGTTTATAAGTAAGCTAAAAGATAATATGAATAAGCTGGGGCGTCAAGTTGTAGTTGGTGCGAAGCTTCCCGAGAATGGGGAAGCGTGTCATGCAGATGGCTTTGATGTTGAAAAGTGGGCTAAAAATAACTTGGTAGACTTTGTTATTGGAGGCTCAAGAACGATTAACCCTGATATTGATTGGTATAAAAAAATCACAGAGGGTACAGGAACTTTAGTCTATACCTGTTGGGATGCTTGGCACTTATCGGACGCAAGCCATAATCAAACAAGTGATTTCTATCGTGGAATGTTATCTAATTGGACTCATAAGGGTACTGATGGAATCGTTGCATTTAACTTTGCACCATCCCCTCAAGAAGAGCTTACTAAATTGCTTCCTCCTGAAGAAATAATGAATTGCCTTGGACGGGATTATGCCGATTTTTATAATATTTTGAGTGAGGAAAATTCTGTTGATAAAGCATTAAGATATGTTGCAGAACGAAGAGGAGGTTATCCGTTTTTAACGGGCTGTGGAGGAAATAATGCTTTTGCACCGCTTCCTGCACCTATTCCAAACGATGAAACGCCGCTGGATGTAAAAATTGATGTGTGCGGAGATTTTTATGATAGACAAGGAGAGGTAAGATTTGTTATAACCAATGCAAAATCATTTTGCGATAAATTTAAGATATTCTTAAATGGGGCTCTGATAGAGAACTTTTCAGAGGATTATTCCTATACGGATCAGCAGATTTTTTGGCCTGAGCCACAACCTGCAATATATACGGCTAACTGCTTAAACTTAAATCCTACACCTATTTTAGAAATTAAAGCAAAGGTTGACGGAAGCCTTATTAAGAATGGAACAAACACACTTTCAATAGCCGTTATTGACAGAATAAATTATATGCTGGATTCGGACAGTATAAATGTTGAACGGGCAGAAATCATTGTTGAAGCTAAAGGTGATTAAATAACACTATTTGAACATTTTTTAGCATATAACAAAAAAGCTCTAAACTGAAAACAAAAAAGGGACTACTCGATAGAGCGGTACCCTAAAGGACAGTTTTATAAAGATACGGCATGCCTCTTTCGGATGTATGCCGTATCTTGCGTTTGTGTCCACAAAAGCAATGCTTGTCAGGAAAATTGACAAGTCGTAGATGAGCATAAAGAAAAGGATCTCTTTTCAGAATCAGCTCACCAATATTGATCAAAAAATTGGAATTTGATGGTTTATTTCAATTTCCCCAATTTTGCAGTATTTGCAATAACAATCAGCGTCGTTTCTGCATCAAGCACCTGTTCGGGATTGATATTTACGTTGACCTTATCGCCCTTCTTAACAGCAACGATATTGAATCCGTATTTTTTACGGAGATTTAATTCAATTAAGTTCTTGCCGCACCACTCATCCTTCACATCGATCTCAACCATAGACACGTCTTTTGACAGAGAGATCATATCAATAAATCCGGAGCTTAAGAGGTTCTTGGCAAGGCGTATTCCCGACTCATTCTCGGGAAATACCACCTGATCCGCGCCCACACGAAGCAATATCTTTTGGTGCATCTCGTTTGCACATTTTGCGATAACAGTCTTAACTCCTGCCTCCTTGCAAAGAGTTATCGCCATAACGCTCGCTTCAAGATTGCTCGCCATACAAACGATAACGGTATCAATGTTGCCGATTCCAAGACGGGAGACGACCTCCGCATCTGTCACGTCGGCGCACTTGCATACGGGCAGGTATGCCACCGCATCGTTGACGATCTTTTGATTGGTGTCAATTGCTATGACCTCCATACCGTTCTCTACAAGCTCTTTTGCCACAGCTGTACCGTATCTTCCAAGTCCGAAGACTGCGTATGTTTTTTTTGCTTTCATTGATGTTCTCCTTTATCCTATACTGATATCTTCCGTCGGCTCGGAAATGACATTCTGACTCTCATTTTTTCTTCCGAGAGCGACAGCCAACGATATTGGACCGACTCTGCCGAAATACATCGTTACGATGATAATTAGCTTTCCAAAGGTGTTCAGCGTTGCCGTTAAGTTTCTTGAAAGACCGACTGTTGCCGTCGCGCTGACCGTTTCATAGACTGCATCAATGGCAGAAGCATTGCTTGTTGCCATCAAAAGCACGGTTGAGGTGGCACACATCGTAAGGAAAATTACAACAACAGCAACCGCCTTTTTTATCGATTCTTCGGAAACGCGGCGACCAAACAGGGTTGCGCTGTTCTTGTTCCTTATCGTTGCGAATGCCGAACAAATGAGAACAGCAATCGTAACCGTTTTCATACCGCCTGCCGTTCCAACGGGTGAGCCACCGATCAGCATCAAGATAATAGATACGGCAGCGGAGGCGTTTGTCAAATTCTCTTGCGAAACAGAAGCAAAGCCAGCCGTTCTCGTGGTGATCGATTGGAAGAATGATACCTGAATTTTATCAAACAAGGACATTTCTCCGATGGTCAAGGGATTTGAATATTCAAAAACAAAAATGAGGAGAGCACCGACGAGAATGAGTCCTGCGGTAACGGTAATCGCAATCTTTGAGTGTAATGTCAAATGCCTGAATATTTTGCGGTTCTTTGGCGAACGGCTCTTGACCACACGAAGCACGTCCCACCATACGATATATCCAAGTCCACCGAGAATGATGAGTGCGGAGGTGACGATGTTTATCAAGGGATTTGTGGCGTAATTGCAAAGACTGTTTTCCGCTATTATGTCAATACCTGCGTTACAAAAGGCTGAAACCGAATTGAACAGCGATATCCAGATGCCCACAGCCCCAAATTCGGGAACAAACACGAGCATATATAGCAGAGCGCCGATGCCTTCGATAATCAGCGTTCCGAACAGCACGTTCTTAACGAATTTTGCAAGTCCCGACATTGTATTGAGATTGAAGGCATCCTGAATAAGCAATCGGTCGCCAATGCCCATTTTTCTATTGAGAAGAAGCATCAGCCCCGACATAATGGTGATAATACCAAGTCCTCCGACCTGTATCAGAAGCAGTATGACGATCTGACCGAACACACTCCAAGTAGATACTGTGGGAAGTGTAACGAGTCCCGTTACGCAGGTGGAGGTGGTTGCCGTGAAAAGAGCGTCAAGATACGACACGGCTTCACCGCTTGCGGAACTGATCGGCAATGCTAAAAGTCCGCTTCCCACGAGAATGGTCACGAGAAAGCTGAGCAATATGATCTGCGTGGTCGAAAGCGTGAATTTCTTTTTCCTAACCATAAAATTTCCTCTAAAAAAGCATAAAGGAACCAATGTCCTCTGCAGTCAGCTGGTTCCATTTATAATTATTCATTTTTATAATTGTATCACATTTTGCCGTTACTGTCAATATATTTTTGCATCGTACAGTATCAAACAATGTGTTTTCTTGCTTTTTTTCTGTCGGTAGTCGAGTGCTCTTAAAACTATTCTTTAGAGTAACACTCTATATGAGTGGTCCCTTTTATTAAACAAAGTATGACTAAGCTTGGGCTTATAATCCCGTGAGTTAAACTTAGTCATAGGTGGTCGAAGTGGCGTCATCTAATTCGAACCATCCTTAAAAAGTGTGACAAAGCCTTGTGGCATAAGAAATTTTCAAATATTAACGAGAGGGCGGTTTTTATGTTTTTCTTTTGTATTAATGATATTGAAAAGAGAATGATTTTATGGTATAATCAAGTGAAGATATAACGAGGTGTAAGCTATGATAATGCAGTTAAGGAGCAATGAAAGGTTATGAAATTAAAATTTGATGTAGCTGATAAGTACCAGCCCGATCCTTTTATTTTTGAAGACTGTGGTGAGCTTTATCTGTATGTAACGGGCAAAAAAGGAGTAGAAGCGTATTCAACTGATGATTTATTTGGTATTTGGCATTACGAAGGGATTGTTGCCTCAATTGACGGACGGCATAGTTATTGGGCACCGTCTGTTACAAAATACAAAGGTCGTTATTACCTTTATTTTTCCTGCTCATCAGATGATGAATGTCAATTTATGCACGCAATGGTTGCAGATTCTCCCCTTGGTCCGTTTACAAATCCAACTTGCTTTTACAAGCGATTTTCAATAGATTCCCATGTGGTAGAAACCGAAAAGGGACTGTTCCTATGGTATTCTGAAGATAACAAAGATTGTGACCGCATAGGCACACGAGTTTTCGTAGATAAGCTGATTGATCCTATGACACCCACAAATCAGCCTCGTGAGGTCATTGTACCGACTATGGACGAGGAAATCTTCAAACGAGGTCGCAATGGCGACAAGGATTGGCACACCATAGAGGGGGCTTTCTGGTTTCGCGAGGGAGAGTGGCAATATGTTATGTATAGTGGTGGTTGCTATGATAATGACTCGTACCATATTGGATATGTTGCTGCACGCTCACACGAGAGCGATTTGACAAAGGTGCAGTTTGTCAAACACACGAATAACGGTAAATTTGCCCCTGTTATGTACAAAAACGATTTTGAAGAGGGTTCGGGACACCACAGTGTAATTAAATACAAGGGACAGTATTACGCAATCTATCACGCCCGTGACTTAGACTGTCAAAAGCGTAATGAATTTACCGAAGCATGTACGGCAAGAGTGTGCAAATTGCATATGAATGATGGGGTAATCACGGCTGAACGTTACTCTGACCATATATAATGGATACGAGCTATTCAAAATAAAATATATTTTTCAATTAAGGCTGGCACTCGCTCGGGTGCTTCGTGAATGTAAAAGGTATAAGACATAAGGGTTCAGTGTCAGACACTTGAAATGCAGACTCGCACTAAGAATTTTGACTTTCGGTACGAGTATGTAAGCCTTGCCGAAGCAGCCATCTTCAAATACGCCTTACGACTAAGGAGCATATTTTAGCGGTACTCGTACAGATGATGATCGATCACCAATGGAAAGAGATGGAGAATGCCGCAGACGAGGAAAAAAGCTCTCCACTTACGTACTGTCTTGAGCTTTCCACCTTGGTCGCCATCGCCGATGAATTTCCCGAATGAACGACTTTCTTGCGGCGGCGTATTCTCACCCGATGACTCTTGAGCTGATCAAAGCCATGAAAGCGGAAATCGCGGAGATGAAAAAGACAGCAAAGAACGCATAACAAAGAGGGCTGACGAAATCAATCGTCAGCCCTCAAAATTGCGTTGAAGAAAACAAACAAATATTTATTATCTTTCAAACAGAGGCTTTGCTAAAATCTCCTCTTTTCTGTCAAGCAGTTCATTCGTTGCAAGAGCAGCCTCAAGAGCATCCGTGCCTATGCGGTCAACTGTTGCACCAAGACGCTCCTTGACATATCCGTTTTCCTTATACCAGAGCATAACCTTTTCAATAACGGTCGGAACTTCATCTGCCGAATATACGTTATTGAGGAGTGTTCCCATGCGTTGAGTCTTTCCCCAAGTTCCACCCACAAAGATACGGCAGACCGATGCCGCTTCCTTGGGAACAGCACCGAAAGGACATTTTCCAACGCAAACGCCGCAGCTTGTGCATTTAGACGTATCGATAACCGCCTTTCCGCCTAT
>JAFTJE010000012.1 GCA_017456545.1 Clostridia bacterium | reverse complement strand
TATACCAGCCCTTAAAATAGTAATTTTCTTTTGTTGGATTATTTAGAGTTACTATCTCCCCTTTTGTGTATGTAAGGGGATTATCCACGCTGTTTGTTCCTCCATTTAATTCATATGTAATACTAAACTCGGGAGGCTTAACCGTTGTGGTGTCCTCCTCCCCGTCGCAGGAAACAAGCATAAAGGAGGTCAAGCATAGAAGTATCATTATAATTGTAAATAGTAGTTTTTTCATAGCTTTCCCTCCTGATTTTATAAATATTTCGCTGAACGGGGTTTATATATTTTTTGCATTGTAATCAAATTGATTTTCAAAATTATTCAGTAAATTACATTTAGCTCTTTTAGAATATTTTACCATATTACGGTCACTTTGTCAACAAGAGGTTTTCGACTTGTATTGCACATTCCTTTTGCATGGGGTACATATATTAAGGTTAAGTCTCACGCACCTTTTTGTAAAGCATATTTTATTTAATATTTCCTTGACCGGAAAGGTATTTTATGGTAGAATAAAGAAAAAAAAACCGTAAGGAGAAAATTATGAGAATATTGTTCCAGGGTGACTCCATTACCGATTGCGGAAGATCCTATAATGACAACTGTAATCTTGGCAGGGGCTATCCCCATCTTGTAGAGGCTGAGCTTGGCTATCTTGAGCCCGGCAAGCACGAGTTTTTCAACAGAGGTATCAGCGGTAACCGTATCGTTGATGTATATGCCCGTATTAAGCGTGATATCATTAATCTCCAGCCCGATATAATGTCCATTCTTATCGGTGTTAACGATGTATGGCACGAGCTTGGTGACTCACCCAACGGCGTTTGTGCCGACAAATTCTTCAAAATATACTGTATGCTTATTGAGGAAATAAAGGAGGCTCTCCCAAATATTAAGATTATGATTATGGAGCCCTTTGTTCTCAAGGCTTGCTCAACTGAGGAAAACTGGGATTTCTTTAATACCGAGACAAAGAAGAGAGCCGAGATGGCTAAGCGTGTTGCCGAAAAGTATTCTCTTAGCTTTATTCCTCTTCAGGAGGGCTTTGATAAGCTGGCTACCCTTGCTCCCAACAATTATTGGATTGGCGACGGCGTACACCCCACTCCTAAGGGTCACGCTTATATCAAATCCAAATGGCTTGACGCTTTTTACAGCCTTAATAAATAATTTTGTTACAATAAAAAAACAGCCACAGGAGTGGCTGTTTTTTGCTTAAGCTCAAGATATTATGAAAATTCAACAGATTTTGCCCACTCGAAAATTCTGTCCTCATATTCGGGAGCATCATTTTCTCTTACGGCAAACTGAATAAGCCAGAATGCGTCATCCTCTTTGTAAGAGAATGAGTAATACTTAAATGTTTTTGACTTGACGGTCTTTGTGTAAACGAAATATACAAGTCCGTCCTCTTCCTTTACTTCTGTATCTATGTTATTTGCTAAAAGGGCAAGCTCTGCATAATTTTTAGCCGAGCCATTTGCGTGTACGCCAAGGTCAGTAAATTTTTCTTCTATGAAATATACTGCAACATCATCTGAGGCGTAGTAGATTCCCACATCGTCTTCCTTTTCTTCAAAGGCTTTAGTCAAGGTCATCTTCATATCGTCTACTTCAATATCCATAGGCTTCTTGTTTTGTACCGATGTAATAATGTTGGGGGCAAAAATACCTATCACAATACCTATCGCAATAGCAATAGCCATAATTATCATACCCCTGTTTTTGTTGGCAGATCTGTTTACAGCTGCCTCACCGGAATTATTATTATCAAAGTAGAAGGGATTGCCTGCACCGGGATTGTACTTGTGCTTACCTGTAAGAGCAATATCCTCACTACCCTCGGGAAGTACATAAAGCTCGTTACAGTAGTTTTTGCTTGTTTTTCCTGCAATGGCAAAAAGCTTAGCACTCTCTTCCCCTATCTCAAAGGTCTCTGTTGCACCGTTTTTGATTTCACCAAGAAATCTGCAACCAACGCCCTTGATAACAAGATCGGTTGATGTGTTATCCTCTATGTAGATTTTTGTTTTGCAAAGACATCCTACAAATGATTTAGTTCTTGTAATAGATAATCTTCTCATATAGTCCCCCAAACAAAATATATTAACAAAATTATATCACCTTACAGTGCTTGTGTCAAGAGCATTTGATTTTTATTATCTTTGTGACAAAAAAACCATACGCTTGCATTTTTTCAATGCGAAAGGCGAGGTTATCCTCGCCTTTTTATTTATCCTCTTATTTCAACACCGATAGCCTTAGAGAGCTTCTTTGTTGTACTCTTTGCAACCTGCTCAATTTCTGCACCGGTAAGGGTCTTTTCTCCGGAGCCGATTACAAGACGGACGGTAACAGACTTCTTGCCTGCAGGAATCTGCTTACCTGTATATTCGTCAACAAACTTAACCTCCTTAAGGAGAGAGTCATCTGACTTCTTTGTCATTATTGCACCGTAGATATCAGCCCACTTAACGGATGCGTCAACCACGAAGGAAAGGTCATACTCATTCATCGGGAATTCGGGTAAGCGTGCGTAACGGTTTGTTCTCGACTTAAGAGGCTCCAAAGCGTCCATATCAAGCTCCACAAGAACTGCAGAAAGCACCTTAATGCCACACGCCAATGCAGATTTTTTGGAAAGCAACGCAAGGTCACCAATCCTTTTGCCGTTCAAAAGGATATTGAGCCATACGGTTTCGTCAGCCCAATAGGGCTTTTCTACCTTCTCAAAGGTGAATGCTTCCATATGTGTGTATCTGGGCATCATACCTATAACACCCTTTGCACGACGGAAAAGCTCTGCTATATTATCACTCTTGCCAACGAAGGCACAGCCAAGGTGCTTCTTCTGGCAGGGGAGCTTCTCTCCCTTATACTCCTCTGTATAATCGGAGTCAAGGAAAATCTGTGCCTCCTCAAAGATATCGAACTCATCAAAATTGCGTTCATTCTTTACAATAGCCTTGCAGATATTGGGAAGGAGTGAGCATCTTACATAGCTCTCGTTAGGTGATGGGGGTGTTGCAAGAGCAAGAATACCGTCGGTTGTAGGCATAATTGCGTGTACAAATTCATCACTCATCCAGGGATAGGTAAATATCTCCTGCATATTGCAACGGAATGCAAGGTATTCCTTAACTCTGCGAACAAGGTCTACCTCAAGCTGATTGATAGCACCGTCAAAGGTGGTTGTAATAGATGTGGGCTGGAAGTTTTCGTAGCCGTACATACGGGCAACCTCTTCCATTATATCGGCTTTTATCGACACATCCCCTGTGGAACGCCATGTGGGAACGACAATGTGCATACTGTCCTCGGTAAAGGTAACCTCATAGCCCATAGTGCCGAGCTTCTTTGCTACTACCTCCTGAGGGATACGCATACCGAGACGACGGTCAAGCCATTCAAGCTCTACATCTATTTCCTTCTTTTCAAGCTTCTTTACATACAGGTCCTTATAGGATGTAACCTTCATTTCGGGGTAGAGCTTTGCAAAAAGCTCCATAGCCATGGAAACTGCCTGGTCACAGCGTTCGGGGTCTACTGCCTTTTCATATCTGGAGGATGCCTCTGTTCTGTTATCGTAGCGAAGTGCTGTTCTTCTTATGCCTCTTGACTCGAAATTAGCACACTCGAAAATCACGCTTTCAGTATCGGGAAGAACGGAGTCCTTTCCGCCACCCATAACGCCTGCAAGTCCTACTGCTCCTTCTCCGTCTGCGATTACAAGATCATCAGTGGAGAGCTCAAGCACCTTATCGTTAAGGAGCTGGAGTGTTTCACCCTCATTAGCACGGCGAACCTCAATATGGTCGATGATGTGGTTGGAATCATAAACATGTGTGGGCTGACCTGTTGCAAGCATTACATAGTTTGTAATATCAACAAGGGCATTGATAGGACGCATACCTACACGCCAGATACGGCTCTGCATTTTGAAGGGTGAGGGCTTAACCGAGAGCCCCTCTACCTTAGCACCGATAAATCTGGGGCATCTGTCACTATCCAAAATTCTTACATCGTACTCAGCATCTACATCGGGCTCATACTTCTCAAATTCAACTAAGGGTAGGTCATAAAGAGCAGCTATCTCTCTTGCTATACCGTAGTGACCCCAGAGGTCGGGACGGTTAGTCATTGACTTATTGTCTATTTCAAGAATAATATCATCAAGGTCAAGAGCTGTAGCCAAAGGTGTACCCGCCTTTACATCAAAGGAGGTAATATCCATAATCTCGTGGTCATCCTTCAAGGGGAAGAGGTCCTCAAGCCCTACCTCTGTGGAGGCACATATCATACCGAAGCTGGCAACTCCACGGAGCTTTGTATTCTTGATTTCAACGGGCTCTCCCTCTCCGTGCCAACGAACCATAGCACCGGGGCAGGCAACAACAACCCTCATACCCGGCTCAAGATTGGAGCCACCGCATACAATGTCCTTAACATCCTCACCGATATCTACCTTACATACACGGAGCTTGTCTGCATTGGGATGGGGTAAAACCTCTTTTATTTCACCGACTACAATCTTATCAAAACGCTTAGCAAGGCTCTCTGCTCCCTCAACCTCAACTGTTGACATAGTAAGGTCATAGGCAAGTCTTGTAAGGTCCATATCGTCAGGTATCTTTACAAAATCCTTAATCCAATTAAGTGATAATTTCATTTTCCGTTTTCTCCTTATTTGAACTGCTTTAAGAAGCGAAGGTCTGTGCTGTGGAAAAGACGGACATCGTCAACTCCGTAACGCATCATAACAAGTCGGTCAAGACCGATATTTACATAGAAGCCTGTGTACTCATCGGGGTCAAGTCCTGCAGAACGAAGTACATTGGGATGGGGTGTGCCACCGGGCATAATCTCAATCCAGCCAACATGCTTACATACGCTACAGCCCTTACCTCCGCATACAAGACAGCCCATATCAATTTCAAAGCCAGGCTCTACAAATGGGAAGAAGCCTGCTCTCATACGAACGGGAACATCCTGTCCGAAAACCTTGGAAAGAATGCTCTTTATCATAACCTTTCCCGCTGTATAGGTAAAGTCCTTATCCACAATAAGTGCCTCATACTGGAAGAATGCTCTTTCGTGACGGGCGTCTGTGGTCTCGTTTCTGTACACTCTGCCGGGATATACAAATCTGTATGGGGGCTTATGTGTCTGCATATAGCGTACGCTATCACCTGTAAGATGGGGACGGAGACAAAGCTTCTTATCGGCGTCACCTGTATCGTGACCTGCCAGCCAATAGGTATCCATACTCTCTCTTGCAGGGTGATTCGGGGGGAAGTTGAGATTGTCAAAGGCAAAATATTCACTTGTGATTTCAGGTCCCGAGAACACCTCAAAGCCCATAGAACGGAATGCATCGTTCAAATCATAGCACATCTGTGTAATGGGGTGGAGTCCTCCGATTTTAGGCTCAATACCGGGGATGGTGCAGTCAAAATCAGGGGATATTTCGGATGCCTTCAGCTTAAGCTCCTCCCTTCTGCCCTCAATCTGCTCGGACAAAAGAGCTTTAACATTGTTTACTGCCTTGCCCATTTCGGGTCTTAAGGACACATCAAGCTTAGGTATCTCCTTAAGAAGCTCTGTAACGCTTCCCTGCTTGCCAAGAAGGGCACCCTTGATTTCCTGTAATTCACCCTCTGTCTTGGCGTTTTGAATCTTCTCTGCTCCATCTCGGAGCAAAGCTTCTAACTTTTCCTTCATTGTGTATACTCCTTTTCATAACTTACAGTTTTCAGGTCACTGTACTCATTTAGCTGACCCTTTTTAATTTGGTGGTAAAAACAAAAAAATCCCCGATTTCTCATAGGAGAAATTACAGGGACGGAATATCCGTGTTACCACTCTGCTTTGCTTACATTTCACAAAATAAGCCTTTATAGGTGTACCACCATACACCCTGTCCTGTAACGGTGACTGCCGGTGAGGTCTACACAGCACACGCCTTCAACCCACAACTTGTAAAAGGAATTCGCCGTCATCAAGCTACTGTCTTGCACCAAACGACAGCTCTCTGAAAGCCCAAAAATACGGTTACTGATTTTTACTCAAGCGTTTTTCAAAATAACAAGAACATTTTATCAAATCTTTTTCCGTTTGTCAATACCTTATTAAAATTATTAAATATAATAAAGGGTACTTTTGATCATATGGAATTATCTTCTCACAATAAGGGTGCAGAATTTTTAATTAATCAAAAAATAAGAACGGACATACATAGACACCGAAGCGAAAATGCCTTGGAGATTGCAATATCCGTTCTTGTTATTCTTTAATTTTTATTTGACCTACTTGTGAGCTTGGGGATAATATTCTAAAATCTCATCCTATTAATCTGTTTTAATATTCTATACCTTTTGTTGTCCCGTTGTCAGAGCTAAGTTTTCAGACAGGGAGTAGCATGATTATATTCTTAATCATTACTTCCCTTATAGCCCCAGACTACATTTTCTGTTCCATAGCTAAACCATTTGTCATTCCAGCCCTCAGGCTTTGTTTCTGCCTCGCAATATGCAGTAAGTGACGAGCAATGGAAAAAAGCTAATTCCCTTATGGTCGTTACACTATCGGGAATTACTATGCTTTTAAGGGATGAGCAATCCATAAATGCCTCTTGCCCTATTAAGGTTACACCATTTCCTATAATTACTTCCTCAAGAGTATTACAGTTCAAAAACGCTTTATATCCAATACTCTTTATACTATCGGGAATAACTATACTTTTCAATGCAATGCAATTTCTAAAAGCATGATTATTTATGGCTTCAAGATTATTTGATAAAATTACTTGTTTAAGCGAAGTACATCCATTAAAAGCATCTGCTTCCATTTGAATTACAGTATCCGGTATTACTATGTTCCCGAGAGAGGTGCAACCAAAAAATGCTCCGTCTCCAATTAATGTTACTCCCTCAGGTATTGTTATGCTCTTAAGGTCTAAGCTAAATGAAAAAGCATTATTGTTTATGGTGGTTACACCGTTAGGTATATTAAATGTATCATCTTTTCTACCTTGAGGATAACGAATTAAGGTTTTTCCATCCTTACTATACAGTATGCCATCTACCGACTTGAAATTCTGATTATTTGAATCAACAAATATATTTTTAAGTGAAAAGCATTCGCAAAGTGCTGCCCTACCAAATGACACCAAACTACTTGGCAAAGTAATACTTTCAAGAGAATCACATTTATAAAATGAATGACTGCCTATTGAAATTATACTGTCAGGAATTACAATTCTTTTAAGAGAATGTAAATAACAAAAAGCATAATTTGATATTTTTGTAACTGGCAAGTTCTTATATGTAGATGGTATTATTAATGTTTCTGCTTCTATTTTACAACCATTAACAACATATGTGCCATCAGAAACATAAAACTCGAAAACCTCTTCATAGGGTATCCATTTGGCATACAGAGTTAAGCTTTCTTCCTTGTCCTTTATTTCCTTAATCTCGTTTGTAAGGGCTGAATCCGTATACCATCCTGCAAACATATAGTATTCCTTTTCCGGAAAGGCTAAGCTTACTGTGTCGCCTGTTTTGTAATTTTGGGGATTATCCCCACTGTTCGTTCCACCGTTCAGCTCGTAATTAATATTGTATGTTACAACAGGAGTCCATTTTGCGTACAGGGTTATATTCTCTGATTTATCCTTAATCTCGGTTATCTTATTAGTAAAAGCTGCGTCTGTATACCAGCCCTTAATATAGTAATTGTCTTTTGTTGGATTATTTAGAGTTACTATCTCCCCTTTTGTGTATGTAAGGGGATTATCCACGCTGTTTATTCCTCCATTTAATTCATATGTAATACTAAACTCGGAAGTCTTAACAGTTGTGGTATCCTCCTCCCCTTCGCAGGAAATGAGCATAAAGGAGGTCAGACACAAAAGTATTATTAAAATTGTAAATAGTAGTTTTTTCATAGTTTCCTCCTTTAAGATTTATCGAGAATATTCACATTCATATTCCAAATTATCTAATTTAATAGTTAACCATCCATTCCAACCAGAATTAAATTCTTCAATTGATATAGAATACTGATTTTCTGCTTTGTATGGACCAGACCAAAATTCTTCTCCCACGAAAGAAGAAGGCTTTGTTGTTTATCCGGTGACATAAGTTAGTCCCTCCGGACTGTTCGTCATTCTGAATTATGCATTTTTAATTCTTCATTCTACATTGCAAAATACTACTTCTCAAGTAGTTTTTTGATTGTCGGCTCGATTTTTTCTGCCATCAGATGGAAGCCGTAGTCGTTTGGATGGACGGTATCAATCAAGCAAAGCTCCCTATCCGGACAATCCTTAAAGAAGGTCTCTCCGTCTATGAAGTATACATTCTTATCCCCTGAGGTAACAGCGTTATTATAGGTATAGAGAACTGCCTCACGGCGAGCACATTCCTCCTCCCCATAAACGGCACAGGGGCGTGTCATCATAACTACGGGGGTATCGGGATGCTTTTCTCTTATCCTCTTAAAAAACGGCTCATGGGTTTTCCAAAGGTGCTCTACTGTGGGAGCATTGTGGTCATAGTCATACACGAAAACAGAAAAATCAAGGGTGTTTATATAATCTGCCATTGCAAGCTCTCCCTTGGCGTTACCCGAGAAGCCCAAATTGATATAATCCGTATCAAGATGACGGGATATTATGGCGTTATACGCATTTGCCATATTACAGGAGATACCACCCTCTGTAATGGAGGAGCCGTAATACACAATCGGTTTTTCGTGCTTATAGGGTGTTGGTGCCTCAATATTTGCCCCGTCCTCGATTTCTATATCCACGGTATCAATAATTTCATTACGGGGGAGCAAAATTGTTACATCCTCCATTTCATTACTCTTTCTGAAGGTGCCTATTATTTTCTTTGTATCATAGTTACAGGGACAGGCAAGACCGAGAAAACGGGAGCTTGTCTTTTCTCCGACGAAAACAGAAATCGACTGACAGGAATAAATTGACATACCTATATCCACGCTTAGGGTTTTAAGTGTTGCCTTTACTGTAAATACGGGAGAATCCGTACGGAAGCATACACGCCCACCCGGAACACGCCTGCCGAGAAAATCCAGGCTTGGGATTTTTTCAATCACCTCGTCGGGTAATCTTGTAAGCTTTTTTGTTTTGTCAAAAAAGGGGATTCCATAAACTCTTATGGGGGGATTATTTATCGAATAGCTTTTCATATTTTTCCTCTCTCTTTGCTTAAATTAATTTCAGTCTTTTTGCTGTTTTATAGACACGGGTGCCGTTCTTTTCCAGTCTTTCCCTACTAAGATTCTGTGAATCCAGCCCCATAAGTATACCACATACATCCTTTTTACAGCCCGGCATTATAAGGTCACCGCCTGCATCGGCAATTTTCCACGCCGTGGTGCGAGGATGCTTATCTTTTTTATCAGCCATAATACCACCGTAAACTATCCAGTCCGTCATTACAAGCCCGTCATATCCGAGCTCACACCTTAAATAGTCGTGGATAAGTCCCTTATGCTCTGCTGTATGGGTGCCGTTTACAAGATTGTATGATGTCATTACAGCCACAGGGTCGGCTTCTTTTATACAAATGGCAAAGCCCTTCAGGTATATTTCTCTCATTGCCCTTTCACTGACTATTGAGTTATTGCCGTATCGGTTTGTTTCCTGATTGTTGGCACAGAAATGCTTAACTGTAACACCACAGCCTCTGTGGGACTGCACTCCCCTTGTTAAGGCTGAGGCTATTTTTCCACTGACAACAGGGTCCTCTGAATAATATTCAAAGTTTCTTCCACAGCGTATGCTCCTATGTATGTTCAATGCCGGGGCAAGCCATAAATGTACGCCAAAGCGTGACATTTCATCCCCCACAATATCACCGCACATTGTGGCAAAATCCGTGCTCCAGCTCTGGGCAACGGCAGTACCTATGGGTAATGCTGTGGCGTACTGATATTCGACAGTGCAATCCTTTGGCAGCTTGCTTTTACCGACAAAAAGCTTCAGTAGCCTTCTCAGTATACCCGGCAGATATTCAAGCACGCTGTCGGGGATTCCACTTTCTGACAGGGAGTGTACCTTACCCCTTTTATCCCTGTAAAGCTCCCTGCTGAGACGAAGTCCGGAGGGCCCGTCTGCCATTACTATCTGTGGGATTCCCATATCCTTAAGCTCATCTGTGGTCTCCCCTGCTCCCCCTGCAACCTGGGAGCTGGCATTACCTATAACACTGAGAATACCCCCGTGAGGATTAAAGTGTCCCACATTAAGATATGCCAGAGAAACATCTGTAAGCTCCTTGATTTTCGCCTCTGTCCTCTCCTCTCTTATATAGTCTGCCTCGTTATATGTAAGCTCCTCTGAGGAGAGAGAAAATACGGGGATTTCATTATCGGGCTTTCTTCTTTTATGTAGCGGTGGCTCGGGGTCGTCAAAATCATATTCTCCACTTAAATTTTTTGCCTTGCAGACTACAGCCTCACCGTCTAAACTAATCACAAATGCCACATTTAAGCTTCTTGACGAATTGCCTATATAAGCTATATAATTGCCTGCCTCGAGTATATAGCTCTCTGTGCTTTCATCATACGATGCCATATCCTCTATGCGAAGCTCCATAGATACATCAGTGCTCTCACCCGGCAAAAGCTCTCCTGTTTTGGCAAAGCCCCAGAGCTCCTTAAGAGGCTTATCAAGTCTGCCTCGAGGTGAGGAAATGTAGCACTGTACAACCTCCTTACCAGGGCGTAAGCCTGTATTTATAACCCTTGTATTTACTGTAAAAGTACCGTTTTTTTGGCATACGGTAGGCTTTTTTATGTTAAATTCAGTATACGAAAGACCGTAGCCGAAGGGGAACAGCACTCGTCTTGCATCCATATCAAAGAAACGGTAGCCCACATATATTCCCTCTCTGTACCTTGTATCATCCTTATTGCCGAACTCAATATGCTCGTAATCGGACTCGGACGCCCAGGTGGTTGTCAGCTTACCCGACGGGTAGCTTTTACCCAGGAGCAAATCGGCAAGGGCATCTCCCGTACCGGTGCCAAGCTGGGACAAAAGAAGAATATTGGAAATAGAGGACAGCTCTGAAAGGTCTATTACCCCACCCACATTGAGAACAAGCATAAATCTGTCACACCGTCTGTTAAGCTCTAAAATATCTCTTATTTCCGTCTCGGTGGGAAGGATATCTCCCTTTATAAATTCTCTGTCTGCTCCCTCGCCCGAAATTCGTGAGAGGACATATATTGCCGTATCACATTCCACATCTGTGGGTATATTATATTCCGGCTCGGGCATAATCTTACCCATTGCATAAACGGGGGCAAGCTGATGCTTTTCCTTAGCCTCCCTTTTCATCCGTTTTACAAAGCGTTCTCTCGCATGTATGTATTCCGTATCATAGGAATCCAGCCACTTATCCGAGGTAATTTCAAAGCCTGCGTTTTTAAGTCCCTCCTCCACGGTAACAAAAAATCTGGAGTTTACCTCTCCTGAGCCTGTGCCTCCCTTTACCGTGTGGCGTACTCCGTTACCGAAGGCACCGATTCTACAGGGCTTGTCTATGGGAAATTTACCGTTTGATTTAAGTAAAACACAGCATTCTCCAAGCTCGGCTCTGAGCTTTTTATAATGCTCCCTTTCATAATCAAATAGCTCCATTATGCCCTCCTTTGTGTTCCTTATTACATACAGTATACAACATTTCCACTCCGAAATCAAGGGTTGACAACACAGTGAAGGTAGTATATAATTGAAATATAAATATATATGAGGTGAGTACCATGTTTAATGCTGAAAAGGTCAAAAATGACTGTGTAAATTGGATAAGAGAATTTTTTGAAAATAACGGTAAGGGCTGTAATGCCGTCCTCGGCATTTCAGGTGGAAAGGACAGCTCTGTTGTTGCAGCTCTTTGCGTTGAAGCCCTCGGTAAGGACAGAGTTATCGGAGTTCTTATGCCTAACGGTGAGCAGCACGATATCGACTGTGCCTATGCTCTTGTAAACCATCTTGGCATAAAGCATTATGTTGTTAATATAAAGGATGCAGTTGACGGTCTTATAGGCAGTATGCCCTCCGACCTTCCTCTCTCCTTCCAGTCCACAAGTAATATTATGCCCCGTATCCGTATGACTACTGTTTATGCAGTGTCCCAGAGCTGTAACGGAAGAGTTGCAAATACCTGTAATCTCTCCGAGGACTGGGTAGGCTACTCCACAAGATACGGTGACTCCGTTGGTGACTTCAGCCCTCTCTCCCGTCTTACGGTCCAGGAGGTAAAGGCTATCGGTCATGCACTCGGTCTCCCCCGTGAGCTTGTTGATAAGACTCCTATTGACGGTCTTTGCGGTAAGACGGATGAGGACAACCTGGGCTTTACCTATGCTGAGCTTGACAGATATATCCGTACAGGGGAAATTGATGACCCCGAAAAGAAGGCACTTATTGACAGAAAGCATAGAATGAATCTCTTTAAGCTGGAGCTTATGCCGGTTTTTGAACCGAAGCTTGATTGAATGCAGAATCTATGTGAATGCAGAATTCAGAGTGCAGAGTGCAGAATTGATTGATTAAATGTAAATGCAGGATATCGGTACGACAACAAACAACTAATCAATACAGAATGCAGAATTCAGAGTGCAGAGTGCAGAATTAATGTATCAACATTTGTAAAAGCTTTACTAAATTAAATAAAAAGCAACCACATCTTAATTGAAGTGGTTGCTTTTTTATTCTAATATATTATGCTCTTCTTATTCTGCATTCTGAATTCTGCATTCTGCATTCATTAAAGGCTGTTTATATATTCTATAAGCTTTGTGCGAAGCATCTGGGGGTCACAGTTACCACGAAGCTCCTTCATACACTTACCGTAGATTGCCATAATAGCCTTTTCCTTACCACCCTTATAGTCGGCCACAGCCTTAGGGTCAGCCTCTACCATGGTCTTTATAACCTTATCCATAAGTCCTGTATCGTTGGAGATTATAAATCCGTTCTCCTCTGCGTACTTGGAGGGAACAACGGCTGCGTCATCAAACATAGCATTGAGTATCTTCTTGGCATTGGCACGGCCCACCTTATTTCCGGAAACAAGGGAGATAAGCTCACCCAGTGCCTTGCCGTTAAGGGTAAGCATATCGTAGGTCATCTGACGGGCGTTAAGATTGCTCATAACCTCGGATAACATCCAGTTAGCAGCATCCTTTGCATTACCGCATACAGAGTATGCATCCTCAAAGCACTCACAAAGTGCAATGCTCTTTGCAATCTGCTCAGCGTCATAGTCGCTAAGACCGAGCTCTGTCATATACTTCTCACGCTTAACCTCGGGAAATTCGGGTAATGAAGCCTGAATGGAGTCAAACCATTCATCATCAATTACAACAGGCATTACATTGGGGTCGGGGAAATAACGGTAATCACCTGCTGTTTCCTTGGATCTCATAGCATAGCTCTTGCCCTTGATATCGTCCCAACGGCGTGTCTCCTGTACAAGCACCTCTGTTCCGTTTTCGATAGCGTCAATGTGTCTTGCTGTTTCATACTCTATTGCACGCTTGATAGCCTCGATAGAGTTCATATTCTTCATTTCGGTACGGACACCGAGCTTATCGCTACCCTCGGGACGAACAGAAAGGTTTACATCACAACGCATTGTACCGTGTGCCATCTCACACTCGGCAACCCTTGCATAGCGAAGAAGGACTTTAAGTCTTTCAAGATAAGCCTCAACCTCCTCAGCAGAGGAAAGGTCCGGCTGGCTTACAATTTCAATAAGGGGAACACTTGTACGGTTAAAGTCAACATGTGTAGTATCCTCACGGATATCGTGAACGAGCTTACCTGCGTCCTCCTCCATATGAATCTGCTTAATGCGTACACCCTTTTTGCCCTGGGAGGTTTCAATCTCCACAAGACCGTTTACGGCAACGGGGGCAAACCACTGTGTAGTCTGATAAGCTGAGGGAAGGTCGGGATAGTAGTAGCTCTTTTTATCAAAGGTTGTCACACGGTTAATGTGACAGTTAAGCATAAGACCTGCCTTCATACCGTAGTCCACTACTCTTTTATTAACAATAGGAAGCATACCGGGCATACCACAGCATGCGGGACAAACATGGGTATTGGGCTCAGCACCGTAGGAATGAGCTGAGCAGGAGCAGAAAATCTTTGAGTCGGTTGCAAGCTCACAGTGAACCTCAAGACCGATGACTGTTTCGTATCTCATTTATTTACCCTCCTTTTCCAATTTCTCGCAAAGTGCAAGAAGGGATGTCTCATTAAAATAGTTGCAAATAAGCTGTACTCCCTCAAAAACAACAGCAGGAAGACCTGTAATGCTTGCAGGAGCAGTATAAAGGTTTTCTGTATAGGGCATATCCTTATTTGCTTTTACATCCTCAATACCGTAAGCCATAGTGGAGCAAGCAGGCATAAGAACTGCATCATACTCCTTAAAGAGCTTACCGAACTCCTCGCAGATAAGTCTGCGTACTCGAAGAGCCTTATCATATACCCTCATATAGTTTTCTGTAGAGAGTGTATCGGAGCCGAAAAGAATAGCAGCTTTAAGAAAATCGCCGAATGCCTCTGTACGGCTGTTGGTATAAAGCTCATCAATGGATGTAAAATTATTGGAACGGTAGCCGTATTTTACGCCATCATAACGGGAAACATTGTTGCAAAGCTCTGCACTCATAAGGATATTCCACGCATTACGGGACTTCTTTATAAGGTCGTTTTCAATACGGTCCACTACGATTCCGTCAGCCTCAAGCTTAGCTGCAAGGCTGTTTACAGCACCGTTTACGGTATCGTCGGAGCAAAGCATATCTGTAATTACGGCAATACGCTTAAATTCAACCACAGGAGCAGACTTTTTAAGAAGTGCACACTTGCCTTCTGGCAGGCTTGTGCCATCCTTGTCGTCGTGGCCTGATATAGCATCGAGAATATCACGGCATACTGTTGTGCTCTCTGCCATTACGCTTACACAATCGCCTGAGCAAGCTACAGGAATCATACCGAAACGGGAAACTGTGCCGTAGGTAGGCTTAACGCTTACAAGACCGTACTGTGCAGAGGCTCTTCTTACATAACCGTTTGCATCAAGGCAGATACCTGCCATAGCATCTCCGGACTTGATAATTTCAGCCACGGGGTTAAGGATTTTACCGTTTTCATCTACGCAAGCACCCTTATATGAGGTCTCGCCGAGGAGGTCAATTGCAAACTCACCGACAGATGCCTTACCACAAAGGCCATATCCTGCATTTGTAAGACGGGTAAGCACCTCTGCCTCAAAAAGGCTAACATATCCGTCAAGCATCCTTGAGCCTGCTGTTGTGGGTATGTCCTTTGTAAGAAGCATATCATCTGCTACAATTTTTTTGTCAAGGGATGTATTTACTTTTTCAAAATAGAATTCCATACTTACCTCCCATTACTCTACCACACGGGGAACACACCAGTATCCCTCGTCGGTCTCGGGTGCTCCTGCCTGGAGTGACTCACGGTCAAAATTCTGTATTATCTTATCCTCACGAACTACTGTAAGTATAGGTAAAACATGTACCATTCTCTCAGTATTTTCAGTATCAATAGAGGAAAGCTCGGAAAGGTCTTTATCTCTTCTGTCGAAGAATGAATACATTTCACTCTTCTGCTCTTCTGTAAGGCTGAGCTGATTTAACAGCTCCAGCCTTCTCAATGTATCTTTATCCATAATAATTAAACTCCTTTAATTCGTAAAAAGGGTCAAATCTGTATCGGTCAGTCTCTTACCTTAATGTGTACCTCACGGAGCTGCTGCTCTGTTACCTCACCGGGGGCACCCATCATAAGATCCTGTGCGTTACCGTTCAAGGGGAATGCGATAACATCACGGATTGTTTCCTCCTCGGCGATAAGCATAATCATTCTGTCAACGCCGGGAGCCATACCTGCATGAGGAGGAGCACCGTATGCAAAGGCTGTGTAAAGGGCACCGAACTTAGCCTTGAGTGTATCCTCACCGTAGCCTGCAATCTCAAATGCCTTTCTCATAATATCGGGATTATGGTTACGAACAGCACCGGAGGAAAGCTCTACACCGTTACATACAATATCATACTGGTATGCAAAAATATCAAGAGGATCCTTATTAAGAAGTGCATCCATACCTCCCTGGGGCATTGAGAAGGGGTTATGTGTAAAGTCAATCTTATTTGTTTCGGGATTAAGCTCATACATGGGGAAATCAACAATGAAGCAGAACTCAAAGGAGTCGTTCTTGATAAGACCGAGCTCATTGCCTATCCATGTTCTCATCTCACCGGAGAGCTTATTGATAACGGAAGCAGAGTCACTGATGAAGAACAGGGACTCGCCCTCCTTAATACCTACAAGAGCTGTAAGCTCTGCCTTCTGCTCCTCTGTAAGGAACTTGGCAATAGGACCCTTGTATTCTCCACCCTCGAGTGTGATGTAGCCGATACCGAACTTCATACCTATGCTTCTTGAATAAGCGTCAATAGCCTTTTCAAATGCCTTCTTACCGTCTCCGTCACCATCCTTCTTAACAAGATAGTTGGCTACAATACCACGGACAAGCTTGTTCTTGAAGGGTACTGTTCTTCCGTTGATTGTAAGGAACTCGTGCTTACCGAAGAAGTCTGTAAGGTCCTGAATAATGAGGGGATTGCGAAGGTCAGGCTTATCGGAGCCGTACTTCATCATTGCGTCTGCAAAGGTAATTCTACGGAAGGGGGGCTTGGAAACCTCCTTTTTGGAGAACTCCTTAAAGGTGTTGTAAACTACTGTCTCAGCAACCTCGAATACATCCTCCTGCGTTGCAAAGGACATCTCAAAGTCAAGCTGATAGAACTCTCCGGGAGAACGGTCCTGACGGGCATCCTCATCACGGAAGCAGGGAGCAATCTGGAAATAACGGTCAAAGCCTGATGCCATAAGCAGCTGCTTGAACTGCTGGGGAGCCTGAGGAAGTGCATAGAATTTACCCTTATGCTTACGGCTGGGCACGAGATAGTCTCTTGCACCCTCGGGTGAGGAGGCTGTAAGAATAGGAGTCTGTATCTCCATAAAGCCCAAGTCCTCCATCTGACGGCGGAGATAGCTCAAGATTTTAGAACGGAGCACGATATTATCGTGAATCTTACGGTTACGAAGGTCGAGATAACGGTACTTAAGGCGTACATCCTCTCTTGTCTGTGTGGATGCGTCAATTTCAAAGGGGAGACCGAGCTGACAGGGGCCGAGAACCTCTATGCTCTCTGCACGAACCTCAATAAGTCCTGTTGCAATCTTGGGGTTTACTGTGTCCTCATCACGCTTTGTTACTGTTCCGTCAACCTTAACAACGGTTTCCTTTGACATACCCGCTATCATAGAGTCGTCGGAAAATACGATCTGTGTTACGCCGTAGTGGTCACGAAGGTCTACAAAAAGCACTCCACCGTGGTCACGGACGGTTTCAATCCAACCGGTAAGAGTTACACTCTGACCGATATGAGCAAGTCCGAGCTCATTACAATTATGTGTTCTTAACATGGTTTTATCCTCCGATTTATAGTAAATATTTTTAACCTGTGTAATGTGGGAAGGCTGTATCTGTGAAAAACAAAAAGCCCTTCGTCCCCCGATATGGGACGAAAGGCTATCTTCCGCGGTACCACCCAAATTGACCGATAACGGTCCACTTAAACATCCTTACGGGATGGGCGTGCGATTCTACTAACCAAAAAGGCTTTCTTTCGCAGGCTACGAAGTGTTTTTCTTGCAGGGCTTATTACCACGCTTTCACCTACCGTGGCTCTCTTTGAATAAGTGACCTGTAATACTCTCTTCATCAAACGCCATTTATAATCACGGTTATTATACGCTTATTTTATTATCTTGTCAATATATAATTTGAAATTTATTAAAAAATTTACATAAAATTAATATAAAAGAGAGTGCCGACATGCGACACTCTCGATCAATTTATGTTCAGTTAAAGATTAGAACAAGGTTGCAGGAACGAAGAAGTATACTGCAAAGAGAACTGCTACCACAATAGCAACAACAGAAAGCTCCCACTTGGGCTTCTCTGTCTTCTTGATTGCAGAGATGATGAGCTCTACAAGATAAGAGATAGAGGTCATAATCACATAGGAAAGAAGACCGATACCGATACCCTTTGTAATGGAGTAAGAAAGAACCATTACAACGATAGTAAGGAATGCTGATGTAGCATTAATAGCTGTACTGAAATCTACATCCTTTACATTGTTCTTCATCATAAGAACGCCAACATAAATAAGTGCAGAGGCAGCAGCAGCACCGGGGATAGCTGCAAATACGGGAAGCATAAACATGGAGAGGAAGAAGAGGCATGCTGTTGTAAACGCTGTAAGACCTGTTCTACCACCTGCAGATACGCCTGCACCGGACTCAACGAAGGTTGTTACTGTGGATGTACCGAGCATAGCACCGGAGCATGTAGCCACAGCATCACATATCATAATCTTACCGTAGTTGTGGGGCTTATTATTCTCATCAGAGAGGATTCTGTTACCGCCACAGCAGCCTACGATTGTACCCATTGTGTCGAACATATCGATCATACACATGGTAATAACGATCATAATAACAGTAAATACGGATATGCCTTCGGGGATAAGACCCTCTGAGAATACATCTACAAAGGAGCCGAATACACTGTTTTCTCCACCGAAGAAGTTAGCAAAGTTATCCCAGAACTTCCAGGAAATACCTGTTGTCTCGTCTCCTGCGAGAATAGAAAGATTTGTAACGCCGAGGGGAATACCAACAATTGTAGCACCGAGGATACCGAAGATGATGGAGCCTTTAACCTGAAGCTTGTCAAGAATAGTAATAAGGAAAAGACCTACAAGTGCAACTACAGCTGTGCATGCTGTTGTTGTAATGGGACTGGAAAACATCTTGCCAAATTGGATATAATCGAAATTTGTATCACCGTTATTAACTATCTGATTGCCCCAATCAGCAAGGTTGATAAAGCCAACCTGAGTATAGTCGTTTGTAATGATAATACCTGCATTCTGGAATCCGATATAAGCAATGAAGAGACCGATACCAACGGAAATAGCACTTCTTACTGCAACGGGCATACCGTCAAATACAAGCTCACGGAATGTCTTACCCTTAAAGGTAACCAAAGACAGTGCAAGGAAAACAAGACCTGAAATAAGAACGAGCATAAATGCCTGTCCGGGTGTGAAATTTTCACCGTAGCTCCAGCCTCCGAGAAGACCTGCAAGCATGGAGTTAAGACCCATACCGGAAGCCTGTGCAAGGGGCATTTTAGCCAAGAACGCCATCAGGAGTGTACCTATAACAGCACCGAGGGCAGTAGCTATGAATATTGAAGACCAATATTCCTTACCCGCACCGCCTGAAATCTGGTTCGGGTTAACTGTCAAAATATAAGCCATTGCAAGGAATGTAACTATACCTGCAACGATCTCAGTTTTGACACTTGTTTTCTTCTCGATTGCATCATAACCGAGAAGCTTAGAAAACTTGTTCATGAAAATAACCTCCTTAATATTAAACTAACTATATTCTACCACATGAAAATGCTTTTTGCAACTAAAATATCAAAATTTCGACACACAATATTCACATTAAATATCATAAATTACATTATAATATTTTTTATGTTAAATCTTTTGTTTTTGTATTGCAAAAATATAAATTATATGTTAGAATAAATCAATTGTGTTTTCAAATTTTGGATACAGTAATAAGAAAGGAGAGATAAGATGAAAAATAACGAGCCACCGAAAAACCCACTTAACGGTAAAAAAATTGCATTGTTTATTTTGTATATCACAATAGCATTGCTTTTATTCTTTACTGTTCTTTCCATGAACGATTTGCCTGCTATCGGTAAACAACTCCAAAGCGTTGATTTCCGATATGTTTTACTTGCTGTATTAATGGTGCTTTTATATCTTGCCACCTATCCTCTCTCACTCTGTATTCTTACCAAGGCAAGAAAATGCAATATCAAAATGTCAACAACCTATACAATTGCCATGACTGAGCATTTCTTTAACGGAATAACTCCCTTGGCAACAGGTGGACAGCCCTTCCAGGCTCACGCATTTTCCAAATCAAAAATTAAAATTTCAGAGTCTACGGGATTACTCCTTACAAACCTCATTATCTATATGTTTGTAACAACGGGCTTCTCCTTCCTCGGACTGTTTTTCTTTGATACATTAACAGCCTCGGCTGACCCATGGTGGATTCCCATTATTATAGCAGGCTATGTTCTTAACTTCCTTATGTGTTTGTTTATTGCCTCCCTTGGTGCAAGCAGCAGGATTCGTAACGGATTGGTAAGATTTATCTGCTTTCTTTGTAAGTTCAGAATATTCAAGTGGGTTAGACCTAAGGTTGATGGAATTAAAACCTATTTTGAGCAGGTTCAGGCTGCCTTTGACGACCTTCTTAAGAAGAAAAAGCAGTTTGTTATTGCCGTAATTACAAAAATTATTTCCTTTACATTTTTGTATTCCTCATCCTTCTTTATCCTTCTCTCTATGGATATTCCCGCCACTGCATCCCATCATTTCCTTACTCTTGCAGGTACCTCCTTTGCAGTTACTGCAGTAGGCTTCATCCCTACTCCCGGTGCATCCGGCGGTGTTGAGGGCTCGGCAGGTCAGGTATTCAAGTCTATAATCGTATTTATAGCAGGTGAGTCCATTTTAGCCACGGTATCTGCTGTTGCAAACGGTGTAATGCTTATATGGAGACTTATCAGCTACTATGTTGTAATGTTTATTTCCCTTATGTTCTATATAGGCTTGGAAATATACCATAAAAGACGGGCAAAAAAACGAAAAGCGTTAAGGGCACAGTTCCCCGACTCTGAGGAGTTTGCCGATACAATGGACTTTTCCGACACTCAGGACACACAGCGAACAGAATAAAGCTAAAAGCAGAGAATTAACAAAGCGAACCCGATTCAGTTCGCAAAAATTCTCTGCTTTCTGCATTTTTTAGTTTGCAGCATTTCCGTCCACCCTGAAATCTGCTCTGTTTTATATAAAATTTCGACAGCTCACATAGGATTTTTATATATTTTTCTCCACCGAAAAAATTTTTTTATAAAAATCAAAAAACATCTTGACGAACTGAAAAACATGTGCTATAATGTACAAGCACATAAACGAAGCAGCAAAAATCTGGGTATAGCGCAGATGGTAGCGCGCTACCTTGGGGTGGTAGAGGCCGTGGGTTCAAATCCCGCTACTCAGACCAAGCAAGACCTATCCGAACACTTTATTGGGACGGACAAGGTCTTGCTTTTTTATTTGAAAATTGATAATTTCAGAGGTCTGACAGTGCAATACTTTTAGAATTTTTTATATTAAATGTGTTCTTATTTTTCAAGATTCTTTCATAAAACATGGCTTGTCTTTTTGTTCATATTACTAAAATATCAAAAGCCCTATCGGAACCGATAAGGCTTTTTTCTTGTCATAATAATCTATAAGCGTTTGCAGTCCAGCTGTACGCCTTACATTTTAACGAATCACCTGTTAATGGGTCGTGATTCTCCGAAAATCCCGATTTTTCTATTGCTTTTTTGTAGCCCGCTGCGATTGTCTCGCTTATTTCGGTCTCTCCCATATTTCTTAGGGCTAAGGTAAATATAATTTGGTCAGGTCCCCAGGCAGGTCCTCTCCAATAGCCGTTTTGTGTATAGAACGGACTGTGTATAGATTCGCTTGCAAGACCGTACGGACATAAGAAATCATTTTTAAGCTTATTAAGTATGTACTCTCTTATATCAGTGGGAAGCTTATTCTCTAAAACAATCATTCTTAGTGGCATTAAGCTTTGGGGTCTGTATATTTCCTCTGTCATACCGTTACGGATAAAAATTTCTCCATCCCAAAAATGCGTTACGCACTTTTGCAAAAGCTCACTTGACAGCATTTTGTATATTCTGGTATCATTACATAAATTAAGCTTCTCTGCCATCTGTGACAGGACATCACATTGAACCGACAAATACGCAATTAAATCCGGAGACTGAATAATCTCCGTATTATCAAAGCATGTCGCATTATCGTTGCCCGAGTCATTTCCATGATAATAACAGGGAGTATTTCCACGATAGTTGAGCCACCAGTCCGTGTTCTTTTTCATAAAATAATATAGCTCATCTAAGACCTCAATATCCTCATATTTTTTATTCCGTTTTACGAGCTGTTTATAAATCCAGCCCTGGATTGGAGGCTTTACAAATGCCTTTTCCATATTTACAGTAGTAACAGTATCCGGTGTTCTGCCATGATTGTCCATAAATCTATAAGGATAAATAAACTGATTATACGAAAGCTCAAAATCCTTATCAGCCAAATCAAGGGCATTAAAGGTATTATCCCAGGACCAAAGCTTACACATACCGGACTTACTCATTACAATTGCGTCTCTGTCGTAATTACCCTCGCCGGATATAATATTACTCCACAAAATATATGCACATGCTTTATCACATTCGTTTTGACATTTCATTTTTTCTTCCCAGGCAAGATATTCATTTTTTTTGCATTCCGAATATTCATTATATGTCAAATCAGTATAAACAGAATGCTCACTTGTGCTAAGACGAAGGGTAAACTCATATTCTCCGTTTTCATCCGGTAAAACTCTTATTTTTATGTAATCCTTGTATATTCTTCTTTCACTGTCCTTTGTATCAAGAGAGACAGTTCCTTTATGAATTTTGAAGGTATGGAATGTATTAGTAAAGCAATCGCAAAGCTTCAAAATGTTCTTTCCCTCATAAATATAATTTGCATTATACACTCCCTTCATATAAATATAGCTAAAACAGGGTGAGCTTCCTTTTCCAAAGAAACAAATCCCATCCTTACCAAACAAGCACATTTTGTGCATTTCATCATTCGCAGTTACCTGAAGCTCCCAAGGCAAAAAGGTTTCGGTTATTGAATTAGAGTATTCAAGCTCCATAAGTGGAACCATTCCACCGTTATGAAGCGAATGTAAAATTAAATTTTCATTAACCTTTGTAACAGATATCAAGGAATTTCTTGAACTAAAATGAAATTTATCAAAGCTTAACATATTGTTCTCCAATCTATTTTTTATTACAAGCCCATTTTACCATATAATTAAACAAAATTCAATTAAATAAGTGCAAATAAATGCTTAATATAAATCACAAATACATTTCAGGCAAGCAAGCTCACAAAATCACCTTCATATATTGATAAATAATGTTTGTCTAATGCTTGTATGCAATAAAACAATTCATAATCGCCATTATCTTTTGGATAGTAGGGGCTGTGAATTAAATTTCACTACTCAGACCAAAAAAAACTTGAAAACTCATTGTTTTCAAGGCTTTTTTAATTGGTTTTCAATACAGTCTTATTTTCTTCAGGTAATTTTCCTCTATTGCCTTGAAATCCGAGCTATGTAAGAACTCACACATATCGGGCTTTCGACAAATGGCTGACTCGAAATTGTCAGGGTTAAGGCTGATAAGTGCAAGAAGGCATCCTGCGTTACGGATAGCGTTTATATTTTCCTCACTTACATCGTCTGTATAGCAGAAGCATCTTTTTCCCCGTTCGGAAAAGCCACTTACGGTATTTGCAAAGCCAACTCCCCTATCGATAAACCGTGCATCGGGGTCAATAGCTAAAATGGCTTCTATTCCTTTCATCCCGGAGCCGTTGAGTGCATAAACAATCTTTCCCTGCATACCGCATTTCAGCACTGCTTTAGCTACGGGCTCTGCACTTTCATAACCGTTTTTCAAATCTATGTTTACATGTAACCCTGTGTGATAGGCTAAATTCAAAACCTGCTCCAATGTCGGAACACGCTGTGTTCCCCACACATCATCCTTTGACAGAATTACCGAGCATACGGTTTTTGCAGGAGTTTCGGCAACGATGTAGGTTACCCTTTCTCCTCTTTCGTTAAAGCCTGTCACAGTTGCATCATGATTTACTACCAACACGCCGTCACAGGTGAATCTGGCATCGGTTTCTATCATATCTGCCCCGTTTAAGTAAGCGTTGTAATACGCCGCAAGGCTGTTTTCCTTCAATGTGCCGTCTACAAATCCTCTGTGTGCAGAGGTTATCCAGTTTTTCTTAATACTCATTTTAGCCATACCACCATTTTTCATTTATACAATAATAATACCATAAATCCCATAGCTTTTCAACCTAAAATAAAAATGCTTTTTGCCGTGGAAAAGCGAACATAGGCAGGAGAACAACACTCGGTTTTTATAAAAGAGTCAAATCCTTATGCCACTTATCGTGTGTAGACTTATTGTCTACCAAGAATTAAAATATAATTGTAAGATTTTTTTGAGGTGAAACATGGATATTATTAGAGTTTTCGGAACAAATGTGCGTAATTATCGCAAGGAAAAGAATATTTCTCAAGAAAAATTAGCTGAGCTTTCAGGTTTACACAGAACATATATAAGTGATATCGAATGTTTTAGAAGAAGCATTTCTCTTGACAATATTCAAAAAATTGCCGATGCATTAGAAATTAAAACTTATAAATTGTTTGTAGAGCAAAATGATGATTAATACATTCTTTGATTTTTGTTCAGGAATCGGTGGTGGAAGGCTAGGGTTAGAACAATGTGGACTAAGATGTGTAGGACATTCCGACACGAGTCGTTTAGCCGACAGAACATATATACTAATGCATCAAACTGAGGACAAAAATTTTGGAAATTTGAAAAAATTGGGAAAAGAAAATTTACCTGATTTTGATGTTTTGATTGCAGGATTCCCTTGCCAAACTTTTTCTGTTATCGGTAGACAAGAGGGTTTCTCTGATGATAGGGGACAAATCATATTCCATCTATCAAGAATTATAAAAGAGAAATCACCAAAAGTTTTTATCTTGGAAAATGTAAAAGGATTGGTAACTCATGATAATGGGAAAACAATCAAAACGATTATAAACGAACTGACAAATTGTGGATATACAACATCGTACAGAGTTTTGACAAGCCTAGATTATGGTGTCCCACAAATGCGTCAAAGGGTTTATTTTGTTGGTTTTAGAACTGATTTGAACTTTGATTTTTCTAAGTTTGAATGGCCGCCAAAAATCATAAAACCGAATTTAATGGATTTTTTAATTGATGACAATTTAGCTACTCCAGAAAGGCTCGAAATATTGCATTATTATTTGAATAACCCAACTAACAACGGCAAATATTCTGTTGCAGATATCACTCAAATGGAAGGGAAAATCATAGACACTCGAATGAGCGATTTGAGAATATATGACGGCAAATGCCCAACTTTACGAGCACAAAGAGATGGTATTCTATATGTTAAAAATAATACTATTTTTCAACTAACCGGATTTGAAGCTTTGCTGTTACAAGGTTTTCCAAAAGAATATGCTATGAGGGTTAAAAATTTTGTTAAAGATAGGCACTTGCTTATGCAAGCAGGAAATGCAATGACTGTAAATGTAATTAAGGCAATAGGTACATCAATACTTGAATTTATAAAAAAGCAAGGAGGCAATAACAATGGCTAAAGTTTGGGAAGATTTTGAAAAGTCTTGTGTTGACTATTTAGAAAGACATTTCGGTCAATATGCACATTTTACTTGGAAAGGAAAAAGCGATTCCACAAAATCCGACATTGAAGTGGTGACTAATAGTGGAAAATCTTTTTACATTGAAGCGAAGCATTGCCCTGCTCAATGTGGACAGTTTGTTTTATTACCTAATATAGGGATAGAAATGTTTGATTATAGTCATTTGAACGCAACACCAATCAATCCATACTCCCACGCAATAATTGAATATATGAATCAAGATTTTGAATCATTTAAAAATGCAGGAACTAGGGGAAAACTTATAGAAATGGAAAATGGTACTGATGTTTTTGCAGCATGGATAAAAAATTATTACAAAAGAAAAGAAACGAAATATATTATTACGAATAACTTTGAAATTTTTTCAATAGAAGACATTGAAAATGTTTTTAATATATCTGCTACATATAGGGTTAAAAGAAGTGGTTCGGGATATGTTGGAAAAAATAATGTTGCAAAGATGAAAAATTATATTGAAAACAATTATCCTATTATTGCCATTGGTGTAAAAGGCGATAGAATGATGGCTATTTCTAATAGCGAACTTCACAATATAAGGTTTAAATTAGATGGAACAGAATATATGTTTTCAAAAAGAGAAAACGTATATGAAATTAGAAAACTTTCAAATACGCTTAATGCTAATGTTATATTTTCTGTGGAGTTTGAACCACAAATAGATTCAATTTCAAATGTTGGATTTATAGACATTCTGACTCGATAAATGATATGTACTTTTTCAAAGCATACTTATAAGTGCTTAATTGATATTGACCTATTGGAAGTTCCGCTATTTCAAATTTGTTCATTTCGGAATTTACTCCTTTGTTTTTAAATAGAGAGAGTAAAAAACAGCACTTATCTTTTTGATATTCTTCGTCTAAGTCAATATTACCGAATACACGTTCAAGGCGTTTAATTCTTGAAATTAAATCGCCTTGAACTTTTTTTATTGTATTTTGTGATCGTAACCAAGCCTTAAAATCTATTTCGTTCATCGTTCCACCACATTTGCAATTTGACAAGCAATATACTGTAAAACATCAATTACAACAGAATTACCAAGTTGCTTGTATGCTTGATTTGCATTTTTTGCTAGCCTATAGGAATCCGGATAACCCATAATTCTTGCACATTCCCTAGGATGCAAACGACGAGTTTTTCCGTTAATTAGATATCCACCTGTTCTAGCAAATACTCCCCCTCCACAAGCAGAAAGAGTTATAGCTATTCCCTTTGTGCTATAAATACGCTCTCCTTGTCCACCTTTATTTACTATTCCAAGTCTAATTGTCTTATTGCTGTAAGTATCATCCTTTGTTTTATTAAATTGCGTATCTGATCTGTTGACATACAAATGTTTAACCTGATCTTCATCTCGTAATAAATAATCCTCAACATGTCGTATAAGCTTGATTTTTTTTGGATATACAAAGTCGTTTATTTGTAAATCTTTTCTAAAGCAAACCATATAAATTCTTTCTCGTTTTTGCGGTATACCGTAGTCTACCGAATTCAATATTTTTTGGTAAAAAACATATCCTAATTCTTCCATTATATTTTTTACAATTTGTAAGGTTCTACCGTTGTCATGCGTGGCAAAATTTTTAACATTTTCCATAAATACAATTTTAGGCTTTTTAGCCCTAACAATTCTAGCTACATCAAAAAACAATGTGCCCCTACTATCTTCAAACCCTCGTTGCTTTCCACTAATCGAGAATGCCTGACAAGGAAACCCAGCACAAAGAATATCGTGATAAGGAATAGAATATTCATCAATTTTTGTTATATCACCTTCTGGAACATCCCCAAAATTATCAGCATATACTTTTTGCACAGGAACATCCCATTCATTTGAATAAACACATTCGGCACCAAGTGATTCCAATGCTATTCTAAATCCACCCATACCAGCAAACAAATCTATGAATTTATATCCATTTAATTTTTTATCAGTAATCTCAATCATATACACACCTCACTAATTAAAAATTATAGCGCAAAGCGCATAAATTGTCAAGTGCTTGTAACTTAATCGACTCACTAATCGACTCACTGAGCGTTTTTTCTCTCAATTCCCATCAAGCCACGCTCGTCGTGTATAACACGGAGTCGCAAAGGATTCAAACTCCACCACACAAAAGAAAAAACCTAAACCGAACCGATGGTTCAATTTAGGTTTGTTTTAGGTGTGGGGAAGGGATTTGAACCACATGACCTTTCTCTCCGTTCACATAGTCGTCTGCCGCGTTTCGACACTTCGTTTACACTCAACTTGGCATACTCCTTGTTCGACGGAGAAACGCTGGCAAGAAAACAACACACAGTTGTTTTAATATAACCACCGCACCAGTCGCATAGTCGTTTTCTCTCACCTCGACACTTTGTTTACACTCGGCTCGGAAAACTCTTTGCTTTGTGGCGATTTGCAGGCATGAAAACGATACTCAATCGTTTTCACTGGCAAACAAGTTATTCGCCCTCGGGCTCATAATCCCTTGACCATATGGCTCAAGCCTCATTCCGTAGCGAATAAAAGAAAAACACATCCGTGTGGATGTGTTTTTCTTTTATTGGCACGTTGCACCGAAAAAGATATCACCAATCAAGTTCTAAATAATACGGCTGATCGGCGCCGTTTTCAAGACTGTCACAGTAGATGTACCGAACGGTGTTATTTTCATCATTATAAGCAAAAATAATATAATCATAATTATCGGTCGCCTTGGTGAAAGGCGCATCACCGTTGTACAGCACCAGACAATTATAGTCACCTTTTATAATTTCTGCAAACTTATAATTGTACGTTTTGTTTTCAATGTTTTTTGTAAATACAGCAGTTGCTCGTTTTACCTCTTTGACGTATTCATCTTCACTCAATGGCCACTCGGCATATATATCGTAGGTGTAGTCAAATCCTTGGTGGTAGTGATAATAATAATGTGAATCTAAATAAACTGTTTTATAACTGCCGTCTGCTTGTTTCACGTTTTCAAAATAATTCGGCCAGTTTGGGAACAACTCTTGGAACACCACATTTCTATTGGCAAGGCAATCAGCATCAAAGTCACGGTAATTTCTAATATCTGTTGTTTGGGATTTTGACACAATTCCAAATGACATAAAAAAGCTAACGGGGATGCTCAAAATACAAAAAACGAGCAAAATTCGTTGCGCAATCTTTTTCCATTTCAGTTTTGTTTTTGACACAATCAATACCGTTATGGACGGTAGAAAAGAAGTAATTGTCAATCCAATCATTATAGGTTCAAAAACGGGATAATGATAATCATTGATACTAATGGTGACTACAAATATGCTTAACGCTATCGGCAGCCAAACAACCGCAAAGATTATTATTGTTTTTAAAACAGACAATGCCGTTTTTAGAATATTGGTTTTAATTGTTTCCTTATGCTCAGGCATATCCAAAGAGACCTTTGATAACGCCTCAGCAAGCTCTGCGACTGTATAAGTTTTTTCGGTACTGATCTGTGATAACACAAAGAGTTTGTTTTGACCATCCAAAACAGTTTGTGCCGTTCTATCTTTTACATTGGAAAGAATTTCTTTACTTGCTTCCGCGTCATTGATTACCGATTTTATCTCCTCCAAAGTGAAATCAAATTTTCGCAAAACGGCAATATCGTTTAAGTCTTTAATGTCTTTTTCGGAAAAGTTATAGGTTTTACGACCCAAATAATTCTCGGTGTACAAGGGAGATATCAGTTTTTCTTCAATATAGTAACGAATCGTGCGATCGGTAAGACCGGTTAATTCGCATACAGACTTTATTTTCATAGAAACACCTCCATTTACACCGAAATTATAGTTTTTTACGTTGGGTAAAAGTCAATACCTTTTTATAAATTGTAACAGAATTTTACGTTTTTATCAAGATAAGTAGTTCAAGTCCTCCCCAAAGGTCGTTTTTGGGAAATGATATCTTTTGAATTCCACCTTAAAAAATGGCATAACAAAACCCCGAAACCGATGTGGTTTCGGGGTTTTCCGAACCGATATCTTTTTCGGTTCGCATTGTTGGTTGTGGAGACGAGATTTGAATTTAATTATATAATTGTCGAAATTTAATTGGGTTTTCCTATACTGTGTCGCTGTGCCGCCTTGCGGTAACCCGAATTTTTATTCGCCTACGCTGGTCGCTTCGGCGTAAAAATCCGACCGCTGCGGGAAGCACGCCGCGCTGTTTCATCCACAGGATGCGCGCGGTGTGCTTCCCCAACGAGCTACGCTCGTCGGACTTATAACCGAATGTGGCAAGCCGACGCTTGCCACACAACCAAAAAGAAAAACCGTCCTTTTGGACGGTTTCCTTTTTGAGTAGAGGTGCCGAAAAAGATGCACACGATTTTATAATAAAAATGCTTTTCGACCAAAGGGAGAAAGGCTACCTTTTCTCTCTTCTCTCTTATCTCTTCTCTGGAAAAGTCGTGCGGGAGAGTCAGAGAAAAGTGAAGAGTGAAAAGAGAATAGTGAAAAGTACAAAAAGAAAAAGCCGCTCGCGCGACTTTTCTTTTTGGCAAGTCAGACCAAAAAAGATATCAGTTTCGGTTTCCGGCTGCTTTTTTTAATTCGTTGCACAAATCGGCAAAACCTGCTTCTTTTTTAACAGCGTTGAAATCTTCATTGTTGTTGATATCAATTAAAAGCGACAAAGAGGCATTATTTGTATCCGTCCAGAAAAAGTCGTCGTAAATATCATTGCGAAGAAGAAGAGATGTGTGTACTTGTGTTGGTTTATAGGAATTATCAAACGACACATTAATTGTTACCGCTTTCTTAAGATATTCCAATGATTTCGCAATATCGTTTTTTCTGCTGAATACCGCTGCAATATTTCTATACAAGTCAGAAACATTCAATATATACTCACCATAATCATTATCTTCACATAACACATCAATCAGTGATAATGCTTTTTGATAAATGATAATTTGTTCGTCATCCGACAAAGCCCAATCACCGTTATCCAATTTTGTATTAAGTTTGGATAACTCTGTAACTGCCATCGATATTAATGTAACGATCAAGTCTCGCTTTGCTTCATATTGACGATCACCCGTTTCGATGTGAGTGCGCAAAACACTTCCCGATTCATAAATGTTTGGCATAGACAATGCGATTTTTTCAGCTTTTTCCTTTTCTCCGACTTTATTATAAGTGTAACACAGAGTAGTCATAACACGGTTTCTTATTTGGTTATCCATGCAGTTGGCAATAACTTTTTCGCCAAGTGAAATAATCTCTTTCCGTATTACAGCTTTCTCTTTGTCAGGTGAATGCTTACTTAAAATATACAAATATTCTTGAAGCTCAGATAACAATTCATAGCTGTTTGGATATCTCGCAATTCCATTACGAATGATTTCAGCAGCTTCGCTTATGCGTCCGCTTTTTCCTGTTTCACGAGCTTCTTCAATAATTGATTTGATGTGTGCTTCTTTGTTTGATATATCCACTCCTAGAAGAGAATCTGTGGTGACATCAAAAATATTGGCAATCATGGGTAACAACGAAATATCCGGCATAGCGGAATCTGTTTCCCAACGGCTGACTGCCTGAGAGGATATCGACAGCATTTCGGCGAGTTCTTCCTGTGTCATATCCGCATTTCTGCGAAGTCGTTTGATATTCTGACCGATTGTCATATAGTAATTGTCTGTCGGCTTACAAGCAACTTTTGCCCGAGCTCTTCTTGCGACATCCAAGTCGCTTTCTATATGCTTGTATTTTTTCACCAACTGTCATAAAAGTCGCCTCCTTTTGCTTAATTTGATTATAACAGAAATCCTTGCAAAAATAAAGAATATATCACTTGATTTTGTCAAGTAGCACTTGCAAAACCGCTTTTTTAGTTCAAGTCCTCCCCAAAGGGCGTTTTGGGGAAATGATATCTTTTGAATATCGCCTTGAAAAATAGCATAATAAATATCCCCCCGTAAAACGGGGGGTATTTCAGTTTCGGGCATAGCCCTAGACATTACTGGCTACGCACAAGTGCGTTAAGAATTGGCCTGCCAGCCATGCATATGCTACTTACTACCCATAAATGGGTCCCGTGGGTCGAACATACTTAACTGGTCGCTTTCCTTATCTTTCGTTATTTGATCTGCTATATATTCCTTTATTGCCTTTGTGTTTTTACCCACGGTATCTACGTAATATCCCTTACACCAAAATTCGCGATTTCTGTATGCAAATTTCATGTTCCCCCATTTTTGAAATATCAACAATGAGCTTTTTCCTTTCAAACTATCCCATGAATCCCGAAACGCTCATTTTGGGCGGGATGCTTACCAGCATATGTATGTGATCTGGGCACACTTCCCCTTCTACTATTTCTACACCTTTCCATTGGCATAGTTTTCGTAGTATTTCTCTTATTTCTAACCTTTTTTCTTCGTAAAATACTTTTCGTCTATATTTTGGTGCAAACACTATGTGATACTTGCAATTCCATTTTGTATGTGCTAAACTATTTGTGTCTATGGTCTCTTTTTTCATAGATAAATCCTCCGATATGTTTTTTGAATTTGACTGGCAGGTCTCTTTCATTATATCATATCGGAGGATTCCTTTCTCACCGGTTAACCTCTATTGAACCACGCGACTATCGCGTGGTATTCTTTTAGACAAAAAATAAAAAGCCCTAACGAGGGCTTTTTATTAAGTTCAAACGGATGGGCGGTGTATCCATCATCTCAGGTACTTCTTTCGAAGTGTGTCGGGAACCATTTCCGACCTCATTCAAACTCACTATTCAGTATACTCTTACTGCATGTATAGTATACCACACATTTAAACATTTGTCAACCATATTTGTGTACTTTTTGGAAAATGGTTAAAATTTAACAAGTCTTCCACTATGAATTCTTCTTTGTAATTTTTGCTCTTGCAGATTATACATTGTGGAAACATATAGAATATTTGACGATAAATCTACCTTAATTCCGATTAAAACATTGTCAGAATATTTTTTCACAAGTTCAACTGAATCTCCCGATTCATTTGGATTCACCCCAATATAATCGGGATTTTTTATGATTTCCTGGAGTTTGTTTATATATTTCAAACAATCTAAATGATTTCTTTTAATCAAATGAGTTTTTAGTCCATCTGAAACAAAAATATCTTTTTGACTTATATTTATATTTAAAATTTTGTTAAACTTATCGTTGTACGTTCCAACTTTTGTTAAATTGTCCAAAGCCATTCCTCTTTTTATTTGTTATAAACTAATTATATCACATTTTGTAGAAAAGTCAAGGTAGGAATATTTATTTGGATTTTCGTTTTGACATTATAAACATTTTCCATAATCACAAATTCCACAATTTGAGCTTTTTTGAATTATGGTATAGCATTCGTTATTTTCCATTTTATATGGAAAGACAAAAAATAAAAAACACTCCAACGGTTTTTCACCGTTGGGGTGCTTTTTTTGGAGATTTTTCATGAAAAGACTATATTTAGCCTTGGAAGTTTCTGATTATAGATTTCGCTATATTATTAACTAATTATTTATTGAAGTATAGTCCCTCGAATGCCTTGTCTGAAGGCTCCTTTCGTGGAAGGGGGCTTTGTCCTGATTATTTATTGAAGTATCTCTTAAGAAGTCCCTCGAAAGCTTTTCCGTGGCGTGCCTCGTCGCGAGCCATTTCGTGAACTGTGTCATGGATAGCATCAAGGTTAAGAGCCTTTGCTCTCTTTGCAAGGTCAAACTTACCTGCTGTCGCACCGTTTTCGGCGTCAACTCTCATTTCAAGATTCTTCTTTGTGGAGTCTGTTACTACCTCACCGAGGAGCTCTGCAAACTTAGCTGCGTGCTCTGCCTCTTCCCAAGCTGCCTTCTCCCAGTAGAGACCGATCTCGGGATAGCCCTCTCTGTGAGCTACTCTTGCCATTGCAAGATACATACCAACCTCTGTGCACTCACCCATGTAGTTAGCACGGAGATCCTCCATAATATCCTCGGGGGAGCCCTGAGCTACACCAACAACATGCTCTGCAGCCCATACCTTATCCTCTGCCTGCTTGTTAAACTTTTCAGCGGGAACCTTGCACTGAGGGCATCTTTCAGGTGCACTGTCTCCTTCGTGAACATATCCACATACTGAACATACAAATTTTGCCATAATAGTTTCTCCTTTATGTAATTAAAATTTTAATTTTTTTCATTGCACTCCGTACATGTTCCGTATAAAACTGTACGGTGCTTATCTATTGTAAAGCCCTTGTCACTAATCGATTTGAAGCTTTGTCCCTCTTCCTCAAAATCGAATATCTGACTGCAGCATTTACATACAAAGTGGGTGTGTGGAGCTATATAACCGTCATAATATATGCTTCGGTTATCGGTTTCCACAGTTATAATTTCACCGTCCTCAACAAGCTTACCAAGATTTCTGTAAACTGTGCCCAGGCTGATGTTCGGAATCCTCTCCCTTACGGCATCGTAGATTTCAACCGCATTATAATGAGCTCTTTTAGACCGAAGGAATGAAAGGATTTCTTCTCTTTGATGGGTTAATCTCATACGCTTCTCCTTATCAGTAATAATTCCTATTACTATATTAGCAGAAGAATTCCTGTTTGTCAATACCTTTTTTAATTTTTTTCAAAAATTTTTCAACTTTTTTGTTTTACAGAAAAATCTGCTTCCTTTCTTCCTTATTATTATAGAATCGTAACTGCCCGGTGCAAGGGTAATATGTACATCCCCAAAAGGTATTATTACAGGCTTAATCTTTCAAGAGGCACTGAAAAACTATCATAGCATACACGCACAGTCTTCAGTAAACGGACCAATCTAAGGCTCCTTTGTGTAAAGGGAGCTGTCGCAAAGCGACTGAGGGATTGCTTCTTATAAGCTTACACTACTTCCGTCACGCAAGGGTGCCTCCTCCACTTACACAGGTGAGGCTTTTGTAGGACTTGCATGGTGCTTATCCGATTTTATTTATGTATTTCCTCGCACCTTTTTCTCTAAGCAGAACTAAGGGTTTATTTTCATGCCGTGAAAGGCACTAATGAAAAAGGCTCCGTAAATTGGAGCCTTATAATAGATGTGGGATTTAACGGTTTTCCTTCTTTTTTCCTTTAAGCCATTTACATCCAATTAAGATAATACCCACTGCAACACCTGCTATACACAAATCACACAGTCGAACCGACATTACCTTTTGGCATGTAAGGGTCCCGTTTTTTATTGTTTTCAGGGTCGTTACGGCACCTCCCGTGTGACTTTTTCTATTTACTCCGTCAGTTAGCTTCAAGAAGGATTTGAAGCCAAAAACAGCGTATTTTCGCCCCGGGGCATTTCTGTAGCTATTTATACAATCCAGCATTCTTTTTTCCTCTGTTTTTCTTTTTTTATATATATATTTTTAGCGACATCGTAACCTTAAATACAAGTATATATAAGCAATATTGACATGTAAATTACATTTTTACCATATTTTACCATTATTCTTCAGCGATAAAGGACAGAAAATGCAGTCGGGAAATGATAAAATAAGGGTGTAAATACAAAAAGGAGGAATAAAAATGAGGATTTACTACCAAAAGCCATTAGCCCAAGAGGAGGAGGGAGAGCAGGTCCACTCCATCGAGGTGAGCAAAATAAGTCCTAACCCCAATCAGCCAAGAAGAATTTTTACTGACGATGCTATTATAAAGCTGGCAGACAGTATAAGACAATACGGAATGATACAGCCTATCACTGTCCGTAAGATTGGAGACGGATACGAGATTATATCGGGGGAGAGACGGTTACGAGCAGCTAAAGAGCTTAGAATGGACCGTGTACCCTGTATTATAATGAATATAAATGAAGAAAAATCTGCTGAAATATCAATTATTGAGAATCTGATACGAGAGGACTTGAACATTTTTGAGCAAGCACAGGCAATCGAGACACTAATTGATACATATAATCTGACGCAAGAGGAAATTGCAAGAAGGTTAAGCAATAGTCAGTCCTTTGTAGCGAACAAGCTCCGTCTTCTCCGTCTTACGCCCTCGGAGAGAGAGCTGATACTCAAAAACAACCTTACAGAACGCCATGCAAGAGCATTGCTAAAGGTTTTTGACCATACAATGCGTGAAAAACTACTGAATACAATTATAGAGCAAGGATTAAATGTAAGTAAAAGCGAGTTATTAATAGACAGCACCGTGGATTCAGGTATGCAAAGCAAGGAAACAAGGCAAAAAAATCACTACAAAAGCATAAAGTCCTTTTATATTGCAGTAGACAGAGCTGTAAACAATGTAAAGGGCTCCGGCATCAACATTAAAACGCGAAGAATAGAAAGCGATGATTTTGTAGAGCTAACCATATTGATTCCCAAATCAAGCGACAAATCGATAGACAATAATTATTCCTTATTAATAAACCAAAAGAATGACGGTTCAGTAAATAAAGACGAAACAACAGCATAAAATGTTTCATGTGAAACACAGTGGTAAGCACAAAAGGCAACACCACATATCACTCTTTTCCTTCTCTTATACATTTCCATCCAAAGCTTCTCTACTCTTTTATTTTCCGTTTAACGAGCATCTGCAAGCCAATAACTTCATTTTCAAAAATAAACTCATTGAGTTATCAACAAAGTTTTCCACACCCTCATCAACCGGATAATTAAAGGATATTTAAGATATAGTCAACCAAAATAGCTGTTTTTAAGCGTTATTTTGCCGTTTAAGGTCAAAAATGTTGATTTATCTATTATATCCACTGCAAACTAATTATGAAGGAAGACAGGGGGTGTGGAAAACTTTTTGTTTTTTTATTACATTATTTGACATTATTCGTCAATGCAGCATTTTTGCTGTTTCAAAGCTCTTCCCTTTTGCTATAGCAATTAATTAGCTTAATAATTTTTTAGCCAATTAATTAGCTTAATAATTTTTGCATTTAACAATTCAAGCATTAAACAATATTTTAATAGCATATTATTATTTGTTTCACGGGAAACAAAATATACAGCAAGGAGAGTAACTCTCTCCCGGCACAGGTAGTTTTTGTTTCACGGGAAACATTATAAATTCCTATTTACACAAAAAGTATTTGTTTCACATGAAACATAAAACGCAAATGGCGAATTTGCAAAAATATTAGAATTTACATAAATTACTATTGATTTATTATAAATCTTATGGTATACTTTTTATAACTAAAAATATATTAAAAGGTTGGTAAATTTACATGGCATATGTTATATCGTTCGCCAACCAAAAAGGCGGAGTAGGAAAAACCACCTCTGCTGTAAATATTGCTACATATCTTGCTGTATTAAAGAAAAAAGTATTATTAATTGATTTAGACCCTCAGGGAAGTGCTACGAGTGGTGTCGGAGTAATGAAAAGCACGGCAAAATGGACTTCTTACGAGGTTTTAATAGGTGAATGCGATATTTTTGACGCAATTATCCCAACTAAATACAATAATTTATCCGTTATAGCATCAAATGTATCACTTGCAGCCGGAGATTTTGAGCTTGTGTCCGAAAAGGAAAGAGAATATTTCTTGAAAAATCAGATAGACAAGCTTAAAAGACGAGGAGATTTTGACTACATTATTATAGATTGTCCACCGTCGTTAGGTATTACCACAATTAACGCACTTACCGCAAGCAACGGAATAATTTTGCCCATACAGTGCGAATATTATGCTCTTGAAGGATTATCTCAGCTTATGTCTACCATAAAAAGAGTTAAAAACAGCTACAATTCCAGATTGAGAGTAGTAGGTATACTGATAACTATGTACAATTCACGCCTTAAACTATCTTCACAGGTGTTTGAGGAGCTTAATAAATACTACTGCGAAAAGATTTTTAAGACAAAAATATCTCGCAGTGTCGCCTTAAGCGAGGCACCGAGCTATGGAGAGCCAATATACTATTACTCCAGATATTCAAAGGGAAGTCTGGAATACGAGGATGTTGCGAAGGAAATACTCGAAAGAACGGAATTATTTTAAGAGGAGAAGCAAATATGGCTACAAAAAGAGGTCTTGGCAGAGGACTTGAATCAATTTTTGCCGATAATTATAGCCCTATAGAGAAGGCTGTTGCCGTTTCTGCAAAGAAGGACGGCGTTCAAACAATCAGAATATCAGAAATAGAGCCCAAGGAGGACCAGCCCAGAAAGTATTTTGATACAGAAAGTCTGGAGGCTCTCGCAAGCTCAATTTCACAGTACGGATTGCTCCAACCTATTATTGTTCGTATGAGTGAGGGTGGTTTTTACCAGATTATCGCCGGAGAACGCCGTTGGAGAGCATCAAAGATGGCAAATCTCACAGAAATTCCCGCTATTGTTATGGAAGCAGATGCAATGAAATCGGCTGAGGTTGCTATTATCGAGAATGTACAGCGTGAAAACTTGAACCCTTATGAGGAGGCTGTGGCTTATGCTTCGCTTATGAAGGAGTTTAATCTTACTCAGGAGGAGGTATCTGTAAAGGTAGGCAAGAGCAGGCCTGCAATTGCCAACACTATGCGTTTGTTGGACCTTCCCGATGAGGTATTGGAGCTTCTTAAGGAGGGAGATATCTCAGCCGGCCACGCAAGGGCATTATTGGGACTTAAGGACAAGAGCATTATAGAGGATACAGCGAAAAAAATACTCATCCGTTCCCTTTCCGTTCGTGACACTGAGGCTCTTGTTAAGAAGCTCAACAAAATATACGAGTCTGCACAGAATACAGCCGACGAAATCGACGACGACGACGACGATTTAGTAGTTGATTATATCAAGGACTTAGAGAGAAAAGCCATGTCCCTGACAGGTAAACAAATTAAAATACAAAATAAAGGTAAGTGCCGTGTAGTTCAGATCGAGTTTATTGACAACGAGGATCTTGAGGACATTCTGGTTAAGCTCTGCGGTAACAAAATAACCGAGGAGTAATTATGTTTTTATTTTCAGCAACAGACGATGCACCCTTTCTTGGCTGGGTCGTAACATCAGATATTGTAATTTATGCTATTGCACTTGGCGTATTCCTATCCTTTGTAGCCTTCTGGTTTGTGCAGAATATCAGCGGCTCAATTGTAAGGGAGCTCCTTAACAAGGCAAAGGATGAAAGCAGTGCTCTCTCCCTTGATGAATTGGGCAAAAACAAGGCTATCTACCGTCATATGCTCCGTGAGGGTAAGGTATTAAGAAATACTATTGCCTGTGTCGGAGGCTCTCTTCCCGTTATTGATGGTAAAAAGAGCAGTGAGGAGGAAAAGACAGAGAAGGGCTTTTTCAAAAGGCTTTGGGAGAAAATAAAAAATAAGTTCACAAGAACAAAATACGACTACTCAAATGCCAAATTCTACATCCCCGAGGAGGGAATAGAGAAGGCAGAGGCAAGATATTCAAAGAGCTTTAAGACCCTGTGGCTCCCGGTTATATTTGTTCTCTGTGCAGCCATAGCCTTTGGCATGACCTTCTTGATGCCCATAATAATGGACTTCATCAGAGGATAACCCTCTCCAGACAGGCTTTTCCTGTCCGAGGCATAATCTTGTTTAGCGACCTGCTTTATTGCAGGTCGCTTTTTGCTATTTTCTCATATTTTACAGATATGCTCTCCTCAGAGAAGTGATATGTTGACAAAGCTGCAACACAATGATAAAATATAAATATAGAAATAATAGAAGGAGAGCAAAAATGAAAAAGCTACTTACCCTTTTACTTTTAATATTGATGGCTGTCTCCTGCTCGCTTGCCTTAATTTCCTGTAATTCGGACAAGGATGACGATGAGGATGATGACAGCTCTATGGATGTCCTTGATTTTATACTAAATGATGATGATGCATCGTACACGGTTGCTGCCGATTTGGACAGCAAGATTGCTTCAAGGATAACTAATTTGAATATACCTGCCGAATATAAGGGAAAGCCTGTAACAGCGATATCCTTTTTGCCCCTTGAAAACCTTACAGAGGTTACAATTCCCGAATCGGTGACCACAATTGCTCCCGACACCTTTTCAAGATGTCAAAAGCTTAAATCCGTAAATATCCCCTCCAAGGTAATCACCATTCCGTCCAACGCCTTCTATGGCTGTAACTCTCTTACAAGTGTTCGTATTGATCAGCAATCAAGTCTGCTTACAATAGAAGAATACGCCTTTGCAGAATGCGGAAGCCTAAAGGAATTCAGTGTGCCCTCCGGCGTAATTGATATAGGAGCACACGCATTTGACGGCTGTTATTCATTGGAGAGCATAAATCTACCCTCGAGCCTGACCGGTATCGGAAGCAAAGCATTTGCAAACTGCTATTCACTAAAAAGCATAAATCTGCCCTCGGGCTTAAATACCTTGGAGGATTCAGCCTTCTTCTGTTGCTATTCCCTTGAAAATATTACTGTCCCCTCGGGGTTAAGTAAAATTTCCACCCGTGCCTTTTATCACTGCTACAGCCTAACCTCCGTTACGGTACCCTCCAACATAAAGACAGTGGAGGACGGTGCTTTTGAAGGCTGTGTATCTCTTAAAAGCCTGACCCTCGAAAAGGGAGTGGAATCCTTGGGAATCAGAGCCTTTGGAGGAGAATCTGCTCTGGCTTCGGTAGTAATCCCCTCCTCGGTTATATCGGTTGACAGTCCGTTTCTTGGCTCCTCGAAGCTCAAGGAGATATATAATCTGTCCTCTGTGGATATGACGGACCTTGCACCCGTTGTGCATACAAGTCTTGATTCTCCCGGTGTTATAACCACAGTAAAGGGCTTTCAGATTTATAACGGTGAGCTGTTTAACTACATAGGAAGCGAAACAGAAATCACTCTGCCAACCTTCGAGGAGGCAGGGTGCAAATATGCAATCGGCAAAAATGTATTTTTCAGCGGTAATCTATCCCTACCCTCATTTGACTATATAAACACTCACTCCTGCAAAATAAAAAGCATTACCGTTCCGGAGGGAGTTAAGTCCTTACCCCATGATATGCTCTCCGGTTGTATAAATCTGGATACTGTAACATTACCTGCTTCTTTGGAAACACTGAATCAATCATCCTTTGAATACTGTCGGGTAAAGTCAATAAATGTTTCCCCTCTCAATCACACATTCAAATCGGTTGACGGAGTAGTATACTCAATGCACGGAACAGTCCTTGTGGTTTACCCCTCAGGAAGGACCGATAAGGAGTTTACCGTTCCCTCCGATGTTCATACTATTTCAAGCAGTGCCTTTGAAGGCTGTGACAGTCTTACCAAAATACACTTCGAGGACACAAGCACTCAGTGGAAATACTTTGAAGGTCGATACAGCCAGGATACAATTAAGGTTGATGTTACAGACCCGGAAGCAAATGCAAAAAGTCTTACAAAAGAGAACGCCTCAGTCTGGAGGAAAATTGCCAATTGAAGAACACAACTCTTTGTTATATAGAAAAGGACGGAGCCTATCTTATGCTCCGTAAGGCAAGCCGTAAAAACGACGGTAACGACGGCAAGTGGTTGGGTGTCGGAGGTCATTTTGAGGAGAAGGAGAGCCCTTTTGATTGCGTAATCCGAGAGGCTTACGAGGAGACGGGGCTTACCCTTATAAAGCCAAAATACAGAGGTCTTGTGACCTTTGTGTCGGACAAATACGAAACTGAGCTTATGCATCTTTTCACCTGCACGGAATTTACAGGGGAGCTTTCCTCCTGTCCCGAAGGGGAGCTGTGCTGGGTTGATAAGCCGAGGGTCAAGGAGCTTCCCCTGTGGGAGGGCGATAAGGTTTTCCTCGACCTTTTAGACACAGAGCAGGAATTTTTTACGCTGAAGCTCACCTATATGGGTGACCGTCTTATCGGTGCAGAGCACAGAATATAATCACAAAATAAATATCCCCCCGTAAAACGGGGGGTATTTCATTTTCGGGCATAGCCCCTAGACATTACCGGGTACGCACAAGTGCGTTAAGAATTGGCCTGCCAGCCACACATTTGCTACTTGCTACCCACAAACGGGTTTTTAACTCTGCCTTCACCTCAAGGTGAAGGCTTAAAAACGCATATCCTTCTCCGTACCATGCGACTGTCGCATGGTATTATACCCGGAAACCAATAAAAAAGCTCCCACAGGGACCCTGCACAAGAGCAGGAGTCTTAAGGGAGCCTTTTGTCGCTGAAATTATTATACGGGAGCTAAAATACAAGCTGTACAAGGAGCATATAGACGACGGTGCCTGTGGCGATGGAGAGAAGCATTTTCCTCTGCCACAGGTGGATAAGAACAACCACGCATATGGCAATAAGCTCCGGAAGACCGTAGCTGAAGGAAATAACAGACACTCCCTTCAGGCAATATACCACAAGCATACCGAAAATAGCACCGGGCAGAGCCTTTCCTATGTACTGCACAAGCTTAGGTGCCTCCCTGTCTCCCGAGAACACAAGAAAGGGGAGGAATCTTGTCAGCATTGTTGCCACGGCACACAAGCCAATTGTTATAAATTGCTGGGTAAGTGTCATTTTTCACACCTCCCAATAGGTCTCTTGAAGGCAAAGAGAAGAAGAACAATGCACACCATAGCAGGAATGAGGAAGGAATCCTTACCGAAGAGCAGGAGGCAAATAACAGAGGCAATAACGCCAATAAGGGAGGATATGTGTTGCTTTTCTTTAAGCCAATTTTCCAGGAATATGACAATGAACATAGCTGTCATAACAAACTCTATGCCCTCAGTGTTAAAGGCTACAAGGCTGCCAACCAGGGAGCCGAGAGATGCACCGAGGACCCAATAGGACTGATTAAGCAGGGTTACAAAGAAGTAGAACCATCCCTTATCCACATCCTCGGGAATTTCTGCCGAGCAGTTTATGGAAAAGCTCTCATCGCACATACCGAAAATAAGATACGGCTTCTTTTTTCCTGTGCCCTTATATTTGTCAAGAAGGGCAATTCCGTAAAATAAGTGCCTTGCCTGTATTACAAGAGCCATAAAAAAGGCTGTTACGGGGGAGAATAGGGAAAGGAGCATGCTCACAGCCACAAACTCCAGGGAGCCACCGAAAATAACAATGCTCATAAGTATGGGGAAATAGAAGGGAAAGCCCTCGGCTCTCATATAGAATCCGTAGGACATGCCGAGAAACAAAAAGCCTGCAAGTATGGGGAGAGTTTTCGGGAAGGCATGCTTTAGTGCCCTTATTTTAACGCCCCCTTTGTTTTTCTCTTTATTCATAGACACACCCCCTTACAAAATGATGTAGCTATTCTATCACAATCAAAGGTAAATTTCAACATATAATTTTATTTTACAATTAACAGTAACAGCCACAGGGCAGACCCTGTGGCTGTTTTATGTGTGCTTTTTCTTTACCTTAAGGCGAAGGCTTATAATGTACAGCTTTTCCGTACCTTTGACTAATGTAAGGCTTTTGTGCCCGAAGAAAAAGAGAATCTTTATTATCAGCTTTTCTTTTTCCACGCCATGGGATTAAAGAGAACGAGCATAGGAAGTATCTCAAGTCTGCCAAAGAGCATATTAAATGACAGAATAAGCTTGGAAAACCAGGAGAAGCCTCCGAAATTGCCCATAGGACCTACTACGCCAAGACCGGGGCCTATATTATTGAAGCAGGATATTACTGCCGTGGAGTTGGTGGTAAAGTCAAAATTGTCCACAGATATGGCAATTACCGACACTATCATTATGATTATATACATCATAAAGTAGGCTAAGGTGTTATGGGAAAGAGTGGAGTTAATCGGCTTTCCCTCCAGCTTTATAACGGTCACAGACCTGGGGTGGAGGAGCTTTCTTATCTCCTTTTTGAAGCTTTTTATAAGAATAATAAGCCTGCTCACCTTAAAGCCACCTCCCGTGGAGCCTGCACAGGCACCTATAAACATAAGAAGCACAAGAATGGATTTCGAAAATTCCGGGAAGTTAACATTAAAATCCGTTGTGGCAAAGCCCGTGGTTGTAATTATGGATGACACCTGGAAAAACGCATATCTGAAGGATTGTCCCTTAAAGGTTTTCATAATATTAAGGGAAACGGCAAGAGTGGACACCCCAACAATTCCCAGATACCAGCGAAGCTCCTCGCTTTTAATTACCTCCTTGATATTACCCAGAAGTATAAGGTAATATAAGTTGAAATTTATGCCGAAGATAAGCATAAACACAGCCAGCACCATCTCAATATATGCACTGTCGTAAAAGGCTATTCCGTTATTCTTTATACTGAAGCCTCCCGTACCTGCGGTTCCGAAGGCGTGGCATAGAGAATCAAAAAGGGGCATACCTCCCGCCAAGAGGAAAATAACGCAAATTACGGTAAGTACTATATAAATTCCGTAGAGTCTTCTTGCTGTGCTTTTCATTTTAGGCACGAGCTTACCGACTATGGGTCCCGGTGCCTCTGCACGCATAAGGTACATAGACCTCTCCTCGGAGAGAGGAAGTATAGCCATTACAAACACAAGAACTCCCATACCACCCACCCAGTGGGTAAAGCTACGCCAGAATAATATACAGTAGGGCAGTGCCTCAATATCGGATAAAATCGACGACCCTGTGGTGGTAAAACCGGAAACCACCTCGAAAAAGCAATCTATAAAGGAGTTAAAGGAGCCACTGAAATAGAAGGGAAGGGCACCGAACAGGGACATGAGCACCCAGGCACTCGCCACTATAAAGAATCCGTCTCTCTCATAAATATCCTTGTTCTGTGGCTTTTTTGCAGTGAGCAGAAAGCCTATCAAGCACAGAAGCCCCATGGGCAGGATAAAGGAAAGAGTTGCCTTTTCCCCATAGATAAGACCCACAGCCATGGAGGGGAGCATAAGTGCAGCCTCCACAAGAAGTATCTTACCGAGTATGTGAAATATCATTCTTCTGTTCATATCAGCCCTCTATAATGTCACTAAGCCTTGTAAAGGAGTGACCTGATGTCAGAACAAGAACAGAATCTCCCACGCTGATAAAATCGCTACCACCCGGGATTATTGCCTCGTTTTTACGAACTATTCCTGCTATAAGAAGATTCTTTTTTAATGAAAGCTCCTTTAGTGTGATTCCCGTAAGTCCGTCAATTGCCTCATCAACAGTAAACTCCAATATTTCGGCACGACCGTCAAGAATCTTATAAAGGGATGTTATGTTTTCGCAGGATTCACTCTCTGCCATAGCCCTGACATAACGCAAAATACTGTTAACGGTAACGGTTTTCGGTGACACAGAGGTCTCAAGACCAAGCTCTCTTGTAATAGCTCCCATTCTTTCACTGTCTGTTTTTGCTATTACCTTTTTGACTCCGTTTCTCTTGGCGAAAAGGGAGCTGAGTATATTTCCCTCCTCCGTTTCTCCCAGAGCCACATAGGCATCTGCATTTTTTATACCCTCCTCAATAAGGAGCTCCTCATCTGTGGAATCTCCGTTGATGACCACAGCAGAAGGAATAAGAGCTGCCATTTCCTCTGCCTTATCATTATCCCTTTCTATAATTTTTAGGGATATGTTTTTCTTGGAGAGTGCCTCGCAAAGATGATGAGTAATTCTTCCTCCGCCACTTATAACAAGATTCTTTACGGGGTTTACATAGAGCTTTGCTCTTCTCAATGCTCTTTCAATTTCCTTTGGGGAGCCGGTTATATAGAGCTCATCCCCTGCCTTGATTACAAAATCTCCACCCGGGATTATAAGCTCTCCTCTACGGTCAACAGCACATACAAGCACCTTGATATTAAGGGTGGCTGTCAGATTTTTAAGCATCATGTTTTCAAGAGGGTTATCCTTAGGTATCTTAAAGGAAACCATTTCCATCCTGCCTTTGGCAAAAAGCTCAATACGGGAGGCAGATGGAAAGCGTATTATTCTCGCTATTTCCTCGGCTGCTGCCTTTTCAGGATTTATAGCCATTGTAAGTCCCAAATCCTTTTTAAGCTCATATAGCTGGGAGGTATAGTCCCCGTTTCTCACTCTGGCTACCGTATGCCTTACACCCAGCTTATGGGCACAGAGGCAGGCAAGCATATTTACCTCATCGGAAAGAGTTACGGCAATCATAAGGTCACATTCCTCGATACCGGCAGACTGAAGTACGGAGAAGGAGGCTCCGTTTCCCACATAGCATATTACATCGTTACGGCTTCCTATGGATTCCAGCACCCTTTCGTCAGGGTCTATAACCGTGATGTCATGCATTTCGGCAACGAGGGAGGTGGCAAGGTTACTTCCTACCTGTCCTCCGCCTACTATAAATATCTTCATATCTTCTCTCCCTTCTTGTATTTTTATTCATCGGGCAGATTATCTTATCTGCCCTCTGATTTTTTATGTATGATAATTATATACTTTTTTTTCCTCATTTTCAAGGTGCAAATAAAAATATGCTTAAATTGTCCCAAAATCGGGTTATTATTTTAGAAAAAATCTCCCTTTCCACCTTGACAATATTTTGGATATATATTATAATTATATATGTATAAATATAATATTCTTAATCTAACTTTAAGGGCTTAGCTGTTAATATTATCTTTTGGAGTGCTCTTCCTTTACAGCTCTTAAGAAAGGACAAATTATGACAGATCTTGAAAATATATGGGAATATGTTTTGCAAATACTTAAATCCAATCATACAGACACGGTGGTAAAGCTGTGGTTCAGTGACCTTAAAATGATATCCTTAACTCCCGATGAGGTAATATTTACCACTCCCACAAATATTAAAAGAGATATTATTGCAAAGCAGTTTTCCGAGGAGCTGGCAGGAGCTCTTTTCCAGATAGTGGGCTTCAAGCCGGATATATCCATTACCTCCCGTGAAAACGGTGAGGCAGACCTCTCCCGTGAAAATATAGAAATATTCAAAAAGATGAAGAGAGGAGAGGATACCGAGGGTAAGACAGCTACGGTTCCCGATAACTATAAGCTGGAATATACCTTTGATAATTTTGTGGTCGGCTCATCCAATAAATTTGCCAATGCAGCCTCCCTTGCCGTAGCCGATAAGGACTATGACACGGTGGATATACACAATCTTTACAATCCTCTTTTTATATACGGTCCCTCGGGAGTGGGAAAGACTCATTTGCTCTACGCCATTACAAACCGTATATCAAAGAATTTCCCCACCAAAAAAATAATATATGTAAAGGGTGAGGAATTTACAAATCAGCTCATAGATGCCATTCAGAAAAAAACTACCATACAGTTCAGGGACAAGTACAGAAATGCAGATGTTCTTCTTATAGACGATATTCAATTTGTAGCCGGAAGAATATCTACTCAGGAGGAGCTTTTCAATACCTTTAATGCCATCCACGAGGAGCACAAGCAGATAATTCTGACCTCCGACCGACCTCCCAAGGAAATAAAGACCCTGGAGGAAAGATTACAGTCAAGATTTATGTCCGGAATTATGGCAGATATCTCCCTACCCGACTTTGACCTCCGTGTAGCTATTCTTAAGCAGAAGGCTAAGCAGAGCAATCTTACACTCAGTCCCGAGACTCTTAATTATCTTGCCGAGAATGTAACCTCTTCCATAAGACAGCTGGAGGGAGTTATTAAAAAGCTGGGTGCTATCTCTCTGCTTGAGGGTGGTGAGATGGATATAGAAAGAGTAAAGAATGCTATCAAGGATTTTATCAGCACCAAGGAAAATGACGAGAAGAGAATGGATGAAATTATCCTTGCCGTATCTAAGAAATACGATATTTCAAGAGAGGATATACTTTCCTCCAAGAGAAATATGGAAATAGCTATGGCAAGACACATCTGTGTATACATAGCAAGGACCATAACCTCCCTATCCCAGGGACAGATAGGTAAGGCTCTTAACAGAGACAGAACCACTGTAATATCCTCGGAAAAGGTGATAAAGGAGGAAATGGAGCACAACGGAGAGCTCTCTATGGAAATTCGTGAGCTTATAAGAACCATAACCTCGGGAATTTAACTGAGTGTTGATAACTGTGGAAAACTCACATTTACTCAAAATTATCAAATACCCTTATAAATCAAGGCTTTTTACGGTTTTTTACAAATAAAAATAAAAAGTTTTCCACACCCTTTTAATCAACCAACGGGATTTTGTGGAAAACAAGAGAAATTTTATGTCGAAAAGGGTCAATACTTTTCCACACCTTACAACCTTAAAAAGTTGATAAAAATAAAAGGTTTTCCCTTGATTTGTAAGGAAATTCGGAGTTTTCAACTCTTTCCCATACCCCTAATACTTTTACTCCTGCTACTGCCAATATTAATTATTTATTAAATAAAAAAAACAAGAAAAAAAGATTTTTCGAAAAGCACCGAAAATTAATTTCAAATCAAAGGCAAATTAATAGACCTTAACCTTATTTTGGAGGAATTATATTATGATCGTAATTTTTGACAAGCAGACAATATTAAATTATCTTTCCCCTCTTACTTATACCGTATCCTCAAGAACCGCAATTCCCGCCCTTGAGGGCTTCCACTTAAACTGTACCTCTGATAATATATGTAAGGCTGAGACCTTTGATAATGAAAAGGGTATTAAAACACAGTTTGAGTGCCAAGTATTGGAGGAGGGCAACTGTGTAATAGAAGCACAGAAATTCTTGCAGATTATCAAAACTCTTCCCGACGGGGAAATAAAGGTTTCAGTAGACTCCAATTATAAAACAGTTATTGAGTCCGGTCTTTCCCACTTTGATATCAAGGCTCTCCCCGGTGGAGATTTTCCCTCCATTCCCGATGTTTTGGGTGAAAAAGGCTTTGTAATACCCCAGTATCTCTTTAAGAAGCTTGTTAATAAGATATCCTTTGCCATTGCCCAGAATGATTCAAGACCTGTTTTCTCAGGAGCTTATTTCCAGATAGATGAGGATTCTGTTACTATCGTTTCCTGTGATTCCAACCGTCTTGCCTTCTGTGAGAAAAGGGTTGCTCTTGAAAGCAGAAACAGAGACGGCTCCTCCTTGAACCTTAAATTTATAGTTCCCGGTAAAACCTTATCGGATGCTATAAAGATGATAAAGGATTCCGAGGATACCATGGAAATCAAGGTTACAAGAAGATATATGGTGTTCAAAATAGGAGAATTTACACTCTTCTCAAAAACCATAGATTCCGATTATATAAATTATGAAAGACTTTTACCTAAGGAGCACAAGATAGTTACTTACCTTAAGGCAGAGGATTTGAGAAACGCCCTTGAAAGATCCTCCCTTATAGTAGAGGACAGATTAAACGGCTCTATCCGTTCCTTTGTTAAGTTTACAATAGATGAGGTTCTTTCCATTTCCACCAATTCTGCTAACGGTAATGTTTATGATGAATTGGATATAAGAAAGGAAAATGATGGCTCTATTACAATTGCATTCAACTGTAAATTCCTTTTGGAGGCTATAAGAGTATGTGATGACGGTGAAATAAAGATGTCCTACTCCAATCCCTTTTCGGGAGTTCTTATAGAGCCCCAAAATAAAGAGGAGGGCACCTACAAGTACTTTGTAATGCCCATAAGAATGAATAGCTGATGAAAATAAAAAGCACAGAGCTGATAAGCTTTCGCAATATAGAAAGTGAAGCTATTGAGTTTTCCGACGGGGTCAATGTGATTTACGGAGACAATGCCCAGGGAAAAACCAATATTCTTGAAGGAATTTATATTTTTGCAAGGGGCAGAAGCTTTCGTGCCTCAAAGGATAAGGAGCTTATAAAATTCGGCTCCCAATCTGCCTATTCCCTACTTAAATTTGAAAATTCCTCGGGTCCTGTTACCTTAGGTGTAGAAATATCCCAAAGTAAGCCAAAAGCCTTTTACAGAAATAATGTAAGGGTGTCAAGGACCTCTGAGATAATAGGAGAATTCCGTGCTGTATTATTCTGCCCGTCCCATCTCGGTATTATCAGTGATTCCCCTTCTGTAAGAAGAAGCTTTCTTGATGTGGCTATATCCCAGCTTAAGCCGAATTATATAAGGCTCCTTGCCAAGTATAACAATTATATAATGAACAGAAATGCCGTACTTAAAAGAGAGGAATCCGAGGAAAGCAATATAAAACAGCTTTTGGATGTTTATTCCGAGGAGCTATCCTCCCTTTCGGCAGAAATAAGCATTATAAGAGATGAATATATAAGAAGGCTCGATTATTGGGTAAAGGAATTTTTCAAGGATATGACCGACGGTAAGGAAATACCCACCGTTACCTACGATGCCAACCATTCTCTCAAGGACAGTCGGAGTAAGGAGGAGATAAGGGAAAAATATCTTTCTCTTTACTGTTCAAGCAGGGAAAGGGAGATTAAATACGGCTCCACCCTTTACGGTATACACAAGGATGATTTGAAAATAGATATAAACGGTAGAGATTCCCGACTTTATGCCTCCCAGGGACAGCAGAGGTCCCTTGCACTGGCTATGAAAATGGCAGAGGGAGAAATAAGCAGGGAATATACGGGGGAATATCCTGTTTTTCTGCTTGACGATGTTTTATCGGAGCTTGATGAGAGAAGAAAGCAATATATTTTATCAAGCATTGATAATAAGCAGGTTATTATAACCACCTGTGAGCCCTCTGTTTTTGACAGCTATAATGAAAATATGATAAGAATCAAGGAAGGAAGAAGAATATAATGTACCTTCACATAGGACCCTCAAAGTCTGTGAGAAGAGAGGATATAGTAGCTATATTTGACCTTGACTCATCTACTGTGTCCCTTTATACAAGAAAATTTCTCAAGGAAGCCGAAAAGGAAAAAAGAGTAATTCCCTTAGGCTATGAGCTTCCCAAATCCTTTATAATAATGAGGGATGAAACAGTATACCTATCCCCCTTTAACTCATCAACAATTTATAAATAGATAAAAGAAATCAAATTAAAATTTTGCACTTTATTTATGTGTTAAGCATTATGAAAGATGCATTTTCCGGAGGAAATGATGGAAGAAAACAAAATTACAAACACTTACGAGGCAGATCAAATACAGGTCTTAGAGGGACTTGAGGCGGTCAGAAAAAGACCGGGTATGTATATAGGTACAACCTCCCTTCGCGGTCTGCATCACCTTGTATATGAAATTATGGATAACTCCATAGACGAGGCTATGGCAGGTCACTGCGATACTATTGAAATTGTATTGCACCCTGACGGTAGCGTATCTGTACAGGATAACGGCAGAGGAGTGCCCGAGGGTATAAATGCAAAGACGGGAACTCCTACACTTGAGGTAGTATTCCTTGTGCTTCACGCAGGAGGTAAATTCGGTGGTGGTGGATATAAGATATCCGGAGGTCTCCACGGAGTAGGTGCCTCGGTTGTTAATGCTCTTTCAGAATGGGTAGAGGTAGAAAACTGTGTAAACGGTAATCGCTATACCGAGAGATTTGAAAAGGGAAAGGTAGCAAGACCCTTTAATTATGAGGGACCTGCCCCCGAGGGAAAGCACGGTCTTTATGTACGCTTCAAGCCCGATGCCGATATATTTGAGGATGTAAATTTTGAATATGAAACTCTCCTTACAAGAATAAGAGAGCAGGCTTTTCTTAATGCAGGTATAAGAATTATATTCAAGGACTGTCGTGGCGAGGAGGAGGTTGTAAATAACCTCTGCTACGAGGGTGGTATTATTCAGTTTGTGGAATATGTAAACTCCTTGAAGCATGCCAATATGATACACAATAATGTTATTTATATGAAGGCTGAGAAGGATGATATAACAGCTGAGGTAGCTCTCCAGTATAATGATACCTATACAGAAAGCATTATAACCTTCGCCAACAATATGGCAACGGTTGACGGTGGTACCCATGAGGTAGGCTTCAAGAATGCTCTTACAAAGGTAACCAACCAATATGCAAGAAAGCTTGGCTTCTTGAAGGATTCCGACAAGAACCTATCGGGAGAGGATGCCCGTGAGGGTCTTTGTGCCATTGTATCCGTTAAGCTCCCCGACGCACAGTTTGAGAGCCAGACAAAGGCAAAGCTCGGTAACAGCGAAATAAGAAATATTGTAGATAATATAGTTTGCACAAAGCTGGGTGAGTTCTATGAGGAGAACCCGGATATTGCAAAGGCTATTATAGATAAGTCCTGTGCAGCATCAAGAGCCCGTGAGGCAGCAAGAAAGGCAAGAGATTTAGCAAGAAGAAAGGGAGTGTTTGAGAGCTCCTCCATGCCCGATAAGCTTGCCGACTGTCAGGACAGAAGAAAGGAATTTACAGAGCTTTATCTTGTAGAGGGAGACTCTGCGGGAGGAAGTGCCAAGGACGGCAGAGACAGCCGTTTCCAGGCTATACTTCCCTTGAGAGGTAAGGTTTTGAATGTAGAAAAGAGCCGTTTAGACAAGGTTTATTCCAACGAAAGCCTTATTCCTATTATACAAGCCCTCGGCTGTGGAATAGGAGAGGAATTTGACGCCTCTAAATTAAGATACGGAAAAATAATAATTATGGCTGATGCCGATGTAGACGGAAGCCATATCCAGGTCCTTCTTTTAACCTTCTTCTTCAGACATATGAGACAGCTTATAGATGAGGGACATATATTCTTAGCTAAGCCACCTCTTTACAAGATAACAAAGGGTAAGATTGAAAAATATGCCTACTCCGATGAGGAAAGAGATAAGATATTTGAGGAAATTGGTGGAGGCAGAGCAGAAAGATATAAGGGTCTTGGAGAGATGGATAAGGAGCAGCTGTGGGAGACCACAATGGACCCCTCCACAAGAACTCTTATCAAGGTAGAGATTGGCGACGCTATGAAGTGTGATGAGATATTCTCACTTCTTATGGGAGACCAGGTAGCTCCCCGTCGTGAGTTTATAGAGAAGAATGCTAAATTCGTAGAAAATCTTGATATTTAAGGAGGCTCGGATATATGAGAGACAGAGATGAATTGCTCGATTATGAAAATACCGAGCAAATGATAGTAAACAGACAAATGGAATCAAGGGTAAAGGAAGCCTTCCTTGAATATTCCATGAGTGTTATAGTAAGCCGAGCTCTTCCCGATGTAAGAGACGGTATGAAGCCCGGTCAGCGTAGAGTACTGTACGCTATGTACGAGGATAATCTTACCTCGGACAAGCCCTTTAGAAAATCGGCTACCACAGTAGGTAATGTTCTCGGTAGATATCATCCCCACGGTGACCAGTCCGTATACGGTACACTTGTAAGAATGGCACAGCCCTTCTCACTGAGATATGTATTGGTTGACGGACACGGTAACTTCGGTAATGTGGACGGAGACGGTGCTGCCGCATACCGTTATACAGAGGCGAGAATGTCCAAGCTTGCCAATGAGCTTATGTCCGATATTGAAAAGGATGTAGTGGACCTTGTACCCAACTTTGACAATACAAGAAAGGAGCCAAGTATACTCCCATCAAGATTTCCTAACCTTCTGGTAAACGGAAGCGTGGGTATTGCCGTAGGTATGGCTACCAATATTCCTCCTCACAACTTAGGTGAGGTAATTGACGGTACCATCCATTTAATGGAGAATCCCGATGCCACCGTTGAGGAAATGATGGAGTATATAAAGGGCCCCGACTTTCCTACCTATGCCACAATTTACGGCAGAAGAGGTATTATAGATGCCTATACCACAGGTAAAGGCAGAGTAATGGTTCGTTCCAAGGCGACTATTGAGGAGGAGCACAGAAGAATAGTAATTACCGAGATTCCTTATATGGTTAATAAGAGCCAGATGATCAAATCCATAGTGGATATGGTTAAGGATAAGAGAATTGAGGGAATATCTGACCTCCGTGATGAGAGTGGACGCCGTGGTATGAGAATAGTAATTGAGTATAAGAGGGATGCAAATCCTCAGGTAATACTCAATACACTTTATAAGAACACACAGCTCCAGGATACATGTGCTGTAAATATGCTTGCACTTGTAAACGGTGAGCCTAAGACTCTCGGACTCCGTGAGCTTCTCGGAGAATATATAAAATTCCAAGAGGAAGTAATAGTAAGAAGAACAAAATTTGACTTAGCCAAGGCTAAGGCAGAGGCTCATATTTATGAGGGCTACAAGACTGCTATTGATAATATTGATGTGATAATTTCAATTATCAGAGCATCCGAGAGCACACAGGCAGCTAAGGAAAACCTTAAGGAGAGATTTTTGCTTACCGATGAGCAGGCCCAGGCTATTGTGGATATGACTCTCGGCAGACTCTCCGGTCTTGAAAGACAGAAGATAGAGGATAGATTAAACAGTCTTTATGCGAAAATAAAGGAGCTTAACGAGATTCTTGCAGATGAGGGTCTTGTTAAGGAAATAATAAAGACAGAGCTTCTTGAAATAAAGAGAAAATACGCAGATGAAAGAAGAACGGAGATTGTGGATTCCGAGGATGAGATAGACCTTGAGGATTTGATTCCCAGACACGAGTGCGTGGTAACTCTTACAGATGCGGGATATATAAAGAGAGTATCAACAGATACCTACTCAGCACAAAGGCGTGGTGGTAAGGGTATTATAGGTATGGGTACAAAGGAAGAGGATAATATTGAAAATATCCTTGTTGCAAACAGCCATTCCTACCTGCTTATGTTTACAGACAGAGGTAAGATATTCATAAAGAAGGTATACGAGATTCCCGAATCCTCAAGAACAGCCAAGGGTAATAACCTTATTAACCTTATAGAAATAGAAAAGGGTGAAAGGGTTACAGCTATGATTTCCTTGACTGAGTTTAATGATAACGAGTACCTTGTAATGGTTACAAGAAACGGTGTTATCAAGCGTACAGAGGTTAAGGAATATGAGAATAAGCGTAAGGGCGGTAAGATAGCTATTAATCTTGACGAGGGTGATGAGCTTATATTTGTAGGTCACACCAAGGGAGAGAGTGATATTATAATAGCTACAAGAAACGGACAGGGAGCAAGATTCTCCGAAAACAAGGTAAGCATAGTAGGAAGAACTGCAAGAGGTGTAAGAGGTATTGAGCTCCGTGACGAGGATTCCGTAATAGGTGCTGTAATAGTTGATGATGAAAAGCAGCTCTTGACAGTAACGGAAAATGGCTTTGGAAAGAGGAGCTGCTTCTCCGACTTTGAGTCAAGGAACAGAGGTATATTAGGTGTCCGTGCCCATAATATTAATGAAAAGACAGGAAAGCTTGCATCCATAGGAGTTGTGGATGAGGAAAAGGATATTATTGCCATTACAAATGAGGGAGTGGTAATAAGAACCTCCGTTTCCGAAATTCCCTTATATAACAGAAGTGCAACAGGCGTCAAGGTTATGAAGCTTAATAAGGATGCAAAGATAGTTAAGATGTCCTTTACCGATTCCGAAAAGGAAGAGGAAAATTCTGAAATTAATAATGAAATTAGTGTGGATGCCACAGAGGGAGAAGAAAAAATCTCCGATACTGTGTCTGTAAATGAAGAAAATTCAGTAAAGGAAGCAGAGGCATCGGATAACTGATGATTAAGAATAAGAAGAGGATTATATTTATTATATTAGCCATAGCCCTTATTGTCGGTGCTGTAATGCTTATTATAGAATTTACCACACGGCCCGAGGAGGAGGAGGCAATTGTTATAGTAGAGGAGCTTGTAAAATCCTCCTGTGAGCTTAATGAAATTTACTACGGTAAGGGTCTTAAGTATAATGACAGTATGGTTTATCAGTCGGTTTACAGACAGGTGGACCTGAACGAAAAGTATAAGACGGTAGATATTCTTTCAGCAAGGACAAAGGAGGTATTTACAGCGTCTTATTCAAATTCCCTGATACAGTATTACCTTAATCCCTCCGTCGGTGGAACGGGAGGTCTTACAAAATCCAGATATATAGAGGATTCCACAGGACTGCTTGCCGTGTATAAGGATTATAAGGCTATAGAAATTACACAGTATAATTACGACACAATAAAAATAGAGAGCATCAGAAGTAAAAGAATAATTGCCACCGTTATGAGCACTGAGGGAGAAGAGGTAGAGGTAATAATCCGTAAGGAGTCCAACGGCTGGAGACTCGATTCTGCCACTGTCTGAAAAATTAAAAAAGGAGTAAAAGCTCCACTGCAACTGATTAATATATACCGTAGTGGGGTTTATCTCCCGAAGAAAAAATAAAGCTAAGGAGAAAATAAATGGCGAAGAAGGCTACAAAGGCTACAGAAAAGAATGAAGCAGTAAATGACAAGAAAAAAGCCCTTGAGACTGCAATTGCCCAGATAAGAAAGGCTAACGGAGAGGAGTCCATTGTAAGACTCGGAGAGCAGAAAAAATCAAAGGTAAGCGTAGTATCATCAGGCTCTCTTAACCTTGACCTTGCCCTGGGTGTTGGTGGCTTGCCAAGGGGAAGAATCATAGAAATATACGGTCCTGAATCCTCAGGTAAAACAACGGTAGCTCTTCACGCCGTTGCAGAGGCTCAGAAGCTGGGAGGCACAGCTGCCTTTATAGATGCAGAGCATGCTCTGGACCCCGTGTACGCAAAGGCAATAGGAGTAAATATAGATGATTTGTATCTCTCCCAGCCCGATGACGGGGAGCAGGCACTGGAAATTACAGAAACACTTATAAATTCCGGTGCTGTTGATATAGTAGTAATAGACTCCGTTGCAGCCCTTGTTCCAAGACAGGAGATAGAGGGTGAGATGGGTGAGAGCCATATGGGAGTACAGGCAAGGCTTATGTCCCAGGCATTAAGAAAGCTTACTGCAATAGTATCAAAGACCAACTGTATTGTAATATTTATAAATCAGCTGAGAGATAAAATAGGTGTTGCATACGGTAACCCCGAGACTACAACAGGTGGTAAGGCACTTAAATTCTATGCCTCTGTCCGTCTCGATGTAAGAAAGACAGAAACTCTTAAACAAGGCTCCGACTCCTACGGAAACAGAGTTAAGGTAAAGGTAGTAAAAAATAAGGTTGCTCCTCCCTTTAAGATTGCGGAGTTTGATATTCTTTACGGTAAGGGAATTTCCAAGTCCTCCGAGATTATTGATATGGCAGTAAATCTCGATATCGTGGAAAAGAGTGGCTCCTGGTTCTCATATGACGGAGCAAAGATAGGTCAGGGTAAGGATAATGCAAGAAAATTCTTTGAGGATAACCCTGAGCTTATGAAGGAGCTTGAAGAAAAAATCAAGAAAAAGATAGAAAACGGAGAGGTTTCTGAGGGTGATAGCTTTGATATCGACTCAGGAGATTTTGACTTAGACGCACTTAATTTGGATTGATGATTATGAAAAATGAAATTTATTACACCGTAGAAAAAATAAAGAAATCCCAGCAAGGCTACACCTTACACATTTCATCTTCTATGGGTACTAAGTTTGAGATGCTTCTTTCAAACGATCAGTACGAGAGATTTGATATTGATGAGGGCGAGATAATCGATGATGAGCATTTTCTTAAGATAAGAGAAGAGATGCTCTTTGATAACGCACGCCGTCACGCCTTTACAATTCTTTCATACGGAGATAATAATAAGAAAACTCTTGTAAATAAGCTAATGCAGAGAGGATATGCAAGGGAGCTTTGTGAAAATGTAGCTCTTTATATGGAGCACAGAGGATATATAGATGAAAAGAAGCAGATGGGTATTCTGCTTGAGAGCTGTTTACGCAAAAAGTACGGACAGATGAAGATTGCCGAGGAGTTTATAGTTAAGGGCTTTAAGAGGGACGAGGTTATGGAATTTCTTAAATCTGCCCTTAAGGATGTGGACTTCGGGGCAAGCTGTGCCTATATTATTTCACAAAAGTACAATCCCCTCCCCAAGGAAAAAGAGGATGTGGGAAAAATGATGGCTTCTCTTATGCGTTACGGTTATAGCATAAATGATATCAAGGCGGGTATTCGCATATTCGCTGAAGGAGAAAAAAATGGCAATTAAAGTAGGATTTGTATCTCTCGGATGCCCTAAAAATCAGCTCGATTTAGAGGTTATGCTCGGACATCTTGTATCAGAGGGATATATAATAACAGACGCAGAGGATGCCGATATAGTGGTTATAAACACCTGTGCCTTTATTCAGGATGCCAAGCAGGAATCCATTGACAATATTCTCGATATTGCATGGCTTAAGGAAAACGGCAAGCTTAAGGGAATAGTTGTTACAGGCTGTATGGCAGAAAAATACAGAGAAGAGGTAATGGAGGAAATGCCTGAGGTTGATGCTCTTCTCGGAACTGGTAGCGTTCACAGTATTGTAGAGGCTGTAAGGGCTGTTGCAAAGGGTGAAAAATTTAAGGAATTTAAGGATAAAAACACGGTAGAGCTGGGTGGAGACAGAATTGTAACCACAGGGGATTCTATGGCTTATCTTAAAATTTCCGAGGGCTGTGATAACTGCTGTACCTATTGTGCAATTCCCAAGCTCCGTGGCAGATTCCGTTCAAGACCCATAGACGACCTTGTAAAGGAAGCACAGGAGATAGTTTCCTTAGGAGTTAAGGAGCTTGTAATAGTAGGACAGGATACCACCTCATACGGTATAGACCTTTACGGTGAGTATTGCTTACACAAGCTTATCCGTCGCCTGTCCGAGGAAACGGATGTAACCTGGATAAGAGTCCTTTACTGCTATCCCGAAAAGGTGACAGAGGAGCTTATTTGCGAGTTTGAAACAAATAAAAAGCTTGTAAAATATATTGACCTTCCCATACAGCACATTTCCGATAAGATACTTAAGAAAATGAACCGTCACGGAGACGGGGAGCTTATCCGTAATGTAATAAAGACTCTTCGTAAGAGGGTAAAGGGAATTTCAATCCGTTCCACAGCCATTGTAGGCTTCCCGGGAGAGAGTGAAATTGAGTTTGACGAGCTTTGTGAGTTTGTAAAGGAAGCAAAATTTGAGCATTTCGGTGCTTTTACATATTCCAGAGAGGAAAATACTCCTGCCTATGACTTTGAGGACCAGATAGATGAGGAAATCAAGGAGGAAAGATACGAGGCTATAATGAAAACTCAGCTTTCCATAACAGACAGGCAATTAAAAAGTAAAATAGGAAAAGAGGTACAGGTTCTTTGTGAGGGATACGACCCTGTTAGTGAAACCTATTACGGAAGAACAGCAGACAATGCACCCGAAATTGACGGAAATGTATTCTTTTTATCAAAAATAAAAATACCCGAGGGTACATTTGTCCGTGTGCGTATCAAGGATGCTCTCGAGTATGATTTAACAGGAGAAATAGTATGAAAGAAAACAAAAAGAAAATGAATTTACCAAACAAGCTGACCATCCTTCGAGTTCTCCTTGTTCCTATATTTGTGGCTTGCGTGCTTTACATCCCCAATCTCTATGTGAGAAGCTTCGTATCAGCAGCCGTATTTATAATTACCGCCGCTACCGACTTTATAGACGGTAAGATTGCAAGAAAGTATAAGCTTGTAACCAATTTCGGTAAGTTTATGGACCCCCTGGCAGATAAGTTTATGATATTTGCCTCCCTCCTTTCCATTACCGTAAAAATAGAAGAGGAGCCTCTTAAGTCCATTATGATTTGGGTAAGTGCAATAGTGTTCTTCCGTGAGCTTGCAGTAACCTCTATCCGTCTTGTATGCTCAGGCTCGGGTGCAGGCGTTATCGCTGCCAGCTTCTTCGGTAAGTGTAAGACAATGGCACAGTGCGTATGTATCTGCACACTCCTTATAGAGCCTGCCCTCTTCGCCCTTATCGGTGTTAAGGATTACCACATTATAAGCTATGTAGCAATCGCAGTTATGACATTTATGACTGTAGCATCGGGTATAGATTACTATAAGACCTATTCCAAGTATCTCGACCCCAACGAATAAAAAAATACCGCCCTTGCTTTAAGCAAAGGCGGTTTTTATATTATAGTAAAAAGCTAAAATGGAATGGTGAATAGGTAAGGATAATTTTCCACCTATGTCATAAAATTCTCATTTTATTATGAACCTGTCTGTTTCCGTTACCGATTCAATCTGTAATTACATCAAATCAATCAATTCTGCATTCTGCACTCTGCATTCTGCATTCTGCATTTATTAGTTGTCTGTTGTCGTTACCGATTCAATCTGCAATTACATCAAATCAATCAATTCTGCATTCTGCATTCTGCACTCTGCATTCTGCATTTATTAGTTGTCTGTTGTCGTTACCGATTCAATCTGCAATTACATCAAATCAATCAATTCTGCATTCTGCACTCTGCATTCTGCATTCACATAGATTCTGCATTTACTGATTATAATTCTATAATAGAAACAACTGCATTATGGTCGGAGTAGTATTTTCCGTCCTCCATAATATCGGGCACGGGGTAGGACTTAATACATTTACCGTCTGTAAATATGTAGTCTATTTTTACCCATTGGCTTTCGGGAATTTTGCCAAAGGCGTGGAAGGTTGGGGGAAAGCCCTCAGTACAGTCAATAGCACCACGGTATGCAAGAGCATCTGTTATCAGCTTGATTTCGGGGGAGTCGGGTGTAGCATTAAAATCACCCGTCATAATAAATTTTTCATCCCTTTCGGAAATAGCCTGTACCAGCTGCATAGCCCCAAGGTAACGGGCGTTTGCTCCCTGGTGGTCAAGGTGTGTGTTAATAAAATTAAAGGGCGTAGGGCAGTTTTTGTGCTTCAAACGGGCAATTGTATACATTCTCGGACATCCACTGTTATCTCCGCCGTAGTTGGTGCCGGGGATTTTGGGAGTTTTTGACAGCCATATATTATCAAGAGAAATAAGCTCACAGTCAGAGTGCTTAAATGCAATGAGCATAGCCTCATCGTGGTAATCTCTGCTTCTTCCACAGCCGACAACTGTATAGTTTTTAAGGCTTTCACGCATTACGGTTCTCATATAGTCGGTAACCTCCTGGAAGCCGATTATATCGGGGTCCTCGGAATTAATTACCTCCATAACTCTGTCAATTCTGTTTCTGAAACGGTTGATACCGTCATATTCTGTGTCCATTCTTAAATTAAAGGACATTATTTTAATTTCATTATTCATAATATCACCTCAAGGATATTTTATCACTTTTTTTACCGTATTGCAATATAAAACTTGACCGAGTGGGAATAAAGTGATAAAATAAATGCAGAATCAAAGTGAATGCAGAATCAAAGTGAATGCAGAATCAAAGTGAATGCAGAATCAAAGTGAATGCAGAATTCAAAATTCAGAATGCAGAATTAATGTAAATGTATGGCTCCCTCAAGGGGGGAGGCTAACAATGGATAAAGAGTAAAATAATTTTCTGCAAAGAGGTTACATATAATGGGTGGGAGAGGTAACTCCTTCCACCGTAAAACGGTCCCCCTCCCTCAAGGAGGGAGGCTAACGAGGGAGAAGGCGTAAAATGAAATTCAAGCTATTCAGACATTTACACACAATAGGTAAGCATAGAAGACAGGTAATAAGGCATTGCAGACGGGCAGGCATTTTCTTTCAGGGACTATTCCACGATTTATCAAAGCTGTCTCCAACGGAGCTTATCCCAAGTGTAAAATATTATCAGGGTACAAGAAGCCCTAACGAAAAGGAAAGAGAAATATTCGGCTACTCCCGTGCGTGGATGCACCATAAGGGCAGAAACAAGCATCATTTTGAATACTGGGTGGACTTAAATCCCGTAACCAAAATGTACGAGCCTGTGCCAATGCCTATGAAATACTTAAAGGAAATGTTCTGTGACCGTGTTGCTGCAAGTAAGATATACCAGGGAAAAAACTATAAAAACAGCCACCCCCTGGAGTATTTTCTACGAGGTAATGCAAGAAAGAAAATGAACGGAGCCACAGCAGATGTGCTGGAGGAGTGGCTGAGAATCCTTGCCGAGCAGGGAGAAAAAGAGGCGTTTCGCCATATTAAGAAAATAAAAAACAATTTCGACTATACAAAAAAGTAAAATTTATTATTGCATATAAAAAAAGAGTATGCTATAATTTTTATGTTATAAATAAATTTCCGTAAGACGGAGGATAATATGATAAGAGTTGGTATATACGGATATGGAAATCTCGGCAGAGGTGTTGAGAGTGCCATCCGACAGAATGATGATATGGAGCTTGTGGCTGTATTCACAAGAAGAAGTCCCGAAAGCGTTAAAATCCGTACACAGGGTGTGGCTGTTTGCCACGCTGACGATATTGAAGGCTATAAGGATAAGATAGATGTTTTGATTCTTTGTGGAGGAAGTGCAACGGATCTTCCTGTGCAGACACCGGAAATGGCAAAGCATTTTAATGTAATAGACTCCTTTGACACCCATGCAAGGATTCCCGAGCATTTTGAAAATGTAAATGCATCAGCTAAGGAAAGCGGTAAAATAGCAATAATTTCCGTCGGCTGGGACCCGGGTATGTTCTCTCTTATGAGAGCCTACGGTCTTGCTATTCTTCCCGAGGGTAGGGACTATACCTTCTGGGGTAAGGGTGTATCCCAGGGACACTCCGACGCCATACGCAGAGTAGAGGGAGTCCTTGACGGTAAGCAGTATACTATTCCTGTGGACAGTGCCCTTGACGCTGTAAGAAGTGGAGCCAATCCCAATCTCACCGTCAGAGAAAAGCATATCCGTGAATGCTTTGTTGTAGCCAAGGAGGGTGCAGATAAGGCAAGGATAGAAAAAGAAATTAAGGAAATGAAGAATTACTTTGCCGACTATGATACCACCGTTCACTTTATCTCCAAGGAGGAGCTTGACCGTGACCACAGTGGTATTCCCCACGGAGGCTTTGTAATAAGAAGCGGTAAGACAGGCTTGAACGGAGAAAACAACCACATAATCGAATACAGCCTGAAGCTGGATTCCAATCCCGAGTTTACCTCCTCAGTTCTTGTAGCCTATGCAAGGGCAGCATACAGACTTAATTCCGAGGGACAGAGTGGCTGTAAAACCGTTCTCGATATTGCTCCCTCATATCTTACTCAGGCAACTAAAGAGGAGCTTTATAAAACCCTGCTTTAATTTGAATCCAAAGACTTCAATGGGTTGTGTCCGTTGGATACATAAACAGGCTGATGCCCGATACGGTGATGCTCGATATGGCTGACGCCCAATAGGGAGAGAAGCTCTCAATACGCCCTTACGGGGGAGATAGGAGAAAAATATGTCAAGCAAGAATAAAAAGCTGGCAGGCGAATTTCGACAGTTTATTGCTAAGGGCAATGTAGTGGATTTAGCTGTTGCTGTGGTAATAGGTGCGGCGTTTAATAAAATAGTATCCCAGATTGTAAGCAGCTTTATTAATCCTCTTTTAGGACTCATTCTCCAGGGGCTTTCTCTATCGGAATGGAAATGGGTACTTAAGGATGAAATAGTAGATGCCTCGGGTGAGGTTATACAGGGCGAGGTGGCTATAACCTACGGTCTTATATTGCAGGCTGTAATAGATTTCTTACTTACTGCCCTTGTTGTATTTATAATAATAAAGGTATATAACCATTTAAGAAAGCGTGTAGAAGAGGAAAGCAGACGGCTCTACGAGGAGCTTAACCGTGATGAGGTTGAAGCCAAAAAGAAGGCAGAGGAGGAGGCTAAAGCCGAGGCACAAAGGCTTGAAGCAGAGGCTAAGGCTAAGGCAGAAGCCGAGGCAGCAGAGACAAAAGCCCGTGAGGAAGCGAAGATAGAATACTTCAAAACCCAGCAAAGTCTTCTTACCGAAATCAGAGATAGCTTAAAGAAATAAAAATAAAAAGCCGATGTGGATTTGATTCCATATCGGCATTTTTATGTACTTATTTTGCGAGCCATTCGTCTGCTGTTTTCTTGGACATTCTCTTAATGCTCTCAACAGGGTAAAGGGACTCCTCACCACCGTTTGTGTAAAGGAAGAAGTAGCCGTCAGCAGTTACATAAAGTGTTTCCTCGTATCCTGTGGGATCACCGAATTCACCAACTGTTACCTTCTTTACAAGCTCAGCTGTTTCTGTGTTGTATTCCTTCTTGCAAATAACCTTAACCATTTCTTAGTGCCTCCTTATCTTCATTCTATTTTTATGCGTATATATTAGCACATAGTTTTAGATTTGTCAACAATTATTTTATGGAAATTATGTGTTATTTTTGCATCCTACCGTCTTAAAAATGCAACTTACCAAAATTCCCTTGATTTTGGTTTTGTATTGCAGTAAACTAAAAGTACAAAAGTAAACAGGGAGGGCGAAATGAAGATAACAATTGATAAAAATGAAGCGTACAGAGAGCCCGAGGTTCTTATAAAATGTGCTGAGCTAAACAGTGAAATACAGGAAATTATATCCTGCGTCAGCGTAATAGGAAAAAACCTTGCAGGAGAAACAGACGGAGAGACCTTTTTTATTCCCTTGGGAGAGATATACTATTTTGAGAGTGTGGACGGCAGTGTTTTCTTTTACACCGATAAAACGGTGTATAAATGTCAGGCTCGCCTTTATAATTTAGAGGAGGGACTGAGGGACACATATTTTGTCCGTGTCTCCAAAACCTCTATTGTAAATTTGAAAAAGCTGAAAAGCATAAAAAGGGAAAAGAATGCCCGTCTTTTGGGAACTCTTGCAAACGGAGAGAAAATTATAATTTCCCGTGGGTATGTGAATGATATCAGAAAGAAGCTGGGGGTGTAAATATGAGGTTGAATAATTATTTGAACGCAATTTTTCGAAATATGGGCCTTATGCTCGCTTTATTTTTAATAGCAAATTCAATAAACCCCGAAATCTACGGTATAGGATTTGCACGGTTATTAGCTGTTCTTTCCGTTGCTGTAACCTGCTACGAGATATTTGTATGTAGCACCTCATTACAAAAAACAGTCAAAAATTTATTAAGGGCCTTTGGAGTGATGCTTATTGCATTTATTGCTCTTGTAATTTATAAAAGTAAAATAAATTATTTAAGGACAGTAATAATGTTTGTTTTATATGCTTTGATCTATTTTGGACTTTTAATAGCCATAGAAATAATACAAAGGAAGCATATTGAAGGAATAAATAAAAGACTCCGTGAGCTTAACGGTGGAGACGATGAGCAATAACTCCGACTATATATGTAAAATAAGAAAGCACATCCCAAAGGAAGCGTACAGAGAGCTGTGCATAAAGCTTGATGCCGAAAGCGAGGAAAAATGTAATAAAATAAAGGAGCTGAAGCTAAAAAACATATACGCAACCGTAATTTTGTCACTTTTCTTAGGAATTTTCGGAGCAGACAGGTTTTACGCAGGAGATATTAGACTTGGTATAGGCAAGCTTGCTCTGGGAATTATAGGATATCTGTTCGGTGGCTTCGGAACGGTTGGCTTTGCATTACAGCTCCTTTCTTATGTGTGGTGGATAGAGGATATTTTCTTCTCCTATCGCCTCAGCCGAAAAAGAAACGCAGAAAAGATTTACTCCATACTAAGCGAAAAGTAAAAAACAGCCACTCCGTGGCTGTTTTAGTGTTGAAGGAGAGAAAATGAATAAAGCAGAAGGAACCGTATTCGATATAATAATTATAACCGTATCATCTGTGATGGGGTATTTTATTTATTACATTATAGGAGCTTTATGCAATATAATACTTAAAAATGAAATTTTTGATAAAATATCCGTGCCCGTGGCTGTTTTTGTAGCGATGCTTATACCTATGCTGTCAGTTTATATAAAGCATTTTTCAAGCAGGAAAAAAAGAGAAAGCTTAATCTGTCAGCTTGAGGCAGAGGGCTATAATGGAATATGGCGTGACCTTGTATCCTGCATAAAAAACGGTGAATACACAGTTACCGTGGCACTTTTTACCGTTACAGCCCTACATTTAGCCACATCCGTGTACTTTGTTTCCCTTGCCTGGGAGGGGGCATTTATACTTACAAGACTGTTAAATAGCCGACCCCTTGGATATTTTCTTTCCTTTATAATAAATATATTTATCTATTATATCTATCTTGCCCTGTCAAGACGCAGATTTTATTACAGTCTGCTCCAATAATTTTGCACTTTGTAAATTTTCAAAAAGTGCAAAATTTGCACTTTTACTATTGACAAAAAAGTGCAAAAATGATAATATATAAACAGAAGGAGGCGACAATATGGCAACATTAAGAGAAATAAGAGTAGAAAAAAAGCTTACTCAAAAGGAAGCAAGCGAATATCTCGGTGTTTCCCTTCGTTCCTATAAAATGTATGAAAACGAAGAAGAAAGAAAGAATGTAATAAAATACAAATATATGATAGAGCAGCTTGAAAAATATATTGAGCTGGACGAGGAACACGGCATATTGTCCTTAGAGGAGATAAAAAAAGCTTGTGGTACGGTTTTTCAGGAGTACAATGTAAAATACTGTATTCTTTTTGGCTCCTATGCGAAGGGTAAGGCAAAGGAAACAAGTGATGTTGATCTTCTTATATCAACGGACGCAAAGGGGCTTAAATTTTTTGGAATGGCGGAAAGATTAAGACAGGAGCTTCATAAAAAAGTGGACCTTCTTGACTTTAATCAGTTACCGGGCAACGAGGAGCTTATTGAAGAAATATTAAAGGACGGTATAAGGATATATGGATAAGATTAAAAACGATCAATACTATATAGATAAGATGCTTACAGATCTTAAATTCATTGTTCTTCATACAAAAGGTATTTCGAAGGGAGAGCTTGAAGGGAACGAAATACTTTTTGACTCTATGCTTTTCAGATTAATACAAGTACAGGAAAATTCAAGAAAGCTGACTGAAGAGTACAAAAACCGGCATAGAAATATTCCTTGGACGGATATATCAGGATTGAGAAACAGAATAGTACACGATTATGGTCATGTGGATTTGTCTGTTGTATATTCAACTCTTGTCGATGATGTTCCTTGGTTAATAGATGAGCTTGAAAAGAAAACATAAAAACAGCCACTCTGTGGCTGTTTTTTAATATATTCTTATAATATACGGTGTCATTTGTGTACGCAGGTAGTTATTATAGGGGAGGCGACATTTAGCTCCACAGAGAAAAAGCCTGCAGTGTCAAGTGCCTGTCTGGTGACGGAAAGAGCCTTATCGGGGGTGTTGTTCTCCCGACTGAGATGGGCAAGGGTAAGGGCTCTTGTACCTCTTTCTGCCAAGAATATGGCAAGACGGGAGCATTCCTCGTTACATAGATGTCCCCTGTCGGAGAGTATCCTCTGCTTCAGAAAGTAGGGATAGGGACCTGATTTTACCATTCCCGTGTCGTGATTTGACTCTATAATCGCATAATGGCACCCGGAAAGATAGGAGAGTATCTCCTCTGTAATGTGACCCATATCCGTGGCAACACCGAATTTTTCTCCCTCTTCGTTTTCTATGATATAGCCCACATTCTGCATACTGTCGTGAGGTATTTCAAAGGAGGTAACGGTAAGGGAGCCTATCCTTGTGCTGTAATGTACCTCCCGTCTCCATGCACAGGCACAGAGAGAGGATGTGGGAGAAACCATCCTGTCATAGGAAGGAGCAGTAATATGTACGGGTATGCGGTACTTTTTTGATATAATTTCAAGGCCGACGGTATGGTCTGCATGCTCGTGGGTAAGAAATATGGCGTCTATATTGGAAAGGGAAGAGTTAAGTGCGGTAAGTGACTTTTCAATCGCCCCCGCACTTTTACCTGCATCTATAAGTAATTCTGTACCCCTGTCCTTTATATACACGCAATTTCCGCTTGAGCCGGAAAACAATGTGTATATTTGCATCGGATAAACCTCAAGGAGCTTTTTATATAGGTAAATATTTAGATTTATACCCTTATAGCTCCGTAGGGACGGATACGAAGCACATGGCAAGCACCCTCGCCAAACGCCTTTTCAATATTTTTCTTATAAAGCTCAACATATCTATGGGGAACAAATGCCTGGATAGTACCTGCAAAGCCTCCACCGTGAACACGCCAAGCCGCACCCGAGCCGGAAAGAGTCATATCGGTAATGCAGAGAGCCAGGGAAAGTCCCTGCTCGGCAACATTCTTAGTTGTAAATACATTCTGGAGGTACATATAGGAGGACTGACCGGATTTAAGCACATACTGAAGGAATTTTTCCAGGTCATTTTCCAAAAGTGCTCTTGCCTGTACCTCAACTCTGTCATTCTCGTTAAAGAAGTGAGCAGCACGAAGTATAGCTCTGTCGCCTACTGCCACACGGAGCTTTTCAATATCGGACATAAGGATATCTCTGTCCATCTCTGCAAGAACGGTTTTTCCGTAATATTTTGCAACGGACTTCATCTCTGCGGGAACAGATGCATAATCCTCGTTGAGGTCAGCGTGGTTTCCGCCTGTATTTATAATACAGAGGGAGTAGCCTGCTCCACTCAGGTCAAAATTAATCTTGTTAATCAAGGGAGCCTTGGGGTTAAAGAAATCAATATGTACAAATCCACCGACTGCACACGCCATCTGGTCCATAAGACCGCAGGGCTTACCGAAGAAAACATTTTCGGAGAACTGTGCCATCTTTGCAATTTCCACATTATCTACCTTGCCGTCGTTATAGAAGTGATTAAGGATATTACCTACCATAACCTCGAATGCGGCAGAGGAGGAAAGACCTGAGCCCTTGAATACATTTGATGTGGTATAAGCAACATAGCCTCCTGCCTTATAGCCGTTGTCGGTAAATGCCTTTGCCATACCTGCAATAAGGGCATTGGACTTGAAAAAGTCGGATTCAACGGGGGAGGTGTAGGAATTTATATCCACACAGTCCTCGGGAAAGCCTGCTGATTTGATTTTTATAACGCCGTCGTCGGTCATAGCGGACACTGCAATAATATCCAGGTTTATGGAGCCTGCAAGGACCTCTCCGTGGTTGTGGTCGGTGTGGTTGCCGGAAATCTCACTTCTGCCCGGAACGGAGAAGAGGGAAGCCTCACACTCGCCGTAAAAGGATGCAAACTCGGAAACGGCATCCTCATATCTTTTTCTCTGCTCGGCAAGGTTCTCCTCGCCGTAGATGTCGGAAAGCCTTGCGTCAAGCTTACCTTCCTTAATAAACTTTAAGAGCTCTGTTGTTTTCATTTTAACTCTCCTGTAATTCTTATATTTTTGCACGAAATACCGTGCCAAGTGTCTGTATTTACGCTGAAAATTGCACCCTCAATACACATTTCTCCCCCTGCAAAGTCAAATCGGGAGAGCATTTTTGTTTTCATCTTGTGTATTACAGCCTCCTTTTTAACTCCTAAGACGGAATCAACAGCTCCACACATGCCAAGGTCGGTAAGGTAGGCACATTTTCCGTCAAGGACCTGTGCGTCGGAGGTTTGTACATGGGTATGGGTACCGAAGCAGACGGAAATCCTGTCGGAAAAATTGTAGGCAATAGCCTTCTTTTCTCCCGTTGCCTCTGCGTGGATATCCAAAAGGGCAAAATCGTAATTTCCCACCTGACGGTCAAGCTCCCTTTCCACTGCATCAAAGGGACAGCCCGACGGGTCCATATATGCGTCACCGAGGACATTCATACAAAGGACACGCACACCGTCAATTTTTGCGATTACGGAGCCATGCCCCGGGTTGGTTGACGGGAAATTCAAGGGACGGAGCAGGTTTTTTTCGTCATCGAGGTAGGAAAACACCGATGATTTTCTGTATACATGGTTTCCTGTTGTTATAACATCAACACCACTCTCGAAAAGAGAGATGGCACTGTCCTTATCTATTCCGTTGGGCTCGGCACAGTTTTCCGCGTTTGCTACTACCATGCTTACGCCATACTGACGGCGAATAGACCATAGTCTTTTACAAAGGAATTTTGTTGCCTCGGGGCCGCATATGTCACCGAGTGCAAGAATATTAAATGGCTTCATTTTATTTTCTTTCTATTCGGGAGTGCCCGACTGCTTTATGAAAAAGGGCTGACATTGTAGACAGCCCATTTCCGTTTTCAAGGTGAACATATCCGTTTATATTAAAATAATACAAAAGATATATTTCAGGTATTTTTATGAGCCGTGAGCTTATTTGGCGTAGTCAACCACACGGCTTTCCCTGATAAGATTTACCTTAATCTGACCGGGATATTCAAGCTCGGATTCAATCTTCTTTACAATGTCTCTTGCAACAAGAGCCATTCTTTCATCATTGATAAGCTCGGGCTTAACCATAATTCTGATTTCACGGCCTGCCTGGATAGCAAAGGTCTTTTCAACCCCGTCAAAGCTGCCTGCAATCTCCTCAAGCTTTTCAAGACGCTTGATATAGTTTTCGATATTTTCCCGTCTTGCACCGGGGCGTGCCGCAGATATTGCATCCGCTGCCTGAACGATAACTGCGATAATAGAATGTGCCTCTACATCACCGTGGTGAGCCTCAATAGCGTGGAGAATTTCCTTGCTCTCCTTATACTTCTTAGCCACATCTACGCCGATTTGAACATGGGAGCCCTCAACCTCTGCTGTAAGTGCCTTACCGATATCGTGGAGAAGACCTGCACGCTTAGCCAATGTAACATCGGCACCAAGCTCTGCTGCCATAACTCCTGCAAGCTCTGCAACCTCCATGGAGTGTGTAAGAACATTCTGACCGTAGCTGGTTCTGTATTTAAGTCTGCCAAGGAGCTTAACAAGCTCAAAGTTAAGACTGTGGATTCCGATTTCAAAGGTAGCCTTTTCGCCTGCCTGCTTAATAGAAGCCTCAACCTCCCGTTTAGCCTTCTCAACACAGTCCTCAATCCTTGTGGGATGGATACGACCGTCGGAGATAAGCTTTTCAAGGGCAAGCCTTGCAACCTCTCTGCGTACAGGGTCAAAGCCTGATATTGTGATTGCCTCGGGGGTGTCGTCGATAATAAGCTCAACGCCTGTAAGATTTTCAATAGCTCTTACATTTCGACCCTCACGGCCGATAATTCTACCCTTCATTTCATCGCTGGGCAATGCAACAACGGAGATAGTAGCCTCCGACACATGGTCGGATGCACAACGGGCAATAGCGAGGGAGATAATATTCTTAGCCTTTTTATCTGCCTCCTCCTTAAATTCAGCCTCAAGCTCAAGGAGCTTTTGTGCCTGCTCGTACTTTACTTCGTCCTCTAAATTTTTAATAAGAAGTGCTCTTGCTTCTTCTATACTGTAGCCCGAAATTTTTTCGAGTAGCTTAAGCTGCTCATCACGGGCCTGTGAGATCTTAAGATTTAATTCTTCGGTCTCTTTGATTTTTTTGGAAAGAGCTTCGTCTTTCTTCTCAATGGCATCAATCTTTTTGTCGAGATTTTCTTCTCTCGTGTTCAAACGCATTTCCTGTCTGCTAAGCTCGGCTCTGCGTTCCTTTACCTCAGCCTCGTGCTCGTTACGGGCTGCAAGTATTTCTTCCTTAGCTTCAAGTATGGATTCCTTGCGTTTTGTCTCAGCAGCCTTAATAGCATCCTCAAGCAAGCGTCTCGCCTGCTCCTCAGCGGAGCCTATCTGCTTCTCGGCAATCTTTTTACGAATAATAATTCCGACAATGATACCAACAATGATACCACCGATTGCACCAAGTACCGCACATAATACTTCCATTTCAACCTCCTTCTTTTTGATTTTCGTATCAAATGCAATAGTCTGCGGATAGGGGATACCCAATCCGATATTATGTATAAACGCTATGTAAGATGAGTTTTCTCAAAAAAAGCGCATATGTACACATTATTATTTTATATTATTAGAAGCTCAATGTCAAGAGAAAACGGCAAAAAAGCCTTAGAAAGAGAAGCTATTAACAATGCATATCACAGGAATACAGGATAGAATTTGTGTGGGATAAAGAATTTTACTTTCACACAAAGCAGTATGTCTGTAAACATACATACCTAAATATTTACAATAAAAGACGCCGAAATTCTTAGAAAATCGGCGTCTTTTTGCTTAATAATACGCAGCTATTCGGATTTGCATAAGCTTAAAGCCTTGCAGGGCATAGCCGAGCTCGGTTTATTTATTTTCAGAAGGCAATTCCGTTCTTCAATGCGTCAAGCATAATTTCTGCACTCTTGTAGTTGGTAGCCAAGGGAATCGACTGAACATCGCAAAGGCGAAGGAGAGCAGAAACATCGGGCTCGTGGGGCTGGGAGGTAAGGGGGTCACGGAGGAAGATAATAAGGTCCAGCTTACCCTCTGCAACCATGGAGCCTATCTGCTGGTCTCCACCCAGAGGACCGCTTTTCATTCTCGTTATCCTGAGTCCTGTTTCTCCCATTACAAGTGTGCCTGTTGTACCGGTTGCGTAAAGCTCATGCTTTGCCAAAACCTCCTGATACTTTATAGCCAGCTTTATCATTGTATCCTTTTTCTTATCGTGGGCAATAAGTGCTATTTTCATTTTTGTCTCCTTTTTGCTTATATAGTACACTTTAATGTTGCTTTCTTTTCTGTAATTACCGTTACTTTTCCGTCGGGGAGGTAAACCACCTTGTCACAGTCGTTTTCGGAGCTTACTTCAATTGTAAACTCTCCCTCCTGCTTTCTCCAGCTTACATATACATCTCCCGCAATGGTGGAAACAGTGCCCTTAGCATAATCTCTTCCCTTGATATAGGGCTTTATGGAAATGGACTTTTCCGCTACATTTTCTGTACGGACACCGAGGATCGTTGCACTGAATTCATATATTGCAATGGAGCCCCATGCATGACATTCACTTCTTGACTCCTCGGGAGTCTCGGGAACTGTGGTGCAGTTGAGCTTAAGGAGATTTCTGTAGGAGCTCATCATTTCCTCGGTATATTCATAAAGACCGCAGGATTCAAGAGCACGGAAATAGAAGAATGCAAAGGCATAGGTGCTCTTAGCCTCAAGAGACTGGGAAAGGGTCATAATTTCCTTAGCCTGCTCTCCACGGACAACGCCGGCAAGAACACACCAGGTCTGCATATGCTGCGAGTAGTAAATGTGGTTTACATCATCGGCAAAGAGCTTTGTTTTCTTATCGTAGAAGTATTTTTTGGTGCTCTTTATAAGAAGGTTGGCTGTTTTTGTATATTCTCTTGCCACATCACGGCGACCGCAGAGCTCATTGAGCTTAGCACCCACCTGGAGGAAGTAAGCCATCATAGGATTGTAAAGACCGATATTACCCTCATATACTCCGAGGGGAACACCACCCTCACAGCCACGGGCCTGGTCATATACCCAGGGCTTAGCCCAGTCAACAAAGTTCCAATACTTACTCTGACCTACCATACCGTCCTCGTCAATAAGGGCAGTAAACCATTCAACCACACCGTCAATAGCACGAAGATGCTTTCTCACAAGGGAGAGGTCACCGAAGCGAATGTAGTGCTGATATACCATAAATATAAAATAGAATTGGAAGGAGGGGATATGCTGATCGTAAACACAGGGATAGCGTGAGGGCATAAGTCCGTTTGCCAGCTGGGCAGCGGCAAAATCGTCCATTGCCTTTCTTGCCAATGCGTCGTCGTGGCAGAGCTGATAGTTAAATACCATCTGAGTCGAGGTATCCATACAGTATTGGAGCTGCTCGTAATAGGGGCAGTCCTCATAGGTCTCGTGCATACATCTTTGGAGTGTGCGTACGCTTATCTCCCAGAGCCTGTTATCGTCATCCCTGCCGAAATCATAATCCTTACGGACAGGCATGGGATAATTTACCTCAAGGAATCTGTCAAGGGTAAGGGAAACATCACCCTCTAAAACCTTTACAGCCATGAAACGGAAGCAACGGAACCAGAAGGGGGAGTATTTCAGCTCACCGTCAACGGTAATTTCATCGGCAAAGAAATCCTCGTATCCAAGAGAACGGTCGCATCTGTCTGCCTTTGTATTTTTGGGATAGAGCTTACCGAAGCACTCAAAGTATTCTATTCTGATTTTGCCCTTGCCCCTCAAGGTGAAGAAGGGGAAGCCGAAGGTAAGATAGGAGGCGTCGAAAAATTCTCCGTCGTAGGAAATGGGAATCTCCTTCATATCAAGCATGGGAATAGGACGCTTTGAAAGGAACAGATTTGATGTGCCACCCCACCAGAAGTGGTCGTTTTCATTATTATGTACATCACAGCGTTTTACTGCATTTTCGTAGACAACCGGGAGATTCTCATATTCCTCAAGGAAGGAGGCAGACCCAGCGTGAATACCGGATTTTATTGTAAGACCCTTTTGCTCGCCACAGAGCCAGCTTTCGTCAGCCTTGATTACCGTATCACCGCAGGTAAGCTCAAGGCACAGGGCACAGATACCTGTACGGAGAACACCGTCGGCAGGAATTATGCCACCGTCGGAATCTCTGCCGTAAAGCTGTATAACATCAACGAGAATTTCGTTTTCGCCGACTATTAAGTGCTTTGTTACATCAACAGTATCGAAGAACACCTGCTCCCTTGTTCCCTTACAGGGACCGAAGGCACAAAATTCTCCGTTTATGTAAAGCCTATAACGGGATTGAGCAGAAATTTCCACCACTCCCTCGGCAATTTTATCAAGAGTAAAGGTTTTCTTGAAGTGATACAGGCGGTTGTGAGATACGCCGGAGCCCTTAGGGGAAATCCAGATACAGTTTTTCATTTTCGTTTTCTCCTTAAATTATATTCATAGAATGACGGTTTCTTGTTCTGCATAAATAATTGCAAAAATTCCGATGCTATTGCTTTCCGTTAAAGCCGTTGTATTTACACATAGCCTCGTCAATTTCGCCCTTTACAAGCAAGGAGGCAATGCCGTAAATCTGCTGACAAACAGAGAAGTAGGCAGGCTCATCCTCCTTAGGTATCTTGCCCAGCACCCAGTCTGCCAAATCATATTCGGGGGTGGGCTTTTGTCCCACTCCTATGCGAACACGGGGGAATGTGTCTGTTTTTAAGTGCTCTATAATGGATTTCAGTCCCCTTTGACCTCCTGCACTGCCCGATTTACGGATACGGACTCTGCCTATATTCTGGGCAACATCGTCGGAGATAACTATGATGTTTTCGGGGGGAATCTTATAGAATGCAGACGCCTCGGCAACTGCCTCTCCCGATGCGTTCATATAGGTCTGAGGCTTCATCAAAAGGACACGGACACCGTTTATGGTGCCCTCCCCACATAGGGCCTTGAACCTAATTCTGTTACAGGAAACGCCCATTTCTCTTGTGAGATAATCCATTGCAACAAAGCCGGCGTTGTGCCTTGTGCATACATATTTATCTCCCGGGTTACCGAGTCCACAGATAATATGTGTAATGGGAGAGGAGGATTCCTCCTTCTTTTCTATCTTCTTAAATAAGTCGAAAATATTTGCCATAAAAAACCTTTCGAAAGAAAAATGTCATAAAAATTCCGGTACGGTAGTAAAAAACAGTGACTTTTAGAAAAAACCGTTAATTTTCGGTTGTCAGTCGGCAGAGCAGGAATATCAAAATGAGGATATATCGCACTTGCTCTGTAAAATGTGATTGTAATATGACTCAGCTTTTTGACTTTCTTCTTGCCCAGCCGTCGTGGTTGGACTGATATTCTCTTGCAATGCCGAGGGCACCTGCGGGGATATTGTCTGTAATTGTGGAGCCTGCCGCAGTAAAGGCACCCTGACCTATGCTGACGGGAGCAACAAGAATTGTACCTGCACCGATAAAGGCATCATCGGAGATTTTTACAGCACTGTCCTTGCGTCCGTCAAAATTGGCACAGGAAACATGGCTGCCTATCATTACTCTGGGTCCTGTCTTGCAATGGGCAATCAAGCAATGGGCGTTTATTTTGGAAAATGCACCGATTTCAGAACGGCGAAGCTCTGTATATGCACCTATATTAACTCCGTGGAGAGCAGTGGACGCCTCCACATAAGAGAAGGGTCCTATATTAGCCTCGCTTTCAATGGAGGAGGTATATATTTGGGATGCGTTTACAACACAGCCTGAGCCTAAGGACGAGGCAGACACCACGGTTGAAGGGCCAAGAACACAGTGATTACCTATTTTTGCCCCTGCACAAACCTGTGTATTGGGGAGCAAAACAGTGTCCTTACCGATTACGGTGTTGGGAGAAACAACCACAGAGCCGGGATTTTCTATCCTTACGCCTCTTTTACGCAGGTTTACAAAAAACTCCCCTCGGTATCTCTCCACACGGTCAAGATACATATCATAGCTGTCGCAGGTGGCTCTTTCGCCCTCACAAAAGCCCTTGTGGTCACATTTTGCACCGCAGGAGCCTATGCTCTGTATAAAATCATAGGGTGAACTTAGGGTAAGATTGTCGGTAAGCATTTTTCCTGTTCCGACGGTTGCGTACAGGCTACGCATAGAGCCAACGGTAGCATAACCGAGCTCAGAGTCTACAACAAAGGACAACGCCCTCTCAATTTCTGCCGTCGGAGCCAAAAAGGCGAAGGGAGTGGCGAAAATTATAATATCGTCCACATCGGCATCGATATCCTGGGAAGCCCCCTCGAGCTCAAAGGCTGAGCCGTGGATAACCTGGCAATCCAGCTTGAGATTAAATGCAGCATCCTCGAATTTTCTGAAGGTGTGCTCATATAGATTTGAAAAGAATAAAAGCTCCTTGTTAAGGTCGAGATAGGAAATCTCATCGCCGTGGCATACCACCACATGAACTTTGTACATATATATACCTCCCTGTGTGCGTAACTCCCGAAGAGTCAGATTGTAAAGCGGGTAAACACCATATATACAGTATACCATACATTGAATAAGCTTTTCAATATAAAAATTTGAAAACTTCGGTTAAGGGAACGGAAAAAATGTTGTATATGCCATAAATAAAGACACTCCCCCCGCCCTTTTCTTGAAAAAAGCAATTTATATACAGACGGTGCACGGGTTTTTGCAACTTTGTGTTGCTTTTTTATTAAATATCTGTTATAATTATATAAATATTATCACATTATGAGGGAGAAGATCCTTATGTATAATAAACAGCAAAAAATCAAAAAGCTACGCCTTGCCTTCCTCAGGTATGGCTCCTGTGCCATAATCGGCGGAGGAGGCTTTGCACTTCTGACATTTTTGGTAAAGCAGTATCCCGACAGCTTTATAATCCTGTCCGTCACTATTGCCCTGCTGACAATGTGTGCCTGTGCTCTCGTCCTTACCATCTTTGAAAAGAGGAGAAGAAAGGAAGAGGCAGGAAAAATCTCGGGACCTATGCTCGGTACAATTATGTACGATTCGGTGAATAATGCAAGAGAGCCTGCTCTAATATGCGACTGTAAGAACAAAATAATCTGGTATAACCGGTTTTCCCTTGAGGCTGTGGGTGCTTCATCCCTTCTCGGAGCTAAGCTCAGCAGTGTTATAGAGCTGGAGGATACGGGCGACAGCGAGGATAAGAAATTCCCCACAGAGGCTGTTCTCGACGGTAAGAATTACCTTATTGAGTCAACTAAGATAAGAAGCAACGGAAGCATCTATTACTTCCTTAAGTTCAGGGATGTGACCGAGATTGTGGACCTTAAGCAGTTTATCACCGATGAGGATAATGCTGTGGCATATATCATCATTGACAACCTTGAGGAGCTTATGCAGTTCGAGCAGGAGAGCTACCGTGAGAGTGCCTCCAGGGTTGAGGAAATTCTGAGAGAATGGGCACAGAGTGTCAACGGTATTCTCAAGGAATACGAGAGAGACAAATATTTGTTCTTCTTCAAAAACAAGGACCTGCAGAAATTTGTATCGGAAAAATTCGAGATACTTGACAGAGTAAGAGAAATAAGAGTAGGTATGGGTAATATTCCTATCACACTGTCCATCGGTGTAGGTAAGGTAAAGGGCTCCCTCTCCGATAGGGAAAGAGCTGCCCACTCTGCCCTTGATCTTGCACTTCAGCGTGGCGGTGACCAGGCTGTTGTCAAGTATGATAACAAGATAGAGTATTACGGCGGACTTACAAACTCTCTCCAGAAGCGTACAAAGGTATTTACCCGTGTTGCCTCTACGGAGATTCTTGCACATGTTGCCTCTGCTTCAAATGTTATTATTATGGCACATAAGTATCCCGACTACGATGCCTTCGGTGCATCCGTAGGTATGGCAAGGCTTGCTATGTACTGTGGAGTAAAGGTTAATATTGTTACGGATTTTAAGAACATCAATATCAAAAAATGTCTTAAGATAATCGGAGACAACAAGCTCTATAAGGGTCTTTTTGTAGACTCTGCGTCGGGGCTTGACCTTGTATCCTCGGATACACTCCTTATACTCGTGGATGTAAATAACCCCTTGATGTTTGAATCGAGAGATATTTACGATAATGTATACAATGTGGCTATTATTGACCACCACAGAAAGACCTCGGAATATCCGAGAAAGCCTATATTTGAGCTTGTGGAGCCCTCGGCATCCAGTGCCAGTGAGCTTGTGTCGGAGATGCTGGACTTTACATTACAGGAGTCCCTGCTTGCTCCCGTTGAGGCAAATATGCTCCTTGCGGGAATTACCCTTGATACAAGAAACTTCACCAAGGGTGCGGGAACAAAGACCTTTGCGGCAGCTATGTATCTTCGTGATAACGGAGCCTCATATGATGCTATACAGGACCTCTTCAAGTCGAATATATCGGAATATAAGCAGGAGGCTCTCTTCGGTCAGAAGATAGAGATATACCGTCACTGTATGGCTATTGCCGTTAATGAAAGCGGCGTGGACGCAACAGATAAAATACTTGCATCAAGAGTAGCGGACAACCTCTTAATGGTAGATGAGGTTATGGCATCCTTTGCTCTTGTACAGATAGGAGACAGCGTGCATATTTCTGCCCGTTCAAACGGAACGGTAAATGTACAGCTGATTCTCGAGGCTCTCCAGGGTGGAGGCAGATACGATGCGGCAGGTGCCGTTGTAAGGAGTGCTATGCACCAGGTACTGCTCCAGCTCAAGGAGGCAATTGATAATTACTTAGACCCGGAGGAAAGATAAGATGAAGGTTGTATTATTACAGGATGTAAAGGCACAGGGAAAGAAGGACCAGATAATTGAGGTATCCGACGGATACGCAAGAAATTTCCTCTTCCCGAAAAAGCTGGCAGTTCCTGCAGATTCAAAGGTTATAAATGATATAAAGAGTAAGCAGTCCTCTGCCAAGCACAGAGAAGAGGTAGAAAAGGAAAATGCAAGAGCACTGGCAAGGAAGCTCGGCGAGACAACAGTAGTGCTCACAGCCGATGCAGGTGCCGACGGCAGATTCTACGGTGCCATCACATCAAAGGATATTGCAGAGGCATTGAAGGTGCAGACAGGAATTGAGGCAGATAAGCGTAAGATTCTTCTTGATTCCCCAATCAAGGCATACGGCACATATAAAATAGAAATCAAGCTCTATGCAGACATCAGTGGAAAATTCAATGTAAAGGTAACGGAGAAGAAATAAATGGACGCTTTTCAGAAAAAGGTTCCCTTTTCTGTGGAGGCAGAGCAGTCGGTATTAGGCTCTATCATTATAGACCCCAACAAATTTGACGAGGTGGCACAGATTATTTCTGCCGAGGACTTCTATATTGAGGAGCATAAGGATATTTTCCTTATAATGCATGAGTTCAATCTGAGTAACAGACCCCTTGACCTGATTACCCTGATAAATCAGCTTGTGGTAAAGGGTATTTACGACGATGAGGCTGCGGCAATGTCCTATCTGCGAATCATCGGTGATATAGTTCCCGGCAGTGCAAACGCCAAGGATTACGCCAGGATAGTACATGACAAAAGTATATTAAGAAAGCTTATTACGGCTACTGACGATATTCAGGATAAGGTGTACACAGAGGGCGAGAATGTATCAAGAATAGTAGACTATGCCGAGCAGAAGATATACGAGATAGCGGGCAATAATGAAAGAACCGACTTTATTCACATAAGGGATGTAATATTTGATTTTTATGACAGATTAAAGACTCTTAAGGAGGGTGCAGGCGAGGATGTCCTCGGTCTTAAGAGTGGATTTTCCGATTTGGACCAATATGTTGTGGGCTTTGGAAAAAGCGACCTTATTATTGTGGGAGCACGCCCCGGTATCGGTAAAACAGCCTTTGTTCTCAACATTGCTACCAACATAGCAAAAAGAACAAAAAAGGCAGTAGCTATATTCCAGCTTGAAATGGGTGCTGAGCAATTGGTACAGAGAATTGTCTCCTCAGAGGCTCTTGTGGACTCCAAGAGGATAAAGCAGGGTAATATAGAAAATGACGATTGGGATAAGATAGCTATGGCAACCTCCGAGCTTGCGGAGACGGATATACTCATAGACGCAAATCCCAATATTTCCGTAACAGCCATGAAGGCAAAGCTTCGCCGTGTTAAAAATCTGGGCCTTGTGGTAATCGACTATCTCCAGCTTATGCAGGGAGAGAAGAGAAAGGACGGAAACCGTGCCCAGGAGGTTGGTGAAATATCCCGTGGACTCAAGATTATGGCAAAGGAGCTTAATGTTCCTGTCATTGTGTGTGCACAGCTTTCCAGAACTACGGAGAAGGAGCATAAAAAGCCTATGCTTTCCGACCTTCGTGAGTCCGGCTCCATAGAGCAGGATGCCGATGTGGTTATGTTCCTGTCCCGAGACTATTACGGAGACGACCCCGAGAAGGCAAACCTTGTAGATGTTATAGTGGCAAAGAACCGTCATGGCGAGACAGGTACGGTACATATGAGCTGGCTCGGTCAGTATACAAAGTTCTCCACTCTCGAAAACGATATTTCCGAAAGATAACAGACACTCCCCTTACAAAAAATAAAGGCAGGTAGAGAATATGGACGAAAAAAGCTTATTTGACATTCTCACAGATGATGAGAATTATGACAACATAATCCTTCTTGACAAAAACGGAAACAAAACAGAATTTGAGCAGGTGGCAATTATCCCTATGGAGAATTATTGCTACGCTATACTTCACCCCGTAAGCAAAATAGACGGCGTTATGGAGGACGAGGTAATTGTGTTCCGTCTTGATGAGGAATCGGGAACGCTTATACTGGTAACCGATGAAAACGAGGCTGTCCCCGTTTTTGAAGAATATGAAAGAATGGTAGAGGAGGAATAATACAGATTATGGAGTTCAGCGTAAATCACCCTATAATTTTTGTTATGGTCGGAATTATTATTGCTGTGGTAATTGCACAGTCTGTGTATTTCCTTATAAGAGCCTTGAAAAGAGCTAAGGCAATAGGAATTGATAAGACAGTTCTTAAAAAGACTGTGCTTTCCTCTGCTATATTTACAATAGCTCCTGCTATTTCCATAGTTGCAGGTGTTATTGCCCTTTCCCTAAGTTTGGGTATCCCGTTGCCGTGGCTGAGGCTCTCTGTTATCGGCTCACTCTCCTACGAGACCATAGCTGCCGAAAGAGCTCTTGCTGCCTTCGGTCTGAATTTGTCCGAGGTAATAACAGACCCTCAGATATATGTAACAGTAGTATGGGTAATGACCTTCGGAATTGCGGCAGGCTTGATTCTTACTCCCATTTTTGCAAAGAAAATACAGAACGGTATGAAAAAAATCGAACAATCCGACAAAAAATGGCGTGAAATATTTACTAACGCTATGTTCCTCGGTATGATATCGGCATTCCTCGGCTTCGTATTCTGTGATGTGGCAAATGTGTTTAAGGGCGATACAACAGGACTTATTCCCGTGGTTGTATTTTTCGCATCGGCCATTATAATGGCTCTTTGTGGCATTCTTGCCATTAAGCTTAAGCAGAGATGGATGAATGACTATGCACTTCCAATCAGTCTTATTGCAGGTATGGCAATAGCAATACCCGTAACTGCGTGGTTAGGTTAAGAAAGGAGATATTAAGATGGATAATAAAAAGAATGTATCATATCTTGACTCCGTTCACCGTGACGGCAGAATCTGGGGCTTTTCCCTGCTTGCAATCTTGTTCCTGTTTCCTTTGGTTGTTTCCCTTGTATTCAGCGTAGTTCCCGACTGGGCTGCTCTGGCTAAGGGAGCTCTTGCAGTTGCTCCCATGTACTGGGCTGTGGGAGTTATTGAGGTTATTACATATGTTCCTATGCTCGGTGCAGGTGGTGCATACCTTTCCTTTGTAACAGGTAATATTTCAAATCTTAAGCTCCCCTGTGCCCTTGACGCTATGGAAAAGGCTGATGTAAAGCCCAACTCCGAGGAGGGCGAGATTATATCCACCATTTCAATTGCTGTATCCAGTATTGTAACAACTGTAATTGTAATTCTCGGTGTAATTCTTATTATTCCCTTGACTCCCGTGTTGGAATCTCCCGTGCTTAAGCCTGCCTTCGCACAGATGCTCCCGGCACTTTTCGGAGGTCTTGGAGTGGTATTTATATCAAAGAATGTAAAGCTTTCAATAGCACCTATAATTCTTATGCTGGCACTCTTTATCACAATTCCCGCACTCAACTCGGGCACCGTTGGAATTATGGTTCCCGTGGGAGTTGTATTCACGCTTATAGTTGCAAGAATTATGTATAAGAAGGGAATAATTTAATCCCATATTAACCGAATAAAAAAACACAGGGCGAGGAATTTTCCTCGCCCTGTGGCTGTTTATAGTATAAAAAGCGATAATTAAGGCTCCATCTTAGAGGGAGCTGTCACGGAGTGACTGAGGGAGTATAAGCGTCAAGTATTATTTCTTAACGATTTTTCCCCTGCCTCTGAGAAGCATAGTTTTCTCATCCCACAAATCCTGGGAAAGGTCTACATAGTAGTTATGGGGATTCTC
>JAFTJE010000025.1 GCA_017456545.1 Clostridia bacterium | reverse complement strand
TGACGATATACTGTCAAAGAAGATAATCAGAAAGCTCGAGACACAGAACCCCGTATATCTGAGGAGTGCAGCAGAGGGACTTTGCCAATATCTTGACGATTTGTTCGGCTACGACAGAATGATACTTTGCAAAAATGCTATTCACCGTCTCGAAAGAAATGCGTGATAGCTCATATATAGGAAAACAACAACAATTTTTCAAACGGTTAGAAGAGTATAATTATGACTAAGAAAATGATTTACATAATAGGTTCGGCTATTATAGGAATTGTATCAATGCTTGTAGTCATGCTATCGCTGATAGGTACAGGAGCCATAGATGCGACACAGACAAAGCTTGTATATAAGTCAGCCTCGGCAGAGGGTGTCTATGATGGGTCGGCCCTTGTGAAGAACCAGTGGGAGCTGGTAGACGGACAACTGAAAGAGGGTCATACTGCTAAGGTCAGTGTTACAGGCTCTCAGACAGATGTAGGCGTCAGCGATAACCATATTTCCGTTACCGTCATTGATGAGGACGGTGCTGATGTTACGGAATATTATACTATTGAATATCAGCCGGGAAAGCTTAAGGTTACTCCTCATTATCTGGAGATAACGGCAGACAGCCTGGAAAAAACCTATGACGGACAGTCCTTGAAGTGTGAGACATATAAAATAACCGATGGCTCCGTGGTTGAGGGTCATATAATAAAGGCAACCTTTACAGGCTCTCAGCTTACTGTAGGCACATCCGTAAACAAGGTGTCAGTAACCTTGACTGACGGAAACGGAAGGGATGTTTCGGGTAATTACACAGTAAAGTGTAATGACGGTACATTAAAGGTTCTTAAAAGACCTATTACCGTAACCTCGGCATCCGTTGAAAGGGTGTATGACGGACAGCCGATATCCTGTAACGACTACTCCCTTACAAACGGCGAGCTTGTAAACGGACATACAATGAGATTTGATAACCCCTCCGTGATTTATAATACGGGCGAGGCCGATAACAGCTTTTCAGTGGCTATTTATGATGCCAATAACAAGGATGTAACCTCAAATTATGATATTACACGCTTGTTTGGTAAGCTTAAAATGCTTAAGATTCCCTTGACAGTGGAGACAGCAGGAGCTATTAAGCTCTATGACGGTACTCCTCTTATAAACAATACCTGGAGATTTATTTCCGGTGATGTTCTTGAGGGACATACAGTGGTTGCCGACTTCACAGGTGGGATTACAGCCTGTGGAAAGGTAGATAATACAGCTGTATTCAGCGTTCTCGATGAAAACGGAAGAAATGTAACTCAGAACTACGGTATAGAAATAGTTGCAGGAAAATTAGAGGTTACAAAAAGGGGTTTTGTTATTACAAGCGGAAGTGCATCCAAGGAATATGACGGTACTCCTCTTACAAATACCGATATCACTGTTCTTGATGGTACAGTGGCAGAGGGTCATACCATAATACTTACCCCTACTGCTTCATTAACCGATGCCGGTGAGATTGATAATACATTCCTTGCTGTTATCCGTGATGAAAACGGCATAGATGTTACAGCAAACTATGAGCTTACAGTCTCCTACGGAAAGCTTACTGTTACAAAGAGAAGAATGATAATATCAAGTGGTACATCCTCCAAGGAATTTGACGGTACACCTCTTACAAATACCGCAACTGAGGTACTGTCGGGAGAGATTGCCGAGGGACAGACACTGACTCTTGTGACAACAGGAACAATTACCAATGTGGGTAATGTTGAAAATACATTTACTGCATACATAAGTGATACAAACGGTACCGATGTAACATCCAACTATGAAATAGAAATGAGTGTCGGCACTCTTACTGTCACTCCTACAAGGATACATATTTCAACAGCCTCCGCAATTAAGGAATACGACGGTACCCCTCTTACAGCTCCGACATACGAGATTATATCCGATACGGGAATTCAGAGCACACACAGTATTCAGAGTGCAGTAATGTCGTCCTCCATAACAAACGCAGGCCGTGTAACCAACAGCCTTGCCGAGTTTATTATAGTTGATGAAAACGGTACTGATGTGACATCCAACTACGAGATAACCGTTTCATACGGAGAATTGATAGTTCAGCCAAGAGAAATAGTTATCCGTACGGGAAGTGCAAGTAAGGACTACGACGGAGAGCCTCTTTCCTGCAATGAATGGGAGATTGTATCAATTACAGGTGTTCTTGACGGACATACAATAGATGTTGCTGTTTCCGGCTTGATAATTGAGCCGGGTCAGATTGATAATGTAATTGCAGAAACAATCATTACCGACAGAGAAGGAACAGAGGTAACAAGAAATTACAGCATCGTAGAGCAGCTCGGTAAGCTTACTGTAAAGGGAGAGCCCGTTACAGGAGGCTCTGATGCGAATAACAGCAACCAAGGTGAAGCAGGAGAGGGAGCCCTTGACAGCTCCGGAAATATAGAAGGCGGAGAAAACGAGGATGTGCTTATGCTTGAGGTTAAGGCAAGCACAGACGGTCTTGTTTATCTGAAGCTCTCCAGCCTGGGAGATTATAACGGAACAAGATGGGAGCCTGCTCCTTCATACAACAGACTTATTGCAGATACATATTCACTTAACTACCTTAGCGGTATAGCTATGGCAGGAAGTGGAATTACAGGAAGCAATGTTGAGATAAAGAGCTACACCTCCGACTATGTGCTCCCCTCGTATATGAGCCTCGGCTCATATAATTATACCGTGCAAACAAGTGATACGGTATATGAGGGACAGGGAGATAATTATTCTGTGTGCTATTATGCATATACAGGCACAGGAACAGAGCTTAAGGGAAATCTCGGCAGCTATTCCTCCGATGAGGCATTGTACAGAGACCATGTGTACAGCACATACCTCGAGATAGACAGCGAAACAAGAGCATATCTTGACAATGTGATACAGGAGCAGGGCATATCAGCCTCAGACCCCGATGTAATCACAAAGGTAGCAGAGTACATAAGAGGCTCTGCGGTATACAATTTAGAATATGATAAGTCACTTGATTCGGAGGAAAATAAGGTTATTGCCTTTCTTGAAACATACAAGGAAGGAATTTGTCAGCATTATGCCTCTGCAGGCGTGCTTATGTACCGAGCTCTCGGTATCCCTGCAAGATATACAGTAGGCTACTGTGTGGATGCAAAAACAGGAGAGTGGGTAGAGGTCAGTGCTAAGCAGGCTCACGCCTGGGTTGAGATTTACATTGATGAGGTGGGTTGGATAGCTGTTGATGTAACAGGCTCTGCCTCCGATGGTGATCTTCCCGGTGGAGGTCCCGGAGGCGGCTCGGGCGACGGCTCGGGTGACGGCTCAGGTGACGGCTCGGGCGATGGCTCAGGTGATGGCTCGGGCGATGGCTCAGGTGACGGCTCGGGCGGTGGCTCAGGTGATGGCTCGGGTGATGGCTCGGGCGAAGGCTCGGGCGAAGGCTCAGGTGACGGCTCAGGCAGTGCAGGAAATACATCTGGGTCCAATATTTCAGGTCCTCCCTCCGATATGGAGCCGACAACCGTTGCACGGATAAAGGCTAAGCATACAGGTGTTGTATATCTCCGTGGAGCAAGTGCAGGAGACTATACAGGAAAGGGCTGGAGCTCGGCTATCGCATACAACAGATTACTTTCCGATACCTACAGTGCTAATTATCTTACATCTATCGCGATTAAAAACAGTGGCTCAAAAAGTGTACTTATGGAAATAAAAACCGAGAACAGCTCTCTGTACTTGCTTCCGTATTATACCTCGGCTGAGATGTTTGATTACGATATACAGACAAACGATGTTATATACAGTGGCACATCAGAAGAATATTCTCTTTATTATCTCGTTTATGACGGAGACGGAAGCGATATTACGGGTATGCTTGGAGATTATTCGGATGATGAGCTTGCATACAGAGAATTTGTATATTCACACTATCTTACAGTAGACGATCAGACAAGAGCCTATATGAACGATGTTATAGCTGCAAACGGCTTCAGCTCCGATGACCCGGAAATTGTAAGTAAGATTACCGAGTATATAAAGGGCTCTGCAGAGTACGATCTTGAATACGACAGGAATCTTGACAAGGAGGGCAATATAGTAGTAGCATTCCTTGACAGATACAAGGTGGGCATTTGTCAGCACTATGCTTCTGCCGGAGTGCTTATGTTCCGTTCACTCGGTATTCCCGCAAGATATACAACAGGATTTGTATGTAATGCAGAGGAGGATGAGTGGGTTGATGTAACCACAAAGGAGGCTCACGCCTGGGTAGAAATATATATTGACGGAATCGGATGGATGCCCGTTGATGTTACAGGAGGCTCACAAGGTGCAGGAGGAGCAGGAGGCGAAAATAATCCTAACGGAACTAAGAAATCAATACGCCCCGCTGATGTGTCTAAAAAATATGACGGCACACCCTTAGTGGCACGAAACACCGTTGTAGGTATAAAGGATCTTTTAGATGATGGATATACATATGAGGTTGTTGTAAAAGGAGAAAGAACACAGGCGGGCAAGAGCAATAGCTATATCGAAAGCTTTACTCTTTATGACCCGGATGGCAATGATGTTACCGATCAGTTTAATTTCAAATATACAAAAGGAACAGTTCATGTGTATGTTGAGGAGCTGCGTATTACCACAGGCTCAGCTACAGAACAGTATAACGGTACAGCGATAACATCCGAGGAGTGCTCATACACCGGCAATCTCTTACACGGGCATACGGTAACAAAGCTTGAGACCAAGGGCTCAATTGTAAATGTGGGAACAGTAGCCAATACATATGATATTGAAATCAGGGATGCAAGTGGCAATGATGTGACCGATTATTATAAGCTTAACAATACATACGGCCGTATTACCGTAACACCGAAAACATTGCACATTGTGGCAAATTCCGATACAAAGGAATATGACGGTACACCTCTTACAAATCCCGGATATACACTTTCGGGTGCTGTGGCACATGGAGATGTTATATTGGTAACCGTAGAGGGCACACAGACCAAGGTAGGAAAGAGTGCTAACACAGTTACCGATATAGAAATAAAGAACGCACAGGGTAAGGATGTTACCGGAAACTATATTATCACATTTGAAAACGGAGAGCTTTTTGTATCTCCAAGGATTTTATAAGAAAGGGTTAGGACAGTATGCAATACGATAAATATTACAAACGGATATCTGTTATTGCTAATATTTTCAAAACGATCAAGCATTTTCGTGCATTGATCATCTCTGTCGTGTCTGTAATTATTGCCTTAACCTCGGGCTACCTCGGTACACAGGGCATTGTATATGATAGCGAGGAGTGTCCGGCATCATTCGAATACGGAGCAGAATTTACCTACGAGGCAAATGCACTTTTCCAGGATGTAGTATACGAGTTTTCATCGGATAAGGATTTTACAACTGTTTTAGAGGAAATGCCCAGATTCCCGGGAGAATACTATGTAAGAGCAGTTTCAACCTCCTCCTTTGGTAATCCAAGGTACGGAGACATCCATGCATTTACAATCCTGCCCAAAAAGCTGGATGTAAAGGTAAAGCAGCAGAGCATTTTGTACGGTGATACCCCATCGGTAACTGCAAGCCTTATTAAGGGGGATGAAATATACTGCACCGACTATATCTATGAGGATATATCCCGGGTCAGCACAACTGTACAGCCGGTAAAGGCTTCCATAATCATTACCGACTCAGAGGGTAACGATATTACCTGGGCGTATGATGTTAATCCTGTATCAAGCAAAATAGACCTTACTACAAGAGAAATAACCGTAACGGTAGGGGATGCGTCCGATATATATGATGCCTTGCCATTTATGTATGATGGATATGAGCTTAGTGGAGGCACCCTTGCCTACGGCAATACAGACAAATCCGATAAGCTTATTGCTACCTTCAAGGATTCCATTACCAATGTTGGAGAAATAAAAAATATCCCCTCCTTCCGTGTTGTAAACGCAGAGGGAAAGGATGTATCTGCCCATTATAATATAAGGGTGAGAGAGGGTACGCTGACTGTAAATAAGCGACCTGTACAGATTAATATCGGAAATGCCGAATTTGAATACGACGGAGCAGAGCATAAATATACGGATTTTGAAATAGACAGCACCACTCAGATGGTAGAGGGTCATACCGTTACTGTTTCCGAAAGTGTTGGTATAACGGATAGTGGAAGTGCCACAAATATAATCAGCTTCATTATCACCGACAGTGAGGGAAAGGATGTAACCTCAAACTACTCGATATTTCTGACTGAGGCTACCATTACGGTAACACCGAGAAAAATCACTGTTTCAACAGGCGACGGTGAGTGGGTATATGACGGTGCTCAGCATGAAAACAAGGAATACGAAATAGTATCCGAAACAGGACTCGTGGAGGGAGATTCCTCCCATATTGCAAGCAATACCGTAGTTAAGGATGCAAACGGTGACGGCGTTGCAAATGAAATCCTCCTGAGTATAAAGAAATCAGATAATACAGACAACACAAAAAATTACGAAATAACATACGAAAAGGGTAATCTTAAGGTAAATAAGAAGCCCATAAGCATTTCTACCGAGGATCATATATTTGAGTATAACGGAGAGGAAAACAGCTGGGAGGTATATGCTATCTCTGCCGATACTCCTCTTGTCAACGGACATTCCTCCTCCGTAAATACAAGAGCCTCAGTAAAAAATGTAAGTCAGGGGCAGATTGACAACACAATCACCCTTACGATAAAGGACGGAGCAGATACAGATGTCACAGTGAACTATGAGATAAGTACAATAAGCCTCGGTAAGCTTTCTGTTACTCCAAGACCGATTACAGTTACCCCTGTAAGCTGTGAAAAAATTTATGACGGCACCCCGCTTACCGGTAATGGCATTACTGTTGATAACATAGTGTCGGGCCATGTGGGAGGTGCCACAGTCCTCGGCTCTCAGACAAATGTAGGTGTGGCAGAATCCACAGTTGATTCAGCTACATTTACCGTAGCCAAGGGCGAGGAAGCCATAGATATTTCCAACTATCATATTACTTATATGCCCGGTACTCTTACAGTAACCAAGCGTGATGTAAAAATTATCACATCGGATGCAAGCTGGGTATATGACGGTGCACCTCATTTTTCAAATGACCATGAGGTATCAACCGATACACCCATTGTAGAGGGTCATACAACCGTAGTAACTGCCAATATCTCTGTTACAAGTGTATCGGAGGGAGTGGTGGAAAACACTCTTACAGTAGATATACTTGACAGCGATGAAAACAATGTTACAGAAAACTATGAGATATCCTATGAATACGGAAATCTTACAATAAATCCAAGACCCGTATCGGTTATTTCTCAGGATAAGAGCTGGGTGTATGACGGGGCATCTCATCAATGGACAGGACATGATGTATCTGCCGATACGCCTTTGGTTGACGGACATTATACAGAAGCACTTACAGGTGCGGAAATAGTAAATGTATTGGACGGACCGAAGGATAATGATATTACGGTGGCTATTAAGAATGACCTCGGTATTGATATGATGGAAAACTACATCATATCCTATACCCCCGGCACCCTTACTGTAACTCCAAGACCTGTAAGGATTATTACTGACAGCAAGAGCTGGATGTATGATACAGGCTCTCATTCATGGAGTGGACACACAGTATCATCCGAGACCCCGTTAGTGAGTGGACATGTGACATCAGCATTCTCCAGGGCATCTGTTTCCACAGTTGGAGAGGGAGAGGTTGATAATATCCTTGAAATAAGTATATTCAGTGGAAATATCAATGTAACCTCAAACTATGATATAACATATGAATGTGGAAAGCTGAGTATATACCCCCGTCCTATATCTGTTACAACAGGCACAGCAAGCTGGACCTACGACGGAGAGGTACATAGCTATACTGAGCATACAGTTAACTGCGACTACGGATTTATAGCATCTCATTATTCAGAGGTATCCACCTTTACAGAGATTGTAAATACCTGGGACGGACCTACGGATAATATTCTTACCGTTATTATGAAGGATGCAGACGGTAGCGATGTTACAGAAAACTATGCTATTACATATAATTACGGTACTCTCAGCATTACTCCGAGACCTGTTACAATAGTAACAAGCGACAGTAATTGGACCTATGACGGAGAGGCACACAGCAGCCCTGAGCATTATGTGCACGGGGATACTCCCCTTGTGGAGGGACACACGACAGAGGCGACAGACTGTACGGAAATAACAAATGTATGGGATGGTCCTACCCCCAATATTCTCGTTGTAAAGATAAAGAATGCAGACGGCGAGAATATGACAGATAACTATTCCATAGCTTATGAGAACGGTACTCTCACCATTGACCCAAGACCCGTTACAATTGTAACAGAGGATAAGAATTGGACCTATGACGGAGAGACACACAGCTGGACCGGACATAAGGTGTCGGAGCAGACTCCTCTTGTAGTCGGACATCATACGGAGGTTGTAAGCTATACATCCGTAACAAATGTATGGGATAGTGGATTTAACTATTTGACAGTGGAAATTAAGGATAGTGCAAACAGCGATATGACGCCTAACTATATCATATCGTATGAATACGGCACCCTGACCGTTGACCCAAGACCCATAACCGTTATAACATATGATTCCGCATGGATATATGACGGTATAGCTCATTCAAATGCAGGACACCATGTATCCGAGAATACTCCGCTTGTGTCGGGTCATACAACACAGGCAAGCGGATGGGCTACAATTACAGATGTTCTCGAGGGACCGAAGGATAATACAGCCACAATAACAGTTCTGGATTCCGGAGAAAATGATGTAACCGAAAATTACAGCATCAGTCTGGATTGTGGAGCCCTTACTATTATTCCCAAGCCCTTACACATAAGCACAGGAGAATATAGCTGGGTATATGACGGCGAGGAGCACTTCTGTACAAATCACACAGTAGACCCGTCTACTCCTCTGGTAAGCGGACATACAACATCAGTAAATGAATATGCTGTTATTACAAATGTATCCGAGGGGCCTAAGGACAATATTCTTGATATACTTGTAATAGAGGAATTGACAGGAGCTGACAAGACCTCCAACTATGATATCAGTTATACAGAGGGTAAGCTCACAGTAACAAGGCGTCCTATTACAGTCCTTACAGGAAGCAACAGCTGGGAATATGACGGTGAACCCCATTCCGAAAGAAGTGGAGAGGTAACCTCAGAGCTTAAGCTTGTTGACGGACACAGATTCAGTGCCGAGGAATGGACAGAGATAACCAATGTAGGCACATGTGAAAATATACTTGTATTAAAGGTTGTGGATGATAATTTCGATTACTCCAATAACTACGATATAAGCTATGTAAACGGACAGCTTGAAATTTACAAGAGAGAAATAAATGTTATAGCAGACTACGGAAGCAAGGATTATGACGGAACACCTCTTACAGCTCCCGGAGTCACAACAGAAAGATTGCTTCCCATTCATAGCCTTACGGCTACAACATCGGGCTCGCAAACCAACGCAGGTGTTTCGCCCAATGTGGTAGTACCGGGAAGCGTAGAAATAACCGATGCACAGGGCAACGATGTAAGTGGAAATTACAATGTTACTCTTGTTGACAACTGGCTTGAGGTATTCCCAAGACCAATTACAATAACCTCAGCCGACGATACAAAGGAATACGACGGAACACCTCTTACAAACAGTACTCACACTGCATCCGAAAACGCAATGGTTCTTGACCATACCTATACAGTTTCTGTTGTAGGTACAGGAACAAATGCAGGACTTTATGAAAACACCATTGTCGAATCAAGCTTCAGGGTTGTTGACGGACAGGGCAATGATGTTACATATAACTATGCTCCCTCATATGTATTAGGAACTCTGGAAATCACACCGATTCCCATAAAAATTACCACAGGCAGTGCACATAAGCTTTATGACGGCACACCCCTTACATGTGATGAGCACAGTATAACATCCGAAAAGACACTTCTTGCAGGACATACATATACCGTAACTGTTAACGGTACAATGACGAGAAGTGGTCATTCTCCCAACACAGTTGATACTTTATCACTTTCCATAACCGATGCTCAGGGACATAATATGAATATGAACTATGATGTAACCTTTGAGTTCGGTGATCTGTTTGTCGTGCCCTATGCTGTTATAAAGGTAGAAACAGGCTCGGCAGAAAAGGAATACGACGGTGAACCCCTTACCAATGACCAGGCAACCTGGACAGTTATTGATGGAGCATTCTGTGAGGGTCACGGAATAGCATCATTAATTGCTACAGGTACAATAACCAATCCCGGAATTGTTTATAACACCTATGAAATAATTATTACTGACGGAGATGGTAACGATGTCAGTGCCTACTATATGGTAGAGCATCGCCTTGGTAGCCTTGTGGTTATAGGCGATGATGAAGGTGAAGGCTCCGGTGGTGGAGGTGGAGGTGAAGGCTCAGGTGGTGGAGGAGGCTCCGGTGGAGGCTCTCCCGATATTGACGATTCGGGAAACATCGGTGGCTCCGATTCCTCAGACGGTGAGGGCGATCCCGTTCTTGCCATTGAAATCAAGTCAAGCGTTTCCGGATCTGTATACCTTAAGTTCAGATCGTGTAAGAATTATACCGGCACCAAATGGGAGATGGGCACTCCGTATCATAACCTTCTTGACGATAAGTATAGCTATGACTATCTTACAGGTATAGCACTTCAGTCATCGGGTGTTGACCCTGCCACGGCTCTTATCAAGCTGCACGGAACACAGTATTACCTGCCTTATTACTATGCTTATGGCGATTATAACTATAATATCCAGACAAATGATGTAATAAATACAGGTGATATTATGGATATGACCGTTGCTTATTACCCGTATTCAGGCTACGGAAAGGACCTTACAGTTAATCTCGGCGACTATTCAGACGAGGAGCTTGCATACAGAGAATTTGTATATGCAAATTATCTCTCTGTGGATGCCGAAACAGAGGCATACCTGCTGTCTGTAATTGCAGAGCAGGGCTTTGATGCCGACGATGAGGATATAATCTCACTGGTAGAAGCATATATCGAGGCATCGGGCACCTATAATATGGATTACAACAAAGCCATGAACGACGAAAGTAATATGGTGGTTGCCTTCCTCGATACATATAAGGAGGGCGTATGCAGACACTTTGCCTCCTCTGCTACACTTATGTACCGTGCTCTCGGAATCCCGGCAAGATATGTTGAGGGATATGTGGGAGAAACAACAGCCGGTGAGTGGGCTGAAATATATTCCACAAATGCTCATGCATGGACTGAGGTATATATTGACGGTATAGGCTGGATAGTAGTTGACTGTACACCTTCTATGAACGGAGGAGGTGGCTCAGGAGGTGGCTCGGGTGACGGCTCGGGTGACGGCTCGGGTGAGGGTGATGAGAAGATTCGTCTTGAGCTTACTCCCACAGAGGTAAGCAAGGGCTATGACGGAACACCTCTTTATGCATCAAATGAAGTAAAGGTTCCCTTTGGTTCAGTTATAGAGGAGCTTTTGAAAAAGGGCTATACCTATGAGGCTGTAATTACAGGAAGCCAGATAGAAATAGGTGAGAGTCCAAGCACAATAGAATCATTCATTCTATACGACTCCGAGGGAAGAGATGTGACAGACCAATTTGAGCTTATATTCCACGAGGGTGTTGTCAAGGTTACAAAGACACAGATAGTAATTACGCTTTACAGTATGCAGAAGTATTACGACGGCACTCCTCTGTCATACGGTACAGGTGACTACTATATCAGTAGCATTCCCGATGGATTAAGAGTAGAGTTTGAGCTTTCAGGAAGCCTTACTGAGGCAGGAGAGCTTTCTATGGAATATCTTGAGGAGCTTCCTATAGCTGTTTATGACAGCGAGGGTAATGATGTAACCGATAACTATTACATTAAATTTGAGGGAGACCTTTTAAGGGTCGACCGAAACAGAATAACCATCAGATCAGCATCAGAGACAAAAAAGTATGATGGAACTCCTCTTACCAATGAGTCCGTTATACTGAGTAAGGGTAGCCTTGTTGAGGGTCACACCCTTGTAGCTGCTGCAACAGGAACCATTACTGTGGCAGGCACAACGGAGAATGTGATTCTTGAAGAGAATATTGCAATACTCGATGCAGAAGGAAACGATGTTACAGCCAATTATGAAATAGAGACCATATTTGGTGAGCTGACAGTCCTTAACTGATAAACAAATAACGCTTATGATATGTGGATTCCATATGTCATAAGCGTTTTTACATTTAACTGTACAATAGTCTTATTAACAGTACAATTGTTATCTTGAAAAAATATAATATATATGTTATACTGATTGTAACGGGAGGTGGACGCAGTGCAGGAAAATTCACGAAAGATAAAATTGCTTAAGCTCTGGGAGCTTCTTAAAAATGAAACAGATGAACAGCATCCTATGGACACTGTTGAGATAATAGAAAGGCTTGGCAAAGAGGGAATACTTGTTGACAGAAAGATACTGTACTCCGATATAGAGCTTTTGAATAATTACGGATACGAGGTAATGAAGGACCGTTCCAAAAGAAACAGATACTATGTTATGGACAGGGGCTTTGACCTGCCGGAAATCCGTATACTTATGGATGCTGTGCAGGCATCGGCATTTGTCACGGAAAAAAAGACCGAGGAGCTTATCGGAAAAATTGCTTCCCTTGCCGGCAGTAAAAAGGGTGAGGCTCTTAAAAAGAATGTTGTCAGATTCAGCTCTGTAAAAAGCCTTAATGAGCTCATTTTTTATTCTGTTGATACCATTGCCACAGCGATTATAGAGGGTAAAAGGATAAGCTTTAATTATTTCAGTATTGATGCTCACAAGGAGAAAAGCTACCGTACGGAAAGAAACAATCCGAATAAAATAAAGCTGTATAAGGTCAACCCTGTGGCTACGGTTTTTGATAATGACCAATATTATCTTGTATGCTATGATGACAAGCACAAGGGCCTTGCCAATTACAGAATAGACAGGATGGAACGGGTGCGAATTCTCGAAGAGCCAATAACAGAAAATAAAGAAGTAGAAAAAATTGATATAGCTAAAAGAAACAGGCAGATGTTCGGTATGTTCGGAGGAGACACCCACACAGTGACCTTCCACGCCGATAAGAGTATTCTTGATGTAATTTTTGATAAATTCGGAAATAAGATAGAGCTTTTTGAAGCCAAGGATGGCAAGCTGTCCTGTAAGGCAGATGTGCAGATAGGACCTATGTTTATTGCCTGGTGCTGTTCATTCGGAGACAGATTAAAGGTGGTATCTCCCCCTTCGGTTGTAAAAGCAGTAAAGGAGCATCTTACAAAAACACTTGCTCAATACGATAAATAAAAAAATGCTTATGGCTGTTTGCCATAAGCATTTTTGCTGTTTGGATTAAGCTTCGCTGAAGCTATCCTTACCTACACCGCAGAGAGGACAAACAAAGTCCTCGGGCAGGTCCTCAAATTTTGTGCCGGGAGCAATACCGTTATCCGGGTCTCCTGCTGACTCATCGTATTCCCAGCCACATATATCACATACATATTTTTTCATAATTACACTCCTTGTTTTAGTATGTAATCAGAGCACCAATGAGGGTGCTGTGTATACCCTCGCACTAAGCTCCTGATTAAGCATATACAGGCTCTTGGGGTCGGAGCCGAAGAGCTCCATTTTGGAAATCAAATCATTTGCATTTGTTTCCTCCTCACCCTGCTCCTTTACGAACCAGTCAAGGAATTGCATAGTTCTGAAGTCCCTTACATCATAGGCTGCACCGTAGATGTCATTAATGAGAGAGGTTACATATATCTCATGCTCAAGACCTGCCTTCAATACATCCATATTGGACTCAAATACCTTGTCGGGCTTATCAATAGCCTCTAAGGTAACCTCCATATTTTCATTCTGCAAATATGTGTAGAAGAGCATTGCGTGGTCTCTCTCCTCCTGTGCCTGGACCATATACCAGTTAGCAAATCCGTCCAAGCCCTTAGCCTTGAAATAATTTGAAAAATCAAGATAGAGGTAAGCTGAATAAAACTCTTTATTTATCTGCTGATTAAGAAGCTCGTGTACCTTTTTATTTAACATTTCTTTATCTCCTTTTTATAACTTTTATTTTATTTCCTCAAAGTCTGCATATCCGTGCTTGCAAAGTGGGCATACAATATCCTCGGGGAGCACATCTCCCTCATATACCCAACCGCAAATTTTACATACATATCCCTTTTTACCCTCTGTTTCGGGCTTGGGCTTAACATTTTCAAAATAGTATGAGTATGTCATTGTCGGCTTGTCGGACAATACTCTTGCTTCACTTACGGAGCAGATAAACATACCGTGTGTATCGAGGTCAATATACTGCTCAACATTAAGGGACATAAAGGAATTAATATACCTTGGCAATACCACAAGACCGTTATCGGAACGGAGTGGCTGGCAGTCTGCAAACTTATCTACATTTCTTCCGCTTACAAATCCAAAGGCCTCAAACACCTTAAAGGGAGCATCTGTTGTAAGGCAGTTAATATTCATCTTGCCTGTTTGCTTTATAATGTGGTGAGAATAGTTATCCTTATTTATTGTTACAGCTATTCTGTTGGGAGTATTTGTAACCTGGGTAACGGTATTTACAATAAGACCGTTGTCCTTTTTGCCGTCGTTGGAAGTTACTACATAAAGACCGTAGCCTATATTGAAAAGAGCAGAGGGGTCGTTCTTGTTTGCAGCATCACTCTGTAATGCTAAATATTCCTTGCAGAGCTCGTTGGCAAGTTCGTCAAGCTGAGCAGAGCTATCCTTGCTGAGAGCAGAGTAAATCTTGACAGATGTGTCTGTAAATGTAATATTTTTACTCTTGGAGAGCATCTCACGCATTACCTTTGCAGCCAGAGGAGCCCAGCTTCCGTTTTGAATAAGTGCTACTGTACGGTTGGAGTAATTTCTCTCTGTAAGGTGATTAATAAATTCTCTCATAAAGGGGAATATATCTGCGTTATATGTTGTAGTTGCAAGAACAAGCTTACTGTACTTGAATGCCAATGCTACAGCCTCAGACATATCACCTCTTGCAAGGTCGAAAAGAACTACACGGGGAGAGCCGTTTGCCTTCAGCTTTTCAACAAGCTGAAGCACAGCCTTCCTTGTGTTTCCGTATACGGAGGTATACGCAACAAGGATACCCTCCTCCTCGGGCTGATAGCCGGACCATGTGTTGTAAAGGCCAAGATAATATCCAAGGTCCTCCTTGAGCACGGGACCGTGGAGTGGGCAAATCATTTGTATATCAAGATTAGCGGCTTTTTTGAGAAGAGCCTGCACCTGTGCACCGTACTTTCCTACAATACCTATATAATACCTTCTTGATTCATCAATCCAAGGCTCATCAACATCGAGAGCACCGAATTTTCCAAAGCCGTCAGCAGAAAAGAGAACCTTGTCATAGCTGTCATATGTTACGATAACCTCGGGCCAGTGTACCATAGGAGCAGTAACAAAGGTAAGAGCATGCTTGCCGAGAGAAAGGGTATCCCCCTCGCCTACCACTATTTTTCTGTCCTCATAGTCAGAGCCAAAGAAATTTACCATCATGGCAAATGCCTTGGCAGAGGATACGATTTTTGCCTTTGGAAAGGTTTTCATAAATGTATCTATATTTGCCGAGTGGTCGGGCTCCATATGCTGTACAATCAAGTAGTCCGGCTTTCTGTTACCCAATATGTTTTCAATGTTATCAAGCCACTCGTGTGTAAATCCTGCGTCAACTGTATCCATAATAGCTATTTTATCATCTATTATAGCATAGGAATTATAGGATATTCCGTTGGGAACCTTATACTGTCCCTCGAAAAGATCAACCTTGTGGTCGTTTACTCCTATATACTTAATATCATTTGTAATTATCATAATTGCTTTACCTCTGAGCTTATTAGTATTTTATAAATAAATTATACATCATTCAACGGTTAATATCAATATTTTCAATCAAGAATTTTCCCGTCTGTGGAAATTGTTACTATTTGCCAGGGTATAAGCTTTCCACTTCCTTGTATGGCTTTTTTAACTGCGTTTTCTATACCTCCACAGCAGGGAACCTCCATACGGACAACCTTAACGCTTTTAATATTGTTTACTCTTATTATTTCCGTTAACTTCTCGGCATAATCACCTTCATCAAGCTTTGGACAGCCTATCAGTGTTATGTGATTCTTTATAAAGTCATTATGGAAATTGCCGTATGCATATGCACAGCAGTCTGCTGAGATAAGCAGATTTGCATTATCAAAATAAGGTGCATTTACGGGAACTAATTTTATCTGACACGGCCACTGCATAAGTCTGCTTTGCACAGATATCCGTGTATCACATATTGTATTGTCTCTTTGAATGCTTTTGGATTTTGTACCGGGGCATTCACAGGGGAGCTTAGCTCCGAGCTTCTGATTTTTTGCCTTCATAACAGCAGCCTCGTTATATGCAGGTGCCTCCCTCAGCTCAAAGGCTATTGCTCCCGTGGGACAAGCGGGAAGGCAGTCTCCCAGTCCGTCGCAGTAGTCCTCTCGGGTAAGCACCGCCTTGCCGTTTATCATTTCAATGGCTCCCTCGTGGCATGCCTTGGCACATACCCCGCAGCCATTACATTTTTCCTTATCTATTTTTATTATCTTTCTTAGCATAATATCCTCCTGTCAAAAGCATTTTCCGTCCTTGCAATCCTCTGTGGTGCCAAAGCGATAGCAAAGCTCATTTGGAGATTGCTCTTTTGTTAAAATGTCCGATATATTTTTTACGGTTGTTTCTGCTATGTTCATCAGTGCCTCCTCTGTCAGAAATGCCTGATGAGATGTTACTATTACATTTGGCATGGAAATAAGCCTTGCCAGAATATCGTCTTCGATAATATGTCCAGAGAAGTCCTCAAAGAAGAAATCTGATTCCTCCTCATATACATCCAGGCACGCTGCCCCTACCTTACGGGATTTTATTGCGGATAGGAGAGCCTCCGTATCTACTAAGGCTCCTCTTGAGGTGTTAAGAATTATAACTCCCTTTTTGCATTTATTAAGGGCATCCTCATCTATTATGTGATAGGTATCCTCTGTAAGAGGGCAATGAAGAGAAATAATATCACTGTTGGCAAGAAGATAGTCCACAGATACATATTTTACAGTATCACCGTTGTCGAGACCGGGTGTCGGGAACTTATCGTAAGCAAGGACCCTCATACCAAAGCCTCGGCAAATATCCATAAACACCTTTCCTATTTTTCCTGTTCCTACTATGCCGACTGTCTTGCCGTGGAGGTCAAAGCCCGTCATCCCCGACAAGCTGAAATTAAAATCTCTTGTACGGATATAAGCCTTATGTATTCTGCGTACCGATGTAAGCAAAAGAGCCATTGTATGCTCGGCTACTGCATAGGGAGAATATGCGGGAACTCTTACAATATGTATTTTACCGTGTGCATATTTCATATCCACATTATTAAAGCCTGCACAGCGTAATGCCACCACCTTTATGCCTAATTGGCAAAGACGGTCGATCACATTGGCATTGACTGTATCGTTTACAAATACACATACACCGTCATATCCCGAGGCAAGCTCCACAGTATCCTCATTGAGCTTGGTTTCATAATATTTGAATTCAATGCCATTTTCCTTCCCATACCTGTCAAATGAGGGCTTGTCATAGGGCTTAGCGTCAAAAAATGCAATTTTCATATTCATTCCTCCTTGCTTTTCTGGTTACATTATAATATAATAGATACAGAATTTCTGTTGAATTTTCAACAAAAGGAGTAAAAATTGAAAAAATATTTTAATATTTTAAGAAAATGTCCCCTATTTGACGGAATAAATGATAATGATCTTGCTGCTTTACTTTCCTGCCTTGGTGCAAGGGTAAATGCTTTTGATAAGAAGTATACTATATTTTCAGAGGGTAGTCCCGCAAGGTATGTAGGGATACTCCTTTCGGGCTCGGCACAGATAATAAAAACAGATTATTACGGCAACAGAAGTATAGTATCTGCCATCAGTACCTCGGAGCTTATAGGAGAGGAGTATTCCTGTGCGGGAGCAGAGTCCATTCCCGTTTCCATAGTTGCAAATGAGCCATCGGAAATAATGCTTATAGACTGTGGAAGAATTTTACATTCCTGTTCCAATAACTGTTTGTTTCATCAGCAGATGATTTTTAATCTGATGAGAAATTTAGCTGTAAAAAATATAATGCTCCATAAGAAAATAGATGTAACATCAAAGCGTTCCACAAGGGAAAAGCTGATGACTTATCTTATGATGGAGGCAGAAAGACAGGGCTCCAGCCGATTTTCAATTCCCTTTGACCGTCAGGAGCTGGCTGATTATCTTGAGGTAGAACGCAGTGGACTGTCAGCGGAAATAAGTAAGCTCCGTGATATGGGTGTCATAAAAAGCAATAAAAAGCAATTTGAGCTTTTATAGTATAAAAATTCCCATTACGCAACAAAAACAAACAGAAAAAAGAACTAAACAGTCCGTTTAGTTCTTTTTATATGCTTTCTAAAATATCGGAAAGAATGTAATTGCTTACAAAAAATCCCTTTGGAGTGAAGGCATATGCTCCGTTTTTTTTGCATATGTATCCGCTTTTTTCGTACATTGAAATTTTTTTGTAACGGTTTTCAAAGCTTATCTCAAACCGTTCTTCAAACTCCTTTACATTAACCCCATCAGACAGGCGAAGCCGGAGCATTACAAATTCGTCAATTATCTCATCCCTGGTAAGAGGGGTATCAGCCTCGGGTATTTTTTTTGGTTCATTCCCATCTTCTAAGGACTTTTCATATTCCTCTATGCTTTCGCTGTAGGAATAACGCCCACCTTCAATACAGGAGTGGGATGCCGGACCGAATCCCAGATAGTCCAGGGATAACCAATATTTCATATTGTGCTTGCTTCTTTTACCCGACTTTGCAAAATTGCTTATCTCATACTGCTCATATCCCATTTTTTCGAGCCTGTCGCATAGGGAAATGTACATTTTATATTGCTCATCCTCATCAGGGAGAGAAAGTGTATCCTTTATTTTGTAAAAGTAAGTGTTTTCCTCTATTTTAAGACAGTATGCAGAGATATGCTCGGGAGAAAATTCACACACTTTGTCAACGGTTTTTATAAAATCATCGGTTTTCTGATTAGGTAAGGCGTACATTATATCAACGCTTATATTGTCGATTCCGGCTAATGACAGAAGCCTGTAGCTTTCCTGAAAATCCTCAAAGGTATGTATTCTGCCAAGCATCCTAAGCTCACTGTCCGATGCAGACTGCAGACCTATGCTCACTCTGTTAATGCCGAGGGATTTGTACGATTCAGCCTTTTCCTCTGTCAGCGTACCGGGATTTGCTTCGATTGTAATTTCACAGTCTTCGGTAAGATGAAAGCTGTGCCTTATTGCATTGAGTATTTTTTTTATCTGCTCCACGCTGAGAATTGATGGTGTACCCCCACCGAAAAAAACAGAGTCAACCCTTCTATTGCTATAATTTTTACCCTCCATTCCTATATGCAGACAAAGACAGTCTATATAGCGTTCTATTCCCTCGTCTGCTACGCAACCGAGGGAATAGAAATCACAATAATTACACTTCTTTACGCAAAAGGGGATATGGATATATAATCCTAAGTCTTTCATTTCTCGCTATCATCCAGCTTAAGAACAGCCATAAATGCCTCGGGAGTAACCTCCACAGAGCCAAGACGACGCATCTTCTTCTTTCCTTCCTTCTGCTTTTCAAGGAGCTTCTTTTTACGGGTAATATCACCGCCGTAGCACTTCGCAAGTACATCCTTACGGAGGGCTCTGACAGTTTCTCTTGCTATAATTTTAGAGCCGATGGCTGCCTGTATCGGAATTTCAAAAAGCTGACGGGAAATATTATCCTTAAGCTTTTCAGCTATCTTTCTTGCTCTTGCATATGCTTTTTCGGAGTGTACTATAAATGTAAGGGCATCGACAACCTCACCGTTGAGTAGGAAATCAAGCTTAACAAGACTGCTTTCCTCATAGTCGGCAAATTCATAGTCAAGAGATGCATATCCACGGCTTCTGCTTTTGAGTGCATCAAAGAAGTCATATACTATTTCATTTAAGGGGAGAATATAGTGTAGCTCCACTCGGGTAGCATCAAGATATTTCATATCCTTGAATACGCCTCTACGGTCCTGACAAAGGTCCATAATACCACCGACAAATTCTGTAGGAGTAATAATATTTGCCCTGACAGTGGGCTCATACGCCTTGGCTATGGTATCTGTAGGAGGATAGTTGGAGGGATTGTCTATAAATACGGTCTCTCCATTGGTTTTATCTATCTTGTAAATAACGCTTGGAGCTGTTGTAATAAGGTCAAGATTGAATTCTCTTTCCAGTCTTTCCTGTATAATTTCCATATGCAGAAGTCCGAGAAAGCCACAACGGAAGCCGAAGCCGAGGGCAATGGATGTCTCTGCCTCAAAGGAAAGTGCGGCATCGTTAAGCTTGAGCTTTTCAAGAGCATCACGAAGGTCATTGTATCTTGCTCCGTCTGCCGGATATATACCGGAGAATACCATGGGAAGAGCCTCCTTAAAGCCGTCAAGAGGCTCGGTAGCACCGTTTTCCGCCGTGGTAACAGTATCACCAACCTTAGTCTCGGAAACAGTTTTTATACTTGCTGTAATGTATCCAACCTCTCCTGCCTTGAGCTCCTCTCCTCTTTCGAGCCCGAGAGCATTGAGATAGCCTACCTCGACAACATCATAGATTGCACCGGAACTCATCATTTTAATTTTATCTCCTGCCCTTAATGTGCCATCAACAACACGCACATAAACCACAACACCGAGATAAGCATTGTAATGGGAGTCGAATATAAGACATTTAAGAGGGGCGTTTTCATCTCCCTTCGGAGCAGGGATGTTTTCCACTATGGCGTCAAGAACTGTATCAATATTAAGTCCAACCTTCGCAGAGACTGCAGGACAGTCCTCTGCAACTATACCGATAACATCCTCTATTTCCTTTCTCACCCTGTCCACATCCGCACTGGGGAGATCTATCTTGTTTATAACGGGCACAATTTCAAGGTCACAGTCAACAGCAAGATAAGCATTTGCAAGCGTCTGTGCCTCTATACCCTGTGTGGAATCCACTACCAAAAGAGCACCTTCACAGGCATTTAGCGAACGGGATACCTCATAATTGAAGTCAACATGGCCGGGAGTATCGATAAGGTTAAGTACATATTCCTCACCGTCCTTGTGGGTGTAGTTTATTCTTACAGCTCTTGCCTTGATGGTAATACCTCTTTCTCTCTCCAAATCCATATTGTCAAGGAGCTGCTCCTCCATTTCACGCTTGGAAACAGCATTGGAGTATTCCAAAATACGGTCGGCAAGAGTTGATTTACCGTGGTCAATATGTGCAATAATGGAAAAATTCCTAATTCTTTTCTGCTTTTCGTTCATTATATAAATCCTTTCGGAACTGATTTCACAGTAATTTTATCATATCTTTATTTGATGTGCAAGTATTTTTTATATTATAAAATGCTTTTTGAACAAAAAACTGTTAAAATCAAATAAGCAGGAAATAATCCTGCTTATTCAATATTTACTCATCCTTTTTTTCTTCAAGCAGCTTTACCTCGGCTTTGTTCCTTCCGGCAGTAATTTCATCAAGGCTTTTTGATTTTGTGTGTACAATGGGCTTCCACTCGTTTTTAGCAAAGAGAGCAGCCATTGTTACGGGAACATAGCTTATCATAAATATTGGGAATGTAAATACATACAATATCTTTTTGAAAACCGAGCAATGGATCTTTTTCCATTCCGTAACAGTGGTTATTGCACCCAGCACAAACATAAGTGCATACATTCCCGCCACAGTCTCGGCAAAGGAAATAAGGAGAGGCACTATGTTTTCGCCCATTATAGCCAATGTGACACCTGCTATGAAGTTAATAACCACAGAAAGAATGCTCAGCACAAGTGCAGGAAGGATTGTACAGGACATATCAAAGCATGAGGTACATTTCTTTGAAAAAATACCACGCACAAGCTTAAGTCCGAATTTTCCCATTACCTGTATGTAGCCCCTTGCCCAACGCATTCTCTGATGGCAGGATTGGGAAAACTTTGTAGGCTGCTCATCATATATTACAGCATCATCGGCATAGCCTATCTTTCTGCCCTTTAATACATTGTAGTTGGTAAATTCAATATCCTCGGTAAGAAGAAAGAATTTCCATCCCCCTGTTTCACGCATGATTGCGGAATCGAACACAAAGCCGGTACCGGAAACGGCAGCAGTTGTATGACAACGCATACGGCATCTGTTAAGATACTGGGATTCACGGAGGAACCAAAGTGCATATCCGGCACTTACCCAGTTATCACCGTAGTTTTTGGAGTTACGGTAGCAGGTAACAACGGGATATTTGTCTGAAAATACCTTGTTCATTTCCTCAAAGAACTTAGGGTCAACCACATTGTCCGCATCAAATATAGCATAAGCGTCAAAGTATGTATCACCGTATTTTTCAACTATCCTGTCGTAAAGGAATTCCATAGCGTAGCCCTTACCGACTCTTTCGGTATTGAATCTCTCATAAACCTCGGCTCCCGCATCTCTTGCGATTTCCGCTGTTTTGTCATTACAGTTATCAGCTACCACAAAGATGTGGATATGCTCGGGGCTGTATGTCTGTGCCTTAAGGCTCTCTATGAGATTTCTGATAACAATCTCTTCATTACGGGCGGAAATAAGTACGCCATATCGTCTTAAGGGCTTTTCACTGTGCTTTGCTTTTCTTATGAATATGGGAACCAAAATAAAAAGTATCTGGTATGCATAAAATGCCATGAACAGTATACCGATAACCTTGTTGGCAGTGTCGACACTGCTCCAAATAATATCAGCCATTTTTATCCTCCATGCGAAAGCTCGCATTAACTTAAGTATATTATTCGCAACCGAAACGATAGAAGGTCAGATGTATAAGTAAAATACGGTTGCTCTTATATAAATCTTTTATATTAAGTAAATTATACTACAATTTTAATTGTAAGTCAATAAAAATAATTTTTTTTTAAGTGCTGAAGGTTTTTTTATCAAAAAATACAATATTTTGTCTGTTGAGCATATTTTTATAGTGGATAATTACCAATTATTTTCATCAAAGGTATTGACTTTTACTTTATAAAAATATATACTTCATAGTAGGTTGGTTTATTTTGACAGTAAAACCAACAAGAACAAGGAGAATAAAAAATGAACAGTACCCCACAAAAGATCCGTGTAACAGAGGATATGATCATTAATGACATGGGCATTGAAAGAGTGTCAAATTTCTTTTGCGAGTTTGACAACGACGGAGACCCCCTTTACGGAGTTATTGGCGAAAATCCGAAGATTCACCGTAGATTCGACCACTGGTGGATAGGCGAAACAGATCTTTCATTCACAGTAGAGCTTGATGGAATATATCAGATTACAGATATTTTCCTTTATAATGAATTCGGTGCTCATCCGGCAAATGTAAGGATGGGTACACCCTTTTCCTGGGAGTTTGATAAGAGCTTTACTCCCGAGATGCAGAAATGGTGTGGATTCAAGGCAGAAGCTGAGACACAGTACATTAATTTTACATTCAACAACAATAACGCACCAAGCGAGATTGTTATTTACGGCTACAAGGTAAAGGATGATGAAAAAATCATACCGGAAAGAAAGCCTCACGGAAAAACCAATATGGATGGCTTTGTGGGTATGAACGCTTTTATCAATGACGGAGACGATATCTGCCGTGCAGTAAATTATATTCGTGAATATCATCCATGGACCTGGACCTGCCGTCCTAATATGGAGAACACTACTATCTCATTTAATCCCGGATATGCAAACGGCTGGGATTTTGAGGAATTTTACCGTAAGCATTCCGAGCATGGAATTGACATTTGTCCTACAATCTCCGGTCACCGTTCCAGAGGACCTAAGGATAACACCTGTGATTCCAAGGATCCTAAAAACTATATGAGCTTTGCAACTATGCTTTTCCAGTTTGTTGCAAGATTCGGTCACAATAAGGATATCGACCCTGCTCTTATTCAGGTTGACCCCGGTCAGACGCCTAAGATAGGTTTAGGATATCTTTCCTCCGTTGAGCCTCTTAACGAGCCTGACGGAACATGGCTTGGCAGAGAGCCTTACTTCTCTCCCTTTGAGCTTGCTGCATTCCTCAGTATGTGCTATGACGGACATGAGGGCATGTATAAGAATGTGGGTGTAAAGCAGGCAGACCCCAATTTCAAGATGTCAATGTCAGGTGGTGCGGGACTCAATCTCAACTATCTCCGAGCTATGGAATTCTGGGCAAAATACAACCGTAAGGACGGTAAGCTTCCCTTTGATGTTATCAATGCCCACAGATACTGTGGCAAGAGCAAGGATAAGAAGGGTCTTACAAACTATGTAAATGTTAACATAGACGAGCGTGGAGACACAAATGATAAGGTGTATGTAGGTGTCAGCCCCGAGGAGGGTAATATCGTAGGTGCCTTTGATCCCATAAGAAACTGGCGTGACAGATATCACCCCGAGCTGGAGATTTGGCTAACAGAATTCGGCTGGGATACAAACCAGGATTACAGAACAGCTACCTCTGCCCATGCATATGCAGAATATACAGGCAGACAGGTTCAGGCTATGTGGCTTGTGCGTGAATATTTGCTTCTCAGTTCTATAGGCATTGAGAAGGCTGCTATGTACATGTCCCGTGACTGCGGTCCCGAGGAAACAGCTGTCGGTAAGTACGGCTCCAGTGGACTTGTACGCTTCCCCATTGAAATTAATCCCGGAAATGTTATTCAGGGAAATAAGAAGGACTCCTTCTACTATGTGTATACTCTTAAGGAAACATTGGGAGATACTGTTTTTGATTGTGAGCTTGAGGCTCCTAACGAAAATGTAAATATTTTCAAGTACCTTACAAAGGAAGGTAAGGCAAAATATGCAATTTGGTGTACTACCTCCGACGGAACCAAGGTTCCGGGTATGAAGCTTAGAATACCTGAGGGCGAGTATAAGCTTGTTGAAATGGTATTTGAGTCCGTACTTGGAAAGCAGTCCGACCTTGAATATAAGGACGGATATGTAGTTGTAAATGTATCCGAAAATCCTGTATTTGTTGTAGAGAAATAATAAAATGAGGCTTCGATCGTTGTCCGACCGAGGCCTCTTTTGGAAAAAAAGGAGTTAGCTATGAATAATAAAATTCAGAAAATTAAAATAACGCCGGAAATGATTATTAATGATATGGGTCTTGAGTGTCCTGCCAATTTCTTCTGTGAATTTGATTTGGTTGGTGACCCCCTGCACGGTATAGATGGAGAAGTACCTAAGGTGCATCCCAGACACGATACATGGTGGATAGGAGAGACAGACCTTTCCTTTACTGTTGAGCTTGACGGAATTTATAAAATAACAAATATCTATTTTTACAACAACACAGGCAACCATAAGGCTGTTGTGAAAATGGGTACTCCCTTTACATGGGAATACAACGAGAAATTTATTCAGGAATTTCAAAAGTGGAAGGGCTTTGAGGTGAATTTTGACACACGGTATATAAATTTCACATTCAATAACAACGATGCACCCAGTGAAATTATTGTCTACGGATATAAGCTTGAGGAAATTAACGAGCAGATTCCCGAGCCCGCAAAGAGAGGAAGAATCAAGCTGGATAAATTTGTGGGAATGAACGGATTTGTAAACGATGCTGATGATATTTCAAGAGCATGTACTTATATAAGAGAATATCATCCCTGGACCTGGACCTGCATTCCCAACGGTGAAGACACAGCTTTATCCCCCAACCCCAGCACAAACCTAAGATGGGACTTTGACGACTTTTATAAAAGACGCCACAGCTTCGGCATAGATGTATGTGCTACCATTACGGTAGGAAGAGATATAAGCCCTAAGGATGAGGGAGTAAGCGATACTACTCAGCCCGAGGCGTATATGTCCTATGCCTCTGCTCTTTTCCAGTATGCAGCAAGATACGGTCACAATAAAAACATAGACCCCGATGCAATCAAGGTGGTTGATGGTCAGGAAAAAAAGATTGGCCTTGGATATATGTCATATGTAGAGCCACTCAATGAGCCCAACGGAACCTGGATGGGAAGAGATCTTTTCTATTCTCCCTTTGAGCTGGCAGCGTGTATGAGCATGTGCTATGACGGACACGAGGGAAAATTCAAAAATGTAGGTGTAAAGCAGGCAGACCCGAGCTTCAAGATGTCTATGTCGGGACTTGCAGGTGTAAATTACGATTACCTAAGGGCTATGTCCTTCTGGGCAAAATACAACAGAAAAGACGGTAAGCTTCCCTTTGATGCAATCAATATGCATCATTACTGCGGAAAGAGTATAAACAAATCGGGAATTACAAAAAATGTGGATGTAAACCTTGACGAACGAGGTGATACTCAGGAAAAGGTATATGTTGGTATAAGTGCAGAGGAGGGCGACATTGTCGGCATTCTTAAGAAAATTAAGGACTGGCGTGACAGATATGCTCCCCATCTTGAATATTGGCTTACAGAGTTTGGCTGGGATACCAATCAGGATTACAGAACATCAACAGCGTCCCATGCATACGGAGAATACACAGGCAGACAGGTTCAGGCTATGTGGCTCGTGCGTGAATATCTTATGCTGTCATCGGCAGAGATTGACAGAGGAGCTATGTATATGTCCCGTGACTGCGGTCCGGAGGAAACCTCCGTGGGCAAATATGCTACAAGTGGACTTGTACGCTTCCCTATTGAATTGGGTGCTAAGGTGGTTGTTCAGGGTAATAAAAAGGATTCCTTCTATTATGTATACACATTAAAGGAAATTATAAGTGATACCTACTTTGACGGTGAGCTTGAATCGGAAAATACAAATGTCAAGATTTTCAAGTATATAACCGATGAGGGCAAATCCAAGTATGCTTTATGGTGCCCTACTGCCGACGGAACAAAGGTTCCCGGATACAGGTTCCGTATTCCCGAGGGCAAATACACTCTTGTGAAATTTGCAAATGAATCCTATAACGGAAAGAGATCCGAGCTTGAATATAAGGACGGATATGTAACCGTTGATATATCGGAAAATCCGATTTTTGTAATTGAAAAATAAGCTTTGAATAAAAAACATCTCCTGTAGGCTATGCAGGAGATGTTTTTGCTTTTCAAAAAAGATAGCGTCTCACAAATAGGAGACGCTATCGGATTTTATAATCAATTACTGAGCTGAAGTAGCGGGATTCAAAGCATTTACAAATGCTGTTTCTCCAACCATTACATATACGGGGTTCTCGGATACATTAATGGTAACTACCTTTTCAGTAGCTGTAAGCTCTGTCTTAACACCGTTGATTTCGCCGTACTTGTTTTCAACAAGAGTAGCCTTGTCAGCATTTATGTAAAGCTTAAAGTTTTCAACCTTTGTTCCGTCGGATGTAGGACACCAAACTGCGTAACCATAGTTACCGTCAGCATCAGCGTACTGATAAATCCATACATCAGGTCTGCCGGAATCGATTTCCTGTACAAATGTGAAATCATAAAGTGTATTTCTGAGAGTGTACATGTAATAGTAGGAATCCTTAGGTGTTCCGTTCACATCATATACACCGCATGTACCGTACTGTACATTAGAGGTTGTGTCCTCACCTGTACCGTCCTCGCACATGTACATTGTAGCCTTGTCAACGCCTGCAGCGGACATTATAAGGTAAGCTCTTGTGAGCCACATAGCCTGAACCTGTCTTGCTGTGTAGTCGCCGTATGCGTGACAAGCTGTCTTTGTTGTATAGCTTGTTGCTGTATCCCAACCAAACTCTGTGAGCCATACTTCCTTATCGGGATAGTACTTGTTACGGAGCTCAATAAGGGGAGTAAGATCGCCAATCAAATCAAATTCCTCGGGAGAAACGCCCATAAGAATCTGCTGACCGTTGATATCAAATTCCTTGCAGAAGTAAGAGTGAACATTGAATGCATCCATAGCAACTATGCCGTCAGCACGGTTAGCCTTCATCCAGTATACCATTGCGGAAACATAACGGGAGCCAACACCTGCAAGACCTGCCATAGCAACCTTCATTGTGGGGTCTGCATTCTTAGCACCAAAGTGGTTAGAGGCACCGTTTACATCAACCATTGTGTTGCAGTGTCCGTCATAGCCTGCAGATGTAAGAGCTGCGAGCTGGTAGGGAGTAAAGCCGTCATTACCCTCACCGTTAGGCTCGTTTCCAAGCTCAAGCCACTCAATGTAGCCCATACCCATGCTACCCTCGGAAACAGGTCTTCTTACATGGACCTTCATTATTTCGAGGAGCTCGGGAGATTTTGTTCTACCGTAGCGAGCTGCAAATGCGAACATATTGTCAGCGTACATTTCATATACAGCTGCTGAATATTTTTCCTGCTCGGTTGCGTCTCTTCTGGAGATTGTACCGTCAGCATTCTTTGTAAATACGGAGCCGGCGGGAATGGACTGCCACTGAACACAGGGAATTACATTGATGCCTGCCTTGGAGTAGGTAGAGTATTTAATGTCGAAGTTACCCATGCCACCGTTAAAGCCGTTTGCAGTCTTGGGGTAGAATTCCATATTGTAGGACCAACCCATATTGTGATATTCACGAAGTACTGTAGCACAGGATACCTGTTTAATGGATGTGTTACCACCACCGTCTGCTACAAATCCGCAAATACCCATAAGCTCACCCACTGTGGGGAGAGGATGGATTTCAGTTGTCGGGGGATGATCGCTTTCACCACTCTGGTAGCCGAATACCATGATTTCAACAGGAGCACTTCCGTCATAGAAGATAACCTGAACATACTCAGCGTTCAATCCAACATCAAATGTGTACCATGTTTTGGGCTGGAAGTCCTCAGCTTCAAATACCATAACCTTATCCCAAACAGAGTCATCGGACTGGAAGTCCTCGGCTGTGTCGGAAACACGGATTACAATATCGTTTTTCGGAACAACATTAATGTAGAAGGAAACCTTGCTTACATATGTAAGATATTCAAGGTCGATAATGGGAGAGAGCTTTCTCGGCTTACCGTTATTATTTGTATTGTCATCACTCTCCGAGTAAAGCTTGCCTATCTCAGACACGGGACGGAGAAGACTGCCGGGAACCTTGGAAGTATCCTGCTCATCAAAGAGAGGACCGAAATTCCTGAAGGATTCACCGTGATGAACTGTAATAGCGTTTACAATGGCATTGTAGTCAATAGGCAAAAGCTCGTCACCGCCTACACGGATTGTAGCAATATCACCGTATACTGTTTCGCCTGATGATTTTGTAACATAAGGCTTAACAGCAACATAGTATGCCTTGTCAATAGTAGCGGAGAAGTTTCTGATAATAAGTGTCTTACCTACTCCGTCACCGGAAATTTCAAAGGTTGCCTTAGTAGCAGAATCAAAATTCGCCTCTGTAATTTCGCTTTCACTGTACCTTACATCGAAGCTACAGGTTGAATAAGGTGCGTTGAATTTAAGGGTAACACCGGTACCACCCTCAACGCCACCTACAACACGGATGTAGTTTACTGCTACGGGAGTATTGGGATTAACAGTTACGGTCGGACCGGGAACTGTTGTAACCGTATCTCCATCACAAGAGCAGGATGTAAGAGAAAGGGCGATAACAACAAGGATTGCCGCTATTAACGCAAGAATAATGTTCCTTTTCATAATTTTTCCTCCAATTTGGACCTGTTTAGGTTTATACCATACATTTATAATACATTTTTTTTATAGGTTTGTCAATACTTTTATGTATTTTTAACAAAAAAACAGGTGGAGAAAAAATAAATTTAGTCAAAATACTGTAAACAGACAAGTCACTGATTATCAGTGGGGGGTGTTGGTTGGATATTGTTCTCTGCTTGGGGAGATATGTTATCTGCTTCCGGGGACTCGTTTTGTGGCGGAGGGACCGTATCGCTTGAGTTTCCCGCACCTTCGTCGGAATCGGTAGACGGGGGAATGGGAGGATCATATAAGGATTGAAAGCAATCCACTCTGAATCTTGTGTCGTATCGTACTCCAAGGATGTGAATAAATCTGGAGGAAGCGTATGTGTACTCCGACAGTGGCTTATCAAGTGCATCATTTGTATTGGCACAAATGTATATTTCACCGTTTTCGATTTTGCTTATCAGTAATGTATGATAGAAATCCCCTGTATCATCGGCAAGCTGTACAACATCTCCTATTTCCACAAGGGAAACATCCACCTCGGTGCCGAAGGGACCTACATCAGTGTTTGATGTTATAAAGTTATAAAAAAACTCTACCCCGGACCAGGAGGGGCTTCGCCTGTTAAGTGAAAGATAATACCAACCAAACACAGGAGTAAAATTCATAACACAGCTACCTGCCAATACGCACTGTGATACAAAGTTTGTGCAATTTCCTCCAATGCCCTCAAAGGTGGTAAAAAGCGGATTTCTTGCGAAAGCATATTTCCTTGCGTAAAGGACAGCGTTTTCCCTTACATATTCCTTTTCAAGTATCATAAAATCACCTTCCTCACAATAATCTTATGCCAAGGGGGTGAGGTTTGTGCTATCGGGAGATGCATTGGAAATAACAAAAAGCTCTATTGCACTTGCTCTGACGCTTGGAGTAGTGCTTGTAAACGGATTTTCGGATGCTCCCGGCTCAATATCGGGCGTGGTGTCGTCTGGGGTGTGGTCTCTCGGTAGGGCGAGCATTATCTGTGGATTTTTTAATCTTCTGGGGGTAATTGTTTTTTTCTTTATGAGTGGAAAAGTGGCAGAGAGTGTCTTTAATTTGGTGGATTTCGGTGAGTATACCACAGAGGCAATATGTGCCAGCTTGTGTGGAGTTATAGTATTTGCTTTAGTATCGTGGATGTTTTCTATGCCATCCAGCGAGAGTCATGCACTTGTTTCCTGTATGCTTGGTGCCTCCTTGATAACAACAGGACAGTCGACCGCTTTTTCCTTTTTTCGTGTTGCATTGTATATGCTTCTATCCTGTGCTTTTTCTGCTGTTTTTTCCTTTGCTTTTGGCAAGCTTTTCAAAAAAAGCGGCAAGGAGTGTGCGAAATACGAAAAGCTAAGCTGTATTCTTTCTTCCTTTATGCACGGGGGCCAGGACGGGCAGAAATTTATCGGCATTTTGCTGTTTCTTACAGTCGGTACAGGCTCAAGTCATAATACTCTTTCCCTTATACTCTGTGTCGGTGTAGCCTTGTTTATGCTATTGGGAACAATTATGTGCGGTAAAAGAATAATTGCTTCCCTTGGAAACGGAATAGTTAAAAATGATGAAAGAATAGCATTCCTGTCGGACTTTTCCTCTACCGTTTGTGTTTTTCTTTGCTCGTTATTCGGTTTTTCGGTAAGCACGGGAAACATAAAAGCCTGCTCCCTTGTAGGAGCAGGCTTATGTGAAAAAGAAGAAATTAATTACCGTACATTAAAGCATATAGGAATCGTATCGGTTATAACCTTTCCTGTATGCATAGGCTTAGGGTATTTATTGACAGGACTCTTTATTCTGATATTTTGAATTTATCCCACATATCCCCATACGGTGCTGATGAGAATGTGAGCTTCTTCCTTGATATGGGATGCGTAAAGGAAAGAAATGCAGAGTGAAGATGTATTCTTAAATTATCCCTTGCTCCGTATTTACCGTCACCACAAAGTGGATGTCCTATGTTAGCAAGCTGAACCCGTATCTGATGGGTCCTGCCGGTTATAAGCTTTATTCTTGTAAGAGAAAGCATATCTCCGTTTTGCTCAATTGTATCCACGAGCTTGTATTCAAGCTCTGCTCTCTTTACTCCCTTTCTTTCTGCGTCAGTAACAAATGATTTGTTCTTTATTCTGTCGTGATACAGAAGGTCAATAAGCCTACCCTGTGTCTGGATTTCTCCGTGCACTATGGCATAATACTCCTTTTGAAGCTCTCCTTTTGCTATCATATCGGAAAGCGTTGCCGAGCTTTTTTTATTAAGTGCATATACAATAAGTCCACTTGTTGTAATATCAAGCCTGTGAACGGGATAAACCGTACACCCCAGCTCTTTTTCAAGGAGGGATATCATGTTTTCCTTGTCGGACTGCTGAGATGATATTCCATACGGCTTTTCGCAAACAACGATATTCTTATCTTTATAACATATTTTCATAATCTACCTAAAAGGGGCTGAATCTTTAAGAATCAGCCCTTTCTATTTTTATTTTATTTCTATAATGGATTCATCCCACATAGAGGGAGCCTCATAGCCAAGCATATTTACAACTGTAGCAGCAACGTTGGAAAGTCCGAACTGACCGTTATCAGCCTTTACCTCGTATTTGTCACCATAGAAATTGTCATATATGATGCAAGGAACGGGATTGAGGGTATGGCTTGTTTTAGCCTTGTAGGAGCCGTCCTTACCCTGCTTGGGTGCCCCTTTCTTATCAACCTCATACATTTCATCTGCATTACCGTGGTCTGCTGTAATAATAGCCACGCCACCGAGAGAATCAACAACATCAAGAAGTCTCTTGAGCTGAAGGTCGAGGGCCTCCATGGAGCAACGGGTAGCAAGAAGATTACCTGTATGACCTACCATATCGCCGTTGGGGAAATTAACTCTTAAGCACTGGTACTCACCACTCTTAAGGCACTCGATAAGCTTATCGGTGATTTCAGCACATTTCATCCATGGTCTCTGCTCAAAGGGAACTACATCCGAGGGAACCTCGATATATGTTTCGAGCTCGTCATTGAACTTACCACTCTTGTTACCGTTCCAGAAATATGTTACATGACCGTATTTCTGTGTCTCGGAGATTGCGAGCTGAGATATGCCTGTATCGGAGAGATACTCACCCATTGTGTTTGTGATTTCGGGGGGATTTACAAGATAGTTTGAAGGAATATGGAGGTCTCCGTCATATTCGAGCATGCCTGCATATACAACCTTGGGATAACGAACTCTGTCAAACTTGTCAAAGTCTGCATCGTCAAAGGCCTTGGAGATTTCGATGGAACGGTCGCCACGGAAATTGTAGAAAATTACGCTGTCGCCGTCGTTGATTGTGCCAACAGGGCATCCGTCCTTAGCGATAACAAAGGGAGGAAGATCCTGGTCGATAACCTTAAGCTCTGCTCTGTAGGTCTCAACAGCCTCCTTAGCAGATGCAAACTGTCTTCCCTCACCGAGCACATGAGTCTTCCAGCCGTTCTCAACCATCTTCCAGTTAGCTTCATATCTGTCCATAGTGATAACCATTCTTCCACCACCGGATGCAATCATTACATCAAAATCATCGGAACGGAGAGAAGCCATAAATTCCTCAAAGGGCTCAATGTATTCAAGAGCACTTGTTTCACCAACATCACGGCCGTCGATAAGAATGTGTACTCTTACCTTTGCTACATTCTCCTCCTTAGCTCTTACCATCATAGCCTTAAGATGGTCAATATGGGAGTGAACATTACCGTCGGAGAAAAGGCCGAGGAAGTGGAGAGTGCTGTTATTATTCTTTACATTTGAGATAATTGACTTCCAGGTATCGGATGCAAACATCTTGCCGTTTTCAATAGACTGGGAAACCAGCTTTGCACCCTGTGCAAAAACCTGACCTGAGCCAAGAGCATTGTGTCCAACCTCGGAGTTACCCATATCGTCATCACCGGGGAGACCTACTGCCGTACCGTGTGCCTTGAGCTTTACCCAAGGATATTTTGCCATAAGCATATCGAGAGTAGGAGTGTAAGCTGCTTTAACTGCATTACCTACGCTGTCGGGAGCAATACCTACGCCGTCCATAACAATGGTAAGCACAGGACCCTTTACTTCGATTGAATTTTTAAGATTGTTAAGTTTAGCCATTTCAAATAACTCCTTAATATATATTTCCAAATATAGTATACATTATATTTGTGAATAAATCTTTAACAAGTGTAAAAATGTTGACTTTTTTTCCTCAGGATGCTACAATATACGAAAAGGAGATGATAATATGGATATTATGTGTCAGACAGCAAAGGCTGTATCCGAGCTTTGTGAGGTAGCTAAGCTCAAGAGTGGAGATATATTAGTTGTGGGCTGCTCCACAAGTGAGGTTGTAGGAGCTAAAATAGGCACTAATTCAGACCCCAATACTGCAGATGAAATATATAAAGGCATCATGTCAGTTCTTGAACCAATGGGAATATATCTTGCAGTTCAGTGCTGCGAGCATCTTAACAGAGCAATAGTTGTAGAAAGGGATGCTGTACCCTGTGGTGAATATGTTAATGTAGTTCCTCAGAAAAAGGCAGGAGGCTCTCTTGCGACTGTAGCATATCACAGCTTCAAGAATCCTTGCGTTTTAGAGGAAATAAAGGCAGATGCAGGTATTGACATAGGTGGCACCCTTATCGGTATGCACCTTAAGAGAGTGGCAGTACCCGTTCGTTTGAATACAAAAAAAATAGGTGAAGCAAGCATTATTTGTGCAAGGGTAAGACCGAAATTTATCGGTGGTATCCGTGCAATCTATAACGAGGATTTGCTTTGATATAATAATTTGACAGGGAGGCACAGTGTATGAAGAGATTTGTGGGCTTTGAGTGCGGCATGGGAATCGGAGGTTGGCTTACCAACTATAAAAGGCACCATGTTCTGAACGATGAGCAGAAAAAAACGCTAACGGTAGGTGATTTTGAGCATTTCGAAACATATATTACTGAAAAAGACATTAAATATATTGCCTCTCTCGGCTTTGACCATATCCGTCTCGGCTTCGACCAGATAGTAATAGAGGACGGTAAGGGTGGATACAGACCGGAGATACTTAAGCTTCTCGATGACTTTATCGGGTGGTGTGAGAAGTACAATCTTAATATTGTATTCAATCTCCACAAGGCTATTGGAAATTATTGTGATGTTGAAGAAAAGGTGTCACTTATGGATGACCCTTCATTACAGGAGGGCTTTATCAGGCTGTGGACAGATATTGAAAAAATGTGTGCCCATAAGCCCAATATAGTGTTTGAAATACTTAACGAGGTAAGGGATGTAGAGCCCGAGCTTTGGAATAGTCTTGCAAGACGGACAATACAGGCAATAAGAAAGATAAGCAAGGACAGAAAAATTATTGTAGGAACGACCTGCTGGAATAATGTATACTGCCTTAAATATCAGGAAATCTTTGATGACGAGAATGTAATCTATACCTTCCATATGTATGACCCCTCGGAGTTTACACATCAGCGTGGAGTCCTCCAGGAAAAGCATTGCTTCTATAACAGGGATATGCCCTATCCCGGCGACATACAACGCTATAAGGACTTCTACAAATTGGCGTATAATAGAGATGATGCGTACACAGGGTACGAGATAATGGATAAAAAGTATATGTACGATGTAATGTATCCGGCAAATAAATTCATAAAGGAGCACCCTGATGTTATTCTGTGGTGTGGAGAATTCGGAACTATCCGTCATGCTAAATTGGAGTGGCGTATGGCGTGGTTTAAGGATGTTATATCCTTTTTGAAGGAGAATTCTATTCCTTATTGCGTGTGGAATTATCTGAGTACACCGAATGACGGCAATCGCTTCAGCCTTGTGGATGACGACACAAGAAAAATTCTTTCACCCGAGCTTAAGGATATCCTGACAGGCAATTTCTAAACGGTTATCTGCTATAAAATGAATCATAAAAGAAAAAATCCCCGACACTGTATCGGGGATTTTTGTTTATTACCAAAGTATGAATGCTAATAATACCGGTAAAGCAGAGGAAATGATTATAAAAAGATTTACAGTAAATGTTGCATACTCCTCTTTGCTTACAGACATATTCCATTTTATAAATGTACGCTTGAATATTGAAGCAACAAGGGATAAAACAGCTATACCGCATATTATGAAATAAGAATAATCAAATGCAGGCTTTACAATTATTGCTCGTATTACAATTATCAAAACAGCCAATGCAGAAACGCAACAGCTTTTAAGTCGGTCTAACATATAATTTTAGCCCTCTATAATTTTATTGATTACGGTTCGTCTTGCCTCAAGCACCTTAGAAGCATCTGCCTCGTTTTCGCCTCTTACAGAGTAATAAACCTTGATTTTAGGCTCTGTACCTGAGGGACGGATTGCAATCCAGGAGGAGTCTGCAAATACGAACTTAAGAACATCGGACTTGGGAAGGTCATCAACACCCTTCTCGTAATCGTAAACAGTTACTATACCGTCGATAAGGGATGCACCTGCCTCTCTCATAGCCTTCATAATTGACTGTATCTTTTCAATACCGTCAATACCCTTAAGGGTGAAGGAATCAAGCTTATCAAGGTAATAGCCGTATTTCTCGTAGATGTCATTCATAACATCCACAAGGGTCTTACCCTGATTCTTGTAGTATGATGCCATTTCGCATATGAGCATGGATGCTACAACAGCGTCCTTGTCTCTTGCATGAGTACCAACGAGGTATCCGTAGCTTTCCTCATATCCGATAACATACTCGCCGTTACCCTCTTTTTCAAACATATTCATCTTATCGCCGATAAACTTAAAGCCGGTAAGAACCTCTATAATCTTACATCCGTTAAGCTTCGCAATCTGTGCACCAAGCTCACTTGTTACTATGGTTTTGATAACTGTGGACTTGTCGTTGATTTTATCCTTGTTCATCTTGATTACATAATCTACAAGGAGTGCACCTACCTGGTTACCTGTAAAGAGCTTCATACCCTTGCCTGTGTTAACAGCGATACCTACACGGTCGCAGTCGGGGTCTGTACCGAGCATAATGTCAGCACCGATCTCTTCACAGAGCTTACAGCCTATAGCAAGAGCCTCAGCATTTTCGGGATTGGGAGAGATAACTGTGGGGAAGTTACCGTCCTTTATTTCCTGCTCCTTAACTACTGTTACATTGTAGCCGAGGTCGGAAAGGACTCTGCGTACAGGAACATTACCTGTACCGTGGAGAGGAGAGTAAACTATTTTTGCACTCTTTTCTCCAATATCGTGGGACTGGGATTTAACAGCCTCACAGAAGGCATCAAGCACGCAGGGACAAATGGATTTTATAAGGCCATTTGCTCTTGCCTCTGCTTCATCAGCCACGGGAATAGCTGTAATATCCTCAATAGCGTTTACATAGGAGATAATCTTGTTAGCATCGTCAATAAGAACCTGACAGCCTGTTTCATCATATACCTTGTAGCCGTTATACTCCTTAGGGTTGTGGCTGGCTGTAACTACAATACCGCCAACACAGCCAAGCTTTCTTACTGTAAAGGAAAGAACAGGAGTGGGCTCAAGCTCGTCGTAGAGATGTGCGGGAATACCTGCCGCAGCCATAACGAGAGCTGCTTCACGGGCAAAGGAGTCGGAGTTGTTTCTGGAGTCGTAGCCAATTGCCACACCCTTGGAAACATCCTTACCGTATTTATCGAGAAGGTAATTTGCAAAGCCACGGGTAGCTTTTCTGATAATGTATTTGTTCATACGGTTGGTGCCTGCACCCATTACGCCACGAAGTCCACCTGTACCGAATTCAAGATCTCTCCAGAAGCGATCCTCAATTTCCTTCTCATCAAGACCTGCGTTAAGCTCATTTCTTGTAGTCTCGTCAAAAAATTCGTTTGTACGCCAAAGATCAAAGGTTTTAACAATTTTTTCAGAAAGTGCCATTTTTAATCTCCTCTATTTTCGTATTTATTAAAATATATGATTTGTGAGTAAGGTTTTATTCACCCTTAGTGTAAGCTAAGAGACCACCCTTCTTGATTATTTCGGTCTGACGGTCTGTGTAGTTGTATTCAAGGGGAATTTCCATATCTCTTACCTTAAGAGTTATCTTGCCGTTCTTCATACCCTCGTAGAGGTTGTCAAGAACCAGTGTATCATCCTGGTTAAGCTTGTCATAATCATCCGGATTAGCGAATGTAAGAGGCAATATACCTGCGTTGATAAGGTTATCTGTGTGGATTCTTGCAAAGCTCTTTGCGATTACAGCCTTTACACCAAGGTAAAGGGGTACAAGTGCCGCATGCTCACGGGAGGAGCCCTGTCCGTAGTTTGAGCCGCCTACCACGATATTGGACTTGAATTCCTGTGCACGGGTTGCAAAATTCTCATCACATACTGCAAAGCAGAACTTTGAAAGGAATGGAATGTTGGAACGGTAAGGAAGAATCTTTGCACCTGCGGGCATTATATGGTCTGTGGTGATATTATCGCCAACCTTAAGAGTAAGATTAGCTGTAATTTTGTCTTCAAGGGGATGTGTTTCGGGGAAGGGCTTGATATTGGGACCTCTGAGGACCTCAATATTCTTTGCCTCCTCGGGGGATGCGGGCATTACAACTGCACTGTCGTCAATCTTGAACGCCTCGGGCATTTCAACCTCCTCGTATGCACCGAGAGTCCTGGGATCGGTGATGTAGCCGGTAAGAGCAGATGCTACGGCTACCTCGGGAGATACAAGATATACCTGTGCGTCCTTTGTACCGCTTCTGCCCTCAAAGTTACGGTTGAAGGTACGGAGTGATACACCTGCGGAATTGGGTGAGAATCCCATACCGATACAGGGTCCGCACGCACATTCAAGAACTCTTGCACCGGATGCTAAAATATCGGAAAGTGCACCGCAGTCTGCAAGCATGGAAAGAACCTGCTTTGATCCGGGGGAAACGGACAGGCTTACGCTGTCATCGATTTTCTTACCCTTAAGCATCTTGGCAACTCGCAACATATCACGGAGGGAGGAATTTGTGCAGGAGCCGATACATACCTGGTCAACCTTAACGCCCTTAAGCTCCTCAGCACTCTTTATGTTATCGGGGCTGTGAGGACAAGCAAGCAGGGGCTTGAGCTCGGAGAGGTTGATATCAATAATTCTGTCATATACTGCGTCGGGGTCACTTTCAAGAGGAGTATAAGCGTCGCCTCTTCCCTGTGCCTCCAAAAACGCCTTCGTAATTTCATCGGAGGGGAATATGGAGGTTGTGGCACCGAGCTCTGTACCCATATTTGTGATAGTAGCTCTCTCCGGCACGGAAAGGGTCTTTATGCCCTCACCACCCCATTCGATAATAGCTCCCACACCACCCTTAACGGAAAGTATGCGGAGTATCTCAAGGCTTACATCCTTTGCACTTACCCAGGGCTGAAGCTTGCCTGTAAGGTTTACCTTAAACATCTTGGGCATCTTGATGTAGTATTCACCGCCACCCATAGCAACAGCAACATTAAGTCCACCTGCACCCATTGCAAGCATACCGATACCTCCTGCTGTGGGGGTGTGGCTGTCGGAGCCGATAAGAGTCATACCGGGAACGCCAAATCTTTCAAGGTGAACCTGATGGCAGATACCGTTACCGGGACGGGAAAATCTTATGCCGTACTTTTTAGCTACGGACTGGATGTATCTGTGGTCATCGGCATTTTCAAATCCGGACTGAAGTGTGTTGTGGTCTATGTAGGCAACGGAAAGCTTTGTTCTGACTCTCTCTATGCCTATGGATTCAAATTCAAGGTACGCCATAGTACCTGTTGCATCCTGTGTAAGAGTCTGGTCAATACGGAGTGCGATCTCCTCGCCTACCTTCATTTCACCCGATACAAGATGCTCCTTAATAATTTTCTGAGCTATTGTAAGTCCCATTTTTATCTGCCTCCTTATTTTAATGAGCCTGTCTCATTAAATCTTTTTATTAGTAACTCGAGCTCACCGTCTGAAACGGAGTTCTGTCTTTCTCCTGCCTCATACTGCTCATCTACCCATTCCTTTATGGCGATAACGAGAGGGCTACGCTTGTCAACCATCTTATCACCCTTCAAACGGTAATGCTCATTTATCCAATAAGCGATTCCCGCAAGACCCGAGGTCTTTGTAATGAGAACCCCGGCAGAACGGTTAAGTATTTTTTTAGTGTCAAATATGTTGTAAATCTCCTCATCCTTCATAAGACCGTCGGCGTGGATGCCTGCTCTTGTCACATTGAAGTTAGCTCCTACAAAGGGAGTCATCGGAGGGATATTATAACCCATTTCATTATGGAAGTAATCGGCAATATCGGTAATTACCGTGGGGTCCATACCGTCAAAGCCACCCTTAAAGCCTGCGTATTCAAACACCATAGCCTCAAGGGGAATGTTACCTGTTCTTTCTCCTATGCCGAGGAGAGAGCAGTTAACTGCCGACGCACCGTAAAGCCATGCGGCACCTGCATTTGTAACAGCCTTGTAAAAGTCATTGTGTCCGTGCCATTCAAGCATTTCGCTGGGAACATCGGAGTACTGCTGTAAGCCATAAACAATACCGGGCACGCTACGGGGAATTGCAACCTCGGGATAAGGCACACCGTAGCCCATAGTGTCACAGGCTCTTATCTTGACAGGAATCTTAGCATCCTCCGCCATTTTTTCAAGCTCGTTTACAAAAGGAACAACAAAGCCGTAGAAGTCTGCTCTTGTAATATCCTCCAAGTGACACCTGGGACGGATACCTGCCTCAAAGGCATCGTAAACCGCAGAAAGATATGTTTTCATAGCCTCGGAACGGGTCATCTTCAGCTTCTTGAAAATATGATAGTCGGAGGAGCTGACAAGAATACCGGTCTCGGAAATGCCAAGATCATGTACGAGCTTAAAGTCCTCCTTGTTGGCTCTTATCCATGTGGTTATTTCGGGAAATTTAAGTCCAAGCTCCTGACATTTTGCAATAGCATCTCTGTCTTTTTTGCTATATACAAAAAACTCAGTCTGGCGAATAATACCGTTAGGTCCGCTGAGCCTTGAAAGATACTTAAAGAGCTGAACAATTTGCTCGACAGAGTATGGCTCAACAGATTGCTGACCGTCACGGAAGGTGGTATCTGTTATCCAGATATTCTTTGGCATATTGATAGGCACTCTTCTGTGATTGAAGGGGATCCTCGGTATTTCGTCATAGCTGTATATGTCTCTGTACAGATTAGGCTCTGCTACATCCTGGAGCTGATATTTGTATGTGTCCTGCTCCAGCAAATTTGTCTTTTTTGAAATTTCAAGCATTTTGAATCTTCTTTCCTTGTAAAAGTCATTTCTTCGACTATATATTATACCAAAAAATATATAAAGTGTCAAGCGTCTGGTTTTATTTCTGTTATTTTCTGTAAAAAGGACAAAACAGGTTGACAAGGTGTCTGATTTTTTGTTATAATAAATAAAATATTACCCCCGAAACGGAGTTTATATATATGTTCAAATTGAAAAACAAAACAGCACTTGTGCATATGATTAAGGACTCGGTCAAGGCTGTCCTTCCCGTTGCATTGATAATACTTGTTCTGTGCTTTACTGTGGCACCTGTGGATATCTCAAGCTTTACCTCCTTTATTTTCGGCTCGGTTATGATTGTATTCGGTATGGCTTTGTTTTCTCTTGGTGCAGAAATGTCCATGACTCCAATGGGCGAGTATGTGGGTGCACAGATGACCAAATCCAAAAAGATTTGGCTCATAATTATCCTTTCATTCCTGGTAGGATTCATGATAACCATGTCTGAGCCCGATTTGCAGATTCTTGCAGAGTATGCTCCGTCAATTGACAAAAATGTTATTGTTTATTCAGTTTCCGCAGGAGTGGGAGCCTTCCTTGTGGTTGCTATGCTCCGTATAGTTTTCGGCATTAAGCTGAAATACCTTCTTATGGGCTTCTATGCTGTTGTTTTTGTCCTCGCATTCTTTGTTAGCCCTGATTTCTGGGCTATTGCCTTTGATTCCGGTGGAGTAACGACAGGTCCTATGACAGTTCCCTTTATCATGGCTCTCGGTGTGGGTGTTGCATCCATACGCTATGACTCTAAGGGTGGAGGAGACTCCTTCGGTCTTGTTGCCCTGTGCTCGGTAGGTCCTATAGTTGCGGTGCTTGTACTCGGTCTTGTTATGGGTAGCGAGGGTGGACAGGGAGAGTCCTTCAATGTATCGGAATTTGAGTCATCGAGGGATTTTGCTCTTCACTATCTTAAGGAGCTTCCCCATTATTTCAAGGAAATTGCACTGGCACTTTTACCTATAGTAGCATTCTTCTTTATATATCAGCTGTTAGTTAAGCCGCTTTCAAAGAAGCATCTTACAAAAATTCTTATCGGTGTTGTCTATACATATTTAGGTCTTGTACTGTTCTTAACAGGTGCCAATGTGGGCTTTATGCCCGTCGGTAATCTTTTGGGTCAGTATTTAGGTTCAACAAGCTATTCCTTTATAGCTGTACCTATCGGTATGATAATCGGATTCTTTATTGTAGCAGCCGAGCCTGCTGTACAGATACTTCAAAAGCAGGTAGAGGATGTAACATCCGGTGCAATACCCAAAAAAGCTCTTGGCTTTGCACTTGAAATCGGTGTTGCCATATCTGTCGGCATTGCCATCTTAAGAGCACTCACCGGCATTTCAATTATGTATCCTATTCTCATAGGATACGCAATAGCATTTATATTGAGCTTTTTTGTTCCCGATATATTTACATCCATAGCCTTTGACTCCGGTGGAGTTGCATCCGGTCCTATGACAGCCTGCTTCCTTCTCCCCTTCGCTATGGGAATATGCGAGGCTACAGGCAATAATATAGTGACAGATGCCTTCGGTACAGTTGCAATGGTAGCAATGACCCCCCTTATCGCAATACAGATACTGGGCGTTGCGTATAAAATCAAGCTTAAGAAGGCTGAAACAAGTGCATTACCCGATATTGTCGATGAGGTTGTTGAGCTTTCTAACAGTGCAGAAATATCTACGGATGATAAGGCAAGGGTTATTGATCTGAATGCAACAGCATCAGCTGCCTACATCGATGATGAAATTATTGAGTTCTGAGGAGGTGACCGTATGCAAAAAATGTATTTAGTCCTTACTGTTACAAAGCGTGAGGATGAAAAGGAATTTACAGAATTCTTCAACTCTAAGGAAATCCCCGTTGTGTACAGCACTCCCTGTCGTGGTACTGCGAAGAAAAGCATACTTGATCTTTTCGGAGTTGAGGAAAGCCTGAAAACAGCCTACTACACAATAGTGACGGAAAACAAAAAAACAGAGCTGCTCCGCGGACTTACAAAAGAAATGGCAATTGACCTGCCAAACCGTGGAATAGCAGTAAGCATTCCACTTTCCAGTATTGGAAGCAGACATGCCCTTGAGGCATTTGCCGATGGACACCAAAATGATGAAACAGAAAACGAGGTAAAGGATATGGCACAGTGTGAAACAGAGCTTATTATAGCTATATGCGAAAGCGGTCATACAGAAAAGGTTATGGAGGCAGCCCGTGAAGCAGGTGCCGCAGGAGGCACTGTGGTTCACGCAAAGGGAACAGGAGCAAAATATGCTAAGTTCTTCGGCCTTACTCTTGCCGATGAGAAGGAAATGATATATATAGTCTCCACAAAGGAGAATAAGAAAAATATTATGACCTCAATAATTCAGGGTGCAGGTCCTCATACCGATGCCCATGCAGTGGTGTTCTCTCTTCCTGTATCAGATACTGCAGGACTCAGAATATTCGATAAATAAATATTATTGTCCCTCGCTTTTCGGCGAGGGATGATTTTGATAAAAGGAGGAAAGCTATGATTAAACCGGAAAAGCCATTTTATCTTTTTGGAATGGGCCATAGAGAAAAAACCGTATACAAGGATGGAAAATTAAGTACCGTTATGGAAAATTCAGTGCTATATAGCTGGGATGTGGCTAAAGAGGAGTTTTTCTATGATGAATACAAGGTTGTGCTTACTTTAAGGGACGGAACAACTGTAAAAATATATGAAAATGACGAGGGAGTGTATGTAAACGATACCTGTATTGCCTCTTCAAAATTAAATTTACCTGATTTTGAGGAATACAAATATTCAAAGCAGCTAAGAATACTCCATCACGAAATTCTTATAAGCTTTTACGGCGTTTTACCTGTACCCAATATATATGTTTACCATAAGCCCTGGTACAGGGACGGAGCTATGATGGCTTTGGTACTTGAAAAGACAGGTAATATTGAGCTTCTTCGCCCCTGGGCAATGTCTGTTACGGAGCTTTATGACAGAAATAATAAAGGAAATTGCGAGCCCGATAATCTGGGACAGCTTGCATTTATACTTTCCTTCTTCACAGACAAGGATAGCCCCATGGTTAAGGCTATAATTGATGAGGCAAAAAGAATTATGGAGGATGGCTGTCTTACAGGTATTACCGACTATAATCACCATGAAATTTATTCTACCCTGTGGCTGAAATACGGACTATCAAAGCTTGGTGCAGACACTGATTTTATTAAAATTCCCAATAAGTTCGATAGCTATGCCCGTATGTTCTGGATGGACAGACGGGAGGTAGAGACAGCCACTCCCTTTGATAATAAATATGATGAGTGGTATCCCTATCTTTGGTGGGCAGTAAAGCATTTCAATAATGAGCCGATAGATGAGTCCCTACTCGAGATAAAATATCCTATGAGCTGGGAAATCTGTGCATCGGAGGCAAGTTATCCCGATATTGCTCCTCTTAGTGAGGAATACGCAAGAACAAAATGCGGAGCCCCCCATTCCTGGCACGCAGCCGAAATGTTTATGTATCTTGCAGAAATAAAAAAATAAATAAAGAAGCACACTTCGGCTCAGAAGTGTGCTTTTTAGTATTTACTCGTCAATTCCTATCTTAGCCTTATCAAATTCAGCCTCGATTTCCTCGGAGGGCTTCTTTGAAAGCAAGGAAGCGACAAGAATTGCAATGCAGGATACAATGAATGCGGGGAGGAGCTCATAGATACCGAACACGCCTCCAAGAGGATTGAGAACAAGCTTCCAGATGAATACAGAAGCAGCACCTGCTATCATACCGGCAATAGCACCTGTGCGAGTAGTTCTCTTCCAGAAGAGTGAGAACAGCATTATGGGACCGAAGGTAGCACCGAAGCCTGCCCACGCAAAGGATACAAGTGAGAATATAACGCTGTTTTCATCCCATGCGATAATCATACCGATTATTGCAATCAAAACAAGCACTATTCTTGAAAGCCACATAACCTTTTTATCATCAACCTTCTTATCCTTCTTGATAATACCCTCATAAATGTTCTTTGATACTGAGGATGCGGCAATAAGAAGATATGAGTCCGATGAGCTGATGGTTGCAGCAAGAATACCTGCCATAATTACACCTGCAATGATGGGAGGCAAATAATCTGTAGCCATTTCAATAAATACATTTTCTGCTCCACCCTTGGAGAGAAGCACATCGTTTATAGGCATAATTGCTCTTCCTACAATGCCTATGAACACAGCTACGGAAAGAGAAATAATAACCCATACGGTTGCGATTCTTCTTGAACGCTTGATTTCTCCGGGCTTACGGATAGCCATAAATCTGAGAAGAACCTGGGGAACACCAAAATAACCGAGACCCCAAGCAAGCATTGAGAACATGGTAAGGACTCCGTAATCGGATGCCGGACCGAACAGAGGAGCTCCGTTTTCCACAGCCTGCATACCGTTTTCTCCAACTATAGGGGATGCAATGTGATCGAGGGAGAAAAATCCGGGGATTTCCTTTGCATTTTCCATTACAGCACCGAGTCCGCCTGCATTTACAACACCTACAATAACCATAACCACAAGTGCACCTATCATTACAACAGCCTGCATAAAGTCTGATACACTCTCAGCAAGGAATCCACCGATAAGCGTGTAAGCGATAACAAAAGCGGCACCGATTATCATCATCCAGTGATAATCAAATCCGAAAAGTGTGCTGAAAAGCTTACCGCAGGTTACAAAGCAGCTTGCAGCGTAAACTGTAAAGAAAACAAGAATAAATACAGCGGAAATACCAAGAATAACCTTTTTCTTTTCGTGGAAACGGTTGCTGAAAAAGTCAGGGATTGTAATCGCATTTCCCGATACTGCCGAATAATTTCTGAGTCGCTTTGCTACTATAAGCCAGTTTACATAGGTACCGATAGCAAGACCGATAGCAGTCCAGAATGCATCTGCAAGGCCACACCAATATGCAACACCGGGAAGACCCATAAGCAGCCATCCACTCATATCCGAGGCCTCTGCACTCATTGCGGCAACCCAAGGACCGAGAGTTCTACCACCTAAAAAGTAGTTCTCCGAGCTTTTTTGAGCACGCTTGTAAAAATATACGCCGATACCGATAACGATAGACATATACAGCACCATCGTGATTAGTATCTGAATTTTGTCGTTCATGATAAAGTCTCCTATACAAAATAAATAAAAAATAAAAAATAATAAATTTATTTTATCACGACATCTTTCGTTTGTCAACTATATTTAGTTTATTTAATGAAAAAAGGCATCCGTGCGTGACGGATGCCTTATACATTATTGAAAAATTAATAGTTTTCTGCGTGGATTTCAAAATAGCTCTGAGGATGTGCACATGTGGGGCAAATCTGAGGAGCCTTTGTTCCGACTACAATGTGACCGCAATTACGGCACTCCCAAACCTTAACCTCACTCTTTTCAAATACCTGTGCTGTCTCTACATTTTTGAGAAGTGCACGGTAGCGTTCCTCATGGTGCTTTTCAACTGCTGCAACGAGTCTGAACTTGATAGCAAGCTCCTTAAAGCCCTCCTCCTCAGCTGTTTTGGCAAAGCCCTCGTACATATCTGTCCACTCATAGTTTTCACCCTCTGCTGCAGACAGGAGGTTTGCTGCTGTATCGCCAATGCCTCCAAGCTCCTTGAACCACATTTTTGCGTGTTCCTTCTCATTTTCTGCCGTTTTTAAGAAAAGTGCAGAAATCTGCTCATAGCCCTCTTTCTTTGCAACGGAAGCAAAATAGGTGTACTTGTTTCTTGCTTCGGATTCACCGGAAAAGGCAGCCTGTAAATTTTTCTCTGTTTTTGTACCTGCGTATTTTGACATAATTCGTTCTCCTTAAAAATAATACTTACAATATGATTATACAGCTTTGTAAGCTTTTAGTCAATATAAATTTATTTTTTTTAGTATTTGGCTTATTGCTGTGCTGATAGCTCTTACAGTATCGCAGGATGTCATGCTTACCGGATTTGTATCCTTTTCGGCAATTTCTCCTGCCAGACCGTTTATAAATGCTCCGGATGCTACTGCAAGTGTAATGGATATATTCTCCGGCACTTGAGACAGAATACCAAGAAGTATACCACATAGGACATCTCCACTTCCTGCGGTTGCCATTCCGCTGCACCCCGTGTCCGAAATATATACATAATTTCCGTCAGATACAACAGCTCCGGAGCCTTTTAGCAGTACGGTGCATGAATATTCCTTAGCAAAGGAAAGTGCCGTATTAACGGGATTACTCAATATATCTTCCACCCCTGTTCCCGACAGTCTTTCCATCTCCTTAGGGTGAGGTGTCAGCACCACATTGCATTTTGTTTCCTTCAATATTTCCATACCGTATTTTGCCAAAGCATTTAGACCGTCTGCGTCAATAATTACGGTTATGGCATAATTTTTTAGTATATGTACAAGGATTTTATGTACATTTTCCGTATTTCCTATTCCCATACCGACAGCAACAGTCTTAACTCCTCTTAATAGGCCGTCAATTTCTGTGGGGTCAAATAATATACTGCCGTCTGCATCGGTCAAGGGATAAAAGGTGCTTTCTAAAAGATACGGGGAAACAGATGGGAAAAGGCTCTTTGCCGTTGCTAATTTGACAACGCCGGTACCTGATTTAAGTGCAGAAAGTGCCAGGTTTGCCAGCTTTACAGCTCCGGAATATTCCATACACCCACCTATTAATGCCGAATAGCCGTAATTCCCCTTGTTTGAAAATGACCTTCTTTCCTTAAATACCGACACACAGTCGGACCTTTCAATAAGATAATACGGTTTTTCAGTAATTCTGATACCGATATCACAGTTTGTAAGGCTTCCGATATAATCTTTTGCCATACCGAGATGGTGTCCTGCCTTTTCTGTTCCTACGGATACGGTTAAATTTGATTTAACAGCCTTTTTTGCCATTCCGTTATCACCGTTTAAGCCACTGTTTATATCTACACTGACAATGTAAGCACCACTTTCGTTAATCTTATCTATTACGGTGGCACAGTCGCCTCTCGGCTCTCCTGCAAATCCCGTACCGAGAATACAGTCTACTAATATATCATAGGAGGAAAAATTGCATTTTGTCCACAGGAGTGTGGGGATTTCTGCCTCTATGCACTTATTAAAGTAGTATTTCCCATCCTTGGAAAATCTATCACTGCTTACAAGAATTATATCACATTCTATGCCTTTTTCCTTCAGTATAAGAGCAAGAGCATATCCGTCACCTGCGTTATTTCCACTTCCGCACACTATACCGATTTTGCCGTACCAGCTTACACAATTGTACACACCCATTGCGGCACGGTGCATAAGCGATGCTCCGCTTATCCCACCTTCAATGGTGGCAAAATCGCTTTTTCGCATTAATTCTACATTTACAATTTCTTTCATACTACTATTTTATCGACACAGTAAGGGGGATATTTTTGGTAATCTTATAATTTTTACCGTTTATTACAAGGGTTCCTCCATCCTTACTTGAACATACGGTAACGGAGCTTTTGTCCATTTTTACTGACACCTCTCCATCCAAAACAGGCACCTTACCCTCAAAATACTTAAAGCACATAAGGTCAGGACATATATCAAAGGTGGCATATCCAACAGAGGTAGGACGCACACCCAGTGCGTATTTTCCAAGGAGATAAATAGGAGAAGCTCCCCAGGCGTGGCATAGACTCTTTCCGTATTTTTCTCCATACATAGCGTAATGCTCTGTGCCATTCATCGTTGGGTCAAATTCCTCCCAGATTGTTGTAGCACCAAGGTTAATCATTCCTCCCCAATAGCTGTGCAGCATATCGGTAACATATTTGAAATCCCCTATTTTACACATTGCATCCAGCTCATAAAACTCAAAGTATGGGGTTGTTATAGGTGTAATATCCTTGTTATATATAACATTCTTGATTATACTTTCCTGTCTTTCCTTGCTTGTAAGGTCAAAGAGGAGGGCAAATATATTTGCATGTCTTGTTACATTCCTTCTGCCTGATGTATAATCGTCTACAAAGGCACCCTTTTCCTCATCCCAATAGAGCTCATTTATTTTGGAACGCATATAATTTGCTTTGTCATTACAATGATTTGCGGTTTTCTCATCTGATAGGAGTGATGCACATTTTGCCATAGCTGTATAAGCGTGGCATAGGAGCATCTGCTCTGCACAGATAGGTCCCTCTTTTTTGTCAAAGGTTGACCAGTCTATAAATACCCAGTCTCCGTTTCTTGTGGTATACATTCCGTCATCAGCAAGTCGACCTTCTATAAATTCAAGGGTTGAGAGCATATCCGGGTACATATCTGTAACGAACTGCTTGTCTCCTGTAAAAAAGTAATAATCCCAAATCGAGCATATCCAGTAGAAGGTATAGTCTGTAATGGTGTTTATATGAGTTGTCATGGGATTCGTTCCACGGAGCATTCGTATGGTTCTTCTTACCGTGTCTGTGTCCTTAGTAAGGTAATAATTTACAAAATAGCTTTGATATGCATCTCCACTCCACACCCAACGGTCACGCTTGATTCCGTCAAAAAATCCCTCACGCATATTGAGATGCAGTGTATAAACACAGGTATCCCATATTTTATTTATAAGAGGAATATCGCATTTGAACTCGGCAGTATCCTTAATATCAAGATATTCGTAATCAAGGTAAAGCTCTGCATTTCCGTCAAAGCTCGGTATATAGGCGTATCTGAGGGCAGAGCTCTCCCCTGTAAATTCTCCGTTTTCGAGAGTGGCGTTGAGGACAAGAGTTGTTTCGTAAATATCTGTTGCCTCCTCCTCTGTTTCGCCAAGAGATATTAGAAGCTCTTTAATTTCCGGGTTGACATTTTTCAGTACGAGCTTACCGAAGGTCTCTCTGCCAAAATCGTATAAAACACCACCCTGTGTGGATATTTTTGATACAGGGTCCATTCTTTTGTATGAAAAATTAAAAATTTCCGGGTTGTCATCGGGATTATTATAGGCATTATTGCAGCCGGCACTCATATCCTTTTTGTCAAAATCGAGTACCCTCCAGGTTTCATCGGAAGCGAAGGTTTCCCCCTTTACATAAAAGCATGGAAAGCCCCCGTCCTTGAAGCCCTTTAGCTTAATTTCATACTCACCCGGTAAAAGCTCTACCTTAACTCCCGTCTTGTGGTATTTCCCGTTTATCCAAAGGGTTGCTGTGTCGGTGTTTGAAATCAACTCTACTGTTTCTGCCTTTTCAATTTTTGCTTTTTTATACAGCGTACAATTTCTTCTCGGACCGTCAACACGCCACATTGGATAATAGTATGTGCTTGCAATTTCGGTTCCCTTATCGGAATTAAGGTTATTGTAAACTCCCAACACTCTTCTTCTGTTATGAAGTAGCATACTGTGGTAAAGCTCAAAATCTCCGGGATACCATATCCATTTTGACTGTTTCATATTTTTTCTCCTATTAATTCTATAACAATAATTTCAGGCTTGTTGTTTATTCTCGGTATGAAATGCGGATTTCCAATTCCTCTGCCAACTATAAATCTGTCATCATACATACCGGAGGTGTACTTAGGTAAAATACCCTGTCCGGGAGCAAATACTCCTTTTCCAAGAATTCTCCATTGACCTCCGTGGGCGTGTCCTGACAGAATCAGATTGATATTCTTATCCTTGATAAATTTCGGATAGTATTCCGGGTGGTGAGAAAGAAGAATTTTATATCCCTTCTCGTTGGAAAACAAATTCAGCCAATTAAGGTCGGGCTCCGGCGTGCTTTTGAATCTGCCCTGCTCCATTCCCTTTTTATATCCCGTGGTCAGACCTCCTATCTTGACTCCCATAAATTCCTCAAAGCTGTTGTCAAGAAGATGGGTATCTGTTTTGCATATCATTTCAATTATGTCACCTGTGAATTTGCTTTCGTGGTTTCCGAGAGACATATAGGTGGGATATTTTTTGCTGCATTCCTCCAAAAACTCAATTCCTCTTTCGTAATTTGAGTCATTATGAATAACATCTCCCACCACTAAAACAGCATGTGGAGCAACGCTTTCTATCATATTCAGAACAGGCGTGTTATCAAATCCGTGCAAATCCGACACCATAACAAATTTAATTTTTTCGGTAATACCGGCATTTATTTTATAATTTGTTATTTTCATAGCTACCTCTTTAATGAATCGTTATAATCAGTATATCATATACTTTCCGGTATGTCAAAGAAAACATAAAAAAATACCCCTGAAAATCAGGGGTATCACCTTTTTTATTTCAGCTTGATTTCAAAAATTGAAGCTTCTCCGTCTGCAATTACAGTAATTACGGTGATTGATTTTCCGTTTGCACTTATAACAAATTCTGCATTGTGTGCGGTGTTTTTATCATCATCCTTGGTTTCTGTAGTGGCAACATGGGTTATTTCATATTGAGAATCCTTTACTACCTCATATATAGCTTCCGCAACAGGCTCAAAATCCTCCTCTGACATACCGACTACATAGTCCTCGGTATGGATATGATCTCCTCTCTTTATCATATTGACCACATCTGCAAGTCTTGCTTTAGCCATTTCATCTGTATACTCTGTACCGTTATTTCCACAGGCTACAAGTGTAAATACCATAGTAAGTAATAAAACAATAGCAATAGCCTTTATTGATTTTTTCATTTTATACCTCATTTTACTGCTTGATTTCTATTTCAGTATACTACTTTTACAGCTTGTTGTCAATACAAAAAAGCAAATCCCCTTATGCTTTGATTTCATTTTCACAGTCTTTTTCACTTGCCAGGAGCATAATATTTTTTACAGTTGTTTCTGCAATATTATTGAGTGCCTCCTCTGTTAAATATGCCTGATGAGAGGTGACAATAACATTGGGCATGGAAATAAGCCTTGTAAGAATATCATCCTCTACAATGTGTCCGGAGAAATCCTCAAAGAACAGCTCTGACTCCTCCTCATAAACATCAAGACAGGCAGCACCTATTTTACGGGATTTAATCCCCTCAATAAGATGCTCAGTGTTTATAAGGGCTCCACGGGAGGTGTTAATTATTATAACACCGTTTTTCATCATAGATATAGATTGATTGTTTATTAAATGACGGGTTTCCTCGGTTAATGGACAATGAAGAGAAATAATGTCACTTTTCTTAAATAATTCATCTATTTCAATATATTTCACGCTGTTAGAATAAGTGTATATCTTATCATATGCTAATATATTCATATTAAATCCATGGCAAATGTCGGAAAAAGCCTTGCCGATTTTACCCATTCCTATTATACCAACGGTTTTTCCGTTCAGGTCAAAGCCCTTTAGTCCATTTAAGCTAAAGTTAAAATCCTTAGTTCTGATAAATGCCTTGTGTATTCTGCGAACAGAGCATAGTAGCATAGCCATGGCGTGCTCGGCTATAGAATAGGGAGAATAAGCAGGTACTCTTGCGATTCTGATTTTTCCTTTTGCATATTTAATGTCAATGTTATTATATCCGGCACATCTCATTACTATAAACTTCACTCCGTATTCCACAAGTGCGTCTATTACCTTCTTGTTGATGTTATCGTTTACAAAGGCACATACTCCGTCGCTTCCCTTTGCAAGCTCAACTGTGTCACAGCTTAGCTTGGTTTCATAATACTTTAAGCTTATATCCGTCCCTTTTGTATACATATCAAAGGATTGCTTGTCATATTGCTTTGCATCAAAAAATGCTATTTTCATTATTTTTATACCTCCTAAAAGAAGTATTCCATTGAGTAGTAAAAAAATGCACTATACACTATTTATACATAGTTATTTTTCTTTGCTTTTTTCAAGCAGATAGTATGATTGTAATTTTTTGACTTGACAAAACATATAAAAAGTAGTATAATCAAATTACCAAATAAATTTTATAAGGAGATTTATCATGAAAAAAATTATTTCAATGGCACTCGTAGTTTTGATGCTCGTTGGCTCCATGCTTACATTGGTTGCATGTGCAGGCATTCCCTCTGACTACAAGGAAGCGAAGGCTAATCTTGAGGATAACGATTACGATGTAGAGGTTCAGACAAACGATACAGTTATCAACGCTACATTGTCTATGATGTTCGGTGCTGATGATGTTGATGCTGATGCTCTTGTTGAGGCTGAAAAGGATGACGACGGTATCATTCTTGTATACTGTGAGGATTCTGATTCTGCTAAGGCTCTTGATGATGCTTATAACGAATTCGTAGAAGAGTCATTGGACGCTTTGGAAGAGTACTACGGCAAGGATTCCGATGAGTATGCGGAAGCTGCTGAAGAGCTTGAAAAGATGGAGCACGGTGTAAGCGGCAAGGTATTCTACTTTGGTACTGAGCAGGCTGTTAAGGATGTTAAATAATTCTTAATTACATAACAGAAAGAGACGAGATTTTATCTCGTCTCTTTTGGTTTTTATTTCTTACTTGGACCTGTATGTGAAAAACTCAAAATCTGCATAGCATGCAGGCTCAAGCTCACCGCCTGAAAGGTCGTGGCAGCACATTCCTATAAATGTGCCTGTGTGTCCCTCGTGTCCGATATCACAATACGCCTCGTCGGAAAGATTGGAGCAATCCAGCTCTCCGCCTATATCAATATAGTTAATACCGTCAAGAGAGTAGGAGTAGCGTAATGTAAGCTCATCGATATTAACTCTTAGGTATACAGTTGTTGCATCTCCAATACTGATGCCCTTCATAAGAGGATTGTAGAATTTGAGGTTGTCTCGGACGAAAACACGAAGCACATTATTACCGTCATCTCCCAAAGACATATAAAGGTAGAAGAAATTGTATGTATCATACATAACAGTAAGGCCTGCCATTTGCTGGAAATTCTCGGGATGGAATTCCATTTTTGTAGTCGCCTCTGCGTGGTGATGCTGTAATCTTCTTGCTACAAGTGCCTGTGTGTTCCAGGATGTAATAGAGTCTCTTCCGTAAAGTCTTAGATATCCACGCCTTGCGGAAAGAGCTCCGATTTTATGGTCGAAGGGTATTCGTAATGTCTTAAAAGCGTGGGGGAGTGTGGATAAATCAAAGGTAACAGTATCGGGCTGAGTTGGGTACACAACCTCATCGAGATTAATGTCGCATTCCACAGGGGGAGTTGTTCCACCGTTGGCAAGACGGAGCCATCCGTCGTCATCCCATACAACTCTTGCAATAGCTGTCTCTCTGCCTAAGATACATCTGCCCTTATCTGTAATGGGCCTACCGCAAAGGTAAGGGACATACCATTCTCCGTTTTTGGTATCAACAAGGGAGCCGTGACCGGTACGCTGTAAAGGAGATGTGGGGTCGTTACGTACTGTAAGGAGAGGAGTGGGGTCGTATTCGTAAGGACCAAGCAGATTTTTTGATCTTGCCATTCTGATACCGTGATTATACATGGTACCACCCTCGGCAACCATAAGATAGTAGTATCCGTCCTTTTTGTACATATGCGGTGCCTCTGTGGCACCAATCTCCGTACCTTTGAAAATAACATAGGGCTTTCCTATAAGCTTTTTTTCCTTTTCGGAATATTCCTGGAGCATAATACCGGAAAAATCATGATTTTCCATTCTGGAGTCCCAACGCATATTGAGAAGATATTTTCTTCCGTCGTCATCATGGAACATAGATGGGTCGAATCCACTGGAATTCAGATATACAGGCTCACTCCACTCACCGTAAAGATCAGTAGTTGTAACAAGATAATTCGGAGTGTCCTTGAATATACCGTGAAAATTTTTTGTATTTGTATAAATAAGATAGAAGGTCCCGTTGGAGTATGTAAGGCATGGACCCCATATACCTCCGGAATTTGGATCTCCCTTCATATCAAGCTGTGATACTCTCTGTAATGGGGACGGGAGCTCCTCCCAATGTACGAGGTCTTTAGAATGATATAACTGAACTCCGGGGAACCATTGGAATGTGGATGTTGCAAGATAATAATCATCACCGACTCTGCAAATCGACGGGTCCGGATGGAATCCCGGAATAATCGGATTAATAGCTTTTACCATAGTATTCTCCTTAAATAATCTTTTTTTAATTATATCATTATTGGAATGTAAAATCAATTGTATTGTATTATTTTTGCAATTTACGGCAAAATCTTATATTGACAAAAGTAAAATATAGATGTATCATTATTATGTGATTTGTAAAATCGGCTTGGTTTGTTATTTTTTAAGGAGGTAAGAGGATATGAGCCTGAAATCTATATTACGGCAGAACAGCACAGTAAAGAACAGCACATGCGATTCTGTTATTGGATTTAACCCTATTTCCTTGGAAGACAGAGAGCTGTATAACTTTTATCTTTTTACATCGGGAGAAAGAGGATGTGAAAATTCCTTTGCCAATGCTTATATGTGGGCAGAGCAGAGAATTGCTATTATTAAGGATAGCCTTGTTCGCCTTGCTCGATTTGGAGAATGTGAATTTTATGCCTATCCCTTAGGTGACGGCAATAAATCAGAGGTAATAAAAGCCATGGAGGAGGATGCCTGTGCCAGAGGCATAGTATTCACAATAGGAGGAATAACTCCTGAGCTTAAGGAGGAGCTGGAAAGAGAATTCCCGGGTAGATATAAATACATCGAAAGAAGAAATTCCTTTGACTATGTGTATGAAATTGATGCACTTGCCACCCTTGGCGGTAAAAAATATCACGGTAAAAGAAACCACTGCTCCCGATTTGAAAAGGAGCACCCTGATTATCGCACAGAGGAGATAACCGACAGCAATATACACCTTTGTATAGAGATGGTTAAAGGCTGGTATCGGGAAAAGGAAATGAACAATCCCTCAATTGATTACAGAGGTGAAAAGAGAGCTATAGAGCTGGCGTTCAATAATTATAACGAGCTGGGACTTGAAGGCATTTTACTCCTTTGTGATGGTAAGGTGGTGGCGTTTACTATGGGAAATAAAATGTCCTGCGATACCTTTGATGTTAATTTTGAAAAGGCAGAAAACGGTATAAACGGAGCATATGCTGTAATTAACCGTGAATTTGCATTATTTATAAAAAATAAGCATCCCGAAATCATATATCTTAACAGGGAGGAGGATATGGGCATAGAGGGATTACGCAAGGCAAAGGAGAGCTATTATCCACACCATATGGTGATGAAATATAGAGCAGTATTAAGGGAGGACAGTGATGAAATTTGAAATGTCATCGAAAGAGAGAATTCCCGAGCTTAAGGCACTGTGGAAGGAAGCATTTAACGATACTGACCAATATATAGACACCTTTTTTGAAACAGCATACAGTGAAAAAAGATGTATGATTGCTTTAGAAAATGATGATGTATGCGGTGTTGTATATTGGCTTGATTGCGGGATTTTTGACTACCGTATAGCATATTTTTATGCCATAGCCACTAAAAAAAGCCATAGAGGAAAGGGAGTTTGCACTCACCTTATGAATAATGCACACTCTTTTTTATCATCAAAGGGATATGATGCCGTTATTCTTGTACCCGGGGAAGAGTCTTTGTTTGATTTTTATAGAAAAATAGGATATACTGTCGGGTCATATGTAGATGAAATATCTGTAGAGGCAAAGGATGGCATATTGAATATCAGAGAAATAGATGGATATGAGTACTCGGAGCTACGGAAAAGCTACTTGCCGAAAAATGGAATAATACAGGAAAATGAAAATATAAAATATCTTAAAAAACAGGCAAAGCTGTACACAGGTAAGGACTTTTTGCTTTCTTGCTATGTGGATGGAGATGTTCTTATCGGAATAGAGCTTCTTGGCAATACAGAAATTGCACCTAATATTGTCTCTGCCCTTGGATGCAGGAAAGGAAAATTTCGTACGGTTGGTGACAAAAAGCCGTTTTCAATGTATTATAATCTTAAAAATCATACACTCCCGTCTGTTTTTTATTTTGGTCTTGCCTTTGATTAATAAAAAAGCCATACCTTATATGTGTAATAAGGTATGGCTTTTGTTATTTAGCTGTAAGGGATATAAATTCCTCGTCATCCTTAATAAAGCTAAAGCAGGGACGCTTAAAAATATTCAGCATAAGCTGTGTGTTTGTCTCGGTATAGTTTTTTGTACTTGATGAATGGTCCTCTGTAGCTGAGGAAACAAATATACTTGTATAATGCTCCACTATATTTGGCAGATGGTCGTACTTGTCAGCGTGATACAGTGCTTTTTTTATACTTTCCACGGTTTTATCCCTATTATTTAGCTTTGCGTAGCATGTGGCAATTTGTGAGTATATACTGGATATTCTGCAATGGTAGAAAAGATAGTTTTCGTCGTATATAAGTGTCTTCCACATTTTCAGTGCTGTCTCGCAGGCAAATATTTCCTCCTCCGGAGTCCGTCCTGCCGCAAGATGGATATTCATACACAGGCAATCCATGAATTGCAAATTGTTACTGTGCTTTTGCTTAAGAGCCTTTTTCTTCCCTTCATTTGTGAAGTATGCATGTTCAATAAGCATATCACGGCATGTATAGAAATCACTTGTCATATTTGCGTATGCAACAGCCTTTTTCTCATTGGCAATAGATAAAGTGTAGTCACCGTAGGTAAAAACAAGTAGCTGTAATGCACCGTTTCTTTCATTGTTATCGGTACAGTCACGGAGTATCCTCTCACAGAGAGAAATAACCTCCTTTGCATTCTCCTCACGGCAGCTTTCAAACTCCGAGCCGGAATTCAGTGTGTCCCAGAGAGCATAGGCAAGCTTAAGAAGACAGTGGGAATTACGGGGATATTTATATGATGCCTCTCTCCAAAGAGCAATTCTTTCAGACACATATCCGAGATGTGCAAGCTCAAGGTCTCTTTTACGGTATTCCTCTACATCTGCATTTTGTGTATCCACATCGTGATCAAAAAGCTCATCTATGGAGATACCGAAAAAATTAGCAATAGGTATAACGAGGGAAATGTCGGGCATTGCGTTATTGTTTTCCCACTTCGAAACAGATTGGTAGCTTATATTGAGATATTCTGCCAGCTTTTCCTGTGTAACATCATTTTTCTGTCGCAGTGCTTTTATTTTTTCTCCGATTGTCATTGTGCTCCCCTTTCACATAAAAATCCCGATTTTACTGTATATGCATATTATAACAAAATATTTTTAATAAATCAATAACCGAAAAGGCAAGTTCAACTCAACTGCAAGTTGCATTAAGTCTATGTACATTCTCTTTATTAGTATTGTAACCGAACCGTTAAAAATACAAGAGAGCATAAAATAAAGAGCCCGACGCTGCATCGAGCTCTTTAACATAATACTTTAATACAAAAATCTAAATTATCCTCTTTTCCATGCACGGCTTTTATAGGTGTCCTTCAAATATTTTGCGTTATCGGTGGGATTTATCACCGATATATCTGTTCCCTCCTCCGAGTAAATATCCTTGGCGGTATACCATCCTACCGGATTTTCAAAGCTAACCTCGGAAAGCATGGAGCACCCGTCAAACACCTTAACTCCAATTACTGACACATTACCCGGTATAATGATTTTTTCAAGGGCTGTACAGTTCATAAACATGTATCCACCAACGGATTCAAGATTTACAGGCAAATTAACGGCAGAAAGGGAAGAGCAACCGTAAAACACCGAGTTACCCATATTTGTTACACTGTCGGGAATATCAATGGACGATAGGGATGTGCAATTCCAAAATGCACCTATGTATATGGAGGTAACACTGCTTGGTATAACAATAGATTCAAGTGCTGTACATTCACGAAATGCGTAGCTACCTACGGATGTAGCTCCCTCTTGTATAATTACCTTTGTTATATTTTTTTGATTGTAAAATGCATAGTTGTATATGGAATATTCTTCATCACGGAAGCTTTTCGGGAGAGCAAGCTCTGTATCATTTCCTATGTAGCTGATAAGATAGCTTTTGCCGTCATGTACCATAAACATATAACCGTTATCCGTAACAATAATGCTTTCCTCATCTATTGATGTATGAATTATCTTTTCATGGCTGAAATACTGTGCCACATTAAGCTCCGACAGGTTATATACCTCCACGAGCTTATGACATTCGGAAAAAGCCTCGTAGCCGATGGATGTAACGCTTTTTGGTATAACCATACTTGTAATGGAGATACAGCCGTAAAATGCATTTGCTCCAATGGATTTTATTCCGTTACCCATTACAACGGTTCTTATTGTATCGCAACCGTAAAAAGCATTTTTACCTATAGTGCTTACACTATCTGATATTACTACCTCTGTTAGGTAAGCGGAACCGTTGAAGGCATATTCCTCTATGACCTTGACCTCTTTTGGAATAATAAATTTACTCTCCTGCTTTCCTGCAGCGTATTTTATAAGAGATGACATATCCTTGGTATACAAATTTCCGTTAACTGAGCAATATGTGGGATTGGATTCATCCACATCTATGGATTTGATTGCATAACAGCCGTAAAATGCAGAGCTGTCTATTGATTTCACCCCGGCGGGAATACTTATTTTTTCAAGAGAGGAGCAACCGTAAAATGCTTCACTCTGAATATAATTTACGCTATCTCCCAATATGATACTTTCAAGAGATGAACAGCCGTAAAAGGTATGCTGACTTATAACGATTATTCCGTTTACCGATATTTCGGAAAGAGAAGAGCAATTACGAAAGGCTTTTGCTCCGATTGATGATATATTCTCGGGAATTGTTATTTCCTCAAGGGAGGAGCAGCCGTTAAATGCGTTTTCACCGATTGAGATAACCTTATTGGGAATACAAATGCTCTTCAGAGCCTTACAATCGGAGAAGGAGTAATCTTCAATAGAGGTAATATTACTTGACAGCACTACACTCTTCAGGGATGAGCAACCTGAAAACAGGGATCCACCCATTGTTAAAACACTGTCGGGAACAGTAATTGAATCAAGGGCTGAGCAACCGGAGAAGGCATTGCTTTCTATAACAGTCACCTTATCGGGGATAACAATGCTTTTTAGTGATGAACAGCCGTAGAAGGCAAAATTCCCAATGGATGTTATATTTGATGGCAGTGCTATATTTGTAATGGATGAGCATCCTCTGAACATACCGTATCCTATGGAGTCTATATTCTTAGGGAGTTTAACATCGACAAGTGCTTTGCATCCGTTAAATACGGCATCTCCAAGATATGTGACACTGTCGGGAACAGTTATGCTTTTAACCGACGAACAGCCGGCAAAGGCATAGCTGTCTATTGATGTAACGCCTGTATGTATATTTATGCTCGTGACATACCTGAAATTATAGAAGGTGTATGGCTTAATTGCCGTTATCCCCTCGGGTATAACAAGCTCGGTAAGCTGTTCTCCGTTTACAAGCAGCTTGCCCGTAAAAAACAATGGGTTGGACTGTGATGAATCAAAGGTAATTCCACACCACGCATCAAGGCTGGCAATACTTACTTGCGAAATACTAAGACAGCCTGTAAATGCAAAAGAGCCTATTTGCTTAATACTGGATGGAAATGTGATAAATTTAAGACCGGTACAGTTTTGGAATGCATACTCACTTATATACTTAAAGCCCTCGGGAAGGAAAAGATTTGTAATGCTTCCGCATCCGGAAAATGCCTGAGAGGCAATTCCTACAGTATTTGTTCTCATTCCCACGGAGGAAGTAGTTGTCTCGCAGCGAATTATCCAATTATCCACATATAGCAATCCGTTTTCCTTTTCAATTATATTTAAGCAGCCTGTAAAGGCAGAGCTACCTATGGATGTTACGGTATCGGGTATATCTATTGATGTGATTTGAGAGCAATTTGCAAAGGCTGAATCTCCTATAGCCGTAACAGGCAGGGATTTGTATACGGATGGAATAACAAGCTCAGTGTCGGAGCATTCTCCAATTCCGACAACAGTGTAAGACATAGTATCCTCATCAAGCTTGAATTCGAGTCCGTTACCATCATTGAAAACAGGTGCACCTGTATCTGTAGCTTCATCCCCACAGGAATAAAGAAGTAAAATAACCATAGTGCACAAAAGAGCTGTCAATGTAGTAATAAGTATTCTTTTCATAGCAACCTCCAATTTTATCTCTTTACTATAATAACAATTTTTCACATAAGGAGGTTACATACAGAATTACAGGTATAAAAAACACACTCATAGAGAGGAGATAGTTGCTTACTCCTTCTTAGGAGTGTGTTCTTATATATTGTTAGGTGCTATTTTATTATAAGAATTGCGTTAAGGGGTGGAGCCTCATAGGTCTCATCTCCTATACGGAAGGTAACAGGCTCGTCCTCCGGATTTACCACAATATAGGCAACCCCTCCATCCTTTTCTTCCCATACCGAGGACAGCAGACGGGGAAGATTTGCAACCTTGCGTCCACGGAACAAGGGTATAAATATTTCTTCGCATTCTATGTCCGGCAAAGAGCTCATTTTACCGGAGTATAGGTATTTTTTGCCTACCCTGTGGTAGAATTTCATAACATTTTTTATAAACAAAAGAGTTTTATCCATATCGGGGCAATGTATAAAATCATTAGTGCCCCAATGTGTCATAAGCTCTCCGTTCGGTGCCAGGGTAAGTGTCATAATATCACCGATGGAAAAGGAGTAGGCAAGACGGTATCGGAGAGTATCTACCTTTGGCTCAAAGGGACATCCGCACTGGTTTCCCATAAAGTTTCGTACATATTCATGATATAGATATGCATAAACGGGTATAGGTGTACCAAATGGATAGTTTAATTCAAATCTGTTATCACTCATAAGTAAATTGCCGATAAATGGCTCAGATGCCGCACTCTCGCATCCAAATAACATATTGGGAGCCTTTTTATTCCAATCCGAAAGTGTTTTCAAAAGATTAGAGGTCATCCATTCTCCCGGCATGGGTGGATGATTATGCTCCCTTGCATAGCACATATACTGCCCACCACCGTGATTCTGGTCAAGTATCTGGGCATAGTCAACTCCACTTTTGAAAATAGGCTCATATCCTTCTTCGAGAATTGTGCGACCAAGATCGGATGCAGGACAAATGTCATAGCCAATACGCTGGTATGTACAGGTTATGCCGAGCTTCGGCTTGCCTTCCGGGGATTGACACATTGCCTTAAGGTGTCCTTTCTCCTTAATCGTCTCTGAGGTGTTGTATTCCTTTATAAGCTTGCTTTGCAGAGTGTAGCCAAATCCAGAGCAATATACTCCCAACAGGTCTCCGTTTTTGTGCAGAGCATTCTTGAACTCGTTAAATGCGTCCTCACCTCCGTAGGGTGGCCACATATATGGGGGAGCCCAGGGAGCTGTTCCCTCCCAGTGCATAAGCAGAGACATAACATTACAGCCTGTGCCATCCTTTATTCTTTTAAGATGTGGCAGAGCATTTACATATGGGAAAAGGGCATTTGGATACATTTCATCAAAATCATGTATTCCACGCACGGGATAGGTTACTATTATCGGTGGCTCCTTATACCATTTCGGCAGAGATTTATTATTTTCTATAGGTACCATGTTTTGTGGGAGATTATTTTCAAGCCACACTCTGTAGATTTCGGCAGCCGATTTCCAATGGGGACCGCATACCCTCCATACAACGGGAAAATCGGATGTATAGTCATCTCCGAAATTTGCACCGGTATACAGACGCATTTGTAAGGAAATTCCATTACCGTTACGGTAAAAATCAACACCCTTAAAGCCTCTTTTGGTGTCATGGGCACCTATGTAAAGACCGTCATTTTCAAAAAGATACGCCATAAATTGGGAGCATACCTTGTTTGGAAAAATGAAGTATGCACCGGACATAGGAAACTCGGGCTCGTAGCGGGGAAGTAATGATTCGTCTGTAAGGAGTATACCCTCATCATACGGAAATATTATTTTTCCTCCCAGGGGGTCATTATCAATAAGACGGCGTAGGCAGATTTTAGGTATTTCAACCCATTCCACTGCATATTCATCGGGTACGGAGCATACGCTTACCCACCACAAAATACCGTCCTCGGCCTTTACGGTAACCTTGATAGAAACATCGGGAAGGGCGTCACCGAAGCCCGTATATATAATGCTGTCAGAATCCACGGTGTAATTTAGTGCCTCTGTGGATTTTAAGTAACAGTAGCTCCCATCCCTATGACAAAGTCTTACTATAAAGAGTGGGCATATATCAGCACATCTTTCTGTGCCGTTTATGAGCATAGATGCGATATATCCCATCTCGGTATTTATTGTAATGCTTATATTTTTTGCACTGAGATTCATTTTACTCACCTACCGGCTGTTGTATTTTTACCGAAGAGAAGAGCCTCCCTTCAAAGTCAATTATATCAAAACTATACTATACTGTCAATTAAAATCGGAGCCAAGACCCAATAAAATTGAATTTTGTAAATTCAAAAAACGGTATTAGGGTTGTATAAATGAAAATAATGTGATATAATCCTTTTTGGATTAATGCCGATTCATACTTCTGATGCAGTCAGGATAAATTAAAATCCGGTGCTGAATGCACCGTAAAATAACGAGGAGCAATGTTATCATGGAACAGAAGCAAAGAAAAATAGAAAACACACATCCGAGATATGCCTGCTTTGAGGGAAAGTTTTTCTCCGTTACCTTCGACAAAACCACAGGAGGAATAGCATTTTTTGGCGTTGAGTCGGGAGGCAGAGACAGGGATAAGCATGCAAGCTATAACCTTATGCTCCCATCCTACGGTGCAAAGAACGGCGCCTTCAAGAAGCATTCCCCTATAAAGAGTGAATTTACAGATAATACAGCATTTTTTGAAAACAGTGAGGGGAGTGTCGCTTTTTATGAGATTAAAGACCTCCACACCTTGAATATTAAGCTTAATAAGGCTTTGTCAAATGATATATTCAGCACAAGACTTGCTATAAAGACAGCACCACCGACAATCTGGACAAGGAATGAGCCCAAAAAGCTCAAAAGCAGAAATCCCATGACAATCTTCAAGAGCAGATACGAGCTTCCTATGATAGTATTTTTTCCCGATTACGGCAGAGTTGAAATTTCATCCTCCGACAAGGATGTATTCTGCGAGGAGGAGCTTCAGCTTTCAAAGGAATTTACAGGACTTGATCTCGGCTGTAAAAATTATAGCTACAATCATAACAGAATCCACTCCCTCCATTACGGTAGCTCCTTTCTTACATTTAAGTCAAAATCCCCCCTTGAGAGTGTGGAGCTGACATTTAAGGTGCTTGATGAATGCTATCCCTCATTCCCGGAGGAGAACGATGAGAGATATAACGGACTTAAGCGTAACTGGCTTAACTCCTTTGCCCTTAACAGAGAGCTTTTTGATATGGGAGATAATATCTACTTCCACGGAACCGGCCATCTTGCCGTTCATATGAAATCAGACCTTTTACAGATAATGGATGATGGTAATGAACAGTTCGAAATGATACGCAGAGCCTTTGAAAGACAGATGAAAAGGAGCTTTTTACACTCCCAGGCGTATGACGGAGAGGTAAGCGTATGCTACTTTAACAAGGAGAAGAAGGGCGGATTTGCTTGCTCGGTTGATTCAACACCGGGAGCTATAATTGCCCTTACAGGTATTGCAAGCTGGAATCTCCCCCTTGCCAAAAAACTTTTACCAAATGCTGTAAAGGCAGCAGACTACCTTCTGACAAGAGACACCGACGGAGACGGAATATTTGAGTCCCCATTCCCCGGAGACTATATGGGACAGCCTACAGAATTCGGACAGCAGGGCAACTGGTGGGATAATATGGCATTCGGACACAAGGATATCTATTTTAACTATCTTTGTCACCGTGCATTAAGAGAGCTTTCCGAACTTTTACATAAGCTTGATAAACACTCCCTGGCAGAAAAATACGAAAAACAGCTTGAAAAATTTGATGCTGTATTCTTTGATACCTTCTACAACCCCGACACCGACCTTATGGCAGGATGGATAAGCCGTAACGGTGCAATTCACGATTACGGTTTTACATTCGCAGTGTCAATGGGCATAAACGAGGGACTTATTCCCCGTGATACAGGTAGAAGAATGATAAAGACTCTCCTTAGAATAATGGATAAGGAGGGATATGGAGAGCTTCGCTTCGGTATCCCCGGTAATGTTATGCCAATAGCTCCTGCAGATACCATTGACTGGGCTTGTATGAGTGATTGGGGACAGTATGAAAACGGTGGGCTCTGTGGTATGAACGGATTTCATTTCCTTACATCTATGTATAATGTAGGGTTAACAAAAGAGGCAGACAAAATACTTTTTGCTATTCTAAACACCTATGAAAAGGAGCTTACCCACAGTGGACTTATGCCCGGCTACTGCAAGAGCATAGACTGGCGTACTAAAAACGGTGTACCCTGTGGTTATAATTACCTTGCAGATAACTATTATTTCCTTTTATCTGTATACGCAGGTAAATTTAATTTCCCACACTCTGCAGTAATTCCCTGTAAATAAAATAATATTGCAAAAAAGCCGATATCCTGTCGAAGAAACAGGATATCGGCTTTTATGTGCTTCTTATAAAATCTTTCACTTTTGAACTCGTTTATAAAGTATATAGACCGTCAATATTCAAATAATAAGCTCAAAAAATGTAAACATCAAGGGGATTGTCAGAGCAGAGGCAAGGTGGGATACTATTGCCATACCTGATGCCTCCCTTGTGTCCTGCCCGTGGGATTCCGGAATAACCACACTGTTTAAGCCAAGGGGCATAGATAATACTGCCAGAACACATAGCGAAACTCCGTATTCAAATTTATGTATCAGCAGCACCAATAAAAATATTGAGGGAATTAACAGCAGTCTTATTGCCGTTAAAATGTATATGCTTTTTATTTTAAGAACTCGCTTAATATCTATTTTTGCAACACACATACCTGTCAGTAGCATGGTAGAGGGAGACATACATTTGCTTAGTGCATCTATTGATATATCCAAAAACGAAGGTACAGTCAGCTGAGTCATTCCGATTATCATGCCTATTATCATGGCAATAAACAAAGGATTTAATAGGTTTCTGAAGCTAAAGCCCTTTGTTTTCTCACTCGGTATTAACAGTGCAGGCACAGCCCATGAATAATTAACAATCCACATAGGAGTGCAAAGAATGAGATATGACATAAACAAATCAGGCATAAGTGTAGAAACAACAGCCGTTCCCATAAATCCAAAATTTGAGAATGCAAGACAGTAGGTGTGTATTTTTCGGCGATACCCGTCCCCGGCACTGATAATGGAAACAAATTTAGCAAATGCGATTGATAAGGATACTACAATTACTCCGGCTAATGCAAAAGGCCATGCAGAGCTGAGACGGGTAACTGTAAAATTTTCCATAAAGTTAGTTAAAATCAGAGCTGGCATAAATAGTGTGGTAACCAGCTTGGAAAGGACAGTAGTCGCCACATCGGGAAGTTTACATAGCTTCATTACTGCAAAGCCGGCACCAATCAACAAAAATAAATATGAAATCTGGCTTAGCGTAGTTAAAAATGTTGACATACAACCTCCTCCCATTATAATAGATTATCAGTGAATATTCAGTGGCTTGATTATAACATATTTTAATTTATATATTTTATCTTACACCAAAATCAAGACGGATTGCCTTTTTACTTCATATATAAACAGCTTACTGACATCAGCCGATGTGCAATTGCTATTTTTCATTTTTTTCAAGGGCTGCAACACCCATTAAAATTTCTTGTGCTTCAAGTGGAAATCTGCCCAAATGGTCAGGCCCGATATTAATAAGATAATTGATTTCAAGTGCATTCAACTTCTTCTTATTATGATAAATTTGCTCGCTGCTTTTCCAATTATGGTCCCAGGAGTTGTATCCCCAGGAATCATTTAATGTGCAAGCTGACTCATAAAATCCATAAGGGGATGGCTTAAAGCCCTCAATTGAGTTAAAATCAACTGTTCCCTCGGCTGAATTTTTGGTATCGGGTATTTCGTTATCACCTAAAGAAACATAATCATATTTACCGTTTCCTAAGCGAGAATTTACAAGACAGTCAGGTTGATATTTTTTTACAAGGTCGTATATTTCCTGGCTTTGCTCAGGTGTTAATGTCATAGGCATATCAAACCAAGCAAGAGAAATTTCACCGTAGTTTGTCATAATTTCCTTAATCTGTGGTATGATTTTATTTCTGAATGTAATATTGAAGTCCTTTTTTTCCTTACAAGGGAAATCCCAGGAATTGTCCCAGCTAACTCCGGCACAGCCAATTGGCTCGGTTTTGTAGCCACCGCCGTTTTCCTCATGCCAGTCAAGGTCTTGAGAATAGTAAATGCCGAATTTCAAGCCGTATTTTTTACAGGCTTGGCTTAATTCACCAATAATATCTCTTCTAAATGGAGAAAAATCAACACAGTTGTATGTATCAGCCGAAGACCTGAAAAGTGCAAAGCCGTCGTGGTGCTTAGTTGTTATAACAATATATTTCATTCCACAATCATAGGCAAATTTTGCCCACTCATCAGCATCAAAATATATAGGATTAAAGGCTTTTGCAATTTTTTCCATTTCACAGTTCGGGATTGCAAGAGCAGACTGTATCCATTCGGCATAATTATGGGATTTTTTACCTTTGTAAACTCCTCCCAAAACAGAGTACAATCCAAAATGCAGCATAAGACCGTATTTTGCTTCCTTAAACCATTTAATTCCGTCCATAATAAAACCTCACATAATATTTTAGATAATTATACTACTAATTTTAATTTTTGTAAATAACTAATCAAGAAACAAATAACGATTTTTGCGTTGAATCAGCTTGTTTACAGAATGAAAGCTTGGAATGGGATGTATATACTGACGGCAGGGAACTGCTTTCTGTCTGTTAGCTACTGTCGGCTTCACTTACTATGAGTACTCCGTTTTCGCTTTGCGAAAAGTGGAGCACGAGCTACACATCGATGATAAAAGACAGCATACCAAAATGGTATAATATCTCAAGTGGAGATGACTCAGCTACGCTTCGTTGAATTGCCCACAGCTTAGATTAGCGAGCTATCACGCCTTAGGGCAATTTTACGCACTCCGTTTTCGCTTTGCGAAAAGTGGAGCACGAGCTACACATCAATGATAAAACAAAAATGCACCGTACGGTGCATTTTTGTTTTATGGTCGAAGTGTGGAGATTCGAACTCCAGGCCTCCAGTACCCGAATGCCGAATAGACAGTTTTTGCCATCATTTCCCCTCATCTTGACGCCTTTCCTCTCGGAAAACCATGCTTTCGTCACCTCTTACGAACACTGTTTCCACATAGTCCACTCCCGTAAATGGTCCACCCTGTGGTCAAAACCATAAATCAACCAAAAAAAGCCCACCCTGTGTTCGATTTTCATTCCCACCACCATGTTAACATATAATCCCCAAATTTGCAACCCTGTGTTCAAAAATCACACATGGTTGCATTTTTTCTTTTTCAACATTCAAAAATTGCTCCGCAGTAAACAAAGAAAAGGAATTTTCAAATCATAAAAGCAAAAATTCCTTTATCGGCAAAAACAAATTAAAAATCTAGAAAAACATATTGATATTTTGCCGATAAAGTGTTATACTATATACAAGATGAAATTTAGAGGTGTAAATATGAGTTATATATCTGTTGCTGAAATGGCAAAAAAATGGAATATGTCAGAGCGTAGTGTTAGAAACTACTGTGCCGAAG
>JAFTJE010000011.1 GCA_017456545.1 Clostridia bacterium | reverse complement strand
GGGGAAGGGATTTGAACCACATGACCTTTCTCTCCGTTCACATAGTCGTCTGCCGCGTTTCGACACTTCGTTTACACTCAACTTGGCATACTCCTTGTTCGGCGGAGAAACGCTGGCAAGAAAACAACACACAGTTGTTTTCTTTGGCGTTCAAGTTATTCGCCCTCGGGCTCATAATCCCTTGACCATATGGCTCAAGCCTCATTCCGTAGCGAATAAAAGAAAAAACACATCCGTGTGGATGTGTTTTTTCTTTTATTGGTTGCGGGGAAGGGATTTGAACCACATGACCTTCGGGTTATGAGCCCGACGAGCTACCAAGCTGCTCCACCCCGCGATATTTGGTGCCGATGACCGGACTTGAACCGGTACGGGAATTTCTTCCCAACGGATTTTAAGTCCGTGGCGTCTGCCGATTCCGCCACATCGGCTTGTTAAAGCCTAATAATTATAGCATAGACTCCCCTGTTTGTCAATACCTTTTTTGTAAAAAATCAAAATTTATTTTCTACAAAATTATATTCTTATTTTTTTGATTATATTCATTGATTTATCTTTTTTTTAATGATAAAATATTTTCAGGAGGTGTTTTTATGACAAAAAAATTGATAAAGCTGTTATCCTTTTCTCTTTGCTTTGTTCTTATTCTCCCCTGTCTTACATTTACGGGCTACAGTGAAGAGATGAATGATGATTTATACTACTGCCGACAGGCGTTACTCAGCCTGCCTGACGGTAAAAAGCTTGTATACGCATATGATAAAATAGTCGAGGGTATTTCCATATCCTCAAAGGAGATAGATATTTATAACGGCAATGATAGCATAACCGTTGATGAGCTACGGATAGTTTATGACGCATACAGGCGTGACCATACGGAGCATTTCTGGCTTGGAAATTCCTACAGCTACTCCTACAACTCCTCCACTGTTGTATCCATTAAGCCAACCTATGTTATGTCCGGTGAAGCTCTTGCTGATGCAAAGCTAAAATTTGAAAGTGCTGCTTATAATATTCTATCCGGTATTACGCCGTCAATGACAGACTACGAAAAGGAAAAATATCTCCACGATGCCCTTGCATCCCGTGTTAAATATATTGAAGCCTCTAACGCCCACAACGCATACGGTGCCTTAGTCGAGGGGGAGGCTGTGTGCGAGGGATATGCAGAGGCACTCCAATACCTTTTACAAAGGGCAGGTATACAGTCTCTTATTGTTCTTGGCTCCAGTGTCAATCCATCCACGGGTACATCCGAGGGACACGCCTGGAATATGGTTAAAATAGACGGTAGCTACTATCATGTTGACCTTACCTGGAATGACCAGGGAGCAAATACCTATTATGCATATTTCAATGTAACGGATACAATTATAAAAAAGGACCATCAAATTGACGACACTGCCTATGCTTTGCCGAAATGCAGCTCTATGAATCAAAACTATTTCCAAAAGGAGGGAGCTATTCTCTACTCATATACTGTTGACTCGGTTGCACAAAAGCTGAAGAGTAATTCCCTTGTCGCAAGAGTATATATCCCAGATGGAGTGTCTGATTTTATCACCTGGTGCTCCTCTAATATAAGCTCCATAGCATTAAAGGCGGGAGTTACCTCCTCCTTTTCATGGGCTTACTCCTCTATCGGTGATGAGGTAATACTTGTTATTGACACCTGTGCTCATGATCATCTGATTTCAAAACCGGAAAAGGCTCCAACCTGTATATTGAACGGTAATATTGCGTATTATGAATGCTTCTGTGGAAAGTATTTTGAGGACAGATATGCAACAGTTGAGATATTAAACAAGAATTCCGTTATACTTCCTGCATCCCACAGCTTTATTGAAAGAGTGGAGGATGACGAGCATCTTCGTTCTGCTCCTTCATCCTGCAGAGAGTACTACACTTATTTTTACGGTTGCTCCGAATGCGACGAGATAAGCACGGATAAATACTACACAAGCAATAAAACTCTGCCCCATACTCTTACTAAGGTGGACGGTGTTCAATCAACCTGCTCAAGGGATGGAAGAAAAGCATATTATACCTGTGTATGCGGTAAGCATTTTTCCGATGCTGACGCAAAAAAAGAGATAACGGATATAGAAAATTACGGCATTCTACCCAAATCATCCCACGGACAAACGGATTTTCTCGGAAGATGCCAAGAGTGTGGCGAGCTTGCAGAAATTACGGATACGGTAATTGTTATCGGACTTATTATTGCCTGCATTTTTATAGGCTTGCCTATTGTAATTGCAATTCTTAAAAAGAAATTTAAGCGTAAAGGTTAATAAGGGTTTACTTACCTGCAGTCTCTCCATTTTTAGTTAACTTATGGCAGATAAATCATACTTTCAGATAAAAAACGGACTTCACTATTGAAGTCCGTTTTTTATTTGATTATATACTCTTTTTTCTCTATTCGATACGCATCCTCCAATATCTTCTTATTTACAGGAAATTCGCATTCGTATAAAGCTACATCTACAAAGGATATTTCATATTTTTTCTCCCGTTACACATTGTAACATAATTATTGTAACATTTTGTTACACCAAAATTAAGAGACTCATTGATTTTAGGAGAAAAATATGGAAATGGTTGGATTGCGAGAGATAAGGAAGAGGAAAAAATTATCCCAGGTAAAGGTTTCTATGGACTTAAACATCTGTCGAGAGGCACTGTCACATTATGAAAACGGCAGGCGTAGTCCCGATATAGGTATGCTTGTTAGAATGTCCGATTATTTTAATGTTTCAATAGATTACCTTATAAAAGGTGAAGAATTTAGTAAAAAATAAAGCAACAAAAAACAGTCCGTCTGCCTGACGGACTGTTTTTATTGTTGATTAGAAGAATACTTCCTTTGCCTTCTCCTTGATTTCCTTGGAGGCGATAAAGGGAATTCTTGTGGTGTAGCCCTCCTTTGCTGCAACAATCTGCTTTGTAGGCCATGCAAAGATATCTCTGTTCCATGTGTTTATTGTATCGTTGTAGAGCTCACGGGCTGCTGTAATCTCTCTCTGGAGATACATATTCTGCTGCATTGCATCCCTGATTTCATCATGAGCCTTCAAATCAGGATAATTTTCAAGAGCTACATTAATGCTGTTGGATACTGCATCAAGCTGACCTGAAACAGCATTTCTTGCCTCGTCGTCTGTACCGCTTCTGTATTTTGCGATGTTCTCAAATGTTGTCTTATCAAGGTCGATTGCCTTATCAACAAGGCGAGCACAATTCTGAAGCACCATTACTCTCTGCTCAAGATAGTTATCTATCTGTGATGCATTACGCTGTATTCTCTGCTCAAGCTGTTGAAAATAGTTCTTTGCCTTTATCTTCTTAAAAAGGAAGATAACACCGGGGATGATTGCAAGTATCCACAGGATAACCTCAAAAATTTTGGAGCCCACACCAACCTTAACAGGTAGCTTTTTTGCTATTACATTTGTGTCCAAGCCCTCCTCACGGATATCAACCGTGCTAAGTTCGTCTAACTGATTTGCCATAAATTTTTCCTCCTATATTATCATAAAATTTTTCCTATTAATCCGTGAAGCAACTCACATTCCAAAAATGCTGTCTCCACGCCTTTTCTTCTGTCAAATTCCTTCCTTGACATTCCTGTACCCGATACGGAAACGGATGTGGTTTTCTCCGTGGGGAGATATTCAGTCCAGCAGACGGGAACACCGTGCATTCTTCCGTCTCCACCGAGAACGGGAACATAGTCTATATGCTCCATGGTTGTGTAGCTATAGGCTGTAACTCCGATAATATCCTCTTTATCCCTCTTCTCTATGAGATGAGTTTTAAGAATACCCTGCTCTATGGAAAAGTCCGGTAAAAAGCGTTTTATATCAAAGGCGTTTGCAATTGATTCATGCTCATAATAGGGGTAATTTGATAAATACGCCTCAGGGGTTTCCAGGGATTTACAGGGCTCCTCCAGATATGCCGGAACCGATAGCAGGGGAGCAAAATCAAAAAATACGGTTTTGAAAAAGCTCATATTGAAGTCCACAAATCTCCTCTTAGCCTCATCCACATCATATGAAAAATAATTTGACGGTGATGTATTCATATCCCAGCTCTGAGAATGGTTGGTTGTAATAATATTGAATTTCTTATGCTTGGTAAAGTAAAAATCATCACCGTAGCCCGATTTACTTGTCACAAGGTCAACAGTATTTTTCTGTGCCAGGGGAGTGTACATAAGACGGAATTCCACCTCGTTGCTTCGATTTTCTGCTCCGAACAAAACATCGAATTCCGCATTCGTCATTTCCTGAAAATGGCCCCCCCTTTTCATTGCCTTCTCGGCCTTCTTTTTCAGCTTCTTTTCTCCCTTGCGTACCTTTTTATCAATATCCTTTTCATCCATACCTGCCTTTACCTGTGGGCAACGGCTGAATGTAAGGCTCGGGGCTGCCTGAGAGCCGTATGCAAGATAATTATTGTAATGATAAAAGGGCTTTGGCTTAGTTACGGATGCATGAAGGGTCTGAGTCCTTCTTCTTGTACGCCTGTTGCCGTCCTTATCCCTGTATGTTTCCGTCCAGCTTATAACAAGGGAGCCGTGATATGTAACATTTTTTAATTCGTGCATGAGGCATCGGCAGAACAAAAAGGGATTACCCTCGAATTTACCCGAGAGTGCCTGAGTCATTGAGCATTCCTCACTCTCTAAGTCTATAAAGTCATAATGCTTTATAAAAAGCTCCTCCTGCTCCTTTGTATAGGTGTCCTCAAAATTTATCTCGGGAAGAGTGGTTTCCATAAGGGTTATTGTGTCCCGTTCATCAAAAAGAGCATTAAGAGGTGCCATCTGCTTTTCTGCTATATCACGGAGCTCATTTGCTTTTTCTTGGGAAAGCTCACGCAGCTCACGGGCTGATTTCAACACAGGGTTAACCTTTTTTACAAGAATCAATATGCATATTACCAAAGCTGCAATACCTATGCCGAGTGTTATAAAGGCTGCTCCCAAATATTTTCCAAATAGAGCAAAGGATATACCTATTGCAATAGCCGAAAGAATTATTCCTATAATAAGGAATACCTTGGCAGCTTTGTTTCTTGATATTTTTTTATCAAGAAGAGATATCTTATCCATCTCTGCCTTGTATTCTCCAACTGTTTTTCTGTTTTCCTCTACATTTATACCCGATGAGGCAACAAGCTTGTCAAAATATACCTCAGCATTTTTTCTGTGGGTAGCCTTACCCTCTGTATCGTAGTACTTTATAGGCTCCAAAAGTCTTTGATTCATTTAATTCCTCCTATATCTGTTCGGTCATGCTATATGAAAGATACCGGTGATGCAAGCAAAATGCCGTAGTCCTCCTTTAACGCTTATAGCAGAGGCATCCACCGTAACACTTAAAGGTCTTGTAATCATAGCAATCCGAACACATGGTTCGGGATTTTATATGGACACGACGGGCATCTATTTCCATAAAAAAATGGTTTTTAAGGTCGCTAAGAGTCCTGAAATCGGATATATTCACCTTCAAGTCGTCATAGCAGCCGAAGCAACGGGTGGCTGTACCGTCGGGGTAAATATCTATTATCGGGGAGCATACTGCCATATTTCCCATAATGAGCTCCCTTTCGGCAGGGGATGTATACGGTAGGGTCTTAATAAATTCCAGCTCCTTTTCGGTAAATACACAGTGGGGTATTACATTACAGTCATAGCAGGGAGCAACACCTATTTCTCTTAGCTCTCTGTATACCTTAAGTAATGTAGGCTTCATCCTCTCAAAATAAGGGATAGCACCTTCGCTTTTATCCTGTGGAATTGTCACGCTTATCCTCGCCCTATCAAAGGAAAATGTTGAGAGAGTGTCTGTAAATTCGGAAATGTCCTGATTTTCCTCGTATATATTTATACCGAGGGTAATATGATTCCTCATTCCTCTGTCGCACAGTGCACGGATATTGGACACCGTCCTTTGAAAGGCATCCTCACCTATATCCCTTGAGGAATTCAAATTTACAAGTATATGGGTTTTATATGAGCACAAAGCATCCATATGCTTATCTATGTAAACACCGTTTGTAAACACCGTAACCGAATGAAAACGCATATCGGCATTAAGACAGCTAAGAACCCTGTCAATATCCCTGTATATAAGTGGCTCTCCGCCGATAAGGCCACACACGCCCTCCTCGGCTATAAAGTCAATAGCCTGCATTACCGAATCTATATCCATATCCCTGCTCTGCTCCCTTGTGAAATCCTCAGCAAAGCAATAGGGACACCTTAAATTACATTTTCCCGATAAAACTATATTTGCCACAGCATCTCCTCCGTTTCTAAGAATATAATATCACAAAATTACCTATATTTCAACAAAAACTGCTATTGATTTTGCGTTTTTTATATGTTATAATATTTTTGTACTACAATTACAGGAGGTTTTTCCCAATGATATATTCTGTTAAAAACGATTTTATGGAGGTTTGCATTTCCGGTAAGGGTGCTGAAATTATTTCCATAGTAGATAACGAGAGCTTTCGTGAGTACATCTGGCAGGGAGACGAAAAATACTGGATGGGTCATGCACCTGTTATGTTCCCTATCTGCGGACGCCTTTACGAGGGCAAATATACATATAACGGCAAGACCTATGAAATGCCCAACCACGGTATTGCCCGTTCCTCTACCTTCAGAATCACAGCTGCAAAGAGAGATGAAATAACACTTACCCTTGAATCAAGCGAGGCTACAATGGAGAAATATCCCTTTGCCTTCAGATTTGATATTACATTTAAGCTTATTGACAATGTTTTGGAGATTACTCATAATATCAAGAACTGCGACAACAAGGAGCTTATTTTTACGGTAGGAGGTCACCCTGCCTTTAATGTTCCTCTCAATGATGAATTTGCATTTGAGGATTACTATGTAGAGTTTAACAATCCATGTGATGCTATGCGTGTTGACTTCTCTCCCACCTGCTTCTGCACAAAAAACGACAAGCTCTTTAACGATGGCAATGTGAAGAAAATCGACCTGAAGCATGAGCTTTTTGACGATGACGCTATTTTCCTTTACAATACCGATAAGACAATTACATTGAAGAGTGATAAGGCTGAGGAGGCTGTTACACTAACCTTTGATAATATGAAATATATCGGTCTTTGGCACGCACCTAAGACAGATGCCCCTTACCTTTGCATTGAGCCTTGGTGTGGTATCCCTGCAAACGAGGGTGTAATTGATGACCTGGAAACAAAGGAAGAGATGATACATCTGCCCTCCGGCTTCTCATTTACAAATTCCTATTCCATTAAAATCAACTAAACAAAAGGGCTGACTCTTGTCGGCCCTTTCTATTAACGCACAGGAGAATAATATGAGTACAGTAAAAATAAATTTTGGCAAGACAGTCGGAAAAATAAAGAACATGCACGCTGTAAACAACGGTCCTATTATTGCAGGCAGCGACCAGACAAGGGGTAACCATCTTTACTATAAGGCTGCAAAAATCCCCTATGCGAGGAATCACGATGCCGCCTTCGACTCCCGTTACGGTGGAGAGCATACTGTTGATGTCCATGCCATTTTCCCAAATTTTGACGCTGATGTAAATGACCCTGCAAGCTATGATTTTCCGTGCACGGACCTTTATACAAAGCAAATATTTGATGTAGGGACAAAGCCCTTTTACCGTCTTGGCTCAAAGATTGAGCACGGTATCAAGAAATACGGTACGGTTATGCCGAAGGATTTTAAGAAATGGGCAGAAATTTGCGAGCATATTATAATGCATTATACAGAGGGCTGGGCAGATGGCTTTTACTATGATATTGAATATTGGGAGATATGGAATGAGCCTGATCTTGACCCTGACGACAGCGTAAACAAGCGTTGCTGGAGTGGAACAGAAAAGCAATATGCAAAAATGTATGTAATTGCCTCAAATCACTTGAAAAGCAGATTTCCACACTTGAAAATAGGAGGTCCTGCCCTGGCGTGGAACGAGGACTGGCTTGAACGCTTTTTCGAGAATGTGAAAGAATATAACGGGGGTAAAAATCCTCCTCTTGATTTTCTCTCCTGGCATTGGTACGGAACAGAGCCCAGGGAAATGTCGGATAAGGGTACAAGAATCCGTCATATTGCAAAAAAAGCAGGCTACAAGGACTTTGAATCCATACTTAATGAGTGGAACTATGTCCGTGGCTGGAGTGAGGAGTTTATATATTCTATAAAAACCATAATAGGTATGAAGGGTGCTGCCTTCACCTCTGCATGTATGACCGAAGGACAGAAGAACCCCAATATTGATATGCTGATGTACTACGATGCCCGTCCCACGGGAATGAACGGTCTTTTCGATTTGTACACCCTTGAGCCCCTTAAGGGCTACTATCCATTCCTTATATATTCCAATCTTAAGGAGCTTGGAGCAGAGGTAGAGTCCATATCGGATGATAAGGATATTTATACCGTTGCCTCCTTTGACGGCAATAAGGCAGGGGTAATGCTTACCTACTATACAGAAAACGACGACCTTTCAAGCAGGGGTATAACAATAGAGGCAGAGGGCTTTGACCTTGACGGTGCAAAAATCTATATAACAGATGAGGAAAACACCATGTCACTCTATCCCGTACGAACATTTACTGATAATAAGCTCACTCTTTACCTCAAGCGTAATTCCATAATATATATAGAAAAATAAAATAGAAGGCTGTCGCATGACAGCCTTTTATTTTGCATTTTCTTATTGTCTGTTGCCGCTACCGATTCATCCTGCATTTACATTAATTCAATCAATTCTGCACTTTGAATTCTGCACTCTGCATTCACATAGATTCTGCATTCAAAATCACTCACCGAGCAAGTGCTCCATACCGCAGTCGATGATTGCTCCTACATGCTCGTCTGCAAGGGAGTAATATATGTTCTTTCCGCTTCTTTTGATTTTTACAAGTCCACTTGTTTTAAGAACACGGAGCTGATGGGAAACGGCAGACTGTGTAATCTCCAAAAAATCAGAAATCTCACTAACGCACATTTCACTCTGCGTAAGAGCAGTAAGAATTTTTACTCTTGTGCTGTCGCCGAAAACCTTGTAAAGGTCTGCAAGCTCCTCTAAAACATCATTGGAACGAAGTATTGCTTCTTTAATTTTGATAATTTTTTCCTGATTCATTTTGGTCTCCTATAATTGAACAAATATTCATATGTTCATTATAATATCTACAATTGGTTTTGTCAATAGTTTTTTCGTTTTTATTGACATTTTATTTATATAATGATAAAATTATCTTAATCACTGCACATGGAGGTGTAATATGCTTAATAAAGCTAAATGGATTGCCCATCCTGTGGATATGGGCTTTGAATGTCCTGTATTCAAAAAGGACTTTTCGTTAAACAAGGAAATCAAGAGTGCTACTATGAAAATTACCGCAAGGGGATGCTACTATGCAGAGCTGAACGGTAAAAGAATCGGTGATTTTATATTTGCTCCCGGCTGTACATCTCTTAAGAGAATTCAGCTCCAGACCTATGATATAACAAATATGCTCTCCTTAGAAAACACAATTACCATTGCTCTTTCCAAGGGCTGGTACAAGGGCAGAATCAACTGGAGAGGCTCGGTTGAATACAAGGACAAGCCCGAGGCTGTTATTGCAGAGCTTGATATTGAATATAAAGACGGCACATCATATACTGTTGTAACCGATGAAGGCTGGCTTTCCTCCCCGAGTAAAATACGCTTTTCCGACTTTTATGACGGAGAGCATTATGATGCGAACTTTAAGGAATGCTATGCACCCTGTCAGGTAATGGACTATGACAAATCCTGTATTGTTCCCCAACAGGGTGAAAAAATAACCGAGCAGGAAAGAATTTCCCCTATGGAGATTTTTGTAACTCCTAAGGGAGAGACCGTAATTGACTTTGGACAGAATCTTACCGGCTACTTTGAAATCAAGTTAAATGCCAAAGCAGGAGACCGTGTTTCCTTCTCCTTTGCCGAGGTTCTTGACAAGGAAGGTAATTTCTACACGGAGAACTACCGTACGGCAAAGGCAGAGTTTGAATATACCTGCCGTGACGGTATGCAGGTGCATAAGCCCTATCTTTCATTCTGGGGCTTCCGTTACATCAGGGTAAATTCCTTTCCCGAGGATGTAACGTCCGACAGCGTTACTGCTATTGTTATACACTCCGATATGAAGCGTACAGGATATCTTGAATCCTCCAGTCCCCTCCTTAACCGGCTATTCAAAAATATAATCTGGGGACAGAAGGGTAATTTCCTTGATATCCCCACAGACTGTCCTCAGCGTGACGAGAGAATGGGCTGGACAGGAGATGCAGAGGTGTTCTGTAAAACTGCGTCCTATAACTACGATGTTGAAAAATTCTTTGACAAGTGGCTCACCGACCTTATGCTTGACCAACGAGAGGACGGTATGATACCTAATGTCATCCCCCAATATTGGAGTGATGAATGGAGCCGTGCTGCCTGGGGAGATGCATCCACTGTATGTCCGTGGCAGATGTATATGACCTACGGAAATACAAAAATTCTTCGCCGTCAGTTCAACTCTATGAAGAAGTATGTGGATTACATAACTGCAAATACTAATGATAAATATCTCTGGACGGGCTTTGACCATTTTGGCGACTGGCTTGGTATTGATGCACCTGCAGGAAGCTACAAGGGCTCATCAAGAGAGGATTTTATCGCCTCGGTATTCTACGCATATGCAACCTCTCTTGTTGTAAAGGCAGGTAAGGTACTCAAGATAAATGTTGAAAAATATGAAAGACTCTATGACAGAATTGTGGAAAAAACAAGGAAAACCTTTACGGAATGTAAGACACAGACTGAATGCGTAATATCCCTTTATTTTGATATTGCAGAGGACAAAAACGCAATTGCTGCACAGCTTGCAGATATGATAATCGCAAACGGAAGAAGGCTCACTACAGGATTTGTGGGCACACCGTTTTTACTCCACGCACTGTCACAAAACGGATATACGGACCTTGCATACGATCTGCTTCTTCAGGAGCAGTTTCCATCCTGGCTATATTCCGTTAAGCAGGGTGCTACTACAATTTGGGAGCACTGGGACGGAAAGAACGATAAGGGTGAGTTCTGGTCCAAGGATATGAACTCATTTAATCACTACGCCTACGGAAGTGTTGCCGATTGGGTATACGAGGTTGCCTGCGGTATCAAGCCCTCAGCTCCCGGATTTGAGTCCGTTGTCATTGCACCTAATCCCACAGACAAATTGGATATGCTAAGTGCAAGGATTGACACAAAATACGGCACTGTATCCTCAAAATGGTATCACTTTGAGGGTAAGGTAAGATATGAAATTACAACTCCCGTTGATAATACCCTTGTTGTAATAGACGGAAGAGAATTTGTTGTTAATAAAGGAACTTATATTTTTTAATGAGTAAGATTTTAATAGCTATGAGTGGGGGCGTTGACAGCTCTGTCGCTGCCCTCCTTATGAAAAATCAAGGTAACGACTGCTATGGCGTTACAATGAAGCTCCACAGAGAAAGGGATGAAAGCATTGGAGGATGCGTTACAACGAAGGATATCGAGGACGCACAGAATATATGCAAGAAAATAAATATCCCCTACTCAGTGGTTGATTTTACACGGGATTTTGATAAATATGTAATTAAGAATTTTATCGAGTCCTATGAAAACGGTGCAACACCTAACCCGTGTATAGAATGCAATTATCATTTGAAATTTGATAAGCTTTTTGAATACGGAAAAGCCCTTGGATACGACAAAATAGTTACAGGACACTACGCAAGAATAGAATACAGTGACAAATACGGACGGAATGTACTTAAAAAGGCAGTAGATATGTCTAAGGACCAGAGCTATGTGCTGTTCCGTCTGACACCGGAGCAGTTAGATAACACTCTGTTTCCCTTAGGCTCATACTCTAAGGATGAGATAAGAGAAATGGCAGAGGATGCTGATTTCGGAATATCCGAAAAGAAGGACAGCCAGGATATTTGCTTTATTCCGGACGGAGATTATGTCAGCTTTATCGAAAAATATACAAAAAAAAGCTATCCGTACGGTAATTTTGTTACCACAGACGGAAAAATTCTCGGTACTCATAAGGGAATTATTCGCTATACCGTAGGTCAGCGTAAGGGACTCGGGCTTGCCCTACCGCACTCCATGTATGTTGTGGAAAAGCGACTTGATACAAACGAGGTGGTCATCGGTGAAAACGAGGACCTCTTCCACCGTGAGCTTTGGGCAGACGAAGTAAGTCTCAGTGCCATTGATTTTATAGACACTCCCCTCCGTGTAAATGCAAAAATACGGTATAATCAAAAGGAGCAGCCTGCCACGGCTACAATGGAAAACGGACTTTTACACATTGTTTTTGACGAGCCTCAAAGGGCTATTTGCAAGGGGCAAAGCGTTGTGATTTACGATGGTGATACAGTTATCGGTGGGGGTAGGATAAGATAATGTAAATGCTATCTGAAGGGTCTATTCTTATGTCGCAATTGCAAAACCAATCGTGCTCTCTTCATATTGGAGAGGATATGCAAAATTATAAAGCTGTAATAAGAGGATAAAATGGAAAAGGAAAAAATAGAAAGAATTAATGCCCTGGCAAAGAAAGCGAAGGCCGAAGGGCTTACCGACGAGGAAAGAGCCGAGCAAAAGGCTCTCCGTGAGGAGTACATTGCAGGCTTTCGAAAAAATCTCAGAGGTATACTTGACAATACCTATATTCAGACTCCTGACGGGAACAAGAAGAAAATGGAGCCGAAAAGCAAATAACAAAGAGCCGTTGCGAAATTTCGCAACGGCCTTTTATCATAATTTTGCCAATTCCTCAAAATCAATTTTTCTGTCCCTGAAATAGTACTCTCTGTCCTTTTCTCCGATGGGTCGAAGCACCCTACAGGGATTACCCACAGCCACAACACCCGAGGGGATATCCTTTGTTACCACGCTTCCCGCACCGATTACAGAGTAGTCTCCGATTGTGACACCGGGCAAAACTATCACCCCTGCACCAAGCCAACAGCACCTACCGATACGGATGGAGACATTGTACTGTGCTCCCCTTTCACGAAGCTCCGGCAGAATGGGATGCCCTGCTGTGGCAAGTACAACATTGGGACCGAATTTAGTATAATCGCCTACATAAATATGTGTATCATCCACACAGGTAAGCCCAAAATTAGCGTAAATGCCCTTACCGAAATGCAAATGGTGCCCTCCCCAATTGGCATGGAGTGGTGGCTCAATATAGCATCCCTCACCAACCTCGGCAAGCATTTTTTTAAGAAGTGCCTCTCTCTTTTCCGGCTCGGAGGGGCGTGTCATATTGTATTCATACTGTAGCTCAAGGCATCTTGCCTGCTCCTTGAGTATCTCCTCATCTGTGGAAAAATAAATTTCTCCCGAGTGTAATTTGTCCTTATTAGTGCTCATAATCTTCTCCCTTCAGGTCGCTGAAATAAGTATAGCATAAACTTGCACAAATTTGAACATAAAAATAAAATTTGCAAGATTTTTATTTATTTATTGATTTGAGCCTTATAATATGTTAAAATAAATGTGTATGCGATATTATACCGTACTGACTATAACCGTTACGGTACAGAAAGGGGGAGGATAGCTTATGTATCTGATAATTGCGGAAAAACCGTCACTTGCAAGAAACATTATAGCAGGTATTGCCAAGGTTCAATCCGACGAGCTTGTAAAGAAAAACGGATATTATGAGGGTGGCAATTATATTGTTACCTGGGTTTTCGGTCACCTCTTCTCCCTTGCCGACATTGAGGATTATTCTCCTACGGAAAATCCGAAATGGACTATGGATAATATTCCCTGCTTTCCCAAGGAGTTTAAGTTTAACCTTAAAAAGGGACAGAACAAGCAGGTTGACCCCGGTGTTAAAAAGCAGTTTGACACAATAAAATATCTTTGCAATCGCAAGGATGTAGACACCGTTATAAATGCGGGAGACGCAGACCGTGAGGGTGAAATTATTGTACGCCTTTGCGTTAAGCATGCACTGTCCTCGCCTAAGAAATTTGTCCGTCTCTGGCTTCCTGACCAGACCCCTCAGACTATTGCACAGGGTCTTACGGAAATGAAGGATGAAAACGAGTATGAATCCCTCGCCAACGAGGGTTATGCAAGAACCTTTATCGACTGGCTCTACGGCGTTAATCTTACAAGATTTGCTACTCTTAAAACAGGTAAGCTCCTTCGTGTGGGAAGAGTTATAGTTCCTATTGTAAAGGCTATATATGACAGGGATATGGAAATAAGAAATTTCAAGCCCGAAAAATATTATGTTATTTCTTCCCACGAAAAAACAAACGATGAATTTGTAGACTTAACCTCTAAGGAACGGTTTACAAAGGATGAATATAACAAAGCTCTTGACACCTGTGCAAAATATAATTCCCGGGTGGCAAGGGTGCTTTCCACAAAGAAAAAGAAGGATACATTAAATCCACCGAAGCTCTTTTCTCTCTCCAAGCTGCAAAGCTACCTCGGCAAAAGGTTCAAGCTCTCTATGGATGAGACTCTGAATACGGTACAGAAGCTGTATGAGGACGGATATGTAACCTATCCCCGTACTAACTCCGAATATCTTGCCACTGCCGAGCAGGGGAAGATGAAGGCTATTATCGATAATATTGCGAAGCTTAACTACCCTGTTAAGTTCCGTTTTTCAAAGAGCATATTTGACGACTCGAAAATCGAGTCCCACTCTGCCCTGACTCCTACCTATAAGATACCGAATCCAAAGGAGCTCTCGGATATGGAGAAAACCGTCTATACAGCTATTCTCCGTAGGTTTGTGGCTGTATTTTGCTCCGAGGAGTGCGTAATTCAGCGTAGTGAGATTAAGATTGGTGTCGGAGATATAGAGGAATTTACTCTTAAGGGTACCGTTATCCTTGAGCCGGGCTGGACTAAATTTGACGAGTACTCCCAAAAGGATAAAATCCTGCCTAAGCTTGAAAAGGGAGATACTGTAAATATCAATTTTGTCCCCCAGGAGAAGGAAACGACTCCACCGAAGCATTACACCATAGAAACATTGAATAACTACCTTAAAAATCCCTTTAAGGAGGATAAGGCTACAGCCGACGAAAACGATGACGAGGAATACCGTGCTATTTTTGAGGGTCTGGAGCTGGGCACGGAGGCAACTCGAACAGGCATTATACAAAATGCCTGCAACAGCGGATATATTTCCTTAAAAAAGGATTCCTACTATATTCTCCCCGACGGAGAGTATCTTATCTCCTCTCTTTCCCAGCTGGGAATCATTATGGATAAATACAAAACCTCCGAGATGGGTCAGTCTCTGAAAAGAGTTTTCCGTGGTGAGAACACTATATCTGACAGTGTGCACCTGGCAGAGAGTGAGATACAGGCAGTATTCGACCGGTCCAAAAATGTGTCGGTAGAGGTAGATACAAACATCGGTCTGTACGGTGAGGTAGCAGGTAAATGTCCTCTGTGTAACGGTGATGTTGTGCGTACAAAATTCGGTTACGGGTGCTCAAATTTCCGTGACGGGTGCAAATTTTCCGTATCAAAAAGCATTTGCCAGAGGACTATTTCCATATCCAATGTGCGTATGCTTTTAGCATCGGGCAGAACAAGTAAGATACAGGGCTTTACCTCAAAGAACGGTAAAAGCTTTGACGCTTACCTTAAGCTGGATAACGGTAAGGTAGTATTTGACTTTGAAAACGGTCCCTCGGGCACTAAGTGAGGCATACTATGAAAGATATAAATAATGGAGTGCTTGTTCGCACTGCACTCGAAGGTGATATATCCCGTATTGCAGAATTGGAATCCCGATGCTTTTCCGTTCCTTTTACGGAAAAATCACTGACTGAGCTGTTTTCAAACACATCCTGGCACTTTTTTGTAGCAGAGCTTGATAATTCAGTGGTTGGATATATCAGCCTTTATACAATACTTGACGAAAAGGAAATTGTAAATGTGTGTGTTTTACCCGAATACAGAAAGCTTGGTATCGGAGCTGCCCTTGTAAAAAAGGCTATTTCCCTCAATGAGGATAGCTGTCGCATCGTAATGCTTGAGGTAAGAGAATCAAACAAGGGTGCTATAAGTCTGTATGAAAAATTCGGTTTTAAGTCGGTAGGAGTGTCTAAAAACCACTATTCCCAGCCGAGAGAAAACGCAATACTTATGAATCTGGAATTATAAACGGAGATTAAAAATGTACATTTTAGCCTTTGAATCCTCTTGTGATGAGACTGCCTGTGCAGTCCTTGAAATGAGTGAGGATACAAGAGAAATCAAATCAAATATTATAGCATCTCAGGTAGATATCCATGCTCTTTACGGTGGAGTTGTACCCGAGATTGCAAGCCGTGCCCATATAGAGGCTATTTCCAAAATAACCTATGAGGCATTGGATACTGCCGGACTGACAATCAAGGATATTGACGCTATTGCCGTTACTAACGGTCCCGGTCTTATCGGTGCCTTGCTTGTAGCTGTCAGCTTTGCAAAATCATTAGCCTATGCAAACAGCATACCCCTGATTCCCGTTGATCATATCAGGGGGCATGTAGCTGCAAATTACTTGACACATAAGGAGCTTAAGCCTCCCTTCCTTGCCCTTGTGGTATCGGGTGGTCATACATCGTTTTTTGATGTAAAATCATACACCTCCCTTGAGGAAATCGCATCTACCCGTGATGATGCGGCAGGAGAATGCTTCGATAAAATCGGCAGAGTAATCGGTCTTCCTTACCCCGGTGGACATGCTATGGATATACTTGCCACCAAGGGAAATAAGGATGCAATAGTATTCCCCTCCCCTGCTCTTAAGGATAGCCTTGACTTTTCCTTCAGTGGACTCAAAACTGCAGTTATCAACTACATAAACACTAAAAGGCAAAAGTGCGAGGCACTCAACGAGGCTGATATTGCATCATCCTTTACAAAAACCGTTGTAGATGCTATACGCCAGAAGGTTGGCGAAGCACTTAAGGCTACGGGCTACAAGAAAATCGTTCTTGCGGGAGGAGTCAGTGCAAACTCCCACATCCGTGCAGGTATTACCGAGGAGTGTAAGAAATACGGTGCAGAATTTTATGCCCCCGAGCTTTGTCTTTGCGGTGACAATGCTGCTATGATAGGTGCCCAGGGATATTATGAAATGCTTGACGGTGTGCGTGGCGACGAGACACTCAATGCATACCCCTCATAAATATTTCACAGGAGATAACTCTCATATCACTGCGTGGTACCACTCTCTCACAGATTGAGGCTTTACGAAGCTGACCCTTGTCACCATCTGAGCTTCAGTCACAAAATAAAACATAGACGACAGTTTATTTAATTCAAAAATTCAGGAGTAAAATATGAAGATAAGCATCAAATACGGTGGTAAGATTCTTAATCTGCCTGCTAAGGTGGCAGAGCTTACCCCTAAGGCAAGCTATGAGGATCTTGCAGTTATTATAAATCTCTTTTCCTATTCCGAATATTTTGACTCCTTTGATGAAATAATCGAGGTATTTTCCAACAAAACAGGAGTCAGCGTAAACGATGTATTAAAATCCCTTGCCTTCTGGAGCAGTGAGGGAGTAATAGACGCCGAGGAGCTTAAGGACTATACTCCCGTTATATCGGTGTCAAACAGGGTGCCGACCTATTCCGGAGCACAGATATCAAAGTTTATGGAGGAAAATAAAAAAATTGCCTCCCTGTTTGATGCCTGTCAACAGATTATGTGCAAGGTCTTTACACCCGTTGACTACAACAATCTTATATACTTAAAGGAGTATTTCAAGCTTTCCGACGATTACATAATGCTGCTTATCGCCCACTGTGTTGAAAACGAAAAGGATGGCTGGGCTTACATACGCAAGACAGCAAGAAATCTGTACGAGGACGGAGTGGACACATATCCGAAGCTTGAAAAGCACTTTGAGGCAAGAAAAAACAAATCTACCCTTGAATATAAAATAAGAAGCATATTTGAAATCGGCTCCCGTGAGCTATCCAAAAAGGAAAAGGAAAAAATTGATATATGGATAGGTGCAGAGGTAAGCGAGGAGCTTATCCGTAAGGCTTATGAAACCACTGTAAACAATACAGGTAAAATATCCATAGCCTACGCATCAAAAATAATAGAAAATTGGATATCATTGGGCTTCAAAACCGTTGAAGATGTGGAAAGCGTCGAAAAAACCCGAAAAAATAAGCTTTCTCTTTCCACCTTTGACGCAAATGAGTTTTTTGAGGCAGCATTGGAAAGAAGCGAGGAGCTTTATAAAAGTGTACGAAAGGAGGCAAAGAAATGAATTATCCAAAAAAGGTAACTCAGGCTGTGGCTGATGATTACGCAAGAAAGCGTCTTAACAGAGATTTGCTACGCACACAGAGACTTAAGGAGGTATATGCTCTTTGCCCCGAAATTGAAAAGATAGACAAGGAATTGTCTAAGGTCATTTCCGAAATAACCTCTGCTATGCTGGGTAACAAGGAGGCAATAAAGGAAAAAATCGCACAGATAAGGACAAACAATCTCGCCCTCCAGGAAAGAAGACGGGAGCTACTCCTATCCCACGGCTTCGGTGCCGATTATACTGAGCCTCCCTATGAATGCAATGAATGCTCTGACACCGGCTATAAAAACGGAAAGCTATGCTCCTGCTACCGTAACGCCTTGATATCCAAGGCATACGCCGAGACAGGCTTTGGAAGGCTGCTCGAAAGACAATCCTTTGAAAGCTTCAGCATAGACGCAATTGATGATGAGGAGGCAAAAGAGAGAGCCTCTGATATCTACAGTATATTACTCAATTACGCAAATAATTTCAGCCTTTCAAAGGATCCTATACTCCTTGTGGGAGGAACAGGTGTAGGTAAAACACATTTATCCTCAGCTGTTGCAAGGGTAGTTATTGAAAAGGGCTATAATGTAGTTTACGACAGTGCCGAGGGAATCTTCCGTAATATGGGCAGAGAGAGACTGGCAGACCCATACTCAAGCGAGGAGCAGGAATCCTATAAATACTATGATTGCGACCTTTTAATCATAGATGATTTGGGCTCCGAGATGATAACCTCCTTCTCTGTTTCCTGTCTTTACAATATAATCAACACAAGAATCAACAAGGGACTGCCCATTATAATCAGCACCAATAATACAGGAGAGGATATAAAAAAGAAATACGACGAAAGAATTGCCAGCCGTATTTTTGGCGAATTTCATATTCTTCTTTTTAAGGGTACTGACCAAAGAAGAAAAAAATTATCGAAAAAATAAAAAAATATCTTGACAAAGCGGGGAACTTATGGTATAATCTGTGCGTTATCCAAAGACAGCAGGTTTCGGTAATTGCGTAAGCTCCCTGCCGAGGAAAGATTAAATTGAATTTTCATCTTTTTTCGGCATGCATATTTTGCGTTGCCCGAAGAAAGATTTTTCTTTTTGTCGCTTTGGAAATAATACAGGAGGTTGTGTTTTATGCCAAGTAATTCAGTTCTTGAACAGAAGAAAGCCATAGTTGCTGACCTTGTTGAAAAAATCAAGAAGGCACAGAGTGGTGTTCTCGTTCAGTACCAGGGTATCACAGTAGACAATGATACCAAAATGCGTGCAGCATTCCGTAAGGCAGGCGTTGACTACATGGTTATTAAGAATACTCTTATCGGCCGTGCATGTGACGAGGTTGGATACGGTGCTATCAAGAGCCAGCTTAACGGTATGAGTGCTATCGCCATCAGCTATGATGATCCGGTGGCTCCCGCTAAGATTGCTAAGGAGTACGCAGATAAGGTTGCTACCTTTGAGATTAAGGGTGGTTTCCTTGACAATGCAGTTGTTGATGCTAACACTGTAAATGCTCTTGCAGAGATTCCCTCTAAGGAAGTTCTTATTGCAAGATTCTTGGGCAGCATCCAGGGTCCTATCCGTGGTCTTGCTGTTGGCTTGCAGGCAATCATCGACAAGGCAAATGGCGGCGAGGCTGCTGCCGAGTAAGGTTGGGTATTACCTTTGCGGCATGACCGCATAAAAGCCTAAAATATTAATTTTATAAATTTTATCTTTACATGGAGGATTTAATCATGGCTAACGAAAAGATTACACAGATGATCGAAGAGATCAAGTCCCTTACAATACTCGAGCTCGCTGACCTCGTAAAGGCAGTTGAGGAAGAATTTGGCGTATCTGCTGCTCCTGTTGCAGTTGCAGGTGCTGCTGTTGCTGCTGCTCCCGTTGAGGAGAAGACAGAGTTTGATGTAGTTCTCGCTGAGGTAGGTGCATCCAAGCTCAATGTTATCAAGGTTGTTCGTGAGATCACAGGTCTCGGCCTTAAGGAAGCTAAGGAGCTCGTTGAGAGTGCTCCTAAGACACTTAAGGAGGCAGTTTCCAAGGAAACAGCTGAGGATCTTAAGAAGCAGCTCGAAGGCGCTGGCGCTAAGGTTGAAATCAAGTAATTTTGGCTTAACACACCTAAAAAAAGACCGTTCGTTGAACGGTCTTTTTTATTGTTTATTACAAATTCAGTGTAGCTTGCGAAAGCTTGTTTTTACAGTTATCGGCTCACCGACAGGAATTAAAGGCTCTTAAGAATTGTATCCACATCGGATATTTCCGCATCGTAGGTTTCCTTAAGATACTTAATTCCGTAATTGTAGTCCTCCTCTGTAAAGGAATCTGTTGCATCCTTAGCCACAACCACATCATAGCCGTACTGATATGCATCGGCAGAGGTGTGGCGTACGCACATATGGGCATGCAAGCCCGTCATAATAACGGTATTTACTCCAAGCTCACGGAGTAAAAGGTCAAGGTCCGTCTGGAAAAATCCACTGTAACGACGCTTAGGTACTACATAGTCCTTATCGCAGAGGTCAAGCTCGGGAATCACCTCTGCTCCCTTTGTTCCCGCAATAGCGTGGTCACCCCAGAATTTAAGCTCGTGGTCTATACCCTTAATATGAGCATCGTTACAGAATATAACGGGAACTCCCTTCTTACGGCAGCCTGCAAGAAGCTCCTTTGTCTTTGGAACTATTGCCAAGCCTCTGTCACATTTAAGTGCACCTGTTACGAAGTCGTTAAGCATATCGACTACAAGAACTGCGTATTTTCTTTCCATTTTCATTTCCTCCATTTTATGTATATTTATGTGTATATACACATATCTTAACACAACATTTTCCAAGTGTCAAGATAAATACAGTTGCATTTTTTATTTTCGTGTGATATACTAAAAATACACGAGCAGCAACAGCTTTTTTCGTAATTATTGACTATATAAAATGAGGATATAATAATGAACGGTGAAGAAAGAAGAAGTATAATACTGACTAAGCTAAATGAGTCAAGAGCTCCCATAAGTGCCGGTACCCTCGCCTCTGATTTTTCTGTTACCAGGCAGATAATAGTTGCAGATATTGCTCTTTTAAGGGCTGCAGGCTACCCAATTTCGGCTAAAAACAGAGGATATATTCTTGACGGTAAGGAAAATGGGCTTATCAAAAGAATCGCAGTAAAGCACGGTAAGGAGGAGGTAAGCACGGAATTCTACGCTATAGTGGATAACGGTGGCAGGGTTATTGATGTTATTGTGCATCACTCCGTATACGGTAAAATTTCTGCTGAGCTTAATATCACCTCCCGCTATGAGGCTGATGAATTTGTCAGAAAAATTGCGGAAACGGGTGCTAATCCTCTTTCTCTTCTTACAGAGGGCTTACACATCCACACAATAGCAGTAAAGGATGAGGACACCTTTGAAAGAATTGTTAAAAGACTAAAGGAGCTTAACATACTTATAGAATCCACATAAATAAATATCCCCCCGTAAAACGGGGGGTATTTCAGTTTCGGGCATAGCCCTAGACATTATCGGCTACACACAAGTGCGTTAAGAATTGGCCTGCCAGCCACGCATTTGCTACTTGCTACCCACAAACGGGTCTTTAACTCTGCCTTCACCTTGAGGGGAAGGCTTAAAGACGCATAACCTTCTCCGTACCATGTGACTATCGCGTGGTATTATGCCCAGAAATAAATGAAAAAGAACAGACATTTCCGTCTGTTCTTTTTTGATTATATAAGCTTTATTCCAAATATAGGTTAATTGCCTGGGGGATAACTCTGACATCCACCTCGGTATCGGCAAATATTTCGCCATCGGCACAGACACTCTTACAGCCCTCTATCTTGACACCGACGCATTTTTTGTATATAACAAAATCCTTGAACTTGTCCTTTATTTCATCCTTTTCCAAATCTACATGCTCGCCCTTCTTGTAATCCCCAACAAGGCTAAGGAAGGTCTTAGTGCTTACATTTTTAACTATGTAAAGGTCAAGCAAGCCGTCGTTTACCAGGGCTGTGGGAGCAAGCTTAAAGCCTCCACCGTACCAGTTGGCATTAGCAACAGCGATAAGAAGCATCTTGTCCTCAATCACCTCAGAGGTTCCGTCAGCGTAGTCTATGGTAACTGTTGCGTCCATAGCCTTTTTATGAAGGAGCTCTCCAACCACACCGAAGATATATGCCATCTTTCCTGATACAAGAGGTACCTTTTTAATCTTTGCTGCACGGCGTACAACCTCACAGTCAAAGCCCATATTAATTACATTTATACCGTATCTGTCATTGAACTTCATAACATCGACAGCTACATCTCCCTTGATTCCCTCAAAGGAACGCACAAAATCGTTTCCACTGCCGACAGGCACTATTTTAATCTGTGCTGTATCGTTACAGCCACTCTTCATAAGGGCATTTACAGCTCTGAAAACGGTACCGTCTCCACCGTAAACGGTAAATCGGGTATCGGGAGTTTCCTTACAGGTATTGATTATAAATTCAGTAGCATCCTCAGGAGATTTTGACATATAGACATAATTGCTGGAGTCTATATTCTCCTTCATCTTCTTTGCCATTCCCTTACCTGCCAGGGGATTGAATATATGCATTATTTTCTTTATTTTAGTCTTTGTTTCCATAGAAGTCACCTTGCTTTCCGGAGTTGGCAAGCCAATGTATGAGATCTGTCTCTTCAAATGCTCTGTCCCAGCAGTTATGGTCTAAATCATCATAGGCTATAAAGTCTACATTTCCACCCTGTGCCTTAATTGCATTTACCATAAGCTCGGAGTAAACAAAGGGAACTGTACCGTCCCGTCTGCCGTGGTATACCCTTATAGGAAGCTTGGTAAGAGCCCATGCACGCCAGCTCATTCCACCTGAGCATATGGGAGCAATAGCTGAAAACATATCGGGGACCTGCATAGCAATTTCCCAAGTGCCGAAGCCACCCATACTGATACCGCAAAGGGAAATCCTATCCTTATCTACATTGTATTCATCAGCAACATCGTTAATAAGGTCTATGACATTCCACTTAAAATCATACCAGGTATAATTATGCGGACACTGTGGAGAAAGTGTAATCACCCTCTCGCCGTTATAGTCCTGATTATTACAAAACAGCTTAGGAACGCAGTATACCTTCAGCTTATTTATATCATCACCTCTCTCGCCTGCACCGTGAAGGAACACAATAAGAGGAAGCTTTTCATCCTTTGTAAAATTTGCGGGGGTAGTTACTATATAGTTAAGCTTATCGGAAAGCTTACTGTCTATACTCTTAACAAGTTCGTATACCATATTAACCTCCGTATACATTATTTTGTATATTCATACACAATAATTTTAACATATCGTTATTGATTTGTCAATAATGTATAGATATATAAAACTGTCAAGATACTGCAAAAGCTGAATAATACTCCAATTGTAGAAATATCATTCAGCTTTTTTGTTAATTTTTCTTTTTTATGTTAATAATTCTGAGAATTGCAGGACTGAGAATTATATTGAGTAAAAGCTCAAATACAAAGTTCAAGCCCACAAAGAATACAATAAGATAAGCACCTACACCCATTCCCTCGGTTACTGCTCCACCGTTTACCGTATCCATAAAGAATATAAGGCATCCTAAAAGGAATATTCCGGTATTTACAACAGGACACACAATAGCACTTACTATAACTGCCACATACCGATTCATTTTCTCGAGGAGCTTGTACACGATTCCTGCCAAAAGACCTGCCACAATTCCCTTAACCAATACTGTAATAACAGTACCGGGTACGCTGAGTCCGAACCAGAACGCCGCATCTGCCGTTATAAAGAATATAACTCCGGAAACTCCTCCGAGCCAGGCACCTGCAACCGGTCCACACAGTGCAGCACCGAGTACAACCGGTATCAGCGTAAGTGAAACGGACGCCAAACCACCTATTTTGATAAACCCTCCAAAATAAGCGAGTATAGCAGTCAGTGCAGTAAGCAGTGCCAATAGCACAAGCCTCTCTGTTTGCAGTCTACTTCTGCTTGCTTTCATAAAAATCCTCCTTGCTGTCATCCATAAAAGGTACAACGCATATTAAATTTATACTATCCGTTTGCACGGTAATATATTAATCAACGGGGTTATTTTTTCTGTAAATAAAATTCAAGCCCTTGAGAACAAGATGCTCGTCCAATTGCATCTTATGGTTGCAATAGGGTACAACGAGGGTAGACGCCTCACCTGTTACACATATATAAGGAGACAGCCCCTGCTCCTCTATCACCCTGTCTATCATACCGTCTACCATACTCGCATTGCCGTAAATAGCACCGGAACGCATACAGTCTGCTGTATTTTTGCCCAGTACAGGTCCCGGAGCCTCGAGACTGATTTTAGGGAGCTGTGCTGTTCCCTCTGCAAGGGCATTAAGTCCCATAAGGACTCCCGGCATAATGGAGGCACCGACGAAGGCACCCTTTTTATCAACAAATGTAAATTTTGTAACCGTATCTATATCGATTATAAGGCACGGACACCCGTAAATACGGCTTCCTGCCACTGCCTCGGCAATGAGATCTGCCCCTACGGATGAGGGGATATCGCACTGAATGGAAATTCCGCTTTTTACGCCCGGTCCCACAAAAAGTGCATCTACCTTGAATACGAGCCTGATAGCCTCCCGCATTGCCGAATTAACCGGAGGGACTACGGATGATACTATAGCACCCTTTATACTGCTCTTATCAATTCCGTATAGTGCAAGGGAATTTAATATGCTTATCGCATATTCATCGGCTGTTTTCTGACGGTCAGTGGATATACGGGATGAAAACCTAAGCTCATCACCCACAAATCCTCCAATAGTTATGGCACTGTTGCCTATATCAACCGTAAGTATCATAATATCTCCCCTCACTTTCCTATTATATTATTTTAACATATGGAAAAAGCAAAATCAAGTGTCTGTAATTAAAATCGGTCCTGACCGTAAAAATCGCAGGACCGTAGCCCTGCGATTTCTGTTTTAATATGTATATTACTTAATAATTTCGCCGTAGCAAGCACCGAAAGCACAAGCGGCATTAGACTCATCTGTGTCTATATGCATAGCAGCACTGAAGTTGGGGTGTACTCTTACTACAACATCATCAAAGATTGTTGTTCTCTCAGATGTAACCTTTACCTTTACAATCTCCTTATCGGAAACGCCTGCTGCCTCTGCCTCTGCAGGTGTAAAGTGAATATGTCTCTTAGCTATGATAACGCCCTCGGAAAGGTCTACCTCACCACAGGGACCAACGAGCTTACAAGCTCCGGAGCCTGCAACATCTCCACTCTCTCTTACAGGAGCTGTAACGCCAAGTGTACGAGCATCAGTAAAGGAAATCTCAACCTGGAATGCCTTTCTTGCGGGACCGAGAACAATTACTCTGTCTATTTTATTCTTAGGACCTACGATGCATACTCTCTCCTCGCACGCAAACTGACCGGGCTGGCTAAGGTCCTTCTTAAATGTAAGCTTATGACCTGCACCGAACAATACCTCGATATGCTCCTCAGTAAGATGAACATGACGGGCACTTGTTTCAACAATTACCTTATTACTCATAATGAATCCTCCATAATATCTAAATTTTCAACATATATATAATAGCACATTTTTTCCAATATGTAAATATAAAAAGTAAATTTTATACAAATAAGTTGACAAGCTGTACTTTAGGATGTATAATTACCACGAGGTGAATTTAATGAAAAGAATCGTTACCATACAGGATGTTTCCTGCTTCGGAAAGTGCTCTATTACCGTTGCTCTCCCGTTAATTTCCGCCATGGGAATTGAATGTGCCATCATCCCCACATCGGTTTTATCCACACATACAGGGGGATTTACAGGCTTTACCTTCCGTGACTTAAGTGAGGATATCCCTAAAATCTCCGACCACTGGAAAAAATATAATCTTCATTTTGATTGCATATACACAGGCTATCTCGGCTCCCACTCTCAAATTGACCATGTCCTTAATTTTATAAAGGACTTCAAGAAGGAGGACACTCTCCTTTTCGTTGACCCTGCTATGGGAGATTGGGGCAGACTTTACACCGGCTTTGACAAGGACTTTCCTTCTCATATGGCTAAGCTTTGTGCCGTTGCAGATATAGTTGTTCCCAATATTACTGAGGCCTCCTTTATCCTCGGTGAGGAATATAAGACCTCCTATGATGAGGAATATGTCCATACCCTACTTAAAAAGCTTTGTCAAAACGGTGCCAAAAGGGCTGTAATATCGGGGGTTTCCTATGAATCATCCACACAGGGTGCAGTTTTATATGACAGTGAGGCAGACGAATTTTATTCCTACTTCAGTGAACATCTCCCCGTGGAATACCACGGTACAGGGGACACCTTTGCATCTGTTTTTGCAGGGGGATTAACCCGTGGAATGAGCTGTAAGGATGCCCTTAAGCTTGCTGTAGACTTTACAGTTGATTGCATAAAGCAGACAATGGCAGAGCCCGATGATCATAGCTACGGTACTAAGTTTGAAGAATGTATACCGAATTTAATCTCACGCCTCTGATTGGCGTGAGATTATATTTTGCTTAAAAACAGAATAAACGCTTGACAATAAAAATAAAATATGTTAGAATACTAAAGCAAAATATTGGGATATAGCCAAGCGGTAAGGCACCAGACTTTGACTCTGGCATTTCGATGGTCCGAATCCATCTATCCCAGCCAATAGAAAAGCCACTCCATAAGGGGTGGCTTTCTATTTGGTTGGGATGGTAAGGGTTCGACCACTTTTTGTTTGCCTGCAAACAAAAATATGGTTCGCAAGTCCGCCGAAAGCCGTTGTCTGCTTGCAAGGATAAGGCTCGGCGAGACTCTTTTTGCCTCAGCAAAAAGCCTCCATCCATCTAAGATGCGTTATGCTATATTGAGATTGCTATTTTTCTTGAAATGTCACTTGTACTATGCTATAATCAAACTGAAATGAATTAGGAGGCAATCGATTATGGCTATTTGGTACGAAGTTGAACATTCGGAGACAGGTATTCATAACTTTATGGAATGTAATTATCATTTTCACGATTTTAAGATTGAACGAGTTAGTTACCTATCCGACAAAAATACAACTGAGCTATTTTTGAAGTATGATGAATTAGAAAACAGCATAATTCTTAAATTTGTCAATGTGCAAGCTATGAATATAGCAGTTAAAGTGGATTTTGGTTGTTCAGACGAAATTATGGGAAGCGTTTTGCTTTTGACCGAAAATGGACAGCTTTTATGGATTGATAATGATTCGTGGGGAGATAAAAGCGAACAACACATTGAGGAACTCAAAAAAGATTCTTCATGGATACAAGCAGAAAGTATCATTTGGGCAGTTACTGATGAATATGGAAAGCCCACCGAAATGCCTGCAAATATAATTGACCGAACTCGGATTGTTTATGGGAAAACAGAACATCATCACTTTGATTTAACACCATATATTGAATTTAAGTAGACTGTTGTTTATTTCGGTTCAAGCTACAAACTAAATGCCTAGCCAATAGAAAAGCCACTCCATAAGGGGCTGTACTCTAAAGGACAGTTTTTAATTTCAATAGAAAATAATACCTACCGACAGGAAAAGGACAGAGAATGTTTTTTACATGCTCTGTCCTCTTTTCTTTGCAAGCACTGCATTTGTGGTCACAAATGCATATAGTGAAATATTTTGCTTAGCAAAATGTGAAATATTGTTCTGTCGAACATTGTGAAATATCTCATTCTGCTCGATGTGAAATGAAATAAATCCCCTAACGCCCGCAGGCATTTCACTCGCTGATAGCGAATTTCAAGCACGAAGTGCATTTCACAAATCCCGCAAGTGATTTATTTCGTTGCGTAGTGTCCTTAATGGCACTACACATAAGGGGTGGCTTTTCTATTTGGTTGGGATAGTGTCTTCGAACCGTATCCGTCACTCTGTGGCGAATACGGTTCGTTCTTTTTCGAGCTTACCCGTTGTAGCTTGCTAACATAAGGTGCGAGAAAAAGCCTCGTGCAGCGAGAATCCATCGCAAAACCATACTTGTTCTCTATTATCTTGATTTTCCCCTAACCTTATGCTACAATAATTTCAATAGCACAGCAAGGAGTCTCCAAATAAACAATGCAAAAAACTAATACTGTTAAAGGAGAAAAAAATATGTTTGGATTTAACAAGCTTGACAAAGTTTTAAGAGCTTTAAGAAGAAATGAGATTACTGTTACTGCAAAAAAGTCAGAGGATAACGGTGTTATATACAGGAGCAAATTCGGAGGTATGCCTGCTCTTCCCGTTGATTTTGAGTGGCCTCGCTTTGAATCGAAAAACCTTGAAGGAGAAAGTGCATCAAGACCTCTTTCCTTCCTTTGCCAGATAAATTTGGCAGAAATTCATCCATACGATAGGGAAAATTTATTACCTGAGACCGGTTTGCTCCTTTTTTTCTACGAGCAGGATTCTCAGCGTTGGGGCTTTGGTCCTGAGGACGAGGGATGCTCCAGGGTGTACTACTTTGAAAATGTGGATAAACTGAAGCTCACTGATATCCCTGAGGACTTAAATGAGGAATACAGGGTTAAGGAGTACTCCCTCTCCTTCTCCGCAAATGACTCCTACCCCAGCTATGAGGAGCTTGAAATACACAGCGATATTGACTGTGATTGGGATGATTATGACGAAGCCGTTATGAAGAAGGGCTACGATATTGAATACGAACGCCATAAGCTACTCGGATATGCAGACCTTATACAGGGTGAAATGCTGACAGAATGTGAAAGAATATCACGGGGGCTTTACTGTGGAGATGCTGAAAGCTACCGTAATACATCCCAGGATATTAAAAAATCCGCCTCCGAGTGGATATTACTGTTCCAGATGATGTCCATACAGGATGGTGATTTTGAATTGATGCTTGGAGATTGCGGAAATATTTATTTCTACATTCGCAAGGAGGAATTAAAGCAGCGTAATTTCAACAAGGTATGGCTTGTTTTACAGTGTGGATAAATTGAATATAAACGGAGCCTTCAGACAAAGGCTCCGTTTTGTTTTGAAAAAACATTTATCTGCTGGGTGCCTTGTAAAAATCCACTTTTATGTAAAGCAGAAATCCAACTGCTTGGCGATTTTTACGGCTTGGAAAAGCGTTCGTTAGACAAACGGTATCTTTACTTGATGAACAAAATTTAGTATAATGTAATTACAAAAGGGAAAGGAAGTATTATATTTATGAGCATTGGGAAAAATATCGCAAGGTACAGAAAAGCAAAAAAGCTGACACAGGAGGAATTGGGAGCAAGGCTTGGAATTACTAATCAAGCAGTGTCAAAATGGGAATCTGAAATATCATATCCCGATATACTGCTGCTCCCAAGGATTGCAGATGAATTAGAAATTACAATAAATGATTTATATGCAACAGATGTTAAACATATATCGCAGGCAAGGTCTAATGTTTTTGATATGGATAAGGTACATAGCTTTCCAAGAGAAGCTCAATCCATGCTTATTGATACATTATACCGTGAAACAAATTTGCTGTCCTGCAACAGTTGGGATTTTTTGAAGGTTCCAAAGAATCCTATAACGAAAAAATACGATAGCATTAAAAAGCACCATACTCTTTCTTGTATATCTGAAAACAGCGGAGCTTCCTTCATTTCAAATAATCAAGCGATAATTGATTGTGGAATCGATATAAAAAATATAGGTACTCTGTTTAACAATATAGAAATAACATCGGGATTAAAAAAGCTTGCAGATTCAAATGTACGAAGTGTGCTTTCATATATTTGCAATCAATATTTTCACAGCTCTGCTCCATTTAATAGCTCTGATAGTGAATATTTTGAAAAGGATATTAAGCCTATTGCAGTATCCCATGCTATCGGACTTACCTCAGATGAAACACTTGAGGCTATGGAGAAGCTTATAACTCTTCATATAATATATACTGAAGCAAGGGATGACGGAATACACTATCTGCTTCAAAAGCTTAAAGCAATTGAATTGGCTGTAATCCTTCGTGCAGTTGAAGGCTTTATTTGCAGACATATGGGCTTTGGATGCGGAGATTTTGCAGCATTAACGGACTTTTAATTTGCACTTGACAGTTATCTTTGCCTTAATATATGATTCAATACACACTATTTCCGAATTTGCAATGCTTTATAACAGGGTTAAGGCATTAACAGTAACTAAGCCCATGGAAAAGCCTAAACAAAACGACTGCGTACATGTGGTACGCAGTCGTTTTATTTTTGAAGTGCTTTATTTAATAGGAATCCTACGGCAAAGGTATTCGTGCATTACTATCATTAAAATAAGCAATGCTCCCACATACACAGGGAAAAGAGCAATATTTATATGCTCTGCTATAAGTCCGAAGAGAGGGGGCATAAGACAGGTGCCCGTATATGCACTCGCCATCTGTACTCCTATCATTGCCTGGGATTTATCGGCTCCGAAGCGTGCGGGGGTGGAATGTATAATACAGGGATAAACAGGTGCACAGCCCAAGCCCATAACAACAAGACCAATCAGGGATAAAACATTGCTTATCGGAATTATAATCATAATTTCGCCAAGGAGAATTATTCCCTGCCCTATTCTTATTAAGGATGTATCGGACAGCCTCATAGAGATAAATCCGTTTATTGCTCTGCCAACGGTAATTCCCACAAGAAACAGACTTCCCCAAGCGGCAGAAATCTCTGCATCTATTCCACGGAAAAGATTGAGATAGGTGCTAGCCCACAGGGTTACAACAACTTCAATGGCACAATAGCAGAAAAAGGTTAACATTATAGCCTTAGCACCCGGAATGGAGATTATGCTCCTTAAGGACAGGGGCTTTACAGGCTCGTTATTTTCTTCATCCTCGGTTTTTGTGGGAGCTTCTATTCTGCTTTTCCACAAGGGGAGGCTTACAAGAACTACAAAGGAAATTACAAATTGGATTATTGATATATAGAGATATCCGTTTCTCCAGCTCTGCCCACCTGTCAGAGCATAGCTCATAATTGCAGGTCCGATGGAAGCACCGAGACCCCACATACAGTGGAGCCAGCTCATATGCTTACTGCTGTAATGAAGAGCAACATAGTTGTTCAAGGATGCATCAACGCTTCCTGCACCGAGTCCGTAAGGAATGGCGAAAATACAAAGCATCCAGAATCGGGTGCTGAAGGAAAAGCCAAGAAGTGCAAGAGCCGTCATAATTATACTGATAAATGTAGTTTTTCCCGAGCCGAGCTTAAAGGTTATTCTATCACTCATAAGGCTGGAAATAATAGTGCCAAAGGCAATTATAGCAGAAATAATACCGGCATAGGAAACGGGAACATCCATCTCCACGAACATAGAGGGCCAGGCTGAGCCAAGAACGGAGTCCGGAAGTCCAAGACTGATAAAGGCAAGATACAAAACGGAAATAAGAAAAATAAACATAATTACCTCCAAAAAGCTTAGCAGTGATATGATACCACAAAGTCTGTATAAAATCAATATGTAATATCATTTTATCTTACAGTTTTTATATCATTATTGTACATTTGTTCATATGTTAATTTTTATAAGAATTATAAAATGGGGAGTTTTGTGAAACTTTGTTGAATATTTTATAAAACTTGTGAGTATATTTATATAAAACACTTGACAAGTTTTGTTACCTGTGATATTATATGGATGAAAAGGAGTTGATGATATGAATAAAAGCCTGTATTCACTTATTTTATCGGATGATGTCGTAAGAGAAATAGACCGACTGGCTTATAAATCGGGAATGAACCGTTCCGGAATGATAAACCGCATTCTTGCCGAGTATGTTTCCTACACTACGCCTGAAATGAGGATAAGCCAAATTTTTTCCACTCTTGAGAATATGCTACTCCCCGGGGATAATTTCAAAAGACTGATAAACAATTCTCTGTCTGTAATGAATTTAAGGTCCTCCATAGACTACAAATACAATCCATCTGTTAAATACACCCTGGAGCTCCACAAAAGCAGTGGTAAAAATATCGGCGTGCTGAAAATGTCTATGAGGACACAAAACACTACCCTTATTTCATATATGGTGGAATTTTATAAGCTCTTTGCCGGTCTGGAGTCTGCCCATATACCAGATACAAAATATTATCTTGAAAACGATAAATTTGTAAGAGAGCTACGGCTGAGGACCGATACGGACCTTTCCACAGAGCAGCTTGGTAATGCCATTGCAGAATATATCAAGATGCTGGATAGCTGTCTTAAAGCATTTTTTTACAACACAGACAGTATTCAGAAGGCGTCCTATGAAATTGACAGAATACTTATTGCATACATTGACAAAAACGGTGCAATAATCTAAAGGAGGTATAAATATGAATGTACAAAGCTTTACTGAAAAAAGTCTTGAGGCACTGAAGAGTGCCCAAAGACTCGCTAAGGAATACGGAAATCAATCCCTTGAATGTGAGCACCTTTTATATGCTCTTATAAACCAGGAAGAGGGACTTGTACCCGAAATACTAAGAAAGCTGGATGTAAGTGTTGACACCGTAAAATCGCAGCTTGACGATAAAATATCACGGCTTGTTAAGGTGAGGGGTGCACAGGGAGGAAATATATATATTTCTCCCTCTCTCGACTCGGTCCTTCAGGGTGCAGAAAAGGAGGCAGAGACAATGGGAGATTCCTTTGTCTCCGTTGAGCATCTGTTTCTTGCTCTTATTTCAAATGGCAATTACGGAGTTAAAAGGCTGCTGGGAGATGAAGGAATAACAAGGGATAAGACTCTTTCTGTGTTAAAGGAGATAAGAGGTAATCAGCGTGTGGATAACGACAACCCCGAGGCTACCTATAATGCTCTGAAAAAATACGGTCAGGACCTTTGTGAGCTTGCAAGGAATCAAAGGCTTGACCCCGTTATAGGCCGTGACGAGGAAATAAGAAATGTAATAAGAATACTTTCACGAAAGACAAAAAACAATCCGTGCCTTATAGGCGAGCCCGGTGTGGGTAAAACCGCTATCGCCGAAGGTCTTGCCATCCGTATTGTCCGTGGTGATGTTCCCGATAATCTTAAAAACCGTTCTCTTTTCTCCCTTGATATGGGTGCTCTTGTGGCAGGTGCAAAATACCGTGGAGAGTTTGAGGAGAGACTGAAGGCTGTTCTTAACGAGGTCAAATCCAGCGAAGGTAAAATAATACTCTTTATTGATGAGCTCCATCTGATAGTAGGTGCAGGTAAAACCGACGGAGCTATGGATGCGGGTAATATCCTAAAGCCTATGCTTGCCCGTGGTGAGCTACACTGTATCGGAGCAACAACGCTTAATGAATATAAGAAGTATATTGAAAAGGACCCTGCCCTTGAAAGAAGATATCAGCCTGTTTTGGTAGCTGAACCCACTGTGGAGGATACTATATCCATCCTCCGTGGTCTTAAGGAAAGATACGAGGTATACCACGGTGTAAAGATTCAGGACGGAGCTATAATTGCAGCCTCCACCCTGTCCGACAGATACATCTCAGACCGTTTTCTCCCCGATAAGGCTATAGATTTAATTGATGAGGCGTGCTCACTTATCAAAACGGAAATGAACTCTATGCCAACGGAAATGGATGAGGCATCCCACAAGATAATGCAGCTGGAAATTGAAGAGGCTGCACTGAAAAAGGAAACGGATAAGCTGTCCTTAGAGCATCTTTCCGAAATACAGAAGGAGCTTGCCGACCTTCGTGACAGGTTTAACGAGATGAAGGCAAGATGGGAAAACGAAAAGGACTCCATCGGCAGGATTCAAAGGCTCAGAGAACAGATTGAGCAAACAAATGCTATGATAGAAAAGGCTCAGAATGAATATGACCTGAACCGTGCTGCAGAGCTGAAATACGGAACACTCCCCCAGCTACAAAAAGAATTATCCGAGGCTGAGAGTGAGGATATAAAGGTTGAAGCAACCCTTCTCCGTGACCAGGTAACAGACGAGGAGATAGCAAGGATTATTTCCCGTTGGACGGGTATTCCCGTTTACAAGCTTGTGGAGGGAGAAAGGGAAAAGCTGCTTGGACTTGATAAAATTCTCCATCGCCGTGTGGTAGGTCAGGATGAGGCAGTATCTAAGGTGTGCGATGCTATCCTTCGTTCCAGGGCAGGTATTCAGGACCCGGACAGACCCATAGGCTCCTTTATGTTCCTCGGTCCCACAGGTGTGGGAAAAACAGAGCTTGCCAAATCAATTGCCGAGGCTCTCTTTGATGATGAACGCAATATGGTAAGAATCGATATGAGTGAATATATGGAGAAATTTTCTGGTTCCCGACTTATAGGTGCTCCTCCCGGATATGTGGGCTACGAGGAGGGAGGACAGCTTACTGAGGCAGTAAGGCAAAGACCCTATTCCGTTGTGCTCTTCGATGAAATTGAAAAGGCACACCCCGATGTTTTTAATCTTCTTTTGCAGGTTCTCGACGACGGCCGTGTCACGGATTCTCAGGGACGGTATATAGATTTTAAGAACACAATCATTATTATGACCTCAAATTTAGGCTCCGATATTATCCTTGACGGTATTACCGAAAATGGGGATATCAGCACCGAGGCACGGGAAAAGGTAACAAAGCTCCTTAAGATGTCCTTCCGTCCCGAGTTTTTGAACAGGCTTGATGAAATAGTATTCTACAAGCCTTTAACAAAAGATAATATCCGTTCTATTATTGATATTCTTATAAGTGACCTTTCAAAGAGGCTTATAAATAAGCGTCTGTTCCTTGAAATTACCCCATCGGCTAAGGATTATGTAATAGATACAGCCTACGACCCGATGTACGGTGCAAGACCACTTAAAAAGTTCCTGCAGTCCAATATAGAAACGCTGATAGCAAGAAAAATAATCGGAGAGGATATTTCCCCCGAGACTACAATAACCGTTGATTATGACGGTAATTCACTAATTGCTAAATAACAACATCTGACAAATAAACATAAAAATCCGACACAGGGTGTCGGATTTTTTAATGCAGTGAAAATAAAAGTATGTAATACAGACAGATGTAACAATCATTCATTATGATTTTAATATATTTCTATTGCCTTTACAGGTAAAAAATGCTATAATAACGGTAGTACACTTTTCATGCGAGCTAAAAATACATTCATGCAAGAAAGGAAATTAGAAATGAAAAGATTTTTAATTACAATTTTGGCAGTGCTTCTTAGCCTGACGGCAGTAATGTGCTTTACAGCCTGCCGTGAAGATAGCGACAACGGTAACGACGGTGACGGTGATAACGGCAATAATTCTATCATCGTCAAGGAAAGTAAGGGATTAAATTACGAATTAAACAGTGATGAATCCTCATACACCGTGACAGGAATCGGAACCTGTACCGATACTAAAATTATTATTCCTGCAAAGTATAATAACCTTCCTGTTACTTCTATTAAAGATAATGCATTCGAAGCTTGCTCAAATCTTACAAGCATTACTATTCCCGATAGCGTTACTTCTATTGGTAACTCTGCATTCCAAGGCTGCACCGGTCTTATAAAAACAGAAAACGGTGTTTCTTATGTTGATAAATGGATAATAGATTGTGATACAAGCGTTACTTCTGTTACTCTTCGCAATAATACAGTTGGTATAGCTGATTATGCATTCTACAATTGCACAGGGCTTACAAGCATTACTATTCCGAGTAGCGTTACTTCTATTGGTAATAATGCATTCCGTGGTTGTTCGGGTCTTACAAGCATTACTATCCCCAACCGCGTTACTTCTATTGGTAGGGAGGCATTCTACAATTGCACAAGTCTTATAAGAGTTACTATTGGCAATGGCGTAACTTCTATTGGTGCATCTGCATTCTACGGTTGCACAGATCTTACAAAAGTAAATATTTCTTCTATTGAAGCTTGGTGTAATATTGATTTTGAGGTTTACAATGGTTATAACCCAAGCCCCCTGTATTATGCTAAAAATCTATACTTAAATGATACTTTAATAACAGAACTGGTTATCCCCAATACTGTAACCGAAATTAAGGATAATGCATTCTATAATTGCTCAGGGCTTACAACCGTTACTATTCCAAATAGCGTTACTTCTATTGGTAGAGAGGCATTCTTCGGTTGCTCAGGTCTTACAAGCGTTACTATCGGCAATAGCGTTACTTCTATTGGTGAGGATGCATTCTGGTATTGCTCGGGAATAATTGAAAAAGAAAACGGTGTTTATTATGTAGATAAATGGACAATAGATTGTGATACAAGCGTTACTTCTGTTACTCTTCGCAATAATACAATTGGTATAGCTGATTGTGCATTCAGCGAATGCGACGATATTAAAAGCATTACTATTCCAAATAGCGTTACTTCTATTGGTAATTCTGCATTCTTCGGTTGCACAGATCTTATAAAAGTAAATATTAGCTCCTTAGAAGCTTGGTGTAATATTAATTTTGAAGGTTCATGGTCTAACCCCTTACGCTATGGAAAGCTATACTTAAATGATACTTTACTTACAACTATAAATATCCCAAGCTCCGTGACAAAAATCAAAGATTATGCATTTAGTGGTTGCAGAAGTATAACAAGCATAGTTATCCACGGCAATGTAAATTCAATTAGTGCTTCATCTTTCATATTATGCTCATCACTCACTAACATAAGTGTAGATGCAAACAATAAGAACTATAAATCAATTGACGGAAATCTATATTCTAAAAAAGAAACAGCACTTATAACATATGCAATAGGAAAATCCGATAATCATTTTACTATCCCTGATGGTACTACTTCTATTGGTGAGTATGCATTCTACAATTGCACAGGGCTTACAACCGTTACTATTCCAAATAGCGTTACTTTTATTGGTGATTCTGCATTCTACGGTTGCACAGGTCTTTCAAGCATTACTATTCCGAATAGCGTTACTTCTATTGGTAGTGCTGCATTCTACGGATGCTCAGGTCTTACAAGAGTAACAATTCCAAATAGTGTTACTTCTATTGGTAGATATGCATTCTATAATTGCTCAGGGCTTACAAGAGTAAATATTACTTCTATTGAAGCTTGGTGCAATATTGATTTTGAAAATTACTATTCTAACCCCTTGT
>JAFTJE010000010.1 GCA_017456545.1 Clostridia bacterium | reverse complement strand
CTAAACGTATCGTCAAATTGTTCATTGTTAAATCCTTTCATAAATTGTTGACGTTCAAAATACGAGAGGATTGCCGAGAATGTATTTGCAAACCTCTCGTTTACAATACAATCTCCAAAAGGTTGGTGTTTTTCAAACAGCACACTCCAATAAAAATATTCAAGCTGAGGCTTGTAAAGATATTATATCATAAAAATGTGAATAGTTCAATCACCTTTACTTACGAATCGATTGAAAAGTTCATAGAAATATGATATAATAAACTCATCGATAAATAAGAATTTGACGGAGATACAATATGAAGCTAAAGAATATTTTGATTGTTGTTAAAGACATAGAAAAATCAAGACAGTTCTATCACGACCTGTTCGGCTTAGATATGGTGCTTGACAATGACGGAAATATGATTTTAACAGAAGGTCTTGTACTTCAAGATGAGAAGATATGGAAATCGTTTTTAGATAGAGATATCGTTTCCAAAAGTAACTCTTGCGAACTGTATTTCGAGGAGCAGGATATCGAAGCATTTATTGACAAATTAGAAAAGCTTTATCCCTCTATCAAATATGTAAACCGTCTTATGACACATAGCTGGGGACAACGGGTAATCCGCTTCTATGATTTAGATGGTAACTTAATTGAAGTCGGAACACCGATGTAATTGACAAATTCCAATTTATCGAGGTGTAAGCTATGATAAAAGAACTAATGCACGATCCAATATTCCTTGCTTGTAAATCTGAGGAAGCCACAAAAGAAGATATAACATATCCTTTCGTTTTTTATCATCAAAAATCAATAAGTAATGCGCCTTAAATTGAAAACAAAAAAGGGGCTACTCAATAATGAGTAATCCCTTGTATTATACAAAGTATGACTAAGTTTGGGCTTATAATCCCGCGTGTTCAACTTAGTCATAGGTGGTCGAGATGACAGGACTCTCCTTGTCTGCGGACAAGGCATTCCACGGCTCTGACAGTCCACCGGACTGTCATTCACTACCGTTTCCCCTTCGAGTCCTGCCAAAACAAAAAGCCCCCAAATCAAACAAAAGCTTGATTTGGGTTCTTTATGGTCGAGATGACAGGACTCGAACCTGCGGCATCGTGCTCCCAAAGCACGCGCGCTACCACCTGCGCTACATCTCGATAAAAATATATAACAGTGAGCAGCAGGTGTCCGTTGCGCTTCCTGTTGTAACTGAGGCTCTGCCGTCGCAAAAAAGTATTTGCTAGTCACTCGCCAAGTTACTGCCACTCCTTATTTCTCGTTTCATCACCCACAGGGTGCACTCGAAAACGTCCCCACCTGCGCTACATCTCGATAAAAATATATAACAGTGAGCAGCAGGTGTCCGCTGCGCTTCCTGTTGTAACTGAGGCTCTGCCGTCGCAAAAAAGTATTTGCTAGTCACTCGCCAAGTTACTGCCACTCCTTAGTTGCTTATGTATTATAACAGAGAAAAGCTCTTTTGTCAAGACTTGATTTTTGAAATTTGAATTTCAAAAATCAAGTCTTGACTATTATGCGAGTTATTGACATTTTTTTCAACTTGTGGTATCATATTCCATAGATTATCAAGGAGGTGATTGTATGGCAAGGAGCATTTCAAAGGATTTTACCAACGGTAATATTGCAAAACAGCTTATACTGTTTGCGTTGCCCTTTATGGCGTCCAATGCACTTCTTGTTTTTTACAGCACCATTGATATGATAATAGTAGGTAAGTTTGTGGGCACAGCAGGACTTTCAGCTGTATCTCAGAGCAGCCAGATTGTAAACTTTGCCACTATGGTGTGCCTCGGCTTTTCAAATGCGGGACAGGTGCTTTTAGCTCAGGCTATGGGAGCAGGAAAACGCAAGGAAATGAACGATATCATAGGTACGCTTTTTATATTCGTTTCCGCAGTTGCCCTTGTATTTACCGTGATTATTCTTGCCTTACAGAATCAGATTTTAACCGTTATGAAAATACCTCGGGAATCCTATGAAATGGCGAGGGAGTATCTGGTAATTTGTGCTGTGGGACTTATCTTTACTGCAGGATATAATATGGTATCAGCCGTTCTTCGTGGGATGGGAGATGCTAAAAGACCGTTTATGTTTATCGGTATTGCATCTGTAGTCAATCTTGTTCTTGATATAATTTTTACAGGCTTGCTTGGTTGGGGAGTCGCAGGTGCTGCATGGGCTACTATTGTCGGTCAGGCAGTATCATTCATTTTCTCTCTTTATTATCTGTATCGCAGACGCCACGATTTTGGCTTTGATTTTAAGGGAGAAAGCTTTATTCCTAAGGGAAAATATATTGGTATGATAGCAAATCTCGGCACACCGATGGCTATTCAGTCGGGCTTTATTAATTTGTCTATGCTTGTGGTAAACTCCCTTATAAACAATGTTGGTGTAGTAGCCTCGGCTACCTTTGGCGTAGGTGTGCGTATCGACGATATAGTAAATAAAATATCTCAGGGAATACAGTATGCTGCAGTACCTATGATAAGCCAGAATATAGGCTCGGGTAACAATGAAAGAGCAAAAAAGGTAGTAAAATATGCAATAATGTATTCCATAGCTCTTACTGTATTTTTTATGGTTTTATACATTACACTCGGCAAGTATTTGTTTATGATATTCTCGGATGACCCCCTTGTGCATGAAATGTCATCGGAATTTATAAAGGCAATTTTATGGATGTTCCCGGCCTTTACAATAATGAGGGGAAGCGGAGCCTTTGTGCAGGGTATAGGTAATGCAAAATTAAGTATGGTATTGGCTATTCTTGACGGCGTAGTGCTTCGTATTGGGCTTAGTTGGCTTTTTGGCATTTTCCTCGGCTGGGGCTTCTACGGCTTTGTCCTAGGCTACGGACTGGCTCCCTATGGATACGCAATTCCAAGTATAATATATTTTCTCGCAGGCAAATGGCAAAAGAGAAAGGCTTTGGCAGAGGATATATAGTGGAATAAGAGCAGACCTGGGTCTGCTCTTAATATTTTTACAAAACTTGATATCCACTATCCGTTGATAAATTCCACTGCTTATCTATTTTACGGTTATTGTAAAATGAAATGGGAATTGATATAATTAAGGTACAAAGGTCCTTTGAATTTGTTTTTAGGAGAAAATATGTTAGTCAATTTTAATGAAAATTTAAGAGCTTTAAGAAAGCAAAAGGGAAACACGCAAGAGGAGCTTGCAAGATTCCTCAATATATCGGTTCAGTCGGTTAGCAAATGGGAGTGTGGAGATGGTCACCCCGATATAACTCTCTTACCGTTGATTGCATCCTATTATTCCGTAACTATCGACACTCTGTTCGGCGTTTCCGAAATAGAGAAACAGAAAAGAATAAGAGAAATATCAGATAACTATTATAAAATAAGAGTTGAAAAGCAGCCCGACGGTACACTTTTGAAGCAGAAGGGAATAAATGAGGGAATTGAGCTAATAAGAAATGGGCTTAAGGAATACCCCAATGATTATTGGCTTATGCAGGTTCTTGCATCTGATTTGTGGTGGAAATCCAAAAGCTGCGAAAACAGTGAGAAGTTAAAGCTCCTCGAGGAAGCGGAAATTCTGTGTGACAGAATAATGCAGGGGTGTACAGAAACCATGTACAGAAATAGTGCAGAATCTATTTTATGTATGATTTATAATGACAGTGGAAGATATGAAAAGGCACTTGAAATAGCATCAAGAAGTTGTGATATCTGCGATACGGTAGGGTGGCGTCTTGCCAATATTCTTAAGGGAGACGAGCTTATTAAAAGAATTCGAAAAAATATAAAAGAGTTGACAATGTATTTGTATTTAAGCATCATACAGATGAAGGAAAACAGCGGTTCACTTGATTTTGAAAGTGACAGCGAATTTCAGATAATACTTGATACAATAAATAAAGAGCTTGGAAGGTAAATTAACCGTCGTTTGGTTTATTAACATCCTCATTCCCAGCACTTTAATATTTGCAAGAGAGATAATAAAAAAGCCGAATCATTTTGCGTATTATACCGAGAACAGAGGTAAGCCATATTTTGAATAAACAATAAAAATGCGACCAAGTGTCGCATTTTTATTGTTTTGACGGAATATTATGAAAGCTGATTTTACGGTTTTTCTTCGTTTCAAATCTGTCACTTATTGCTGCCACCTTGTCATAGAAGCAAATTAACCAGCCGGCTTTTGTTTTCGGAGGAATAGGTGTTAGTGGAAACATATGGTGCTTTATCATATCTCTTTGCATATCGGTAAGGTCGGGATATTTCTTCAGTGCATTTTTAAGGGCACATTTTGGATGCTTGAACCAGTGAAATCTGTGTTTTTCCCCCACACCGTGTAGATTATACAGATAATAGTCGTGAAGAAGAGCACCAATTATCAGCTCCTTAATATCCATTTTAAGTCCATATCTCTTGTGGTGTCTGTAGCAAAGATATGCAACCTTTACGGAATGACCGTATACTGTACCGTTGATATGGTGCTTATGCTTTTTCATCCTTTGAAATTCCTTGGAGCTTGTAATTTCCCGTATATAAGATATAAATTCCTTATCCATGCTGTCCCGTCCCTTACCGCTTATTATAATTTTCACAGTATTTTATCATCTCCTTGTTTTTGAAAGATTTATAAAGTGTAAGAGTTATGTTAAATCTGCTATTAGTGTTTACAATTTTTATAAGTTAAGCCGAGAACAGATAAAAAGAGCTGACCCTACATATAGAGTCAGCCTTCAATTACGGTATAATCGGTTCAAACTGTTTATTTTTTAGTGCCTCTGCAAGAGCTTTTTCGTTGCGTATGCGTTTTTTCGTTACAATTCCACCGTACGGTATATGCTCTATGCAGTGGGCATCGGCACCGGAAAGTCTTATAAGCAGTGGATTTTCTTCGGCAAGCTGCAGTGTCGCTTCATTCATTTCAGGCGTGCCGTTTCCACGGTTATATATTTCAACACCGTCTATCAGACGGAGAGGAAGAGGACCGGGATTGGGTATGTAAAATGCCTCTCTGAAGGGATGAGCCTGTACTAATACAACTCCGTTTTTTCTCATTGTCTCCACCCATGCTTCGGTATCGCAATCACGGAGGTGTGGATTATTGTATAATATTTTTGGTGTCAAGCCGTAGCAAAGTATTTCAAGCCCCGGCACAACAACCTCCTCAATACCGAAGAGTATATCCAAGTCGAATTCCTTTGATGCTTCAAGGCAGTCCTTATAATCCTTTTCGTAGGCTTTTACAAATTCTTCCCAGGGCAGACTCCTGTCAATTCCTGTATTTCCGTGAAAAAAATGATTAGTTAAAACAGCACCCTTGTAGCCCATATCGTGGAGTCCCTTGCACAGCTCATATGGGGTCATAAGCCCACAGTGGGAGCAGGGGGTAGTGTGTACATGCATCTGATATTTATACTGTTCCATAGCGTCTCCTTAAATACCCTTTATGGTATAAGTATAGCACATTATTTCAGTTTGTACAAGATTTATATAAAGGGGTAGTTAAATTTATTAAGATAATGTATTGAAATTAAAGTAAAATAGTGGTAAAATAAAAATGATAAATATACAAAGGAGATTTTGTTTATGGATATTAACACAAGAGTTGAACAAATTGGCGTAGTGCCTGTTATCAAGCTCAACAATCCCGAAAGAGATGCAGCTCCTCTTGCTAAGGCTCTTTGTGCAGGCGGTGTACCGATTGCAGAGGTTACCTTCCGTGCAGCCGGTGCAGATACTGCTATCAAGCTTATGAAGGAGGCATGCCCCGAGATGCTTTGCGGTGCAGGTACTGTAATGACCACAGAGCATATTGACAAGGCAATCGCTGCAGGAGCTGAGTTCATTGTAACTCCCGGATTTGACCCTGAGCTTGTTGCGTACTGTCAGGAAAAGGGTATAGCTATCTATCCCGGCTGTACAACCCCCACAGATTACCACGCAGCATATAAATTCGGTCTTAAGGTTCTTAAGTTCTTCCCTGCTGAGCAGTCGGGCGGACTTGCTAAAATTAAGGCTATGAGTGCTCCGTTCCCTATGTTCAAGGTTATGCCCACAGGTGGAATTTCACTCAAAAATCTTAAGGATTATATTAAGTGCCCCGTTATCTGTGCTTGCGGAGGCTCCTATATGGTAACAGCAGACCTTATCGATAACGGTAAATGGGATGAAATTACAGCTCTCTGCCGTCAGTCGGTAGAAATTGTTAAGGAGGCAAGAAACAATGGCTAAAATAGTTACATTTGGCGAGCTTATGTTAAGACTCGCACCTAACGGATATTACAGATTCTTCCAGAATGACCAGATGCAGGCTACCTTCGGTGGTGGTGAGGCGAATGTTGCTGTATCCCTTGCTAATTACGGTATGGATAGCGTTTATGTTACAAAGCTTCCTAAGCATGCAATCGGTCAGGCAGCAGTAAACTCACTTCGTTACTTCGGTGTTGACACCTCCAAAATCGTAAGAGGTGGAGACAGAGTAGGTATTTATTATCTTGAAAAGGGTGCATCCCAGAGAGGCTCCGTATGTATTTATGACAGAGCTCACTCTGCTATCCAGGAGGCATCTGCTTCCGATTTTGATTGGGACAGCATATTTGAGGGTGCTGATTGGTTCCACTTTACAGGTATCACACCTGCTCTCGGTCCCAATGTTGTAGAAATCTGCCGTGAGGCTTGTAAGGCTGCTAAGGCTAAGGGAGTAAAAATTTCCTGCGACCTTAACTACCGTGGTAAGCTCTGGACAAGAGCAGAGGCAAGAGAGGCAATGACAGACCTTTGTCAGTATGTTGATGTATGCATTTCCAATGAGGAGGATGCAAAGGATGTATTCGGCATAGAGGCTGAAAACACCGATATTTACGGTGGCAAGCTTAACCATGAGGGCTACAAGTCCGTTGCTAAGCAGCTTGCTGATAAGTTCGGCTTTGAAAAGGTTGCTATTACACTTCGTTCTTCCATTTCGGCAAGTGATAATGACTGGGCAGGTATGCTCTATGACGGTGAGGATTATTACTTCTCCAAGAGCTATCATTTACATATTGTTGACCGTGTAGGTGGTGGAGACTCCTTCGGAGGTGGTCTTATCTATGCTATTTTGTCAGGTAAGTCCTCTAAGGAAATTATCGAATTTGCAGTTGCCGCATCAGCTCTTAAGCACAGCGTGGAGGGTGACTATAACAGAGTTTCCGTTTCCGAGGTTGAAAAGCTTGCAGGTGGCGATGGCTCAGGCAGAGTTCAGAGATAAGCTATACTTAATATAGGAAAAAGAGGAGAATTATTCTCCTCTTTTTTAGAATTTTTTATTTTGACCGTAACCCTTCATAATTTTTTTCGTTTATATAAGTAGATAAACGAAAGGAAAGGAGAATGATAATGGACGATAAGGAAATTATAAGGCTGTTTAATGAAAGAAATGAGCAGGCGATTTCTGAATCTGATAGAATGTACGGCAAGTATTGCTATTCTATAGCCTATAGAATCGTCGAGAATGAAGACGATGCTAAGGAAATAGTAAATGATACCTTCTTAAAGGCTTGGAATACTATTCCACCGGAAAATCCCCGTTCACTGTGTGGATTTTTTGGGATGCTTGCCAGAAGCACGGCTATCGACAGATTGAGATATAACACATCGCTGAAACGCACAGGCTCAAGGACAGATATAGCTATTGCTGAATTATATGAGTGTATACCACAATCCAATTATGGAGATATAATTGACAAAATGCTACTGGGTAAAGCACTTGATAGCTTTCTTAAATCTCTTAACAAAAGAAACAGAAGCATCTTTATAAGAAGGTATTGGTATGTTGATTCTTTGTCGGAAATAGCCAAAAGACATTCGATAAATGAAAATTCAGTAAAGGCTATTTTACTACGCCTGCGTCGTTCTCTTAAAAAATACTTGGAAAAGGAAGGTGTTGAAATATGAAGGGCGAAAATATTTTTGAAGCTATGAGCTTTATTGACACTGAGCTTATAGAAGATGCAAATTTGCAACCCCAAAAGCACAAAAAAGAGTTTTTCAAATATAAGAAAAAAATAAAATTAAAGAGGATAGGCCCCATCTCTGCCGCAGTGGTAGCCTTAATACTTTGCAGTGTTATACTACTTAATAATGTTATAAGTCCCGGCTCGAGTCTGATTGGAGATATGACCACAGCATCAGGCAATGATGTTTATGTTCCCAACGGAGATACGACCACATTACCCGGCAATGATATCCATGCTCCCGGCGGAGATACAACCACATTACCCGATAATAATATTTATGTTCCAAACGATGCTCTGTTGCTTACTTATTCGGTGGCATCTCCTTCGTATCCCATAATGGCTAAATATACCTCGGATTATAACAGCGATGAGTATGATGAATGGATAAATGCCCTTTGGAAGCAGAGGGAATATTATGGAGCAGGTAAAAATCTTGCAGGCTTCTTCAATAATAGCACACAGTCGATTTTAGGTGATGCAACAACTGAAAATGCAGTATATTCTCCCGTAAATGTTTATATGACACTTGCAATGCTTGCGGAAATCAGCTCAGGCGAAACGAGACAGCAAATATTAGATGCCCTCGGTGCCGAAAGCATAGAGGAGCTTCGGATACAGGCAAATTCGGTATGGAATGCCTGCTACCGTGATGACGGTCAAACCGCAAGCCGATTGGCAAGCTCACTCTGGCTCAACGAAAATATACGGTACGGCGACTGTTCTTCCCTTACACAAAACTATTATGCTTCTGTTTTTCACGGTGACATGGGCAGTGACGAGTACAGTAAGGCATATACCGAATGGTTGAGAAAGGAAACAGGGGGCTTTCTTGACGGTGTAATAGATGATGAAAAATTTGATAGTAATACCATTATGGTGCTTGCTTCGACTCTTTATTTCCAGGCAAGCTGGAATGCTGAATTCAACAAGGAACTAACGAAAAAGAGTGTTTTCCACTCTCCTACAGGCGATATTCAGTGTGATTTTATGAATCAAAAGAACGGCTTGGGAACATATTATTACGGAGAAATGTTTTCAGCTACTTATAAGCATTTGGGTAATGACGGTATGATGTATTTTATTCTCCCTGACGAAAACATAAGCATATCTGAGCTTTTATCAAATGATGAGGCGATAGCCTTTATAAATAATCCGGGTACAGGGGTAAATGTGGCAACATGCCAAGTGAATCTGTCATTGCCAAAATTTGATATTTCAATGAAAAAGGATATTATATCGGATATTAAAGCTCTTGGAATAACAGAATGCTTTGACGGCAAAAATGCTAATTTTTCCGAGTTTTTCCCTGAAAACAGCCCTTATGTAACCAAAATGGAGCACGGTGTAAGGGTATCGGTAGACGAGAAGAGCTGCTCAGGAGCTGCTTATGTTCGGGTTGATATGTGGGGAGGATATCCACCACCTGAGATAGTAGATTTTACCCTTGACAGGCCGTTTATATTTGTAGTTACAAGCCCTGACGGACTTCCCTTGTTTATAGGCGTAGTTAATCAGCCGGTTTAATATAAAATAAAAATGCAGGAGGCGAAAACGCCTCCTGCATTTTTTTGTTTACATTGTCGGTCTTATGTGATAAAATAAGCTTATAAAAATACAAATTTCTTTCAACCGAATTTTTTATTCGTACACTATATGGGTGAAGGGGGGATAAAAGATGAGTTCACAACAGCTAATGACAGAAAGGCTTATTTCAGAGTTTACCGGTAACTATATGGAAAAGCTGTATTATTTCTGTTTAAGAAAAACTGGCAGTATATATGAGGCGGAGGATCTTGCGCAGGATATTACGCTTAATGTTATTTATTCCCTGAAAAAAGGACATATCCCCGAGAGCTTGTCGGCTTGGGTATGGAAAATTGCCCGTAACAGATATTATCTTTGGGTAAAAAAGAAGCATATCAGCCGTGACTGTATAGATTATGAGAATGCCACAGATATTGATATTGACGACGGAGAAATGAACGCTGAGGAAAGGTATATATTAAATGAAGACATTTCCTTTTTGCGTCGAGAGCTCGCCTTTATATCCAAGGAATACAGAGATATTGTGGTAGCCTACTATATTGATGATAAAAAGCTTAAGGATATTGCTTCATCCATAAATCTCCCCGAGGGAACAGTTAAATCAAAGCTGTTCTACGCAAGAAAAAAACTGAAAGAAGGAATGAATATGGCAAGAGAATTCGGTAAAAGAAGCTATAAGCCCGAGGATGTGTGGTTTGCTGCAAACGGCTCACAGCCAAGTGGCTTGCCCTGGAAGGCTGTACAGAGAAAAATACCCAAAAACATTTTGCTTGAAGCAAGTAATAACCCTTCAACATTGGAGGAGCTTTCTGTAGAGCTTGGAATCGCACTTCCTTATATCGAGGAAGAGGCTGATATCCTTGAAAGAGCAACCTTACTTAAAAAAGAAGGAGATAAGTATATTACCAACTTTTTTATCCAAAGCAAGGAATGTCAGATGGATATGTATTTTGCAATGAAAAAGCATATGGAAGAATTAGCAAGGTGTGTAAATAATATAGTGTCGGACTCCTTTGACAAAATACACAAGCTCGGTATTGTTAAGAACAATATGAACAATAATGAGCTTAAATGGTGGGTCGTACTTTTCCTTGTAAATCACTGTATATTAAATGTGAAGGGAATCAATCTTGATTTTCCTGTCAAACGAGAGGATTCAAGAGAAACCTGGGGCTTTACAGGATATGAGCAAGCGACAATTCCCGAATGTTACGGTGTCGGAATGAACGGTGTATACTTTGAAAATATCAGACTGTATCATTTCAAGTTGCCTATGGGAGATATGTGGAATAAAATACCCGAGTCATACGACTACAGGGATGCGATTCTGCTTAAGGAAGCGACAATTGAGGGCAAAAGCATAGATACCCTTTCCCCTGACGAAAAGAACACCTGGAAAAGAATTGAAAACAGATTTGCTCATGCTGACGAAGACGGAAATATTATTCCCGACATAGTTGTTGTAGCTAACGGAAATGAGAAGAAAATCCGTGATATATTTTATGAGCATAAGGATTACAGGGAGCTTGCAGAGGTATGTCAAAGGATATTTAGTGAAATAATAGATATATTAAGAAAGGAAAGCAATCCCATTCTTCATAATCAACTCGAATACAATGCGTCAAATGAAATTTTTTCCTTAAGAGGATTGATTGTGAATGAGTTAATTAGAATGAAGGAAATAACGATACCCGAAAAGCCCGAAAAAACTACAATCGGAGTTTCCTTACACATATATTAAGAAAATAAGGAGAGAGTAATCTCTCCTTTTCTATTTCCCGAGAAATAATTTTTATAAATACGCAAAAAGATGTTGACAGCTCAACAAATATATGCTATAATCACAAATGTTGACATCTCAACAATGTGAATTTTTATACTTGGAGAAGAAAATGATAAAAATAGTTACAGATTCAACTACCGATTTACCTAAGGAAATAAGAAAAAAGGTTACGGTTATACCACTTATAATCAGTTTTTCCGGTGAGCAATTTACGGACGGACTTGATATAAGCAAGCAGGAATTTTACGAGAGGCTTGTGGAATGTACAGAGCTTCCCACAACAAGTCAGCCGGGGCCCTTATCCTTTGAGAGGGTATTTAAGGACGCGAAGAAGAAGGGTGACAGGATTATTTGTATTACACTCTCCTCAGAGCTTTCCGGAACTTATCAAAGTGCGAAAATAGCAATGGACGGATATGAGGATACTGTGAGCTTGATAGATAGCAGATCTGCTGCTATAGGAACGGGAATTCTTGTAGAAATGGCAGTTAAAATGGCAGAGGCTGGCGAAAGTGCCGAGATAATTGCCGAAAGAATTACTCAGGAAAGAGAAAATATTTGCGTTATTGCAATGCTTGATACACTCGAATATCTTAAAAAAGGTGGAAGAATATCGAGGCTGTCTGCATTTGCCGGAGGAATTTTGTCTATTAAGCCCGTAATTTGTATAAGAAACGGAGCAATAGAAATTCTCGGTAAGGCAAGAGGCTCTAAAAACGGAAACAACCTGCTGATTAAAGAAATAGAGTCGGCGGGAGGAGTAGATTTTACAAAGCCCTTGCTCCTCGGATATACGGGACTCAGTGATGCACTGCTTCAGAAATATATAAAGGACAGCTCATTTTTATGGGATGAGCATTTAGACGAGCTACGCACAGTCCTGGTAGGCAGTGTTATAGGAACGCACATAGGTCCCGGTGGAATAGCAGTGGCATTCTTCAAAGGGTCAAAAATCGTGATATAAGGACAAAATACACTATTTATAGTCACATATCTACATATGAACAACAAATAATATGTAGAAAAAAGAATAAAATAGCTCTCCTTTTTAATTTTGTGCAAAAGAAATTTTGTGCAGCTTCAGAACATATTATGTGCAAAAGCCCCTCGGAGTACCGTGGTACCTCGGGGGGCTTGCTGCATAAGCTATTGCAGAGCAGTTATGATCTGATTGTTCCGGTTACCGTAAGGTTTACAGCACCGGGAGTGGACTGCCATTCACCGGTTGTGGGGTCCTGAGTGTAAATCGCAGAGGGAACGGTTATTGCACTTTGTGTCGTTGTGAAAACACCTGTTGCTTCATTATAGGTATATTCCACGCCCTCTGTCCATGGAGTACCGTTATAGCTTACTACTATATCGGTAAGAATCGGATTAAATACATCTGTAAGAACAATGTTGTCCGTCGCAACGGCATCGGCATTGCCAAGATTCTGGATGAGGAAATTATAGGTTACCCGTCCGTTTTCCTCTACGGGAACCGGAGAGATAGATTTTGTAATAGTAAGGAGGGGACCGGCAACAGCAGAAATTGTTTCCTCTGCTGTGATGGGTGATACGCCAATTCCGTTTATAGTTATTGTATTGGTTATTTCACCGCCTTCATTTAAGGGGGCAAAGCTGTTTGCCACTGTCTCGTATACGATAATTGCATTACCGTTTGCAGGAACGGATATTCCTGTTATAATCAGCTCATTGCCGTCATAGGTGACGGTTGGTGTAGGCTGTAGCACACCGTTAACAAAATAAACGGTGGAGCCCTCGGTATAGGTGAGTGGGAACAAGGTGCCTTCACCAAAGGTGTACTCACCGAGATTATCTGTTACCGACAAACCGCTTACGGCTGAGCCTGTGTTAACTATACTTACGACATATGCTATACTATCACCACGGGAATATGTGTCCCTTATAGCTGTTTTGGTAGCTGTAAGCGTTCCGACTATTTCACCGACGGCAATATTTGAATTAACTACCGTTCCGTTATATGAAAGCTGAGCTTGATTTGTATATTGAGCCATGTTTTTTCCTTTCTTTATAATATTTGAAGACTAAGGGGTCTTCATTACAGAATATGACAAAGGATAAGCCGATGTCACAATTTAAGAAATAATATAAAATAAAGTCGTAAAAATAAAAAATCTTATTGACAAAAGGAATATTATGTGATAAAATTGTTAGCGTTATTAAAAAGCTAAGTGAAAATTGCAGAAGACGCAAATGCGACCGAAGGAGCGAAACTCTCAGGTGATCTTATGATCGGGAACTGTAATTTGATAGCACTCCGGAGAATCTCACCTTGAGTGGGTGCCGAAGGGGCAAAGCGGGTTACCGCCAATCTCTCAGGCAAAAGGACAGAGTTTATAATTTTCTTTCGTACAAGTTATGCTTGTATAATTTGGATATTTGAGCTTTGCGGAGTGTTATCTTATGGTACCACTCCGCTTTTTTCTACAAATTATTTAATATAAAGGGAGAAAGAAATGTTAGAATGGATTGAAAAAGCAGTCGGCTTTGTTAACGACTATCTTTCAGGCTATATTCTTGTGTTCCTGCTTGTTGCAGTAGGTCTTTTCTACTCAATTAAAACAAGATTTGTACAGGTTCGTTGCTTGGGAGAAGGCTTCAAAAAGGTATTTTCAAAGGGTGATAAGGGAGAAAAGAAGGGATTATCCTCCTTCCAGGCTCTCGCAACTGCAGTTGCTGCACAGGTAGGTACAGGTAACATCGTTGGTGCCTGCGGTGCTATCCTTGTTGGTGGTCCCGGTGCTATTTTCTGGATGTGGATTATTGCATTCCTCGGTATGGCTACAAACTATGCTGAGGCAGTATTGGCACAGAAAACAAAGGTAGTTGATGAAAACGGTGAGGTACACGGCGGCCCCGTATACTATATCAAAAAGGCATTTACAGGAAAAGCAGGTAAATTCCTTGCAGGCTTCTTTGCAGTGGCTATTACAATCGCTCTCGGCTTTATCGGTGCTATGGTACAGTCCAACTCCATTACATCAAATGTAGCCGGAGTGTTTGATTCCTTTGGTGCAGATATTTCAAAATTTACATGGATTATAGGTATTGTTCTTGCAGGTCTTGCTGCTGCTATTGTTCTTGGTGGTGTTAAGAGAATTGCATCTGTTACAGAAAAGCTTGTTCCCGTAATGGCTATTTTGTATCTGTTGGGTGGTATTCTTGTTCTCTGTGTAAATATCAAGAATGTTCCCGCAGCATTCGGTATTATCTTTAAGTATGCATTCGTTCCTCAGGCTATCCTCGGCGGTGGCTTTGGCTCTGCTATAGTTAAGGCTATTCAGAAGGGTGCACAGAGAGGTCTTTTCTCCAACGAGGCAGGTATGGGTTCAACACCTCATGCTCACGCACAGGCAGATGTTAAGGACCCTCATGACCAGGGCGTATGTGCTATGGTAGGTGTATTCATCGATACATTTGTAGTTCTTACAATGACAGCTCTTATTGTATTTGTAACTCTTTATACAGGCGACGGTCCCTTGCACGGTGTTGTAGGTGGTGCTGAAACCTTCGAGGCATTGGCAGGCAAAGAGAATCTCAACAGCGGAAATATGGTTCAGGTAGCATTCCAGATGACATTTGGTAAGCTTTTCGGTGCTACAGCAGGTAATATTATCGGTAGCCTTTTTGTTGCAGTTTGCCTGTTCTTCTTCGCATTCTCAACAATTATCAGCTGGAACTTCTTTGGTAAGGTGAATTTTGATTATCTCTTTGGTAAGAAGGCAATCATAGTTTATTCCGTTCTTTCCATCGGTTGCGTATTCCTCGGCTCCATCGGTTCAAACGATCTTGTATGGGGTCTTTCCGATATGTTTAATAACCTTATGGTTATCCCCAACGTACTTGCACTCTTTGCTCTCGGTTCTATGGTTTACGGTAGATTCCAGAAGAAAAAGGGTATATGTGTAGAGGGTAAGGTCAGCACAGAGGAAAAGGCTGAGTAAATTCTAAGCATAATAAAAATATCCACAGTTAATTTTTAGTTAGCTGTGGATTTTTTTATTCCTGTGTGATACAATATAGAAAAACAGTAAAGGAGCAGAAAAATGAAAAATTACACCACTGTGTTTTTTGACCTTGACGGCACTCTTATCGACTCGGGTGAGGGCGTTCGCAATTCTGTTGAATACGCATTGAAAAGGTTTAATATAGAGGTTACGGACAAGGAGAAATTAAGCTGCTTTATAGGTCCTCCACTTACAGTCTCCTTTAAGACATTTTATGGCTTTGATGATGAAAAAGCCGACTTAGGTGTCGTTTATTACAGAGAATACTATAAGGATAAGGGCATTTTTGAGGGCTATGCGTATGAGGGAATCGAGGATTGTCTTAAAAGACTCAAGGAGGCAGGCAAGAGAGTAATGGTAGCCACCTCCAAGCCCGAGGAATACGCTAAAAGAGTGCTTGAAAAATTCGGCATAGCCAAGTATTTTGATTTTATCGCAGGTGCAACAATGGATGAAAAAACCAGAGCCACCAAAATACAAATTATGCAGTATGCCTTTGACTCCTGTGGAGTCTCCCCCTCCGATGTAATTATGGTAGGGGACAGATGCTTCGATATAGAAGGAGCTAAGAATTTCGGCATGGAGTGTATAGCAGTTCTTTATGGCTACGGCTCACAGGAGGAATTTCAAAAATACGGGGCAGAGTATATAGTAAGCACTCCAAACGAGATAGCTGATTTAATTCTCCGTGCAATTAACGATTGAAACAAATTGCAATAAGCTTAACCTATTAAAAACAGAAATGGAGGACAGGACAAAATGGCATACCGAATTCACATAGTGGATGATAGCCCGGCTGACATCGAGCACATTTCAGAGCTTGCCACAGCTTTTGCGAAAAAGCACGGAGTGGACTTTTCTGTAAAAGCCCATTCCTCGGCAGAGTCATTTCTGTTCTGCTATGGGGAGGATAATACCTGCGATCTTTTACTGTTGGATGTTGAAATGCCCGGCATGGATGGGGTAACGCTGGCAAAGCATATTCGTAAGAAGGATGAACGAATAAGCATAGTTTTTATTACAGGATATACAGATTATATTGCCGATGGCTACGATGTATCTGCACTTCATTATCTTGTAAAGCCGGTATCAGAAGAAAAGTTTGAGAGTGTGCTTGAACGGGCATTGGCACGAAGACAGCGTGAGGACAGAACCGTAATACTGAAAACCAATAACGAAACGGTGTGTATTCCTCTAAGCCATGTATATTACTTTGAGTCCTTCAGAAACTATGTAAACGCAGTTACAGAGGATGGCAAGGTCTATACTGTAAGAGGAACGCTAAGCTCCTTTGAGAGTGAGGTGGATTCCCGATTTATGAGAGTAGGCCGTTCCTATCTTGTGAATATAACTAAGCTTCGCAGAATTTCAAAAACCGAAATTACCTTTCCCGATGGGTCCGTTCTTCCTGTTCCGAGAGGCTATTACGGTCCATTGAATCAAGCCATTATTAGAAAGCTTTAAGGAGAATGTATGGGATTATTATCTAAGCGTGCTAACCGTAAAATTGCTGCCTATCAGCGTGAGCTTATCGATATACACTACCGTGAGGTAGACACTATGTATAAAAAAATGCGGGGATGGCGTCATGATTACCGCAATCATATAAGCGTAATGAAAAGTCTGTACAGGCAGGGTAGCCTTAATGAGCTTGGGGAGTATCTTGATATGCTGGAATCCGATCTTTCCACGGTGGATACAGTGATAAAAACAGGAAATCCAATGGCGGATGCTATTCTTAACAGTAAAATAAATCTTGCTATGAGTAAGGGTGTACCCGTAAAGGCGTCGGTACATATTCCTATGCGGTTAAGCATACCCGAGCTGGACTTGTGCGTAATACTCGGAAACCTTCTTGATAATGCAATCGAGGCAAGCTTACCCCTGCCCGATAGTGAAAGAATGGTGCGTGTCTATATGGATATTAAGGAGACTCATTTATATATCTCTGTTACAAATCTTTGTATTGGTAAAAAAATGACTAAGATAAACGGACGCTTCCTATCCCGTAGGGGTGAGGGTCACGGCTTCGGACTTATCAGAATTGACGGCATTGTAAAAAAATACGGTGGCTATGTCAACAGGAACAGTGAGGACGGAGCCTTTACAACCGAAATTCTTTTACCGTTACAATAAAAAATACATCCCTGTGTCTATAAAAAGTGACACGGGGATGTATTTTTATTGGCGAAATTCTTAGAAACAATTATTCATAGTATTGAGCCTGTGCATTCCATAAAGAAGCATATATTCCACTTTTGTCGGAGATAAGCTCCTCGTGAGCTCCCTTTTGAACCACGGTGCCCTCGTCAAATACGGCAATCTCGTCACAGAAACGGCAGCTTGAAAGACGGTGGCTGATGTATATAGCAGTTCTGTCCTCAACAATGGCGTTAAAGTTGGAGTATACCTCTGCCTCCGCAATTGGGTCAAGAGCTGCTGTCGGCTCATCCAGGATGATAAAATGAGATTCCTTGTAAAGTGCTCTTGCCAAGGCAATTTTCTGAGCCTCTCCACCGGAGCAGTTAAAGCCCGTGTCGCTTCGTGCCTTACCGATGTAGCTTTCCAAGCCGTCGGGCAGGGTATTGAGCCTTTCCTCAAATCCTGCTTTGACAAGGCAATCTCGTGCTTTGTCGGCATCGTATTTTTCGGCTGTGGCTACATTTTGTCCTATGGTGTAGCCAAAGAGCTTAAAGTCCTGGAAAACTACGGCAAATATTCCACGGTAATCGTCGTAATCGTATTTACGGATATCAATTCCGTTTAACAGGATTTGTCCCTCTGTTGGGTCATATAATCGGCAGAGAAGCTTTATAAATGTGCTTTTACCTGAGCCGTTTCTACCCACCAATGCAAGTCTTTCACCTATACGGAAGGACATATTTACATCCTTAAGAGCATATGTGTCTGACCCGGGATACCTAAAGGAAACATTACGGAATTCGATTTCGTAGTCTGAATCCCTGCGTTTTTCCGTTGAGAGGCTGCCCTGATACATTTCGTTTGGGATATCTAAATATTCAAATATCAGCTTAACAAATATAGCGTTGTTTTTAAGGTCACCCCATAGGGAAATAAATCTCGATGCTCCCGTTGCAACAGCTGTAACAGCGGCAACATACTGGGAAATACCGCCCACTCCGAAGGCACCGGCCCTCGCCTTAAGACAAACATACAGATAAACCAAAAGCTGAAACAGCTTGGATACTGCCCCGGAGAGAGTGTGGAGAAGTCCAATCTTGCCCTTGGCCTGCTTAGCTCTTTCTCCCTTTGAATCGAATAAGCCCTCCTTCTTCAGGGTGTGTGCCATAGAGGTGCTTGCCCAGCCCTCGTACATACGAAGGTCCGTTGCCATTTGATAATTTTGACCCATATAGCAGAAGTAACCGAAAAGACGGTTGGCAAGATTGTGGTCTGTAGAGCCTCTTGCAAATACGGCATTCGCTTTATTGGAAATAATTGCCGATATGGCGGGGATTATAAACATTGCGGCAATAATGGCAAGTAAAAATACAGGGCTGTCAAGTATTGTCCATTTGCCTGCCGACTCCGGTACGGGAGTAGTAAATAGAGTTACGGACAGTGCAATACCGCCTGCAATAGAGAAGATATTATGAATAACACCGTTTATCTGGTCTATTGTTTTCATCAGTCCCCATCCGCCGCCATTCTGATTTTGCTGAATTATGGAGAGCTTTTTTTGTGTCTCACTGTCATCCACACGGACAAAATCCATAGACAAGCCTTTATCAATAATCAAGTGGTCGTTTGCCCACCATGTTTTTCGCCTTTGAGCATCGTTCCATCTGCCAAGCAGAGAGCCGACGATTCCTATTGATGCTGCGGAAATTAAGGTCCATAATACTAATATACGCAGCCTTTCGGGATTTCTACCCCCTGCCAGCTCTCCGATAAGCTGAGCAGAAAGGTATATTCCGATGTAAGGAGTGAGTGCACCCCAAAGTGTTCGGATTAGTCCCGATACCATTACAAGGGGATGCATACGGTAAAGAGTACGGAAGGCTCTTCCGTTTATTTTCAGCATTTCTCGGTTAGACATTTTTTTGATTTGTTTTTTACTCATTTACCGTCACCTCCCTCGACATTTTCGCAATTATCACGGTAATAGCTGCTTTGCACCTCGTACAGCTCTGCATACTTACCACCAAGGCGTATAAGCTCCTCGTGGCTACCTTCCTCAGCAACAATATTGTTATCAAGCAGAAGAATTTTATCACAGAATCGGGTAGAGGCTAAGCGATGGGATATGTATACCGCACTCTTACCGTTTGTCATATCGTTGTATTTATTGTAAATTTCTGATTCCGCAATGGGGTCAAGTGCCGCTGTTGGCTCATCAAGGAGCAGAATAGGAGCCTCTTTATAAAGAGCACGGGCTAAAACCAAGCGTTGGCGTTCTCCGCCTGAAAGGTCCTGGGCATTCTCATACACATTACGGTTGAGCAGAGTATCGTAGCCCTTTGGCATAGATTCTATCTTTTTCGTTAAATCTGCGTATTCGATACATTTTTTAACCTTCTCTTTATCTACATCTATCATAGAGGCGGCTACATTTTCTGCTACTGTTCCCGCAAAAATGTTGATATCCTGGAATACAGCGGAAAACTCCTTGTAATATTCCCGTCTTTTAAGGTCGCGAAGATTCACGCCGTTATATGTTATCCTTCCCTCAGTCGGGTCATAGAAGCCTACAAGCAGCTTAATAAGAGTAGTTTTACCTGCTCCGTTTACGCCTACTATAGCCAATCTTTCTCCGGAGGATAATGTAAAATTAATGTTTTTAAGCACATAGGGGTTGTCCTCCTTGCCGGGATAACGGAAGGATACATTTTCAAAGCGTATTACACCCGGGCATCCTGTGTGGGGTACATCCTTACCGTCATCCAAGGGGAATGCATCGGGATATGTAAGCACCTCACGGATTGCAGAAATATCAAGGCATTTGTTACGAAGGTCGGACATACCTCCGAGTATTCCCGATACAAAGCCCGAAAATCCCCCAACCATAGAGAAGTAGAGAAGGAACTCCGAGGCTGACATTCCGTTTTCAAGAACCATAGCTATAAGGTATATGTATGCTGCACCGTTGCGTAGAAATGTAAAAATAATATCAAGTATATTTTTCCAGATATATACCCTCGCACCTCTGTTGTGGAAGGCGTCCAAAAGTCTGATACCCGATTTGTACATATCGTCAAACCAGGGACGGATACCGAACATACGGATATCCTTAGCAGATTGAATATGCATAGACTCCTGAAGAACGCAGGAAAGACCTCGGTTGATCTCGTCGCTTTCAGCCCTGTGTCTGTATCCCCAGGCGTTAATGTATTTACTGTAAAAATATCCGGGTACCGTTGTAGCGAGAATTATAACAAGTAAAATCGGCTCAATGGCAGTAAGCATTACCACATATATCGCAAAATTAATGAGGTTAACCATAAGAGATTGTATGGTTCCCCAAATAGCTTCCGAAGCCGCTGAATTAGAGCTTGTAGCGTTGGTGGCTATTCTACCGGCTTCTTTGAATTTCTTATCGTCAATAAATGTAGAATAGGAAACACGGGCATATTTATCACTAATCATACTCGATATAATGGAACGCAGAGTTATACGGGAGTACCATTCAAAGCCTCCGAGATAGTTCTTTAAGCCGTCAACAAGCATACCTGCACCGATAAAGATTAAAATAGTGATAATAACCTTATAAACAGGCAATGCCTGCTCAATGGATGAAATTATCATAGGAGATAAAAACAAGCCTATAAGATTATTAAGAACGAAGAGCAGGGTAATTGTAATCATACCCACGAAGATAATCAGTGGCTCGTGCTTAAGAGCCAAACGCCACATAAACCGAACGCAGGACAGAGTACCGAATTTCGGCTTTTGCTTCGGCTCCTTTTCCTTATTTTTAGTTTTCAAGTAAGTCACACCTTTCATATTTATTTCTTGATTCCACTATATCACGCTTTTTTTCCTTTGAGGCAATTTGGGGACGAATTGTAATGTGACAGGGATGAATTGTAATTATTGTGGAGATATATGTGGCGTAATTTACCGTTTATGGTCATATATGGGTAGAAAAAGGACATAGAACTGACTCCTATGTCCTTTTTAAGTAAATGATTTTTAATTCTATCCGACAATAATTGTTACAATCTCAAAGGGCTTGATATCAATGGATACGGAATTATTTTTAACTGTAAGCTTTTTCTGCTCGTTTTCGGAAAGGTCGCAGAGGTATGCCTCGGTTATATCAAAGCCGAATTTAACCGTTGCCCTTGTGCGTGTGTTCTTTGTTTCGTACATGCGTATAAGGATTTTTTCGTCATTTTCAGCCTGCTTAACAGTTTCGATTATTACATTTTCTCTGTCAACGGAAACAAGTGAATATTCGTCTGCAAGGCTTCCGTCACCCTGTGCCTTGATTGCTGTCATAGGCATATTAAGGTCATAGGCGTACTTAACAACATCGCAATTTGCAAGATTGCCTGCGTGGGGATAAACAGAGTAGGTAAATGAATGCTCACCCTGGTCATTGTACACGCCTGTGTTGCCGGGGTTCCAGTCGCACTTGATAAGGGTAAGACGCATATCTCCCTCGTGGATATCGTGTCCGTACTTGCAGTCATTTATAAGGCTGACACCGTAGTTGCCCTCGGAAAGGTCGGCATACTTATGTCCACAGACCTCAAACTTAGCCTGGTCCCAGGTGGTGTTGAAGTGAGTGGGGCGTTCAATAGTACCGAACTGTATTTCATAGCTTGCCTTATCGGAGTTTATTTCAACAGGGAAGGAAACCTTGAGAAGCTGTTTTATCTGATGCCAATCAACCTTGGTTTCAAAGTCTATCTTTGGCATATCGGCATAGAACCAGATAATCTGATCAATTGTACTCTCCTGATGGTGCCTTGTAATATGAATACCCTGTCTTGCACCGTCATTTATCTCATAAATGTCGGACACAGTGTCGATATTATATACCTTATCACGGGATGAGTGCTGGAGCTCCCAGGTGGGATAGCAGTCATTATAGTCCTCAAGTACTATAAGCTGATTAGCCTTCTTACCGTTCTTTATTACCTCACGGTGGTTTTTCTTATCGTAAATGCTTGTAATGTTATAATCCTTATCAAGCCTTACAGTAAAGAATCTTGTTGATACTGTTCTTCCGGAAATCTTGACACCTGTGTCGGTAAATTCAGGCTTTATAACCTTATATCCCTTTGATGGAATATCCTTTACATATACACTTCTTCCGTCGATTTTTACAGTGGAGGAGTTTTTGAAGGAGTGGGGATTGAATACCACATATCCCTCATCCGATACCTTTGTAGCCACATACTTGTGGGAATCACCTATAATTCCTTCGGTTGTATTACGGATTTCTGCATAGTCCCTGTCACTTCTTTCATAAACCTCGGGTATGGAGGAGCCGGGAATTATATCATGGAACTGATTGGTAAGCAATGTTTCCCATACGCTGTGCAGCTCATTTTTCGGGAAGGGCTTACCTGCCAGCTTATTCATAAGAACTCCGTTAGCCTCTGCATCAAGGGTAAGAAATTCACACATACGGTTGTTCTTTTTGTTTCTCGCAATGGATGTATATGTACCTCTGTGGAATTCAAGATACAGCTCTCCCTGCCAGTAGGGAACCATCTCGGGGTGCTTTTTAATATTTTTTGCTATCTTGTCAAGGAACTGTCCCGCAAACTTAATTTCTGTTTTTGCACAGCCGGGGATACCCTTTTTGGTTCTCCTTAAGGATTCGAGCATTTCCTCGGTAGGACCTCCACCTCCGTCACCGTAGCCGAAGGTCATAATAGCTTCATTTGTAAGCTCCTTCTGCTGATATCTGTTCCATGCACCGTTTGTCTCCTGGGCTGTTGCCATAGGACCATAGGAGGAATATCTTTCAAAGCCCAGGCCCTTTTTCTGTGGCTGAGCAGTAAGAAAGTGGGAATTTATTTCCGTGCCGTCAATTCCACGCCATATAAATGTATCATAGGGCATAGTGTTTGTATCGTTCCAGCCTATTTTAGAGGTTACAAACCAGTCAACTCCGCTTTTTCTCAAAATCTGAGGCAGTGCGGCAGAGTAGCCGAATACATCGGGGAGCCAGAGCACATGGCTGTCCACATCAAATTCCTTTTTGAAGAATTCCTTGCCGTACTGTACCTGACGGACAAGGCTTTCGCCGGAGGAAAGGTTACAGTCTGCCTCAACCCACATAGCTCCCTCAACCTCCCATCTGCCTGCCTTGATTAATTCCTTAATCTCGGCGTAAAGCTCGGGGCAATCCTCCTTCAGCATCTTGTAAAGTACAGCCTGGGAGGACATAAATTTGTATTCGGGATAGCGTTTCATAAGATTTACAACGGTAGAGAAGGAACGCTGTACCTTCTCACGGGTCTGCTCAAGAGTCCAGAGCCAGGCAACATCAATATGGGTATGACCTATTGAAATTATGGTAACTCCGTTATCCTTGCATAATCCGTCATAAAGCTCTGCATCAAGATATTTTTGAGCATCCTTGATGCTGTCGTAAAATTCCCTTGAGCCGGGCTTTAAGAAATTTACCTTTGTAAGGGCAGAATTCAGTCTTGTGACAATCTCGTGATATTCCTTGGAGTTTTCATCGGCGTAGTCGAGTACCTGATAAGGAATAAGTAAGTCATAATAGAGCTTTGTGATATCGGGATGCTCCACCATAATATCGGCGAAAAATCTTACATTAATTTTATAGTGCATACCTGCGTACGCATAAATATGCATTTTGTAGGACTTTTTACCACTCAGGCGTACCATCATATGGTTGGTATCGAGGCCCTGGGTAATCTTACCGTCAACATAAACGATAAACTGGGGATTTACAGCATCCCAATCTGTTTCATCTGTTCTTATTTTGACAATAAGCTCTCCCTCACCAACAGTCTCGGGTGCGTCAACATCAAAGCAGAACCACGCATGCTCGTCCATCTTATCACTCCATACTGTACCCGGTGTGTAGCAATCAAAGGCAGAGTAATCGGGCAAGGGGCCTGTACCCTTGTAATCGCATTTTTTGAATTTTATATTTTCTACAGGAGAAATGTGAGTATATCTTTCACGGTCAAGGACTGATAGTAAGGTTTTTATCTTTCTTATGGATTCTGATAAGGGCTTCATTGTATACCTCCGAAAAAAATTCTTCATATATAAATTTTACCATATCAAAGAGCTTTAGTCAATAATTTTCGGGTATAAAATAGAGGATAAAAAATATACATTTATTATGAATATTTGCGAAAATTATTCACATTCGATTCTTGCACAGCTACCAAAAATAAAAAGCAAAAATTCATTATTTCCACTTGACTTAAAGGATTAGTTGTGATATGATTTGTGTATAATTATTTAGGTGTGCTATGCACAGGGAGATAGGATTATGGAAATTAAAATTACAAAGACAGCATCCCCGAAAGCAATGCTTCCCGAAAATGAGCTTGGCTTCGGTAAATATTTTTCAGACCATATGTTCGTTATGGATTATGACACGGAGAAGGGATGGCACGATGCCAGAATAGTTCCCTTCGGCAATATATCACTCCACCCTGCATCCACGGTTTTACACTACGGAGCAGAGATTTTTGAGGGTCTTAAGGCATATCGCAGAGCAGACGGTGGTATTCAGCTTTTCAGACCCTTGGAGAATATCCGAAGAATGAACAACTCTGCTGAGAGAATGTGCTTGCCCGTCATTGATGAAAACGACGCCCTTGAAATCCTTACAAGGTTTGTAGAGCTTGAAAAGGATTGGGTACCCCACTCCGTCGGTACATCCTTTTATCTTCGTCCGTTTATGTTCGGTAATGATGAGCATCTTGGCGTACATGCGGTAAGCCGTGCAACCTTTATGCTTATCGGCTCCCCCAGTGGAAGCTATTATAAGGAGGGCATTAACCCTGTTAAAATCATGATAGAGTCCGAGGATGTGCGTACAGTAAGAGGCGGTACAGGCTACGCAAAGTGCGGTGGCAACTATGCCGCATCCACAAGAGCAGGTGAGAGAGCTAATAAGAAGGGTTATTCTCAGGTTTTGTGGCTTGACGGTGTTGAAAGAAAGTACATAGAAGAGGTTGGAGCCATGAATGTAATGTTCAAGATAGACGGTGAGATAGTAACTCCCGCACTTACAGGCTCAATCCTTCCGGGTATTACAAGAAAATCCTGCATTGAGGTATTAAAGAGCCTCGGCTATAAGGTAAGTGAAAGACTCCTTTCCGTTGATGAGCTTATGGAGGCTGTAAGGAACGGTAAGCTTGAGGAGGCGTGGGGCTGTGGCACAGCAGCAGTGGTATCGCCTATCGGACGCCTTATGTATGAGGATGTTGAATACTCTATAAACGGAGAAAAAATCGGAGAGACCACTCAAAAGCTCTATGATATCCTGACAGGTATCCAGTGGGGAACCGAAGAGGATAAATTCGGTTGGGTTTACAAAATTAACTAATCGGAGTATTTTTATATAAGATTTACGCCTGCGTATGTGTATAATACACAAATGCAGGCGTATTTTTTTGAGCTTTATTGTGGAAAAAGTCGAAAGATAATTCTTGCAAAAAATTTGTGTTGACAAAGCGACAAAAATGATATAAAATAACACATATATAATAAACGATGACGGGAATAAAATTCGTGTATTCGGCAAAGAGAAGCGGCGGTTGGTGTAAGCCGTGCGATAAGCGAGCATAACTCCTCCCTGAGTTTTCAACCGAAGTAAAAGTAGGCTTGAACGGGCTCTCCCGATATAGAGAAGCGTCGCTGGATGGCGAGGCTTAAGAGGACGCATGGGCGTCAAACAGAGTGGTACCGCGGAGAATACTTCGTCTCTTTTATGCATGGAGAAGTTGCGTAAAAGAGCTTTTTTTATTTGAAAATCCCGATATCGCCATACAACAGAACGAAAGGAAAAAATCATGAAGGGTACAAAAAAATATATTAAACAATATTTTACTCCCTCAGGAGTTACGATGGACTGGATGAAGAAGGATAGCATTGATAAGGCTCCCATCTGGTGCAGCGTTGATTTAAGAGACGGCAACCAGTCCCTTATTATCCCTATGAGCCTTGAGGAAAAGCTTGAATTTTTTAAGCTTCTTTGTCAGGTTGGCTTTAAGGAAATAGAGGTGGGATTTCCTGCTGCCTCCGAAACGGAATATGAGTTTTGCCGTACACTGATAGAGCAGAATCTTATTCCCGATGATGTTACTATTCAGGTGCTTACACAGTCAAGAGAGCATATCATTGCAAAGACCTTTGAGGCAATTGACGGTGCAAAGCATGCAGTGGTTCATCTATACAATTCCACATCGGTAGCTCAGCGAGAGCAGGTGTTCAAAAAGAGCAAGGAGGAGATTATTGAGATTGCCAGATTCGGTGCCAAGCTCTGTAACGAGTACAAGAAAAAGGCAAAGGGTAAGATTACCTTTGAATACTCTCCCGAGAGCTTTACGGGAACAGAGCCTGAGTTTGCCAAGGATATCTGTAACGAGGTTATCTCTATATGGAAGCCTACTCCCGACGACAAGGTAATTATAAACCTCCCCGTTACCGTTTCTCACTCGATGCCTCATGTCTATGCATCCCAGGTTGAGTATATGGATAAGAACCTTATGGACAGAGAAAATGTTATTATCTCTCTCCATCCCCATAACGACAGGGGCTGTGCGATTGCAGACAGCGAAATGGGACTTTTGGCAGGTGGCGACAGAATTGAGGGTACTCTCTTCGGCAACGGAGAAAGAACAGGTAATGTGGATATTATTACGCTTGCACTCAATATGTACTCCCAGGGTGTAGACCCGGAGCTTGATTTTACTAATCTTCCCGAAATTACAAAGGTTTATGAGAAGGTTACAAGAATGCATGTTTACGAAAGACAGCCGTATAGCGGTCAGCTCGTATTTGCAGCCTTCAGTGGCTCCCACCAGGATGCTATTGCCAAGGGTATGAAGTGCAGAGAGGGTAAGGATTCTGTATGGACTGTTCCGTATCTTCCCATTGACCCGGGTGATGTAGGCAGAGTTTACGAGGCAGATGTTATCCGTATTAACTCCCAGTCCGGTAAGGGTGGTATCGGTTACATAATGGAAACACAGTTCAAGCTCAATCTTCCCGCTAAGATGAGAGAGGCATTCGGCTATCATATAAAGAGCATATCCGACCATGCCCATAAGGAGCTTAGCCCCAAGGAGGTATACGAAATCTTTATTAACGATTTTGTTAACCTTACAGACAGACTTGATATCATCAAGGCAATCTATACCGACTTGAACGACGGTGGTATCAAGGGAAATATTACAGTTAAGTATGACGGCAAATATCAGGATACCGTTTCCTTCGGTAACGGACGACTTGACTGCGTAAGCTCGGCTATAAGAGAAATAACGGGAATCGATTACAGCTTAGAGACCTATGTACAGCACGCCCTTGAGGAAAAGACCACATCAAAGGCTGCATCCTATGTAAGCATCAAGCTTAATAACAAAACCTATTGGGGTACAGGTATTGACAGCGATATTATTGTATCCTCTGTAAAGGCACTTGTAAGTGCAGTAAACAGACTTTTATACGACACTCAGAATTAAGGAGAGCCATATGAAATTAACAGGCGCAGAAATTATTATAAGAACCCTTATAGAGCAGGGCACTACCGATGTTTTCGGTTATCCCGGTGGACAGGTAATAAGCATATATGATGCCCTCTATAAGTATCAGGACGAAATAAATCATGTACTCACAGCTCATGAGCAGGGTGCATCCCATGCTGCAGACGGCTATTCAAGAGCTACCGGTAAGGTTGGCGTATGTATCGCAACCTCGGGCCCCGGTGCTACCAATCTTGTAACAGGTATTGCTACAGCAATGCTTGACTCCATCCCTATGGTTGCCATTACGGGAAATGTTCCCTGCAGCCTTATCGGTAAGGACTCCTTCCAGGAGATTGATATTACAGGTGTAACACTTCCTATTACAAAGCACAACTATTTTGTAAACAGAATCGAGGACCTTGCAGACTCTATAAGAGAGGCTTTCCAGATTGCAAAATCGGGCCGTCCCGGTCCTGTTCTTGTGGATATACCCAAGGATGTTCAGGTTGCTACATATGAATACGAGCCCCAGCCGATTGTGGAAAAAACTCCCTTGCCCAAGGCGAAGGATGAACAGATTGCAGAGGCTGTAAAGCTTGTAAACGAGGCTAAACGCCCATACATTTATATCGGTGGAGGTGCTGCAGGCCTCGGACTCGGTGATGAGGTTGTGGAGCTTGCAAAGAAGATAGATGCATGCATTGGCTGTTCCTTTATGGGACTTTCAGCTATTCCCGACGGATGCGAACGCTTCCTCGGTATGCAGGGTATGCACGGACATTATGCCTCCTCCATGGCACAGAATGAGGCAGACCTTATTATCGGAGTTGGCGTACGCTTCAGCGACAGAGCAACAGGCAATGTTAAGAAATTCGCAAAGAGGAGCAAGATTATTCAGCTTGACCCCGACTTTGCAGAAATCAACAAGAATGTTAAGGTTGACTGTGGAATTGTTGCAGATGTTGAGGATTCCTTCAAGCGTATTGCAGCAGCATGTGAGGAGAAGAGCAGCCCCGATTGGCTTGCCAGAGTAGAGGAGCTTAAGGCTCAGGAAAAGAGCTTTGAGGCAGAAATCGAAAAGAAAAACAAAAAGGCTCTTACTCCAAAAAAGATATTCGATACGATAAATGAATGTAAGCTTCCCGCAACTATTACGGTTACTGATGTAGGTCAGCATCAGATGTGGGCTGCCCAGTATTCCACCTTCGACAGACCCAGACGCTTTGTTTCCAGTGGTGGTCTCGGTACAATGGGCTTCGGTCTCGGTGCTGCAATCGGCTCCTATGTAGCTACAAAGGACCCTACAGTACTTATTACAGGAGACGGCTCCTTCGGTATGAATCTGAATGAGCTTGCAACTGCTGTCAAATATAATCTTCCCGTGATAGTGGTTCTTATTAACAACGGCGTTCTCGGTATGGTTCGTCAGTGGCAGTCCCTTTTCTTCGGACGCAGATATTCGAATACTGTCCTTGACAGACAGACAGATTTTGTTAAGCTGGCAGAGGCATTCGGAGCAACAGCCTTCCGTGCCACAACACAGAAGGAATTTAAGTCCGCATTTGAAAAGGCTATTAAGTGTGGTGGACCTGTGGTTATTGATACAATAATCGACAAGGATGAGATGGTTCTTCCCATGCTTCCTCCCGGTGGCTCCATCGACGATATTATCACCAATGTTGAAAAGTAAGGAGGCTAATATGAATAAATTTGTAATTGCAGTTTATGTAGATAACAGATTCGGCGTTCTTACAAGAGTAACAAGTATGTTTACCCGTCGTGGCTTCAATATTGATGCCCTTACGGTTGGAGAAACAGAATGCCCCGAATATTCAAGAATTACAATTTGCTTAAGTGGAGACGGCTATGCAAGAGAGCAGCTTATCAATCAGCTCCGTAAGCTCCACAATGTAAAAAAGGTTGATGTGCTTGTGGATGACTGTATCAAGAGAGAGCTTATGCTCATCAAGGTAAAATATACAAAGGATACAAGAGCAGACATTATCACAGCAGCAGATGTATACAGAGCAAAGGTTATAGATTACACACCTGAGGAGATGTGTATCGAGGTTACAGGTGACCCATCAAAGGTAGACGCATTTATCAGACTGATGATTCCCTTCGGCATTATAGAAATGTGCCGTACAGGTATCGTAGCTCTTGAAAGAGGCGACACAACCCTTTTAGGTAAATAAATCAAAAATTTGAAAATTAATTTTAAGGAGAAATAAAACAATGGCAAACATTTATTATCAGCAGGATTGCGATCTTAACAAGCTTAACGGTAAAACAGTAGCAATAATCGGTTACGGCTCCCAGGGCCACGCACACGCCCTCAACCTCAAGGATTCAGGCGTTGATGTAATCGTAGGTCTTTACACAGGAAGCAAGAGCTGGGCAAAGGCAGAGAAGGCAGGTCTTAAGGTTATGACTGCCGCAGATGCAGCTAAGGCAGCAGACATCATTATGATTCTTATCAACGATGAGAAGCAGGCTAAGCTCTACAAGGAGAGCATTGAGCCCAATCTTACAGAGGGTAAGACACTTGCATTTGCACACGGCTTCAACATTCACTTCGGATGCATCAAGCCTCCCAAGAATGTAAATGTAATCATGGTAGCTCCCAAGGGCCCCGGACACACAGTACGCAGTGAGTATCAGGTAGGCAAGGGTGTTCCCTGTCTTATCGCAGTTCACCAGGATGCACCAGGTGATGCTCTTGAGCTCGGACTTGCATATGCCCTCGGTATCGGCGGTGCAAGAGCAGGTGTTCTTGAGACAACCTTCAGAACAGAGACAGAAACTGACCTCTTCGGTGAGCAGGCAGTTCTTTGCGGTGGTGTTTGTGCACTTATGCAGGCAGGCTTTGAGACCCTCGTTGAGGCAGGCTACGACCCCAGAAACGCATACTTTGAGTGTATCCACGAGATGAAGCTCATCGTAGACCTTATTTACCAGAGTGGCTTCGAGGGTATGAGATACTCTATTTCCAACACAGCTGAGTACGGTGACTATATCACAGGCCCCAAAATCATTACAGAGGACACAAAGAAGGCTATGAAGAAGGTTCTTTCCGATATTCAGGACGGAACATTTGCTAAGGACTTCTTGCTTGATATGTCCGATGCAGGCTCACAGGTACACTTCAACGCTATGAGAAAGATTGCCTCCGAGCACCCCTCCGAGGTTGTAGGTAAGGAAATCAGAGAGCTTTACAGCTGGGCTGACGAAGAGAAGTTTATCAACAACTAATTTGTAAATTATATAGTGTTTTCCTCTGCTGAAAAAATCGGCAGAGGAAAAAGCATTTAATCAAGAATTTAACGAAAAGAAGGCAAGATTATGATTAAGGAAAAAATAGTAGACGGAGCACATAACGCCCCCCACCGTTCCTTGTATAAGGCTCTCGGCCTTACAAAAGAGGAGCTTGACCGTCCTCTTATCGGTATTGTAAGCTCATATAATGAGATAGTACCCGGTCATATGAATCTTGATAAGATTACAGAGGCTGTAAGACTCGGTGTAGCTATGGCAGGCGGTACTCCCATTATGTTCCCTGCAATTGCAGTTTGTGACGGAATTGCTATGGGACATGTGGGTATGAAATATTCTCTTGTGACAAGAGACCTTATTGCAGACTCTACCGAGGCTATGGTAATGGCACACGGCTTTGACGGACTTGTAATGATTCCCAACTGCGATAAAAATGTACCCGGTCTTCTGATGGCAGCTGCAAGACTCAACATCCCGACAGTATTTGTAAGTGGTGGACCGATGCTTGCCGGCAGAGTTGACGGCAAGAAGAGAAGTCTCTCTGCTATGTTCGAGGCAGTTGGCTCTTATAAGGCAGGTGTTATTGACGAAGGAAAGCTCTGCGAATATGAAAACAAGGCTTGTCCCACCTGTGGCTCCTGCTCGGGTATGTATACAGCCAATTCCATGAACTGTCTTACAGAGGTTCTCGGTATGGGACTCCGTGGTAACGGTACTGTCCCTGCTGTATATTCTGCAAGAATAGAGCTTGCAAAGCATGCGGGAATGCAGGTTATGGACCTTGTGAGAAAAAATATCCGTCCAAGAGACATTATGACCAAGGAGGCTATCAGAAACGCAATTACAGCTGATATGGCTCTCGGATGCTCCACCAACAGTATGCTCCATCTTCCCGCAATTGCAAACGAGTGTGGAGTAGACTTTGACCTTGACGATGTAAACAGAATAAGCGAGGTTACTCCCAACCTTTGCCATCTTGCTCCCGCAGGTCCCACTTATATGGAGGACCTTAACGAGGCAGGAGGCGTATATGCCGTGCTTAAGGAGCTTGATAAGATAGGACTCCTTGATACCTCCGTTATGACCTGCACAGGCAAAACCATGGCAGAAAATATCGCAGATGCATATAACAGAGACACAAACACCATAAGAACAATAGAAAATCCCTATAGCAAAACAGGTGGTATAGCCGTGCTCAAGGGTAATCTTGCTCCCGACGGATGCGTGGTTAAGAGAAGTGCGGTAGCTCCCGAAATGCTCGTTCACGAGGGACCTGCAAAGGTTTATGAGAGTGAGGAGGAGGCTATTGCCGCAATCTACGCAGGCAAGATAGTTAAGGGTGATGTTGTTGTTATCAGATATGAGGGACCTGCAGGAGGCCCCGGTATGAGAGAAATGCTTTCCCCCACCTCTGCAATTGCAGGTATGGGACTTGATAAGGATGTTGCTCTTATTACAGACGGACGCTTCTCAGGTGCTACAAGAGGAGCATCAATCGGTCATGTATCTCCCGAGGCTGTGAGTGGTGGTATAATTGCTTATGTAAAGGACGGAGATATAATCTCAATCAACATTCCCGAATATAAAATAGAGCTTAAGGTTTCCTGCGAGGAAATAGAAAAGCGTAAGGCTGAAATGCCCATTAAGAAAAAAGAAAATATCACAGGCTATCTGAAGCGTTATGCAAAAATGGTAAGCTCTGCTGATAAGGGTGCAATTATAAACAGATAAGACAGAATTGAAAGGAAGAAGAGTATGTCAATGACAATGACTCAAAAGATCCTTGCAGAACATGCAGGACTTGATAAGGTAGAGGCAGGACAGCTTATTCTTGTCTCGGTTGACAGAGTTCTCGGTAACGATATAACCTCTCCCGTGGCTATCCGTGAATATGAAAAAATCGGAGTTAAGGGAGTTTACGACCGTGATAAGGTGACAATGGTAATGGACCATTTTGCACCTAATAAGGATATCAAGGCAGCGGTTCAGTGTAAGATGTGCCGTGACTTCTGTGATAAGGAGCAGATTACACATTTTTACGATGTGGGAAGAATGGGTATTGAGCATGCCCTCCTGCCCGAAAAGGGACTTGTTGTTCCGGGAAATGTGGTAATCGGTGCCGACTCCCATACATGTACATACGGTGCTATCGGTGCCTTTTCCACAGGCGTAGGCTCAACGGATATGGCGTGTGGAATGGCGACAGGTAAGGCGTGGTTCAAGGTTCCCTCGGCTATTAAATTTGTACTTAAGGGCAAGCTTAACAAGTATGTATCCGGTAAGGATGTTATTCTCCACATTATAGGAATGATAGGCGTTGACGGTGCTCTTTATAAGTCCATGGAATTTACAGGAGAGGGCGTTAAGGAGCTTACAGTATTTGACCGTCTCACAATTTCCAATATGGCGATTGAGGCAGGAGCAAAGAACGGTATTTTTGAGGTTGATGAGCAGACAGAGGCTTATATCAAGGAGAGAAGCGACAGAGAATATAAGGTATATACAGCCGATGCAGATGCTGAATACGATGAGGTTTATGAAATAGACCTTTCCGAAATCAAATCTACAGTTGCTTTTCCCCACCTTCCCGAAAATACACGCACCTTTGACGAAATAGAAGATATAAAAATCGACCAGGTGGTTATCGGCTCCTGTACAAACGGTCATTATAAGGACCTTTACGAGGCTGCTGAGATTATCAAGGGCAAGAAGGTAGCGAAGAATGTAAGAGCTATTATCATTCCGGCTACACAGGATATTTACCTCAAGGCTATGGAAAACGGACTGCTAAAGACCTTTGTGGAGGCAGGATGCGTTGTTTCCACACCTACCTGCGGTCCCTGTCTCGGTGGATATATGGGTATCCTCGCAGCAGGAGAGAGAGCAGTTGCTACAACTAACAGAAACTTCGTCGGCAGAATGGGAGATGTTACCTCCGAGGTATATCTTGCAAGCCCCGCAGTTGCTGCCGCAAGTGCCATAGCAGGTAAGATAGCAGACCCCTTGGAAATTATGAAGGAGGGCAAGTAAAATGGTATTTAACGGAAAAGCTATTAAATACGGAGATAATGTGGATACAGATGTAATCATCCCCGCAAGATATCTTAACACCATCGATAAAAAGGAGCTTGCCTCCCACTGCATGGAGGATATTGATAAGAATTTTGTAAACAAGGTTGAAAACGGCGATATTATGATAGCCGGTAACAACTTTGGCTGTGGCTCATCAAGAGAGCATGCACCTATTGCAATCAAGGAAAGTGGAATTTCCCTGGTAATTGCAAGGAGCTTTGCAAGAATTTTTTACCGTAACTCCATAAACATAGGTCTTGCAATCCTTGAGTGTCCCGAGGCAGTAGAGGGTATTTCCGAGGGAGATAAGGTAGAGGCAGACCTTGATAACGGTATTATTTATAACAGAACAACGGGTAAGTCCTTTGAAACAAAGCCCTTCCCCGAGTTTATACAGAAAATCATCGCAAACGGTGGACTTGTGGAGTCAATTCGCCGTGGAGATATAAAGTAAGAGGCTTATATGAATTATAATATTGCACTTCTTAAGGGTGACGGTATCGGTCCCGAAATAGTTGACAGTGCTGTAAGAGTACTGGAGGCTGTAGGCAAAAAGTACGGACATACCTTTAATTTTACACCCTATGATATCGGAGGCATCTCCATTGATAATAACGGAGTACCCCTCACACAGGAAACAGTAGACGGATGTCTTAAGGCAGACAGCGTGCTTCTCGGTGCTGTCGGTGGACCGAAATGGGACACTCTCCCCGGCAATATGCGTCCGGAGAAGGCTCTTCTCGGTATTCGTTCCGCTATGAATCTTTTTACAAATTTAAGACCTGCAAAGCTTTATCCCGCACTTAAGGGTGAATGTCCCTTGAGGGAGGATATTGTAGCTCAGGGCTTTGATATTATGATAGTAAGAGAGCTTACAGGTGGTATCTACTTTGGCGAAAGAGGAATGAGGCAGGGTAAGTACGGCGAGGAGGCATACGATACAGAGTGCTACAGCCGTATGGAGATAGAAAGAATAGCAAGAGTAGCCTTTGAAACAGCAAGAAAGCGTAATAAAAAGCTTGTCAGCATAGATAAGGCAAATGTACTTGATACATCAAGACTCTGGAGAAAGATTGTGCACGAGATGGCATCGGAGTATCCCGATGTTGAGTGTACTGATATGCTTGTTGACAATGCAGCTATGCAGCTTGTAAGAAATCCTGCTCAGTTTGATGTTATTGTAACCTCAAATATGTTCGGTGATATTCTTTCCGATGAGGCATCCCAGATTACAGGCTCCATCGGTATGCTCCCCTCAGCATCCCTTAACGAAACGACAAGGGGTCTTTACGAGCCTATCCACGGCTCTGCCCCCGATATTGCAGGACAGAATAAGGCTAACCCAATTGCTACAATTCTTTCAGCAGGTATGATGCTTCTGTACTCCTTCGGACTTTCAGAGGAATATAACAATATAGTTACAGCAGTTGATAAGGTTCTGGAGGCAGGCTACCGTACAGCAGACCTTTCCCACGGTGCACCATATCTTTCAACTACTGAAATCACAGATAAGATTATAGAGAATATTTGAGATTATGGAAGAAAACAGACTTAAGAAATTATATTTGCGTCTTATGGCAGTAAGCGTTTTCCGTAATGTATTGAAAAAGCCACTTTTTGCGTATTTTCAGGAGTATGCAGTGGCTGATGGTACAGAGGAAAAATTAAGAGCATATTCCCATATGGTGGCAGAGATTTATGAAAGCGGCTTATCCCTTGACGGCTATGTAAGACGGGCAGTTTCGGAGGATGAAAATGTTTATATAAGGCTCCGTGCGAAAAGAATAGTAGTGGACGATAAGATGGAGAGGGCTGTGTCAAACGAGCTTGATACACTCTCTGCCGTTACCTCCCTTACTTCCAATGACTTTATAAGCGATTTGGGTGTTGATTTTCCCATTCCCGAATTTAATTCAAGGGCTGTGGACTTAAAGGAGCTTTACAATAACAGAATAGAGAACATTGATAAATACGGATACGGTATTTTCTCATCTGCTCCAATGTTCCGACTTAATGATAATAAGGAAATAGAGCCTATTGTCAGTGCTGACAGAATTTCTATTGATAAATTTATAGGCTACAAGGACGAAAGACAGCGAATTATTGATAATACAGAGGCGTTTTTGCAGGGTAGACCTGCTGCCAATGCTCTTTTGTGTGGAGATGCAGGCACAGGTAAATCCTCTACCGTAAAGGCAATAGCAAACGAATTTTTCGGAAGAGGAATAAGACTTATAGAGCTTCGTAAGGACCAGCTTTCATACCTACCCTATGTTATGGGCAAAATAAGTGAAAATCCCCTTAAGTTCATAATTTTTATTGATGATTTGTCATTTAATCAGAACGACGATAATTTCAGTATGCTTAAGGCAGCCCTGGAGGGCTCTGCCTCTGCCAAGGCAGACAATGCTGTAATTTATGCCACAAGCAACAGGCGACATATAATCAAGGAGAGCTTCCGTGACAGAGAGGGTAGCGATATACATAGAAACGATACCATACAGGAGACACTCTCACTTTCCGAACGCTTCGGTCTTACTGTTCTGTTTTCTAAGCCCGACAAGAAATTGTATCTTGAAATTGTACATGAGCTTGCCGACAGAAATAACATTAAATATGACAGAGAAAAGCTTGATATTGATGCTGAGGCATTTGCACTTCGCAGAGGATACAGAAGTGCCAGATGTGCAGAGCAGTTTATTAACAGTCTTTTGTAATTTATCTTAAAGAGAGGAAAAGAGAATATTATGCTTACACTTGACAGTGTTTACCGTGCAAGTTATGTACTGAAAAATGTAATAAGAAAAACAGATGTAATCTACGCACCCAAGCTTAAGCCGGGGGCTCAGATATACCTTAAAACAGAAAATCTGCAGATAACAGGCTCCTTTAAGGTAAGGGGCTCATACTACAAAATGTCCAATCTTACAGAGGAGGAGAAGGCAAGGGGTGTTATCGCCTGCTCAGCAGGTAACCACGCCCAGGGCGTTGCTCTCTCGGCTCAGAAGAACGGAATCAAGGCTGTTATCTGTCTACCCGACGGTGCACCTATTTCAAAGGTAGAGGCTACAAAGAGCTATGGGGCAGAGGTTTGCCTTGTTGAGGGTGTTTATGATGACGCATACAAGAAGGCTCTTGAGCTTCGTGATGAAAAGGGCTATACCTTTATTCACCCCTTCAATGATGAGGATGTTATTGCAGGACAGGGCACAATAGCTCTCGAGGTAGCAGAGCAGATTCCCGACCTTGACGCAATTATAGTTCCTATCGGTGGTGGAGGACTTATTTCGGGTGTTGCATATACTATGAAAATGCTCAATCCCAAAATCAAGGTTTACGGTGTACAGGCAGCAGGAGCTCCCTCTATGCTTAATTCCGTTCGTGATTCTGAAATAGAGGAGCTGGAATCCGTTTCCACAATTGCCGACGGTATAGCAGTAAAGAAGCCCGGTGACCTTACCTATGAGCTTTGCAAAAAGTATGTTGACGAAATTGTAACCGTTACAGATGATGAAATTTCTGCGGCTATCCTTGCACTTATGGAACAGCATAAGCTTGTTACAGAGGGTGCAGGTGCAGTAGCCGTTGCGGCAGCTATGTTCGGCAAGGTGGATATTGAGAATAAGAAGACAGTATGTCTTTTGTCCGGAGGTAATATTGATGTTACCATCCTTTCAAGAGTTATCAAGAGAGGACTTCTTATGTCGGGCAGAACTGCACAGCTTATGATTGAGCTTGCCGACAAGCCCGGTCAGCTTAAGAATGTATCCCGTATTATTGCCGACCTGGGAGGAAATGTTATTTCCGTTCATCATGAGAGAGCAAATGAGGGCTCCGATGTAAACGGATGCTACTTAAGAATTATTCTTGAGACAAGAAACTTTGACCATATCGCACAGATAAAGAAGGCTCTTTGCGATTTTGGCTTCAAGCTTTTATAAGGAGTTAGAAATGAAAAAAATTGCAACCGATAAGGCACCTAAGGCAATAGGACCCTATTCTCAGGCTGTTGTCAGCGGAGGCTTTGTATTCACATCGGGACAGATTGCTATAAATCCCGAAAACGGTAATGTAGAAGCAACTGATATTGTAGGTCAGACAGAGCAGGTTATGAAAAATCTCGGAGAGGTTTTATCCGAGGCAGGCTCATCCTATGATAAGGCAGTAAAGACTACCTGCTTCCTTGCAGATATCAAGGACTTTGCAGCATTTAACGAGGTATACGGAAAGTATTTTTCCTCCAAGCCTGCCCGTAGCTGTGTGGCAGTTAAGGACCTTCCTAAGGGTGTGCTTTGCGAGGTTGAGGTAATAGCAGAGCTTTAATTGATATTATCCGCCCCTTATATCGGGGGCGGAATCTGCTACCGTTTATATTTTAATTACTTTTATTGCAAATATATATAAAACCCCTTGACAAATTTTTTTAACGGTGTTATAATTTAGCGTGTTAAAGTGCTAAAGTGATAAAGTGAGGTTTTACGATGAACAGAATGAACGAAAAGGATACTGAAAGACTTTTTGAAGCCATACTCACCCTTGAAACAGTGGAGGAGTGTAAAAAGTTCTTTGAGGATATCTGCACAGTTAAGGAAATACAGGATATAGCTCAGAGGCTCAAGGCAGCAGGAATGCTGAAAAACGGAGAAAACTATACAGTAGTAAGCCGTGAGACAGGTATGAGCACAGCGACAATCAGCCGTGTCAACAAATGCCTGGGATATGGAGACGGTGGATATAAATTAGTTCTTGACAGACTTGAAAAGAAGGACGAAAAATGATTGATACAAGACTACTGAAGAATGAGGAAAGGGCAATATTTACATTGCGTGCCCTTTATAATAAATACGGGTATTTACCCTTTAAGATGAGCAAATTCGAGGAGTATGACATCTATGTACGCAATAAGGATTTCCTTGTCAGCGACAGTGTGATAACCTTTAACGATACAAACGGTAAGCTGCTTGCGTTAAAGCCCGATGTTACACTCTCTATTATAAAAAATACAACGGATAAGGCAGGCTGTAAGGATAAGGTTTACTATAACGAGAATGTTTACAGAGTGTCACCGAAGACCCATCAGTTCAAGGAGATAATGCAGACAGGACTCGAGTGCATTGGTGATATTGATGAATACGATGTATTTGAGGCTGTGTATCTGGCTTCAAAAAGCCTTGATACCGTATCCCCGGATTTTGTCCTTGATATTTCCCATATGGGAATTATATCTGCTATTCTTGATGAGGCGTGCGACAGCCTTTGCTTCAAGAAAGAGGCACTCAGATTAATAGCGGAAAGAAATATTCACGAGACAGAGGCACTCTGCCGTGAATTCGGAATTGATGAGGAGAGCAAAAATGCGATATGCTCCTTTGTCAATATGTACGGCACTGTTGATGCTGTGCTTCCGGAGCTTGATAAGCTTTGTGTAAGCGAAAGAGCCAAAAAGGAGCTTGGCGACCTCAGGTCTCTTTGTGCTCTTATTTCCAAAACTGAGTATAAAAATAACATACACATTGATTTTTCCGTGCTCAATGATATGAGCTACTACAACGGAATAGTATTCAAGGGCTTCTTAAAGGGTATTCCCGAGGGCGTTTTGTCCGGAGGAAGATACGACAAGCTTATTGAGAGAATGGGTAGAAAAAGCGGTGCCATCGGCTTTGCCCTCTATCTTGACCTTCTTGAGGAGCTTAATACGGAAAAGCGTCTTTACGATGTTGATACCCTTATTATATACGACGATACCGTAGGGGCAGATAAAATTGCAGATACCGTAGCAGAGCTTACGAAAAACGGATTAAGGGTAAGCTGTCAGAAGGCAATACCGGAAAAGCTCAGGTATAAGGAAAAAGTAAATCTATGTAAGGAGGGCAGATAATATGATAAATGTTGCACTCCCGAAGGGCAGACTCGGTGAAAAGGTTTACGATATGTTTGAGAGGGCTGGATATGAGTGTCCCTCCATTAAGGAAAATACAAGAAAGCTTATATTTGAAAATAAGGAAAAGGGCATAAGATACTTCTGGGTAAAGCCCTCGGATGTTTCCATATATGTTGAAAGGGGATCGGCAGACATCGGTGTTGCCGGTAAGGATATTTTACTTGAATATGCCCCCGATGTATATGAGCTTCTTGACCTTAATATGGGTAAGTGCCGTATGGCTGTAGCAGGAAAGAATGAGTTTTACGACGACGGCTCCCGTACTCTTAAGGTTGCTACCAAGTTTGTAAATATAGCAAAGAAGCATTATGCTTCAAAATGCCGTGATATTGATATAATCAAGCTGAACGGCTCTATTGAAATCGCACCCATTTTAGGACTTTCCGATGTTATTGTAGATATTGTGGAAACGGGAAAAACTCTTATGGAAAATAATCTTTCCGTAATGGAGACAATAGTTCCCATAAGTGCAAGACTTATTTCAAATAAGTCAAGCTTTAAGTTCAAAACAGAGGAAATTGAAAAAATAGTTAAGTGTATGAAGGATCAGGTAAGGACCGATGATTAAGATATACAAATACGGAGAGGTATCAAATGACGAGATATTTTTCCGTGGAAACATAGCATCCAATGTAGAGAGTGTTGTTTCCGAGATAATTGCCAATGTAATAAAAAATAAGGATAAGGCACTTTTTGAATATTGCGAAAAATTCGATAAGGCGACACTTTCTGCCCTTGAGGTAACAGAAAAGGAAATTGACGAGGCGTTTGCCTCTGTTGATGCCGAATTTGTTTCCATAATCGAGGAGGCAGCAGAGAATATCCGTAATTTCCATAAAAGGCAGGTAAGAAACAGCTTTGTAATAAGCGAGAAGGACGGTGTCGTAACGGGTCAGAAGGTGATGCCTATTGAAAAGGTAGGACTTTATGTTCCCGGTGGTACAGCAGCGTATCCCTCCACTGTCCTTATGGACTCCATCCCGGCTAAAATTGCAGGCTGCAGTGAGATAGTAATGGTTACACCGCCAACAAAGGACGGAAGAGTAAATCCCGTTATTTTAGCAGCAGCTAAGATTGCCGGAGTTGACAGGATATTCAAGGTGGGAGGAGCACAGGCAATTGCAGCTCTTGCTTACGGAACAGAGAGCATACCTAAGGTTGATAAAATCGTAGGACCCGGTAACGCTTATGTGGCAGAGGCAAAGAAGCAGGTGTTCGGCAAGGTTAATATTGATATGATAGCAGGACCCTCCGAGATACTTGTTGTTGCAGATTCCACCTGTAATCCTACATATGTATCGGCAGATTTGCTCTCACAGGCAGAGCACGACAGAATGGCGAGTGCAGTTCTTGTAACAGACAGCTATGAGTTTGCAAGGAAGGTAAGTGACGAGCTTGAAAGACAGATTCCAATGCTCCCCAGAGCCGAAATAGCAAGACACTCCATTGATAATAACGGTAAGATAATAGTAGCAGAAAACAATCTTATGCTTGCTATTGATATAGCAAATGAGATAGCACCGGAGCATCTTGAAATCTGCGTTGACAATCCCTTTGACTACCTTGATAAAATCAAGCACGCAGGCTCTATATTTATGGGAAAATACTGTCCCGAGGCACTGGGCGATTATTTTGCGGGTCCGAATCATACCCTGCCCACAAGTGGAACAGCCAGGTTTTCGAGCCCCCTGTCCGTTGACGATTTTGTAAAGAAATCACAGTTTACATATTATACCAAGGATGCCCTTTCTAAGGTGGCAGACAAGGTTTCATACTTTGCTAAAAAAGAAGGCCTTGATGCCCATGCAAAGAGTGCTACAATTCGTTTCGAGGACTGATATGAGCAGATTTTTCAGCAGTAAATATTCAAATCTTGAGGCATATGTTCCCGGAGAGCAGCCAAAGGATATGAAGTATATCAAATTAAATACAAATGAATCCCCCTTTCCTCCGTCGCAAAGGGCGTTGGAGGCAGCAAGGGAAGAGGCAGGAAGACTACAGCTTTATTCAGACCCCGAATGCACTGAGCTTGTAAAAAAGGCGTCGGAGGTGTTCGGAGCACCGAGAGAATGTATCCTTATGACAAACGGCTCCGACGAGATACTGAATTTTGCGTTTATGGCATTTTGCGACGGGACGCACCCTATTGTATTTCCCAACATAACCTATGGATTTTATCCCGTATTTGCAGAGCTTAACGGAATCCCATATGAGGAGATTCCCTTAAAAGAGGATTTTTCCGTAGATTATAAGGACTACATAGGTATAAACAAAAATATAGTTATCGCAAATCCCAACGCCCCCACTGGCATTGCACTTCCTCTTTGGCAGATAGAGGAGATAGTTAAATCCAATCCCGATAATGTGGTCATAATTGATGAGGCGTATGTGGATTTCGGTGCAGAAAGTGCTGTTGTGCTTACGGAAAAATATGATAATCTTTTGGTAACAGGTACTTTTTCAAAGTCCCGTTCTCTTGCCGGTGCCCGACTCGGCTTCGGCATAGCAAATAAGTCTCTTATTTGCGACCTTAATACCATAAAGTATTCTACAAATCCCTATAACATTAACAGAATGACTATGGCAGTTGGCTGTGCAGCTCTTGACGATAATGAATACTATATGTCAAACTGCAGAACAGTTATGGAAAACAGAGAATACACAAGGACAGCCCTTGAAAAGATGGGCTTTGAGGTTTTGCCCTCCCTTGCCAACTTCCTCTTTGCAAGACATAGTAAAATCTCCGGCAAGGAGCTTTATGTAAGGCTTAAGGAGAGAGGAATACTGATAAGACATTTTTCAAAGGAAATAATCAAGGATTTTAACCGTATAACCATAGGAACAAGAGATATGATGGATAAGCTTCTTGATACGGTGTCCGAAATTATAAAGGAGAAATAAAATGAGAGCATCTGAAATCAAACGCAAAACAGCGGAGACAGATATAGCCTTGTCCCTCGTTATAGACGGCGTGGGAGAGGCAAAAATAGACACAGGGTGTGGCTTTTTAGACCATATGCTTACCCTTTTTGCAAAGCATGCTCATTATGACCTTTCTGTAAAATGTGTTGGAGATACATATGTTGACTACCACCACACAGCAGAGGATATAGGAATCTGCTTGGGTAAGGCGTTTTACGACTGCCTTGGCGATAAGAAGGGAATAAGACGCTACGGAGATAAGACTATCCCTATGGATGAGGCACTTATCCTCTGTGCCGTTGACATTTCCGGCAGAGACTACCTCGGCTATGCACTCGATATCCCTGCATACAAGGTCGGAAATTTTGATACCGAGCTTGTACAGGAGTTCTTTATGGCATTTGTAAGAGAGGCAAAAATTACTCTTCACATCCGTCAGCTCTCCGGTGTAAATTCTCATCACATAATAGAGGGAGCCTTTAAGGCTGCTGCAAGAGCACTTTCATACGCTACGGAAATCGATGAAAGATACGCAAGTGAAATTCCGTCAACTAAGGGTGTAATCTGATGATAGCAATAATAGACTATGGCGTTGGCAATCTTTTCTCCCTTTGCTCCTCATTAAAGGCAATCGGGGCAGATGCTGTCGTTACCTCGGACCCCGAGGAAATAAGGAACGCCGACAAAATAATCCTTCCCGGTGTGGGAGCCTTTGGCGATGCAATTAAAAAATTAAACGACACAGGGCTTGACAAAATTGTAATAGATGAAGCAAAAAGGGGCAAGAAGCTTATGGGCATTTGCTTAGGAATGCAGCTTCTTTTTGAAAAAAGCTATGAGTACGGAGAGCATACAGGACTTTCTCTCCTTAAGGGCAATGTGGTGCCCATGGAGGGTAGACTCCCAAAGGAGCTTAAAATTCCTCATATAGGCTGGAATGCACTCCATTTTGCAAAAAATCACCCTCTCTTTAAGTACATTAAGGAGGAGGACTGCGTATACTTTGTCCACTCATACTATGCAGAAAACTGTGAGGACAGTCTCCTCGCAACTGCTGAATACGGCTATGAGCTGACAGCCTCGGTTGTTAAGGATAATGTGGTGGGAATGCAGTTTCATCCCGAAAAAAGCGGTACCGTAGGCTTAAAAATCTTACAGGCATTCTGTGAATGGGAGGATGAAGAATGAATATCTTTCCCGCAATAGATTTATTTGATAAAAAAGCTGTGAGGCTTTTTAAGGGTGACTATGCACAGATGACCGTATATAGCGATAACCCTATTGAGGTGGCAAGAGACTTTGAGGCGAAGGGTGCCAAATATATCCATATGGTGGATTTAGAGGGGGCAAAGGACGGTACAACACCAAATATAGATATTGTTACCGACATTGCAAAAAACACATCCCTTTTTGTTGAAATAGGAGGGGGTATCCGTTCTATGGAGACTGTTGAAAGATATCTTGACGCAGGGGTATCCCGTGTTATTCTCGGTACATCTGCCGTTACCGATGAGGAATTTCTTGTTAAGGCAGTTAGTAAATACGGCGATAAGATAGCTGTCGGTGCCGATGTTAAGGACGGATACATAGCAATTAAGGGTTGGCTTGAAAAATCTGCATATACCCTTGACAGCTTTTTTGAAAAAATGCAGAAAATAGGTGTTAAAACAATTATCTGCACCGATATATCCAAGGACGGAGCTATGAGGGGCACCAACCTTCAGATGTACAGGGAGCTTTCCGAAAAGTATTCACTTGATATAGTTGCATCGGGTGGAGTGTCTGCGATTGACGATGTCAGAGAGCTTCGCCGTATGGAGCTTTACGGTGCAATCATCGGTAAAGCCTATTATACCGGTGCCATAAATCTTGCCGAGGCAATCGAGGTGGCGAAATGATTACAAAAAGAATAATTCCCTGCCTTGATGTAAAGGACGGCAGGGTAGTAAAGGGAGTGAATTTCCTCGGACTTGCCGATGTTTCCTCCCCTGTAAAACTTGCTGAATATTATTCCGAGTGTGGGGCAGACGAGCTTGTATTTTACGATATTACAGCCTCCTATGAGGGCAGAGCTCTGTTTACCGATATCCTCCGTGAGGTTGCAAGTAAAATTTTTATTCCCTTGACAGTAGGCGGAGGCATAAATTCCATAGAGGATTTTGACAGGGTGCTTAAGTGTGGAGCTGATAAGGTAAGTGTAAATTCAGGTGCTATCAGAAATCCCGAGCTTATAAGAGAGGCTGCACAAAAGTACGGTAATCAATGTGTGGTAATCTCCGCTGACATAAAAAGAGTTGATGGCGTGTTCAGAGTCTTTGCAAAAGGAGGACGGGAGAACACGGGCATGGAGGCAATCTCCTGGATAAAGAAATGTGTGGAGCTCGGTGCCGGCGAGGTGGTTGTCAACTCCATTGATACCGACGGAGTAAAGGGTGGCTTTGATATAGAAATGCTAAGAGCCGTGTGCGAGGCAGTTAATGTACCTGTTATAGCCTCCGGAGGTGCAGGCTCGGTACAGCACTTTATTGATTTGTTCAAGGCGATACCCGATATTGATGCAGGCCTTGCCGCATCCGTATTCCACTTTGGAGAAATTGAAATTAAGGACCTTAAAAAAGAGCTTAAGGCAAATGACATAACTGTGAGGTTATAATTATGATAAATATTGATGAACTTAAATTTGATGAAAAGGGCTTGATTCCCGCAGTAGTTGTGGACAGCATAACCAAGGATGTGCTGACAGTTGCTTATATGAACAAGGAAAGCCTTAAAATATCTATGGAAAAGGGTCTTACCTGCTTTTTCAGTCGTTCAAGAAACGAGCTTTGGTTAAAGGGCGAGACAAGTGGAAATTATCAGCATATAGTTTCTATTACAGCTGACTGCGATAAGGATGCTCTTACCGTGGTTGTGGAGAAGGACGGTCCTGCATGCCATATGGGCACAGACTCATGCTTTACAAAGCCCGTATATCAGAGTGAGAGCCTTAATCAGTTTACCCTTCAGGGTCTTTATGACCTTTTGGTAGGCAGAAAGACCGATAAGCCCGAGGGCTCCTATACAACTTATCTTTTTGAAAAGGGAATTGACAAGATTCTTAAAAAGGTTGGCGAGGAATGTACTGAGGTTATTATAGCCGGCAAGGCAGATGACAAAAAGGAAACGGTATACGAGATTGCAGACCTTGCATACCATGTGATGGTGCTTATGGTACAGATGGGCATATCCGTAGAGGATATCCACAGGGAGCTTGCTTCAAGACATATTATCGACCATAAGGTTAAGCAGGAGAAGATGACAAAATGAAGCTGTCTACATATCATCTCCACACCACATATTGCGACGGTAAAAATACGGCAGAGGAAATGGTGCAAAAGGCAATAGAGCTCGGCTGTCCCGAGATAGGCTTTTCGGGTCATGCCTATATGGATTTTGACGGTAGCTGGTGTATGACGGTTGAAAATACCGAAAGGTATAAGCAGGAAATTACAGCATTAAAAGAAAAATATAAGGATAAAATCAAAATTTATATGGGTATAGAGCAGGACTATTTTTCCTGCCTTGATACAGACGATTACGATTATGTTCTCGGCTCCGTTCATTATGTTTACAAGAACGGAGAGTATCTCCCCGTGGATTTGAGCAGAGATGCGACCAACGCCTTTGTAGATAAGCATTACGGAGGCGACATGTACGCCTACTGCGAGGATTATTATAAGCTGGTAGCCGACATTTATAATAAAACAAAATGCGATATTATAGGTCATGTGGACCTGTGCACCAAGTTTAACGAGGGTGGAGTACAGTTTTCCACATCCCACCCAAGATATGTAAAATGTGCCACCGAGGCTGTCAAAGCACTTCTTCAAACTCCTGCTGTATTTGAGGTGAATACGGGAGCCATTTCCCGTGGCTACAGGACAGAATCCTATCCCGAGCACTTCCTTCTTAAAATCATAGGAGACAGTGGTAAAAAGCTTGTTATAAATTCCGATACCCACTCCACCTCCACAATAAATTTCGGTCTTGAATCCGAGGCAGAAAGGCTTGATAAATTGGGCTACGGCTACATAACATCCCTTGAAGAAATAATAAATAAGCTTTAATATCACATAAAAAATCGCACCGTGGTGCGATTTTTTAATTATCTTCATTATGAGTAGTTATTCTAAGAAGTTTATATTCGGGATTTCTTATAAGAACGCCACTGCTTGTCAAAACAATTTCTACCTCTTTTTCAAGAGCTAAGCGATACCTATAATCCTTTGGAATTACTATTCTGCCAAGATGATCTATTTCCTTTATTACTCCTACATCTGATTTCATATCAAGTACCCCCTTCAGTTGATAAATGTCTTTACTGACATTCACTAAATGTCAATAAAGACATTATAACACAATATAATAAATTTGTCAATCACTGAATGTCAAATAGGGGGGTATTATGTTTAAGAATAAAAATAACGGCAGAAACAATCTATGTGGAGAGAAGATTCGAGAGCTTCGTATGAGCTTCGCAACCAAGCTTTCACAGAGAGGGCTTGCGGATAAAATGCAGCTTATAGGTATAGATGTTGATAAGAATGCAATACAAAGAATAGAATGTGGTAAGCGATTTGTTACTGATATAGAGCTTAAAGCCTTTTCTGAAATTTTCAATATAGGTGTTGAAGAATTAATTTAACATAAAAAAAGCAGAGAGTTTCTCTGCTTTTTTTTGTTACTTTATAACTCCGTTAATGGCAGATTCAAGTGAATAATCGCCGTAGGTAACGGGAATGCCGTAGACCTCCTCGTATTTTGCAAAGCAAAGGCGGGAGTTTTCCTCACGCATTTCGGAGGCATTATCCCTTACCTTTTTGTCGGGGTCGGGATAAATAGGCTTCATAATGTGGATTGTGTATTTAAGGTCGGGGAAGCCGTCCTTACCGATAGTCCCTTTTTTGGAAAGTGTTACAAAGCAGGGAATAACCGGCACATTATTTTTTGCAGCGTAATGGTATGCTCCTATACGGTAGGGGCGTGGCTTCGGATAATTCCACCACAGTGCCTGCTCGGGGTATACAAGAATAAAATTATTTTTTTTAAGAAGCTCTGCAATAGATAAATCCAGCTTTTTCATAGTATGGAGATTGGAGCTTAAGGGTAGAGTACGGCAATTTCTCAAAAGAAAGCCGAAAAGACCTGTCATAAAGAAATTTCCCTCACGCACAACCTTGTAGAGCTTGTGCTTTTTCTTAGCCTTTTCAGAGGCTATCTTTACATTAAGGCTTTCAAAAAATCCAAAATGGTTGCTGGTAATTATTGCACCACCCTTAATATCACGGATGTTTTCCTCACCTACTACGGTAATATCATATTTCTTTTTGAGGATTTTTTTACCTATCCATTCTATAATGCAGGCAAAAAAAGTCTTTATTTTAGAGGAAAGCTTCTTATTAAGATAGTCTACCTCGTCTGGCAGAATAGGGCGTGTGGGTGGATCTATTTCAGCATTTTCAAAAAAGCTCTCTCCACCGGCCTTCTCAAGCCGGGCTATTCTTTCTATAACCTCTACACGGTCCTGTGCCAGGGGAATCTTTTTTTCTTCCATCATAATATTCCTGTATCAAATAATGTTTTTTTGAAGTTTTTATCGCTGTTCACGATACGGATAGTGCTTTTTACAAGCTCCTCGCCACCCTTAGCCTGCATAAGCAGCTTTTCTTCATTGAAATTACGGCGTATATTCATAATTTCCTCGTAGTAGGGAGTATCCTTTGCGTATTTCCAGAACTGGTCTGCATAATTAATGCCATCCTGCTGCCAGGGCTTAGCAAAGTTATTATAGTGGACTATCATAGGATTTTCGTATGAGCCGTCTATTGCCATCTTATCCCAGCCCTCATCAATGTAGAGAACTCTGTCTTTGCATATAACATTCAGATAATCCTGGTCGGGACATACTGTTTCAAAACGGTAGGTATTGAAAAGATGCTCGAATTTTCCCTCCAAGCCAAACTCACGCATAGCATCCAGGTTCATAAGCATCATACCGGAGTTGAAATATTTGGTATACGGATAGATTCCGCAGCCGAGCTCTGCATAATCACGGAATTCCTGACGGGAGGCAATTATAGCATCGGGTACACCTGCAAGGAGGTTGCCCCCCAGCTCAATGTTATAGAGCTTTGCAATATCCTCAAGGATTACCATATCCGCATCGAGATAAATAGCCTTCTTAAACTCGGGGAACATATCTGGAATAAATATTCTGAAGTAAATTGACACTGTATAGTAGTCACGAAGATTAAGCTTTTCTCCGTATTTAATAAGCTTTTCGGAAACATCAATAAAGCATATGCTTACATTTTCCTTTTCCATAGCTGTGATTATTTTCATATTCCTTATGCTCATCTTAGAGTGAAGAACAAATATGAAATATTCATTATCCATTGATGTATTTTCAATAAGCGATTTTATAGCTACCCCGAGAAAGGGAATGTAATTATCATCACAGGAAAAAAAGATCGGCACCTTGGTGGGACTCATGTTAAATACTCCTTTACATTAATATTCACGGTATGCCTTTACCCTTTGCATACCTGCTGTACTTAATAATATCAGCATAAGCAAGAAATTAAAAGTAACTTATGAAAAAGCGATTCTATTGATAAATATTGTAGCTCTATCGGGAATGGAACGGAATTCTACTCTCCGTAGAGAGGTGCTTTTATCCTTGTAGAATCCTTTTTTATTAAAATAACAGACACCTGTCGGGGGGATTTATTTGGAAGGAGTCACCTGCTCCTTATAGGCATCCATTTCCTTTGCTGCCATATCAAGCAGCTTATCGTACTTGTGAGTAAGCTTTGCCTTTACAAGCTCGGTATGCCATGGCTTTATATTCTGAGTATGGAAGAAGGGAAGCCATTTGATTGTTTTAGCAAAATGCTGTACTACGGTTTCGTCCTCAAAATGCTTTTGCTCATTGAATTTTCTGTCTATAATCAGCTTAGCCTCTGCAAATTTATTGAGTGCTGTCTGGTCGGGAAGAAATACCCTCTTTTTATTAAGCAGCTCAATACATTTTTGGAAAAGACTTGTCTTTTTTATCATTTCCAAATTGAGGAGAAGCACGCCGGCATTTATATACCTTGCTCCGATAAACACATGACCGTAATAGTCAAGCACGCCTGCAAATTCATAATCGGTAACATCCACATCATAAAGCTCGGATATATCTTTAGCTACCACAGTATCGGCATCAAGATAAATCACCTTACTTGGTAGGAAGTCAATTTTGTCGGCAAAAAGCCTTAAAAATGTATATGGAGTGTAGGATGTAACAGCATTAGGGGAATCAATAAGAGCAGATTTGTAGAATTCTCCCACATCTACTATCTGTACAGAGCTTTCCGGATTTCTTTCCTTACACATTTTGTCAAGGTATTCAGCCTGTTCTTTGGTAAGAGGGTTGAATTTCTCATTTTTTTCTGTAAGGTCCATAGTAAAAAGATAAACACATACGGGCTTACTTGTGTTTTCCACAACTGATAATAGGGATATTAGTATTCCCTGAAATATTCCATAGTTACCTGCGTATATTATCGGTATCATGGTAGCTCCTTTCGTCAGCTTCCGTTTCTCTTTTTACATATTTGATTCTTTCATATGTACTGTGTTGGCTACGGTCTACCATAGTGGAGTAGACACGGTTTCTAAGCTCCTTTTGTGCCTCCCTCGGCTTAAGCTCCTTGCAGGGATAAAAGGGACCGTCAATATAAACGGTTGCTCTCGGTGTTTTTCTCAGTCTTCTTTTGGTGTAGGTTACAGTTGCCGAGAATACAGGTGCATCAAGCTTTACAGGATAGGCAAAGGAGGTATCGGAAAAATCTCTTATTTTAGTATAGTAGGGCCAGATATGTGCCTCGGGATATACACACACGGCTCCCCCTTCCTTTATTCTTTGCTCAACGGCAGAAAGAAAGCCACGGTATCCGTCAATAGATGTGGGAGTAGGTATCGCACCGCACATCATTATAAATCCCTTGGTACCCTTAGTCGATATATTATCGGGATGAACTACCATATACACCTTTTTGGGAAAGGCATAGATATTTGGAATAAAAGCATCCCCTGCCATGAGTGTATGGTTGGAAAAAATAAAGTATCCGTCCTTACGGTGCTGTGACAGTACCCCTTTGTTTTTAACCTTCAAGCCGAACTTAAGCTTGGACCACAAATATGCAATGGGGGTCATAATGATCCTATATACAATAAAGGTCAGAGCAGAGTGGAAAAAGCCTTTTTTAATATACTTGAAGCTTTTGTCTACGGATATAGTATTTTTCGTTATTCCCGAAAATTCGTTATTCTTTTCGTCATCATAGAATATTATCTTTTCCTTCATAAGCTCCTCCCTCTGTTATTATCTCACGGGTACATATGTTTTTATAATGTGCGTACGCTCTAATATATATAATAACAGGAAATTTCCAAAATGAAAAGACTATTGAATGAAATTGTTATTCTAAACTTTCATCTTCGTTCTCTCAATAATGTAGATTTTTAATTCTCACTTTTGTAGAATCCTTGATTTTATTGGGGAAATCCCTTGATTTTACATTCTTTTTAGGTTATAATGAGAAAGTAGAAATAATGATTTTTTACAAAATCTCATTTAGTGAGAGAAAATCTCAGGGGGAAAAATGAAGGATATAAAGCCGATAATTGCCTCAAATCTTTCAAAATTCAGAAAGAACAGAGGGCTTACACAGGTTGAATTGGCAGAAAAATTGAACTATTCGGACAAGGCTGTTTCCCGTTGGGAAAGAGGGGATACTATGCCCGATATAAGCGTCTTGTATGAGCTTTGCAATTTCTATGGAATAACCCTTGATTTGCTTGTTACCGAGGATGCAGAGGTAGCTGAGCCCGAGAGAGTGTATGATAAGAATTCTATGGCATACAGAATTCTTGTGATGCTGCTTAGTGTATCATTTGTGTGGATGTTTGCTACCGTTGCGTGTATATATTCAAATCTGAGAGAGCCCGGCACATATTTTTGGATGGCATTTGTATGGGCAACGCCTCTTACCTGCTTGGTATTAAAGCTGGCAGGGCGTGGCGTAATCAACAATGTGATGAAGATAATTCTGGATTCCACCTTTGTCTGGACGCTTTTGGCTTGCGTATATTTGCAAATTCTGAAATACAATATGTGGATGGTTTTCCTTCTCGGTATTCCACTTCAGGCTGTTATTATTCTTTGGATAAAGCTGAAAAAGTACAAATAAAAATAAAAATGCTGTGGGGTGTGCCTCACAGCATTTTTATATGTTGATTAAAGCTCGTCTGAAAGCTCCTGGGTGGAAAGTCGTATTTCCAGATTTCCGTTTCTGCAACGGATTTCGTCAATCATTTCCTTTTCTGACACGCCACTCTTCATATCAACTAAATATTTAAGCTTGAAAAGACTGCCTAAATTTGATGTTTTAACTGTGAAGAGCTCATAGCTTTTTGTATAATTTTTGAGTATTTCGTCGAATGCAGTGTCGTAATTTAAGTCCTCGGGGACAGTTATAAGGAGTACCTTTGTATTTTCCTTTACCTTGCCAATCTTAATAGCCTTAAATACAACGGTTATAACACTCAGCAGAATGGAGAAAAGTATAGCGTATGCAAGATATCCCATACCGCTTATAAGACCGGCACCCATAGCAATAAATATTGTACAGATTTCCTTTGCGGAGCCGGGGGTAGAACGGAATCTTACAAGGCTGAAGGCACCTGCAACAGCAACACCCGTTCCGATATTACCGTTTACCATCATAATAACAGTACATACAACAGCGGGAAGAATGCATATGGTCATTAAAAAGCTTTTTGTATATCTGCTCTTGTATGTATAAGCCAGTGCAAGTATTATACCGCAAGCCAGAGCAGAGAGTATGCATAACAGAAATATATGTACTAATATTACTGCTTCTCCCGGCTGACTGAATACACCCTTGAATAAATTATCTAACATTTTACTTTTTCTCCTTTTTTGCTTTCGGTCAGTATATCCATATATGCTGTACCGTATTTTGAAAACGATGTCTTATATATTTTATTTGCACTGAGGAACGATGTTAGCCACAGGGGAATGGAATATGCTGTTTTTATCTCCATAAGCACAAGACCTCTTGGCAGGATCTGTTTACCGTACACCCCTGATTCTAAGGAAAGGTCCTCTTGTCTATACAGTACATTTTTATCAAAGGTCATACGGAATGTATGATCTGTCCGAGAATAGAATGCCTCTCTCTCATAGGAAATTACCACACGGGGTATAAGTTCCCTGTAATAGCTGAGAAAATAATCGATTTCCCGGGAAATCTGAGAGTCGGGGAGCTTGGCTCTGCCGGAAACATAATCGATAGCTTCCTTTTCCTTGAGCCTTATACGCCTTTTGTAAACAACGCCCTTATACTTTTTCTTAACCTCCAAAAAAACCGTGCTGTCCGATGTAGTGAAGCCATAGCTCCGTAGCCTCAGCTTTTCCTTGTATACAGGCTTTTCTATGGAGTTTCTTATCAAAAGATAGGAGGGAGTGTCGAAATAAACATTTCTTATGGTGCTGTTTCCGTATTCATCACCCTTCATATAGGGCTGAAATAAGGCTTTTAGCCTTTCACATTGCTCCTCGGTAATAAGGTATTTTATCTCATATCTCTTAAATACCGTTTCAATAGCCACAGTCACTCCTCCTTCCTTACCCTTCTATTTTAGCACAGTAAACTGAATTATGCAATAAAAAATAAAAAAATCTTGTAGGTGCATCCCTTGACATCATATGGAGTAAATGATAAAATATAATGGAAATGGAGGTATAATAATATGTTGGAAGCAGGAAAAACATTTGTAATAGAAGCACAGGTAACAGAAAATGATACTGCCAAGGTGTTTGGAAGTGGAGAATTAGAGGTACTTGCAACACCTAAGATGATTGCTCTTATGGAGGAGGCATCGTATAAGTGCGTGGCAGCAGGACTTGATGAGGGCTCCTCAACTGTAGGTACATATATGGGAGCAAAGCATCTTGCCGCAACTCCCGTTGGAATGAAGATAAAGGTTGAGAGTACACTTACCGAGGTCGATGGCAGAAGGCTGGTCTTTTCTGTAAAGGCATACGACGAATGTGGACTTATCGGCGAGGGAGACCATGAAAGATTTGTAATATTTGCAGAAAAATTTGTGGCGAAAACATACGCAAAATTGAACAAATAAAACAGAACGGTGCTGAATTTTCAGCACCGTTTTCATTTTTTTAGAATGATTCTACCTTATTGTTTTTATATGTGGTGAATCTGATTGTATATCCGTTGGACTCGATGGGCTCACTTTCGTATATGCATTTCATAGTATCCAGCTTATCAAGATTTTCATAGAAAACCTCGGCACCACCGTCAGCCTCAACCTTGGTAATAAGAAATTCATCACAGTAGGGAAGCATAGTTTTGTAGAACATAGCTCCACCGATTACATAAATCTCGCTTGAGTCGTATTTCTTCAGCTCTGCAAAAAGCTCATCAAGTGTGTGAACAACAGTACAGTCATCACGGTATACATCGGCAGGGGCGAGGACAATGTTTGTCCTGTTCTTCAGAGGCTTGGAGCCGGGGAAGGAAAGGAGAGTATTATATCCCATGCAACATACCTTACCCATGGTTGTCCTTCTGAAGAATGCCATATCCTCGGGAATAGAGAAAAGAAGATCGTTTTTCTTGCCTATACCCCATTTATTATCAACAGCTACAATTGTTTTCATTATATTGCCACCTCTATTTTGTCTTCAAGCTTGGTATACTCATATCCCTCCAGCTTAAAGTCGTCTGTAGTAAAGTCATAAAAATTCTTGATTTCCGGATTTATCCATACCTTAGGTGCAGGGTACTGTGGGTTTTTAAGTATTTTTTCCACAATCGGTACATGCCTGTCATATATATGTGCATCGGCAATTACATGTACAAGCTCTCCCACCTTAAGACCGGATACCTGGGCAAACATCATAAGAAGAATAGCATACTGTACAACATTCCAGTTGTTGGCAGTAAGCACATCATTGCTTCGTTGATTGAGAATACCGTTCAGAGTATCACCGGAAACATTAAAGGTCATAGAATATGCACAGGGATACAGGTTCATTTCGGAAAGGTCCTGGTGAACATAGAGGTTGGTCATAATTCTTCTGGAGGCAGGATTGTGCTTAAGGTCATAAAGAACTCTGTCAACCTGGTCCATCATACCCTCCTTGTACTTATGCTTAACACCAAGCTGATAGCCATAAGCCTTACCGATAGAGCCGTTTTCATCAGCCCAACTGTCCCAGATGTGGGAATTCAAGTCCTTAATATTGTTGGATTTTTTCTGCCATATCCAGAGTATTTCATCTATTGCAGATTTGAAAGCGGTACGACGGAGAGAAATAATAGGAAATTCCTCCTGAAGGTTATATCTGTTAACAATGCAGAATTTTTTTACAGTGTGTGCAGGAGTACCGTCCTCCCAGTGTGGGCGTACATTTTCCTTGGTGTCCCAATAGCCGTTGTCAATTATATCCCGGCAGGTTTTTATAAATAATTCATCTGCTTTACTCATATGTGCACCTCTTTACCTTGTAAATAGTATTAATTTATTATATCAAAAAGAAAAACTATTTTCAATAGGATACAGCCAAGTTTTCTTTTGAGCCTTATTTTTTGACAAAAAAACAGCTAAAAAACAACCTTAAAATATTTCCGAAAAATTAAAAAAAGGTATTGACAACAAAAATAACTTGTGATATAATAGTCAAGCATTAAGCGTGAGTAATAAATGGCGGAATAGCTCAGAGGCTAGAGCATCCGGTTCATACCCGGCAGGTCATAGGTTCAAATCCCATTTCCGCCACCATAAACGGCCCGTTGGTCAAGCGGTTAAGACACGGCCCTTTCACGGCTGTAACATGGGTTCGATTCCCGTACGGGTCACCAAAATAAAATAAGTCGAACTTTGGTTCGACTTTTTTATTTATCCAAACTGAAGGTTTGGTATGGAATCACCGTTAGGTGCATGGAATCAGTCGCTATGCGATTGTATGGCATCAATCGTTAGATTGTATAGGATGTACTTCAGTTTGATTCCATACGACACTGTGTGTCAATTCCATACTGCAACAGGTTGCAAATTCCATACACGCTATGCGTGATTACATACAATGCTTTGCATTGATTGGAGGTTGGTTATGTCTAAAAGAAATCTACTTTTAGAATATAGTGAGGAATTAGCTGTTTGTATTGCTACGCTCTGCAAGGGCAATAAATTTGATTCAAATGTAGTTTTTCAAATAAAAAAGTCATCCTCAAGTGTATTTGCTAATATTACAGAGGCACAATACCCTCAAAGTCTTGCAGATATGCATTCTAAATTTGAAATAGCACGAAAGGAATGTGCCGAAACCGAAAGTTGGTTAAAGCTTCTCTTTTCTACCGAAGATATTGATGAAATAACATTTAAAAAATTAAGAAACCTCTGTGGCAGAATAAAAAGATTGCTCACAAGCTCCTGCATT
>JAFTJE010000009.1 GCA_017456545.1 Clostridia bacterium | reverse complement strand
TTACCTGCAGTAAGACCTGTTTCGGTACAGGTGGGCTCCACTGCATCAAGGTCAATCTCGGTATGACCTGTTGAAGGAACAACATTCTGTGAAACTATAACAGTATGACAGACAGAGCATTTTTTACCTGCAGTAAAACCTGTTTCTGTGCAGGTGGGAGCAACAGCATCAAGGTCGATTTCGCTGTGACCTGTTGAAGGAACAACATTCTGTGGAACTGTAATAGTCTGACAAACAGAGCACTTCTTACCTGCAGTAAGACCTGTTTCGGTACAGGTAGGAGCAACAGCATCAAGGTCGATTTCGCTGTGACCTGTAGCAGAAATAAAATGCTGTGGAACTGTAACAGTATGGCAAACAGAACATTTTTTGCCTTCAGAAAGTCCTGTTTTATTGCAGGTAGGCTCCTTACTGCTTAATATTATTTCATTATGCCCGGTGGCGTATATTATTTCTTGACTAACAAGAATATCCCCACATTTAGAGCATTTTTTACCTTCAGTAAGTCCACCCTCAGTACAGGTAGGTGCCTTACCCGGGATTATTTCCTCTGTGTGAGAGCATACAGTGGTACTGTCTCCACCGTTACATGCTGTAACACACAAAATTGCTATAAGGCAAATAATAGCCGTTAACACCGAAAATAACAATTTTTTCATTTTTTTCTTCTCCTTTTTTTGAGTTTTCGCCTTCATAAGTATAGGTCGCAAAAAAATATAAATATCTCTCACATAAAAAACAAAATTTATAAAAAATAATAATATGGCTATTTTTATAGCATAAATTTAAGCAAAAAGAGAAGATAAATAAAAAATATGCACCTCCAAAAGTGTCTGACTTTTGGGGTGCATATCAATTTTTGTGAGATTTTTTGAGATATGTGATTAAATTCTAAAAAATCTTATTTTTCTCTTCGACAATCTTGAATTCAAACCAGAAGGTGCTGCCCTTATTAATCTCACTTTCGACTCCAAAACGGCAATCGTGAATCGTAAGAATGTTTTTAACTATGGAAAGCCCGATTCCCGTACCTACACGGGCTCTGGAATGTACCTTGTCAACCTTATAGTATCGGTCCCAGATAAGAGGAAGCTCATCCTCCGAAATTCCACATCCTGTGTCGATAATTTGTATTTTTACCAGGCCATCATAGACAGCTTGCTTAATTGTGACGGTCTTATCCTCACCGGTATAATTTATAGCGTTATTAACAAGATTGTATATTACCTGCAGTATTCTTATTTCATCTGCAAAAATACACACATCCTCATCATATTCAAAGGTTATTTTGTATCCCTTGTGTGATATAAGATGCTCATATCTCTCAATTGCTGACCGTACGGTCTTTGTTAGATTCATAACCCTGCAATTAAGCACCTGTACGCCTGTCTGGAACTTTGAAAGGTCAAGGAGGTCATTTACAAGGGAGGAAAGTCTTGCTGCCTCGTCTATTATTACCTGCATATTCTCAGGAGTGTTTTCCCCGGGGATATCTCGCATTACCTCACTGTATCCGGAAATCATAGTAAGGGGAGTACGCAAATCGTGGGATATATTGGCAATAAGCTCCTTTTGCATTTTATCTACCTTATTAAGCTCCTCTGACATATTGTTAAGTGTTTTTGCCAGCTCCACGGTTTCCTCCGTGCCTGTTTCTTCAAATACTACCGGGATTCCCTTGGATATTTTTTTAACATCCTTACACATATTTACAATGGGGGATGCTATTCGCTTTGATATAATAAGAGATATAATGCCTGTTACAGCTACCATTATTACAGATATGGATATAAGCTGTACCCTGAGGGTTCTTACTGTTGCAGACACGGGCTCAATAGAGGAGTTCAAAATATAGAAATATGTTTCCCCACCCTTTGTTTCCACTATGTTGGCAGAAATTATACAGTCAGTCAGATTATCCTCATTCGGAGCTTCTGAATTGTAAGCGTTACTGTAAAAATCCTCTCTCGGTATAATTCGTACAAGGGAGCCATCGTTCTTTAGTGTCTCCATATACCAATGCTTAATAATATCCTCGGAGGTCATTTTATGGACCACACAGTCGTTCAGGGCGTGGCTGCTATACACCGTCTCTCCGTTTTTCGATATATTCAGCACCGTAAGACAGGTTTCGTGCTTTGAGGATATTTCCTCAAGCATGGGAATAAAGTTTTCGTTGTCTATATTTGAATTGACAATCTCGGCAACTTTTTCCATATCGTTAGTCTTGATATACCTGTACATACTTGTCAGAAAAACTGTCTGAGTTATCCAAAGGATAATCAGCATTACGCAAACGAGAACAAGCATTGATACAAATATACGGGACCGTATACTGGGAACAAACTTTTCCCTCTTTATCTTATTTTCTTTCATACTTGTCCTCGAAACGGTAGCCAACGCCTCTTATTGTAACGATAAGGTCATTATAGGAGCCAAGGCTCTTACGAAGAATTTTAATATGAGTATCAAGAGTTCTGTCATCGCCGAAAAAGTCATAGCCCCAGACATCGGAGAGGAGCCTGTCCCTTGTAAGAGCAACATTTTTGTTCTTTATCATATAGAAGAACAAATCATATTCCTTCGGAGACATTTCTATTCTTTCGCCGTCTTTGTATACAATCCTTGCTGTAAAATCAACTACTATACCTCCACCGGCAAGTGTTACAACCTCGTTTTTGGAATTGGAATCGGAGGAGGGCTTTGCTCTCTTCATAATAGCATCTATACGAAGCATAAGCTCCTTTGGAGAGAAGGGCTTTACAACATAGTCGTCAATGCCTATTTCAAAGCCGTTGATTTTATCGTATTCCTCGCCCCTTGCGGAAAGCATAATAATCGGAACATCGGATAGCTTTCTTATTTCACGGCAGGCAGAGAAGCCGTCAAGCTCCGGCATCATAATATCCATAACAATTATATCTGCACCGTCAGTCTTGAATTTAGAGATAGCATCCATGCCATCAACAGCCTCTACAACGGAATGACCCTCAAATTCCGCATATTTACGGATAAGGCCTCTTATCATTGCTTCATCGTCAACTATTAAAATCTTATACATTGTCATCACCTCATAAAAATAATATCATATTTGTTTGCAAAAAGTCAATAGTGTGGAGTAATCATTATTACATAATCAAAATGCAGCACTATTTGTAGGGTGCTGCATTTTGAAGGACCAAACCCGCATTCGGTCTTTTATAAAAGGAGATTATTCTTATATTCTGAAAGCAACTGCTTTCTACGGTTTTATTATAAAACCTTAATGTGAAATTTCAATGACGGAAGCAGAAAAATATTTTGAAATCATCTTTTTTTTATATGATTTTTTTGTGAAGTGATATATAGTTTACAGCGATTTATATTAAAATCTTGCAAATTCCTTACAATTGTGTGATACTATTATATGAAAAGCTAAATATAAATTAACAAGGAGGTCATAATATGGCAAATATCTTGGTGGTAGAGGATGAATTTGACATAAACAGGCTTATATGCAAAAATCTGACCCTTATAGGGCACAAATGCAAAAGTGCATATGATGGAATAGAAGCCTTGAAAATAATAAATGATGAAAAACCCGAGCTTATCATTCTCGATGTTATGCTCCCGGGGCTTACGGGATTTGAGCTGATTGAATATGCGGGGAATATACCTGTAATATTTGTAACTGCCAGAGCAGGGCTTGAGGACAAGCTGAAGGGACTTAGGCTCGGAGCTGACGACTATATTGTAAAGCCCTTTGAAATGCAGGAGCTCCTTGCCAGGGTTTCCACAGTTTTAAGAAGGGTAAAAAGGGAAAATACCGTTTTTTCTTTTGATGATATAACAATTGATTTTGACAAAAGATTTGTTTGTCGGGACGGAGTAGAAATAAAGCTCACCCCAAAGGAATACGATCTTTTGGAAACGCTGATATTGAACAGAAATATAGCCTTGACCCGAGACAGGCTTCTTAACCTTGTCTGGAATATTGATTTTGAGGGAGATACAAGAACGGTTGATATTCACATTCAACAGCTGAGGAAAAAGCTGGGTATAAAAAACAGGATAGTTTCACTCTATAAAATAGGATACAGATTTGAATTATGAAAAGAAAATTCTTTGAAAAAACATATTTGCTTACCCTTATTCTTTTTCTTGTGTTTTTGAATGTAAGTATAGTAGCCTTGAGCATTTTTACCTTTGACAGCAATTTGAATGCTACTGAGGACTCCTGTATTGCAGAGAATTATGCTATTATGCAGGCATTTGAGAACGATGCCATAGGTCTCGGCTCCGAAAGTGGAGTGCTATTACAGATAAGCTATGGCGATTTTTATGCCGAAAAGGGAATATATTTAAGATTTGAGGAAATGGGTCAGGAAACATTTTCAAGTATTCCGGACAGTGTGAAAATTCCTGCTGTGAATACAGTCGAATCCTTTGAGGCTGATGATACCTACTATACCGTAATTACAAGAGTTACAAAGGACGGTAGATATACGGTGACCTATGCAAAGGATATAAGCTATCTTTACAGTGAATTTAAGGGAATGGCAATTACATTTATCGGTTTATCGGTTCTTGCGTCATTGAGTCTGGCTGTACTTCTTTATTTCATTCTTTTGAAGCTTTACTCTCCTCTTTCCAAGCTTCGTGTCGTGGCAGGGAATATAGCTGACGGAGACTTTTCAACCCGTGCCGATGAGAGTGGAGTGGATGAGCTGTCGGCTCTTGCCAAGGATTTCAACCGTATGGCAGATAAAGTAAATATGCAGATGAACGAGCTAAAGACCGTTGCAGCTCAACGGCAGAGGATGCTTGATGATTTGGCTCATGAAATGAGGACCCCTCTGACTGTAATACACGGATATGCGGAATATATTGCAGGAGCAAATATTTCAAGGGAGGAGCAAATAGATGCCTCCGGCAGTATAATGCAAGAGGCAATGAGACTTAAAAGCATAAGCGAAATATTGCTTGATAATGCATTTATACGAGAGGGAAAAATATCCTATGAGAGAATTGACACAAAAGAATTGCTTAAGGATGTTGCTAAAAGATATACTGTTCAGCTGAAGGACAAGAATATAGAAATATATGTTTCTCCCAATGCCGATGGAGTTGTATCCGGAGATAAGATTTTACTTGAGCTGTTGCTGTCAAACCTTACAGATAATGCCATAAAGGCGTGTAAAAACGGTGGAACGGTGGAGCTTGGAGCCATATGCGATGATGGCGAGAGTATAATTTATGTCAGGGATAACGGAGTAGGCATGACTGAGGAGGAGCTTAAGCATATCAAGGAGCCCTTTTACAGAGCTGACAAATCGAGGAGCAGAAGAAACGGTGGTACAGGCTTAGGCTTGTCCCTTTGTGAAACTATAGCTAAGGCTCATGGTACGGAGTTAAGCTTTTCATCAAAAAAGGGAGAGGGAACCGTAGCATATTTAAGACTTGAAAAATCTTACAAAACCATTACAGATTGATGATTTTTTTATTACATTTCAGCTGTAAAATATAATCAACAGCAGAAAGGAGAATTATGGCAGGATCTAAAGGATTATTTCTTCGTACCTTTGTTACCTTAGCGTTAGCAATATGCCTGATGGCTATCAGCATTCTTTCGGTTTTTGGGCATACGCCTAAAAGCAGGAATATAAACGACAGCTATCTCCCATACATAGATAGCTCTAAATTTGAGGAGCATAAATCAAGAGAACAATTTGAAAAGAAATTCAGTGTTTATACCCATTTACGGGAGAGTGAAGGAAAAAGCATAGCCACACTATATTCCTCGGCACAGATATATGAGATAAGGCATAGGAGGAATAACGGCGAATGGTTTTACCTTACAGATGCTGAGGTGCTGTATCTTATCAGCGATACTATAAGCTTATTTGAAAAAAAGGATATAGTATGCATAATTGATTTCAACGGTGTTGCACATGCTTATCATACTAAGGAAAGCACTAAATTCGATATATGCACAGTTATTATGAAGCGTTTGGAGGTGCTGTGCTCTGCATATTATGAGGTTGAGATTGATTACAGAAGTGATGCGTTTTTTATAATGAATGAATCAGTCACATATGTCAGTCAGTCATACTTAAGCGAAATGTATAGGTACTTTAGGGGAGTTTATTTCGAAGGCTATACATTTACGGAGGATTGGTATATACAATACCAGAATAAGCTTAAAGCGACACGGGGAAGTGCATTTTATATGATAAAAGGCAGAATATATTATGTAAATGAGCTTTCCAAGGCTACAAGAGACGATTTGATTATTGTGTATTAAGCTGAACCCTATAAAATTGCCGGGAAAAACATACTGTTATGTTACAAGAATTTCGCATTTCTCGGCTGTCATATCTTAAAGATCCTTAAATTAAAATCCTGAGCTGTTGATGCTTTTGATTCTATAATGCCTTACAAACGGAGTACGGGCTGATGTAGATAAATAAACAACTGAAGGAGAAGAAAATGAAAAGGATCTTTTTGTTTGCCCTGATAATTGTGCTTTGCTTTACATCACTGATTCTTTCTGCCTGTGGGGAGGATAGTGATACCACAACAATGGACAATAATGTAAGTAACGGAGGCGAAGAGCCGCTTCCACCAAATTCACTCAAGTATACATTAAATAAGGACGGCAAGTCCTACAGCGTAACGGGAATTGGAACCTGTACGGATACGGTAATTGTAATACCGTCCCTTTACAACTCCTTGCCTGTTACCTCCATAGGTGATTACGCATTTAAGGGATGCTCCGATGTTACAGGAATTGTGATTCCCTATGGCATAGAGAGTATAGGTGTGCAGGCGTTCAGTGGCTGTAAATCTCTTGCTGAGATGAATATCCCAAGCACGGTAAAATCCGTATCGGTTGGTGCATTTAACGGATGTGTGGGAATAAGAGAAAATGTAGATGGCGTTATCTATGTTGACACTTGGGCAATATCCTATGATGAGGGGATAACGGAGGCAGCATTAAGGGAAGACACCGTAGGTATTGCAGATTCTGCATTCAAAAACAGCGTTATAAGAAAAGTAACTTTTCCAAATAGCCTCAGGTATTCGGGAGCATCAGCCTTTGAGGAATGTAAATGGCTTAATTTTGTTTACATCAGCGATATGTCTGCCTGGTGTGAAATAACATTTGAAAATGAGTTTTCTACGCCCTTGTGCAAAGCTAATTCACTTTATCTCAATGATGAATTGGTCAGGGATATTGTTATTCCCGACGGCGTAACAGAAATAAAGGATTACGCTTTTTGTAACCTGGGATGTTACAGTCTGACTATTCCAGACGGTGTAAAATCTATTGGCAAATCAGCGTTTGAGGGCTGTTATTTGATTTTTGTGCTGGATATTCCCGATAGTGTTACATATATAGGTGACTCTGCCTTCAGTGGCTGCAGCGGTATTATGATCGACGGTGATATTCCAAACGGAGTTACTTATATAGGTCCCTCTGCCTTCAAGGATTGTGTCTATCTTGGTGGTGGCACGGAAATAGTAATTCCCACAGGAGTTACGGAAATTGAGGAATCTGTATTCAGTGGATGTATAAGGCTCAAAAAAGTAAAGCTGCACGACGATATTACCATGATAAGAGCATCTGCCTTTGAGGGCTGCACCTCATTGGATAGTATAACAATACCCGGAAAAACAGAGTCCATAGGGAAGAATGCCTTTGCAGGGTGCACATCCCTTACAGAGGCTACTGTTCAAAACGGAGTGGCTTCCATAGGGGATAATGCCTTTAACGGTTGTAGCAGCTTAAAAGCTGTCTCCTTGCCCGATAGCATTGTAGATATAGGCTCCTCGGCATTTTACGGCTGCTCAGCACTGGAGGGTACTTTAGCTCTGGATAATATCTCCGAAATAAAGGATAATACATTTTACGGTTGCTCATCACTTGAGAGCATTACAATAAACAATAATGTGACCAAAATCGGGCAGGGGGCATTTGCATATTGCTCAGCCATTACCGAAATATATATTCCCGATAATGTTTCAAATGTTGGAAAGGGTGTATTTCAGGGCTGTAGCTCACTTGAAAAAATAGAGGTTTCCACCGATAACAGTACATATATATCAATAAACGGAGACCTGTATTCAAGGGATGGAAAAACTCTTATTAAATGTGCAAACAGTAAAGCAGATAAAAATGCCACTGTTCAGGATGGTGTTACTTTAATAGATAATTATGCCTTCAGTGGATGTGATTACATTACATCCGTATCATTGCCGAATACCGTAACCAAAATAGGTGATAATGCTTTTTATGGATGTGTACATCTTCAAAGCATTACAATACCCGATAATGTAACAGAAATAGGTGCATCTGCTTTTGAGGGCTGTTCCTCTTTTGTAAGCATTACTATTCCTTCAAAGGTTGAAAAAATAGGACCGCAGGCATTTTCAGGGTGTGAAAAGCTTGTGGAGATATATAATCTGTCTAAGTCAGATGTATCTTTGCACTTTATGGGTAAAAAGATAATACATACATCAATCGATGAGGAAAGCATACTCGAAAAGGTTGGAGATTATATTTTCATGACATGGGATGATAGGTATTATCTCATAAGCTACATAGGTGATGATACCGAAATCACATTGCCTGATAGCTATAAGGGAAATAATTATTCCATATATGAATATGCCTTTGGCAACAATGATAATATAACAAGGGTTACAGTAGCAAACGGTGTTACGGCTTTTGGGGAGTATTCCTTCAAAAATTGCAAATCGCTTACGGATATAAATATTCCCGACGGTGTGACATCTCTTGGATTCGGCACCTTCTGGGGCTGTTCATCACTTAAGGAGTTAAGTATTCCGGACAGTGTAACAGAGATGGGAAAAAGTGTATTTTTTGATTGCACAGCTCTTGAAAGCGTTAATTTACCCAATGGAATTACATTGATAGATAATTATACCTTCTCGGGCTGTACCTCGCTAAAAAGCATAGTGATTCCCGACAGTGTTACCACAATAAATCTCGGTGCATTCAGAAATTGTACAGGACTTACAGACATTACAATAGGCAAGGGAGTTAAATCCATAGAGGATAAGGCCTTTGAGAACTGTACAGCAATAACTAATGTGAATATAACAGACCTTTATGCATGGTGCAGTATTCCCGTATTTTACCTTCGTGGCACACCCTTCCATTACGACAGCAAGATAAATCTCTATATAAACGGAGAGCTTGTTACCGATCTTGTTATTCCCGACGGTATCGAAAGCCTTACAGGTCTTGTATTCTTCAATTGCGTTTCCATTGAAACAGTATATATTCCTGACAGCGTAAAGCATATAGGTGTATGGGCGTTCAACGGATGCACCTCGTTAAATAGTGTAACCTTTGAAAACACAGTGGGCTGGACCGTACAGTATAGCAGTGGCTCCGATTCCATAAGCATCAGTGTATCGGATTCCCAAAGAAATGCAACAAATTTATCAACAGACAGCCCGGTAGAGAATATAGGATATACCAACTATACCTGGAGCTGTGAGTAATATTTCTTAATAAAAGAGCAAGGCGTTTATTATGCGTCTTGCTTTTTTGATAATTTACAATTTATTTACAAAACAAAAACCTTTTGCAAATACGGATGGTATATGATACAATAGAAAAAAAGCAAGGAGGCGTTTTATGATAAGGATACTTGTTGCAGAGGATGATAAGGACCTTAACCGTCTTGTAAGCTTCTCACTGAGAAACGAGGGGTATGATGTTACTGCCTGCCTCGACGGAGAGGAAGCGTTGGAGGCAACGGAGAGGGTTAAGTACGATATGATTCTTACCGATATAATGATGCCTAAGATGGATGGCTTTGAGTTGGCTGAAAATATACGGAGCTTTGATAAAAATGTTCCTATTATTTTTATGACGGCAAAGGATGATAAGCCGTCAAAGATGCTTGGATATTCCATTGGAATTGACGATTATGTTACTAAGCCCTTTGATATAGATGTGTTGGTTCTTAAAATCAATGCAGTTTTACGCAGGGCGAGGATAGAAACGGACAAGCAGATAAAAATAGGTAATTTTACAATGAATACAGAGGAGCATACAGCTACTGCCGATGGGGAAGAAATTTCTTTGACGGTAAGGGAATTTGATATACTGTTCAAGCTCCTGTCATACCCCAAAAAGACCTTTACCCGTTCCGCACTGATGGAGGAATTCTGGGATTACGATTCCTCTGCCACATCCCGTACGGTTGATGTTTACATGGCGAAAATAAGGGAAAAAACCTCGGTATGCGATGGATTTGAAATTCTTACAGTTCACGGTCTTGGGTACAAGGTGGTACTGAAATGAAGAACAGGAGAAGACGCAGTACATTTTCTATTTCCGGTGCTATTGCATTTTTTGCACTTATAGCCGCTATAATGCAGATAGCTATTCTTACATTCGACTATATAGAGGATAGGACGGATAATAAGGGACTTATTGCAATTTTAGTGCTTATTCTCATATTTATTCTTTCAACAGTATGTACAATAGCAGATTATATCAGGCGTAAGATAATGGTCGATAAGCCTGTAAGAAAGATAATTGAGGCAACTGAAAAAATTACAGCCGGCGATTTTTCCGTCAGGGTAGAGCCCGAGCACAAGTATTCTCAGTATAATGGGTACGATGCCATTATGGAGGACCTTAATAAAATGGCTGAGGAGCTGCAAAAGAGTGCAGTTCTGAAGACTGATTTTATATCGAATGTGTCCCACGAGCTCAAAACACCCTTGGCTGTTATACAGAATTATATAACTCTGCTGCAGGACGAAAATCTTGACAGTGAAACAAGACAAAGATATGTGGCAACAGTCAAGCAGGCATCAAGGAGACTCACCGATCTTATCTCTAATATTCTCAAGCTTAACAAGCTGGAAAATCAGGATATCAGCACAGAGTACGAAAGAATCAATCTTACGGAAATGCTTTCTGAGGCAGTATTGAATTACGAAGGACTTATAGAAAAGAAAAATCTTGACATTGACTGTCAGCTTGATGATGTGGTTATATATTCCTCGTCAAGCTATCTTGAGATAGTATGGAATAATCTTATTTCCAATGCTATTAAATTTACTGAGCCGGGTGGAAGAATAACAGTCACTCTAAAGGAGCATATTGACCGTGTCGTAGTGTCAATTAAAGACACAGGGTGCGGCATTTCAAAGGAAACAGGAAAACATATATTTGATAAATTTTATCAGGGCGATACCTCACATTCGGGAGAAGGAAACGGACTTGGTCTGCCTCTTGTAAAAAAAGTTATAGATATTCTCGGAGGAGAGATAACGGTGAAAAGTGAAATAGGAAAGGGTAGCATCTTTACTATTACATTAAAGGGCGTAAATAACAATGAATAAGCTTATTAAATGGCTTAAAAACCCCGGTGGAGTGTGGCTTATTTGCATTTATCTGATAACTATTGTATTTATAACCGGAGCATTGATATTTGTGTTTTGCAAAGCTGACGGAATACTTACCGTATTATCATATATCGTTTATTCCGTTGCTTTAATCGGACTGGCATATTCTGTGTACACAATTGTAATATACAGAAAAAAGATTCATTTGAATATTGTAATGATTCTTAAAAGAAACAGCTTTATCAGGGAAATTATGGACAGCTACGGCTATCGAACTATTTTTGGAGTTGCGTTGTCCTTGGCTGCAAGTGTCGTTTACGGTGTTATAAACGGTGTTTTAGGCATCCTTAGTAAATCGGTTTGGTACGGTTCTCTTGCTGCATACTATATATGCTTGGCTTTTATACGCATTGGCGTTCTCGTTCGCAACAAAAGGAGCAGGGACGGTGGTCTTGTGGAATATAAGAAAGCAGGGACTTACAGAAACAGTGGAGTTGTACTGCTCTTATTGAATACTGCACTTTCGGTTGCCATAGCGCAAATGATTTTTGACGGTATGGGATTTATTTACGGCGGTATTATGATATATGTATCGGCAACATACTCGTTTACAAAAATAGGTATATCTGTTTATAACTTTATTAAAGCACAAAAGCAATCAGATGCTGTTATTGAAATTGCAAGAAATATCAGCCTTGTAGATGCTGCTGTTTCTATATTATCACTCCAAACGGCCATGCTTGTTACTTTTTCACAGGAGAATATAGATATTTCATTAGCCAATACTCTTACAGGCAGTGCAGTAAGTCTGCTTTCATATTTTATGGCTATATTTATGATAGTCAAAGGAAATAAAAAAATAAATAAAATTAAATCGGAGAATATAAATGGACAATAAGGAATTTGAATATACTTATACTGCTCCCACAGAGGCAGAAAGAAGGGAGATTACAAGTATAAGAAGGCAATATGAGGCAAAATCTGATAAGCAGATAAAGCTCGACAGGATAAGAAAGCTTGATAATTTTGTACGGAATTTCTCTATGACCTTATCCTTGATAGTCGGTGTTATGGGTGCACTTATATTTGGACTTGGAATGTCTATGATACTTGTATGGGATATTATGATTTTTGGTATAGTAGTGTGCATTATAGGTGCTGCTCCTATGGTGGCTGCATATCCTGTGTATCTTATTACATTAAAAAATAATAAGGAAAAGTACGGCGAGGAAATTCTGCGTCTTTCCGAGGAGCTTTTGAACAAAAGCGATAATGGTTGATACTTATCAATGCTACAAAATATAGATATCGTATATTGAAATTTCTAATAAAACATGCTATAATATGAAAAATCATTATAACAGTTAACTGTTTGAAAGGAGTAAATATGAAAAAAATATTATCTATTATTTTGATTTTAGTAATTCTTTCTCTTTCTCTGTCCGTGCTTTCATCATGCGGTAGTGCAGAGCCCGAAGAGGGAGAAATAACAAGAATGACAGTGGATATCAATCCCAGTGTGGAGTTTATTATTGATGATCAGAACAGGATTTCATCGGTGACTGCTCTTAACGATGATGGAAGCATACTTATAGTAGGTGAAGCTTTTGTCGGAAAGACTCCCGAGGAAGCGATTGAGATGATGGTTTCGTTGGCTTCGGAAACAGGATATCTTGTAAAGGGTAATGTAGAGGCAGGCGAAAACACAGTTAAAATTTCTGTTTCCGGTGATACGGATTATGCTGAGCAGCTTAAGGAAAATGCTATTAAGGCAGCAGAGGATTCCCTGAAGGAGCTTGATATTGAGGGACAGGTAAAGCAGGTAGAGGCTCTTGGTGTAGAGGCTCTTCGTGAGCTTGCTCTTTCCACATCCCTGTATACTGAAGAAGAAATTAACGCTATGGATGAAAAGCAGCTATACAGCGTTATTTCCCAATCAAGAGTGGAAACAGCTCTTCTTTTGACCGAGGATATGAGAAAAGCTTACTATTCCGCTAAGGAATATGAAATTTCCTTTACAAAAAGAGAAGAGACTGCTAAGGTGATAAAATCAATGGGTATAAGCTACAGTATTGTACACTCTGCCTATAAGTCTGCTCTTGATGTTTACAGTCAGGCTATTACCGATATAGAGCAATTCAGATATGATATGCTGATATCGCCTGATTCTCAGTATCAGAAATCTCTTAATGCACTTCGTGAATCCAAGACTGAGCTTTTGAAGCAAAAGACATTTACAGCCTCTCTTAATATAAACGGTCAGGAATACGCTTCCGCAGTGGCAACTCTTAAGCTTACCGAGGAAAATTATAATAATCTTCTAAAGGCGTATGAGACTCTCGGAGCACAGATAAATGCATCCTTGGAGGCGTTGATTGTAAACTTGAAGCAGGCTGAATCATATCTTATTCAGCTTGAAAATACATTGTTTGATGACAATATTGAGGCTAAGCTTCTGGAAAAAGCTGAGGATATAGAAGCGACTCTTAACAGTGCTAAGGATAAGTTTTATGAGGATTTTGAAAAAGCACACGCCAACGATATTACATCTATTGAGACTCAGCTTCTTGAAAAGAAGAATCAACTTAAAAGCGAAATAAAAGCATAAAAATCTCTTTTTATCGCATTGATTTTTTACTTATAACAAAAAGCAAGTATGCGGGATACCGCATACTTGCTTTTTTATTTTCATGGGGGATAATTATTTTTATTATCTACCGGTTTTACATTTCTTTTACAAATATTTATCAAAACACTTACGGTTTTTTAGCGTTTCAAAAACAACCGATGTGTATAATAACAGCGTAAACTAAATCAGTAAGAAATACGGAGGAATAAAAAATGACAAACGAAGAAAGAACAGTTGAAAAAATTCGTGCACAGTATGAGGCAAAGGAAATTACAGAGGTAGATAAGCTTAAGCAGCTTGATAAAGAGGTTAAGCGTCCCGTCAAGGTATTTTCATACACCTTCGGTACAGCAGGCTCCTTAGTGCTTGGTACAGGTATGTGCCTTGCTATGGGTGTTATCGGAAGCATGGTAGGAGTAGGAGTCGCAGTAGGATGTGCAGGTATAGCTATGGTATCATCCACAAAGGCAGTTCACGATAAGCTTCTTGCAAGGAGAAAAAAGCAGTATTCCGAAAAAATATTTGAAATGTCCGACAGCATACTTAACAAGCAGGACTAAAATGCAAAAACAAATAAAACAAGAAAATATAGCATAAATAAGGGAGAAAATTATCATGGGAAAGATTAAGAATTTTTTTAAGAAGGCATTTGGCGATATGAAGGAAAGCACAAAGGCTCAGCACGAGGTTGATAAGGCTAATTTTGAGGCTGCAAGGGCAGAAGCAAAGGCTACATGGGAGGAGGCAAAGATGTCTCCCTCAGGCAGACAGGCACTTATGCAGAAGGAAAGAGACGAGCAGATTGCAGCAGCAAAGGAAAGAACAGCTGCAGCTAATGAACGCATCGAGTTCGCAAAAAAGAACAAATAAAAATAAGAGGCACACGTGTGCCTCTCTTTCCCTTTAAGGAGATAATATGAAAAGAATATACAGGTATAAGGCAGGCAAGAGAGAAATAGTAAATGAAATAAACTACATACCCGTCAGGTATATTATCGCTATGATGATAACTGTATTTGAGATTCTGGCAGTTATTGGTGTAGTAGTGGCACTTTGTTATTTTGTTCCTTATTTTTATCTTCTTGCGTGGGCTACGGAGATAGGATGCGTTATTAAGATAATAGCATCCGAGGACAATCCCGATTATAAAATACCCTGGCTCCTCTTTGTTTTAATTTTGCCCATAGGTGGCTTTATGCTATACCTTATGTTTTATTCGAGAAAGCTAAAGAAAAAATATGTCAGACGACTTGGAGAGCTTAATGAATTTAAGGCAGTCAAGGATGATACGGATACATTTAACAAGCTTGGATTGGAAGATATGACAGCCTACGGACAGGCAAAAATGCTGTGTAATATTTCTGACAGTCATATCTTTGAATATGTAAAAACCGAGTATTTCCCCTTAGGAGAGCAAATGTATGTAAGCATGCTTAAAGATTTGAAAAAAGCCGAAAAATTTATATTCTTAGAGTTTTTTATAGTCGAAGAGGGCAAATTCTGGGATTCTGTGCTTGAAATTTTGAAAAAGAAGGCGAATGACGGTGTGGATGTAAGAGTACTGTATGACGATATAGGCTGTATGAAAACTCTACCGGGAAATTATGCTAAAATGCTTGAAAGAAACGGCATTAGTGCCACACCTTTTTCAAGACTTCGTGGACAGCTTGATAATGAATTCAATAACAGAAGCCACAGAAAAATCATGGTTATAGACGGTTACATCGGATATACAGGAGGAGTAAATATAGCTGATGAGTATATAAATGAGGTAAAACGCTTTGGGCATTGGAAGGATGTAGGTGTTCGCTTAGAGGGAGAGGCAGTCTGGGGACTTACAGAGCTGTTTCTTACCGACTTCGGCATCAATTACAAAAGCGTCTTAGACTCCGAAAATAACCATTATCCCTCACATAGGATGGAGAATAACGGATATGTGGTTCCCTTCGGCGATGGACCGAAGCCATTGTATTTAAGAAATGTCGGAAAAAGTGTAATTGAAAATATTATGTCCTCAGCTACGGATTATGTGTATATAACAACTCCGTATCTCATTATAGATAATGAGCTTTGCACAGCTATAGAAAACACAGCACTCAGAGGAGTGGATGTTCGCATAATCACGCCACATATTCCGGACAAAAAGCTTGTTTTTAACATGACAAGAAGCTTTTATCTGAGGCTAATCCGAGCAGGTGTAAAAATATATGAATACACTCCCGGCTTTATCCACGCAAAGACCGCAGTAAGCGACGGTAAATATGCTGTGGTAAGTACAATTAATCTTGATTACAGAAGTCTTGTACACCATTTTGAAAACGGCGTATGGCTCTACAAATGCGACTGCATAAAGGATATATATAGCGATATAAATGCTACAATAGATAAAAGCGAATTAATAAAAACAGAGAACCTAAAAACAGGACCTATCGCAAGATTTGTCCGTTCATTAATACGAATCTTTGCTCCGCTTTTATAAAAGTCACATATAGACCTTAGATCTTATAAAATTATTTGATCAATAAAAAGAGTGCTGATTTTCAGCACTCTTTTTTAGGTCATTTTGAATAAATAATATCCTTAAGCAAAGCTATTTCCCTTGCGTATCCGTCAAGCTCGTTGGGAGTTTCCAGACATATAGGAAGAGAAGCGATAACGGGATGAGTGATTATTCTTGTGATACCCTCGATACCGAGATAGCCATCACCGATTTTTTCGTGTCGGTCCTTATGGGCAGATAGGGGATTTTTACTGTCGTTTAAGTGTATAGCCTTAAGGTACTTAAGACCGATTACCTTGTCAAATTCTGTCAGCACCTTGTCAGGATCTGACGCAATATCGTAGCCTCCGTCGTGTACATGACATGTATCAAGACATACGCCAACGATTTCCTTTTTATTACACCTGTCGAGCATTTCTCGGATTTCCTCAAAGCTTTTGCCTATTTCCGAGCCCTTTCCTGCCATGGTTTCGATAAGAATTACGGTTTTTTCGGCATATTCTGAAATGTAATTTATGGTGTCCGCAGTCTTTTCAATACCCATTTCCACGCCCTGCGACACATGACAGCCGGGGTGAAAATTATAGTATGCTCCATTTAATTTTTCTAAAAGGGTGACATCCTCGGACATAACCCTTTTTGTGTAATCTCTCAGCTCCTCGTCTGCTCCACAGGGATTTAATGTGTACGGTGCGTGGGCGATAATCGGTGCGAACCCGTTTTCTTTAAGAATTTTGTTAAGTGCTTCAATATCACTGTCGGTGGGATACTTAAATGAACCACCACGGGGATTTCTTGTAAAAAACTGAAAGGTGCTTGCCCCAATGGAAAGAGCAGTCTTACCCATTTTTTCATAGCCACCCGAAACAGAGAGATGGCATCCAATATTAAGCTTCATAAATCAACCTACAAAGTCAAATTCAAAATCGTACATGGAAACAGTATCGCCGTCCTTACAGCCTGCCTCACGGAGCTTGTCGATTGCACCACTCTTGAGAAGCACACGCTGGAAGAACATAAGTGACTCTCTGTCCTCAAAGTTTACCTGTCCTACAAGATTAAACAGCCATTCTCCCTCGCAAACATATACACCTCTGGAGTCCTTAGTAATCGTGAATTCGTGATCGTCTCCACCAAGAAATTTATCCTCAGGCTCATAATCCGATTCATAAATCGTAAGGGGAGGAAGCTCCTCAAGACGCTTTGCAACAAGGCTTACAAGCTCGTCTGTATTTTCACCTGTATATGCTGAAATATATATAAGCTCCCAGCCTCTTTCATTTATATAAGTCTCAAAGGATTCTATATCAACAGTATCTCTGTCAAGGGAGTCTACCTTGTTGGCAACAATAATTCTCGGACGCTGTGAAAGCTCGGGAGAGAATCTTTCAAGCTCGGTATCTATGGTTTTGATATCATCAATGGGGCTTCTACCTTCAAAGCAAGATATGTCCACAACCTGAAGAAGCAAACGGCATCTTTCAATATGGCGTAAAAATGCATGACCGAGACCTGCTCCATCAGAGGCACCCTCAATAAGACCGGGGATATCAGCCATTACAAAGCCTACGCCCTCCCGTATTCTTACAACACCAAGATTGGGAGACAGGGTAGTGAAGTGATAGTCTGCAATCTTAGGTCTTGCATCACTGACTGCTGCAAGAATTGATGATTTACCTGCACTGGGCAGTCCTACAAGTCCTACATCGGCAAGCATCTTAAGCTCTAAGGACAGCTCCCATTCCTCGCCCTTTGTACCGCTTTTTGCAAACATTGGTATCTGGCGTGTAGCTGTGGCAAAATGCTTATTGCCCCATCCGCCACGGCCACCCTTAGCACATATCCAGTCCTCACAGTCGGACATATCCTTAAGGATTTTTCCACTTGCCTCATCTCTGATTACTGTACCGTTGGGCACCTTGATTATGATATCCTCGCCGTTTTTACCGTGGAACTTTGCACCTGCACCGTCACCACCGTTTTCGGCTACGAATTTTCTTTTATATCTGAAGGAGAGAAGAGTATTATCTCCTCTTTCAATTCGGAAAACAACATTTCCGCCGTGGCCTCCGTCTCCTCCGTCGGGGCCACCCTTTGCAACATATTTTTCACGCCTGAAGGAAACACATCCGTTTCCACCGTTGCCGGCTTTTACATAAATTTTAACCTTATCAATAAACATTTTCTATCACCTTGATGCCTACGCATTTTACTTTGGCTGATGGAGCATAATCGGGAAATCTTATTTCAAGCTCAGTTCCGGGATTAACCGTCTGTCCTCCTATGGTGTAGGATCTGTTACTTCTGTAAGCACTTGATTGAATAAGAATAGTTGCACTTCCGTCATCGGAAATGGCATATTTTTTAACTACTTTTCCCATATTTACAGAGCCATCATTACTCTTTACAGGGTCTCCGGATGTTATTTTATTGAAATATTCTGATGATACATCCTCTATCCTTATTGTGTATTCTACATTTACCTTTGTAGCACCGAAGTTCTCTACACTGTAACCGAGAACATGTGCATATATAATGTAAGCTACAAAAAACAAGAATACAGCCAATATAAGAACATCAACTATGTTGAAGGAGGTTTTTTTCGCTTTACCGGTTTTGTTACGGTCTGTCATTGCTTGTATCCTCCATTCTGTCATCTACTACCCGTATAAATTCATTACTGTTCATAAGCTCCTCGAGAGGATTTTTTTTAGGTGCAGTCTTTGATTTTTTGTACGGAGCACGGACATATTTTCTTTTTGGAGTACTGTTTTTTATAAGCTCTGCCGGGATGGCAATATCAACGGAGGCAGAGCTTATATCAACATATATCTTTTCGGGCTTATTAAGCTCTCTTTCGATTTTGCAGTATGAGAAGGTAAGTCCCATAGTAATAAATGTGATGAATACAAGCTCGGGAGATTTCAATGAGTAGCAATATATTCCTGCAATGAGTATACCGACAAAGGAAACAAATCCTGCTACACCGTTGACTCTTCTGTGTTTGTTTTTTGCCTTAACGCAGAAGGAAAGGGCAAGGATTAGATACATTACAGCAAGGGATACAAGAATAATTATTCCAAGTATACCAAAGCTTGCCAGCATCTGTGAATAGAGATTTCCAAGATTGGTTATTCCGTTTGCAGATATGTCAAGCTCTTTTAAGGCTGCCGACAGATTTTCTTCGCCGATTCCTATTCCGTATGGACGGGAAAGGAATATTTTACCGGTCAATGACAGCATATCGCTTCTTGCATCGCCTATTACCATAGATGCGGAGCCGAATTCAATAAGAGCCTCAAGCATATTTGAGGGTAATGAATAGTACAATATGGGGATTGTAGCTCCAATAGCAAGTATTAGGTAGATGAAGTTTCTGTTATAAATCAGAAGGAACAAAAGTATTTCAACTCCTACTGCTATCAGTGCAGGCTTTGATTGAGCCATAGCAATACAGATAAGAGTGATAATCAGTGTGAATATACCGAAAAGACGGTGATGTATTCTGGTAGCAGATGAAATAAGCAAAAGGATAAATGGAACTGACATACAAATGTAGAGAGCAAATACATCTGCATCATAGAAAGAGGATGAAATTCTTTCCTTGATGTTGGAAAATGCTTCTATACCCTGCCAGGTAATACCCAATTTACCGAATGTGAACTGAAGAATACCTACCACAGAGGTGAGAGCAACAGAAATGGTAAGTGCGGCAATACATCTTTTGTACTGATCCTTTGAACGGATGAGATTAGCTACTGCAAAGTAACAGAGAGCAAGAGCCATATTTGTAAGAACACTCATATGAGCTGTGCGAATATCGGTTGAAATACCGTATCCGTAAGCAAAAAGAACGAATATCGCAACGACAAAAATATCGTATAATTCAAATTTGAAGGTTCTTTTGCCTATAAGATATTTGATAATGAAGCAAATATCAACATAGAGGGTTATTATGATGAGATGAGTAATTGCAAGGAACGGTAAAAAGAACAGCAAGAGCACAAGTCCCGTTTCAGGTGTTGACAGCACCATATATGCAAGAATGGAAATCACCAATATCATGATAACAGATTTTGGTCCCATTATGTGCGAAAGAATACCGAGTAATACACCTACAATAAGAGATACATTGGGTGCAGAGTGGGTTGGTTGCTCCTTGGCACCACGGAAGCCGTCCTTTTTAATGCCCAGCCAGCTGAATAGCACTGCCCTAAGTGGCGTACAGTCCAGGGCACAGGATGCAAAGGAACGGGATGAAAACATCAAGGGAACAGAGCATACACACAAAATAATTCCCATTACAAGAGTTGAAAAGGGAACGGTGAGTACAGAAATAAAGCTTTGAACCGGATACATTATAAACATAATAAATCCCATAGTGAACATTGCTATACCGTAGTCACGCAAGGAGGTACGGAGTAAGTGATTCATAAGCACAGGAATTTTATTTACGAAAAAGCTTCGTTCGAAAATTCTCGCTATGCGTCTTTTTGCTTCAAACCTCTTTTTGGTCATTGTATTTGATTTTCTTTTGCCCCTTATCTTGCTTTCAAATCTTTTGTTCATTTCATCATAAGAGGAAAAGAACCTACCGATAAAGGAGCTTTTCAGTTTAGAGAACACCCAGGAGCTTGCACGGTCAAATTTAGACCTTGTTACAGGAGCCGGGGTTCTTTCGTTTTTGTTTACCAATTTATCACATCCAATACAAAATACTTGCTTGAGAAATTGTGCTTTTTAAGATAATTATATCAATTATCTACACTTGCAGACATTTTTTTCTTTTTCTTTGGCTCCTTTACAGGATGCTCAAACATATACTTTTCATATAAATCCGGGCGTCTTTCCTTAGTTAACTCGAGTGATTTTTCAAGACGCCATTTATCAATGTTTCCGTGGTGACCGGAAAGAAGAATCTCCGGTACTTCCTTACCGTTGAATACGGGTGGACGGGTATATTGGGGATATTCCAGAAGACCCGAGGATATGCTTTCATCCTGATAGCATACCTTATCGGAAAGAACTCCGTCAATAAGTCTGGACACGGCATCCACTACTATACAGGCAGGCATTTCACCCCCTGTCAGCACATAGTCGCCGATGGATATTTCCTCGTCAATTATTTCGTCAATCACTCTTTGATCGACACCCTCGTAATGACCGCACAAAAGTATGAGATTGTCGTATTCCGACAGCTCTTTTGCCATATTTTGGTCGAATATTCTACCTCTCGGTGACATATACACGGCTTTTGTCCTGCCTTCCGGCAGAGAAGAGTATACAGCCTTATAGCAATCGTAAATAGGCTGTGTTGCCATAAGCATTCCCATTCCACCACCGTATGGAGTGTCATCCACCTTTCTGTGCTTGTTCGTTGTATAATCACGAATGTTATGGGTATTGACGGATATTATTCCGTTTTTCTGGGCTCTGCCTAAGATGCTTTCGTCCACTACAGAACGGATAAGCTCTGGAAATAATGTCAGTATTTCAAATCTCATTCTATCATTCCTTCAATGGGAGAAACAAAAATTCCTTCCTCAATAGAAATTCCCTTTACAAATTCGGGTATTGCAGGGATGTAGGACTTGACTCCGTTACCACGGTCAATTACATATACATCCTGTGCTCCGTAATTTGCTATTTCTTCGAGTGTTCCGTATTTTTCCTTAGTGTTGCTGTCGTACACAGAAAGACCAATTAAGTCTGCTATAAAGTATGAGCCCTCTTCAATATGCAAATCGTCCCTGTGGGCATATATCGTTTTCCCTCTGTGCTTCATCGCCTCATCAGCATCATTTATTCCTTCAAGAAGGAGAAGAACGCCTGATTTATATGGTGATACCTTCTTGAATTTCATTTCGGTGTACCCGTTTGAGGATTGGAAATATACTCTCTCAAGATCAGCAAAGACATCATAGGAATCACAGTAATGGCTAACAACAAGACCACCGTTCAGTCCGTGTATTCTTGTGATTTTACCACACTCAAGATATTTTTTCATAATAACAAGCCTCCCTGCAATACACATAAATTTCCAATATATATTGTAGCACAATAGTGGGCAAATATCAAGACAAATTTTTTTGTAAAAATTCAAAATTGCTATTGACATCGCGTATATATTATGTTATAATGCTTTCACCTCATGCAGAGGGTTCTTTTTTTGTGCGATTTTTTCGTACAGCATGGGCTAACCCCTTTGTAAAGAGGGAGGCACAATGCACGCTAAGTGCATAAACAATGGGGACAAGTCCCCAAATACTAAATGGAGGTGCTGAAATGAGAGTCAAAATCACATTGGCATGCAGCGAATGCAAACAGCGTAATTACGACACAAAGAAAAATAAGAAGAATGATCCCGACAGACTTGAGATGAACAAGTATTGCCGCTTCTGTCGTAAGCACACCTTGCACAAGGAAACCAAGTAAGGAGAATCACAATGGCTGAAAAGAATGAAGTAAAGAAAGCAAAGAAGCCCGGTCTTTTTGCTAAGCTCAAACAGAAGCTTAAGAATCTCAAGAGTGAATTCAAGAAGATTACATGGGCATCCAAGAGAACTACATTTAAGAGCTTTGGATTAGTTCTCGTATGTATCGTAGTTATCTCCTTGGTTCTTGGACTTGCTGATAAGGGACTTAGTGAGTTGTTCAATTGGCTCGGAACTTTAGTATAAGAGGTACCGAGAATGAGCGATTTCAACGAACTTACTGCCGGTCAGAAATGGTATGTCGTTCATACCTACACCGGTTACGAAAACAAGGTTAAGAGCACTATTGAGAGAGTAGTAGAGAACAGAAATCTTTCACATCTTATTTTTGATGTTAAGGTTCCCGTTGTCACCACTACAACAGTCGATGCTAAAGGAAAAGAAAAAGTAGTTGAAGAAAAATTATTCCCCGGCTATGTATTCGTTAAGATGATAATGAATGACGAGGTATGGCACATCGTAAGATATATCAGCGGTGTTACAGGCTTTGTAGGCCCGGGATCAAGACCTGTTCCCCTTTCTGACGAGGAAGCCCGTGCCATCAGTGGAGAGGAAACAGTTAAGGCAGATGCATTCAGCATCGGCGATAAGGTGGATATCATTGATGGAATTCTTGCAGGACATAGCGGAAAAATCAGTGAGATCTCCGAAAATATGCAGGAGGTTACAGTTATCGTTTCCTCAATAGGAAGAGAAATGCCTGTCAGCCTCGATGCAAAATGTATTAAAAAATCAGAAGAATAAGCGGAGCGGCCTGCTTAAGAGCCGCAAATTCGTGGGAGAGAGAAAATATTGGTCTCTCAACAGTACCACATAGGAGGAAATAATCATGGCAAAGAAAATTCAGGGTTATATCAAACTTCAGATCCCTGCAGGTAAAGCTACACCCCAGCCGCCTATCGGACCTGCTCTTGGTCAGTACGGCGTATCTATTCCTAACTTCACAAAGGAATTTAACGAAAGAACAAAGAACGATATCGGTTACATCATCCCTGTTGTAATCACAGTTTACGCTGACCGTTCATTTACATTTATTACAAAGACACCTCCGGCTCCCGTTCTTATCAAGAAGGCAGCAGGTATCGAAACAGCTTCTGCAACTCCTAACAAGACAAAGGTTGCTAAGCTTACAAAGGAACAGGTTCAGAAGATTGCTGAGACAAAGATGCCCGACCTTAACGCAGGCTCTCTCGAGGCAGCTATGAGCATGATCGCAGGTACAGCCCGTTCTATGGGTATTACCGTTGAGGAATAAGGATTAGGAGGTTATTGAGATGAAAAAGGGAAAGAAATATATCGCAAGTGCTGAACTCATCGAGGCAGCAAAGCTCTATGATCCTGCAGACGCAATGAAGCTTGCATGTGAAACATCCAAGGCTAAGTTTGATGAAACTATTGAAGTACATGTTCGTTTGGGCGTTGACTCCAGACACGCTGACCAGCAGGTTAGAGGTGCTGTAGTACTTCCTAACGGTACAGGTAAGAAGGTACGCACACTCGTATTTGCTCGTGGCGATAAGGCTAAGGCAGCTGAAGAGGCTGGTGCAGATTATGTTGGTGCAGAGGATTATGTTGAAAAGATCACTAAGGAAAACTGGTTTGAGTTTGATGTAGTAATTGCAACTCCCGATATGATGGGCGTTATCGGCCGTCTCGGTAAGATCCTTGGTCCTAAGGGACTTATGCCTAACCCCAAGGCTGGTACAGTATCTATGGATGCTGCTAAGGCTGTTCTTGAGGCTAAGGCCGGTAAGATTGAGTACCGTCTTGACAAAACCAACATCATCCACTGTCCTATCGGTAAGGCTTCCTTCGGAACAGAGAAGCTCACAGAGAACTTTGAGACATTGCTCGGTGCTATCATTAAGGCTAAGCCCGCTGCTGCAAAGGGTCAGTACATTAAGAGCTGCACAGTAGCTTCCACAATGGGCCCCGGTATCAAGGTTAACGCTGCTAAGCTTTAATTCAAAGCCAGACATAAATAAATTAAGAGGATCGTTTTCGGTCCTCTTTTTTGTTTCCTTCCTTATTATTTATATATTAGAAAGCAAATAAAACTAAAAAAATCCTGTTGCGAGGAGGCTACGCAACAGGATTTTTTTAGTTATAAAGCTTATATTTAAGTCGCATATTGTCGGCAATCATAGCAATAAATTCAGAGTTGGTTGGTTTTCCTCTGTTATTTTGAATAGTGTATCCAAAATAAGAATTAAGCGTATCAACATCGCCTCTGTCCCAAGCCACCTCAATAGCGTGACGGATAGCTCTTTCCACACGGGAGGTTGTGGTTTGGTACTTTTTTGCAACAGAGGGGTAGAGAATTTTGGTTACAGAATTAATTATCTCATTGTCGGAGATAGTCATAAGTATTGCAGTTCTTAAATACTGATACCCCTTGATATGTGCAGGCACACCTATTTGGTGTATAACCTTTGTTACCTGAGTTTCTATATCCTCACGGTTGGGCTTTTTATCCAAATCTTTACTTTCACGGGAACGGTAAATAGTATCAATATGCTCGCATAGGCTGGAGTAGTCAAAGGGCTTCATCAAGCACATAGAAGCTCCTGCATTAGTAGCCTCCACAAATACATTTTGATTAGTAACCATTGATGCTATTATAAATGAGGGTGGTTGGTCATTACCAAAATTAATTCCCTTTGAATTTTTGATAAGTCCTATACCGTCAAGCTTGGATAGCCATATATCCGCAATAACAATATCGGGATGACTACGGCTTATTTTAATTAGAGCCTCTTCACCGTTTGTAGCCTCCTCAATATTGCGATAACCCTTTCTTATTAATGCTTCTTTTGTAGAATGTCTTGTTTGTATATTCTCGTCAGCGACAAGAATTTTTGCGTTGGTTTCCATTCTTTCTCTCCTTTACGATATTTGTGTTTATTTATCATCTTTTGATGATTTAATTATACCATATATTTACAGAAATTACAATAATTTCCAATTCGGTATAATTAACAAACTTTTTTACATAAATTTGGATGAATTTACCAATTTTGTTCAGGTCAATATCGAAAAGGGTAGATTTTACGCAAAAATCCTGTATCAAAAAATGGAATCTAATGATGCCCCGGCGTGAATTCTCATTTCTTCTATCGAATTTAGGACAAGGGATTTTGATTCTTCAAATTCATAATTTGACCCTTCCTTCAATTTTGTCCTAAGTATCACCAAATTTCTTTCTAAATCGTCAGAGACACGGTGAGGAATGGATATGGCTATTACTATGCTCTTTTTCTTCCAAAAGCTCCACAGCTCATCGACTTTAATAGCTGATACCTCATTACATTCTAATGCGTTAACTGTTTCGTTCATATAATCATATATTTTATTTATATATACATAGTTCCAAATTATTACTCCGCATATAATAGCAAGTGTTAATATTGATATAACAAATGATTTCATTTTTCTTCCTTATATATTATATTTGCTTCGCCTTCTTTATTAAAAGTCATTAGGTAGATGCTATTTAGGTCTATATTATGCTTGTTAAGATAGGCGTAGAGCCAGTTTTCATCTTTTTTAATATATTTAAGATCGTTTTTGCTTATTTCCCCATCAGTAACAATGGCAAATGGTAGAGAAGATGCTTTATTTGATATTTTCAAATCTTCAACCGTTACAGGTCTTTTTTTGTATTTTGGAAAAACAGATATCTGACCGTTTTGTTCTATAATAGCGTAATCTATATCATTAATATCGGAATATCCACAGAGTCTTAGCTCACTTAAAAGTTCATTTACGCTTATTCTCAGCTTAGATAACTGTTTTTGATCAATTTTACCATCTCTGATGATAATGCTTGGTGTTCCGAAAAAAAGTTTTTTAAGCGTTTGAGACTTCGTTACCAGAAAGGATACTATTACCTCGGCACATAACAGAAAAATTACCGGTATAATAGAGTACGATATGGGTATAGATATATCTTGAATGGAATTTACAGCCAATTCGGAAATCATAAGCATAGTTATAAACTCGGATAACTGTAGTTCTCCTATTTGCCGTTTTCCCACAATTCTTACAGAAAAGAAGAAAATAAAGTAAATAATTGCAGTTCTTATAAAAATGGTAGCCATAAAATCCTCCTATAAATTTAGTTTTTCTACAAGGTAATAAAAAATTCTAAAAAATAATAAAAAAACTAAAAAAAAATTCAAAAAAGGTATTGACAAAGGAAGAAGTAGGTGATATAATAGCAAGGCACTCTGCGGGAGCGAGTGAGAAAGATCCTTGAAAATTGAACAATGAAGAGAAAAGTTTAAGA
>JAFTJE010000024.1 GCA_017456545.1 Clostridia bacterium | reverse complement strand
TTTGAGGATTGTAAATCACTTGAATCTGTTTCCATCCCAAACGGAATAGAGAAAATTGATTTTGACACATTTTTAGGATGTACTTCCCTTAAAAGTGTTTATATTCCAAACTCTGTAAAGGAAATTTGTCACGGAGCTTTTGGTGTTTGTACATCGCTTTCAGATATCAATTTTGGCGGAAACAAGAATGAATGGAAATCAGTTGACGGAATATATGGAGCTTGGGGAAACAAACAATATAATTGGTGCTATGGATCCGGTGATTTTATCGTCCATTGCACTGACGGAGATCTTGAAAAATAATTTGCTTCGGTTCTCAATATTACATAAAACAGCTTAATAAATTCCAATTTATCAAGCCTAATAGGCGTTGAATGTTGGTGTGATTTTGGTGCAAATCTGGTGCAACACTTCACAAGGCGATACTCACGATATTTACGATATGGCACCTATGCCAAAACTCAAAAAGATAATCTCGACTCTGTCGAATACAAAAATGCTCAGCTTATGCGGGGCATTTTTTATTATCTCTTGGAGAACAGTTATGATTACCTTGCGGCAAGCTGTGATTGGCTACGCCTGCAAAATGCAAATCCTTAATCACGCCACAGGTGTATTATATTGTTTTCTACAACTCCGATTTTCCTCTTTACTTCTCTTCCCCGTTATGGTATAATCTAACTGTCATATAAGCTTTATAGCGAGGATACAAATAATGAATATTAAAGCAATTATTGTAGATTTAGACAGGACTCTGCTCCGTACGGATAAAACTTTGTCCTCTTACACGGTAGGTGTTCTTAAGGAGTGTAAAAAGCATTCTATCAAAATAATGTTGGCAACTGCAAGACCTGTGCGTACTGTAACTGATTATCACAATGCAATTGGCTTTGATTCTATGGTGATTTCCAACGGGGCGAGAATAATCTGTAAAGGCACCAAGACCGAGTACGGAATTTACAAGGATAGTGCAGTTAAGCTACTCGAAGCATTACAGCACTTCCCTAACCTTCGTATAACTCTTGAAACAGGTGATATAGCCTACTCAAATGTACCTATTGAGGATTATGAAACCGTTGTTTGCAATGATTTGATAAGCGTGGCACAGACAGAGGGGGTTATAAAGCTGCTTGTAGGCATTGACACGGAAGACACCTTGGAGCTTGTAAAGGGTCAGCTGTCAGAGGATTTATACTATACTGTGGCAAACGGACATTTAATACAGATAATGGATAAAGCAGCCACTAAATGGAACGGTATAAAAACAATGCTTGAAACAGCAGATATTTCTCCGGATATGGCGGCTTATTTTGGAGATGACCACGATGATATAGAGCCTATTAAAATGTGTGGTATGGGAATTGCTGTTTCAAACGGGATAGACGAGGTAAAATCCATAGCCGACTACATTACAGGGAGCAATGACGAGGACGGAGCTGCAAAATTTATTGAGGAAGTAATATTAAGACGGGCTATATCAAGGGAGTATTTAGGCAAGAATGTAGAAGTATCCATTGACAGACCCTTAGGCAGTGCCCATCCGAAGTATTCCGATATGATATATCCCGTAAATTACGGTTATATACCAAACACGGTAGGTGGCGACGGTGAGGAAATGGATGTTTATCTGCTTGGGGTAAACGAGCCTATAAAAGCCTGCAATGCAAAAATAGTTGGGATTATCCACCGTCTTAACGATAGTGAGGATAAGCTTGTTGCTTCATTGGACGGCAAAAAATTCACAGAGGAAGAAATCAGAAACACTACAATATTTCAAGAGAAATATTATGATATTGAAATAGAGACTATATAATGATTCGAAAGGAAAATACATAAATGAAATACGGAATTTCAAGACGGGAAAGGGAAATTATAGATATAAATGAAATAATAAGCATACTTGACAGAGCTAAAATTGTCCATGTGGGTATGATAGACAAGGATATGCCCTATGTTGTGCCTATGAATTACGGTTATACTATGACAGACGGTAAGCTCACCCTGTATATGCACGGAGCAACCGTCGGTCGAAAGCTTGATATTTTAAGAGTAAACCCCAAGGTATTTATCGAAATAGACACAGATATTGTTCCCTTTGAGGGTCGCTACGCCTGTGAATATGGGGTGTGCTATTCCTCTGTTATGGGTGAGGGCATTGCCGAGGTTGTGGAGGACATTGAGGGTAAAAAGGAAGCCCTTACCGTTCTTATGAAAACCCAGACCGGAAAGGACTTTGAGTTCAGCGACAAGATGGTTGGCGGAGTTACTGCAATAAGGATAACCGTTTCCGACTTTACTGCCAAGAGACGCCCTATGCCTAAGCGTGATTAAGAATAATCGAAGGTGCAAAATTCATCAAGAAGATTGTATAATCTAAATATAATATGTTCATTTGTTCATATGTATATATTAGTAAAAGCACGGTTTAACCGTGCTTTTTCCGTGTTTTTATAGCTATTTGATTGCACATTTCAACAATTACATCAATTCCTGACCGTTTATAGTCAGCTTAAAGTCCAGCTTAAGGGCTGTTGCCGCCTTACGGCACATTATCATTCTCTGCAAGAAAATCTCAAAGTAGTTTACAACCGAGCTTATTTCTGTATCAATTTCCAGAATCAGATTTATCTGAGTTTTGTCATCATTGATTTTCAAATCGGAGCTGATTACAGAATAATTTACTCTATCGTGAATATCAAAGGTGGTAAAATCGTGATTACGGACTCTTGTCCTTCGTACATCCGATTTATCTGCTATTATCAGAGCTGCTGCAATTGGGCTGACTGCCACTCCGTCCCCCTCATCATGATTACCTATGGCAGAAACAATTTTGGCAATCTCCTCTGCATCCATACCAAGATTATCAAGAATACGGAAAGCCATCAATGCTCCACTCTGGGAATGGTCCTTACGGTTTACCACATTACCTATATCGTGCATAAACGAGGCAATTTTAGTAAGCTCAATATCCCTGTCTCCGTAGCACAAGGACCTCAATATATATTCAGCCCTGTGGGATACAAGTCCAACATGAGCATAGCTATGCTCCGTATATCCAAGGGCAAGGAGGGACTTGTCCGCCTGCTCTATGTATGTTCTGATATTTTTATCGTTTTTAATTTCATTATATGTTATCATAGCCACCTCGCCTCTGCGTGATTTAGTCAAATATCCTCTATAAATATTGTATCACAAAAGCTCCCGTTATGCAACAAAAATTTAGCGTCGCATTTTTGCGACGCTAATTTTATTCAAAGAAAAATTCTATAACCTCAACGGAGCCCTCGCCCTCATATTCAAAATAAAGGGGATAAACGCCGTTTCCGACATTGACCTCAGCTACGGATGTAGTCCAGTCACAGCTATGTGAAACAGAAATTTTGCCTATTGTCTCACCGTCAATGGAAAGCCTTATAATAAAGCTTCCCTTTGGAGTAATATCATAGCTTCTGTACTTTATTCCTATTCTTTTTACATTTTCAAAGCTGAAATATTTATATCCTATAATATTACCGTTTTCAATTTCGGAAATAAATCTCTCATTATTCCTTGCCGCAAGATGCGGAAGACGGTGGTTTGGACACCAGCAATGGGGCATATTTCCGTTGGTAAGATTACAGCAGATTGCAGACGGATAAATTCCTCTTGCCTTAAGGGGTCCACCGTTTAATCCACAGGAGGTCATCTCCACCTGTGGTATGGAGCCATCGGCCAGAATTTTTATTTTCTCGGCACAGCCCTGACGGGAAAATTCCATCTTTGTGGTGTGTCGGTGATAGAAAATATACCACTCGCCGTTTATACATTCAATACTGCCGTGATTATTACCTGAACGCATAAGCCTATCCTTGGGCAATCTTCCGTTATATCCCACATCTCCGTTGGAAATTATAACACCGCCGAAACGAAAGTCCCTGTCGGGATAATCGCTTACAGCATAGCAAAGCTCGTGATTTTGCCAGGATGAATAAATAAAATAATATTTATCTCCTACCTTACGCATTGAGCTGGCTTCAAAGAACTCATGACCCTTAAAGTCTGTTCCCTCATAAATGGCAGGGAAAATTCTTTTCGGTCTGTCTTTTACCGTCAGCATATCGTCGCAGAGCTCCACATAAATAGGACCCATAACTCCACCGGGGGTATTAAGTACCTCATCCCTTGTCTTTTTGAAGGTGGACATCTGCTTTTCTATGCTTTGCTCACGGGTAACTGCAGGGTTTTCGTCAAAATCAAACCACATTCCGTAGTAAAAGCGTATTACACCGTTGTCGTTAAGACATGCAGGGTCAAATATGGCGTAATCCTGCATAGGGGAACCGTCCTTATAACGGACATAGCCAAGATATTCAAAATCGCCACAGGGAGTATCACATACCGCAACTCCCATTATATAACTGCAATCCGGATAGGTGTTGGCAAGGGAATAATAAAGATAATATCTTCCGTCATTGCCCTGCACCACATCTGGAGCATACATATATTTATACTGAGGGTATAAAGGATCACGGCTTGCCTTGTATATTACGCCCTCATATCTCCAATCTGTAAGGTCGGTAACAGGTGCTGAATATGTAACATAATCCAGCATACAAAAGTCCTCTCCGTTTTCCTTATCGTGGGAGCCGTAAATGTATACCCTGTCTCCGAAAACATGGGGCTCTCCGTCGGGAATATACTCGTTAAGTGGTAAATATGGATTAAATGCCTGCTTCATTATTTTTTCCTCTTAAGCTGTTCCTTTGTAAGCTTTACAACAGCCGGTCTTTCGTAAGGAGTGTTGTTTGGAGTATGGTATATAAAATTCAGCTCACCGTCAAGGTCGGTAAATATCATACCGTGTCCTCCGTCCTTACTGAACAAAAGCTCCTCATCAATAGTCCATTTTCCTTTTATGCTTCCGTTATCGGAACGGGAAATTGCCTCACAGTATTCTTTTCCTTCAGTAAAGCTTGACCAGATACAAATAAGCTCATTGTCAATTCTGAGCATAAACGGTCCGTCAGTTACATAGTCCCCGTTTCCACTCCAGCTGTATACCCAGGATGGAGTCGAGGCACGCCAGAGCTCAATAGGTTCCCCAACCGACTCCTTAAGGTCGGGAGTAAGCTGTAGGGCACATACGGTTCCATCCTTAATTTGAGTCCATTCGTGACAAAAAACTATATACGGTGTATCATTTTCCACATACAATGTACCGTCAAGGCACTCCCAATCGTGAGGAGTTATTGCCCTATCCGAGTGCTCGACAAATCTGCCATCGGGAGTGTCACACACCAAAATCGCTGTTCCTCTGTGGGCCGTTTCCGAGTTAAAGGATGCAAAAAGATAGAACTTACCCTTATAGCAGTGCACCTCGGGTGCCCAATACTGTCTATCCCCCCAAAAGCCCTCATAGTAAGAGAAAATCTCCTTTGGTTCACTCCAATTCTCCATATCGTCGCTGATGTACACATCAAAGCCTATGGTTTCAAGGGGTCTGTATTCCCAGGTATTTTTGGCTCTTGTACCGTATAAGTAATATTTACCGTTATATGTAAGAACAAAGGGATCCCTTATATTAATATCACTGAATTTCATACACTCACTCCGCTTTTTTCAAGAAAAGTGCTTCAAATGGCTTGAGCTCCACCCTGCCTGAAACAGTCTTTTCGCCAAGGATATCGTAATACTCTCCACAAAGAACAACATATCCGTCCTTGCCACCAAGCTCAAGAGCTATTATACCGTTTTCCTTACCACTTCTCTCAATAAGCTCTATATTTTCCGACGCCTCGCAAATAGGAGCTCTGTCAATGAGCTTAATAAGAGCATCACCGTCAATTCCCGTACCGAGAATAATTATCTGACCCTTACCAACCTTACGCCTTGTAATAGCGGCAAGTCCGTCAAAATCCTCTCCGCCCGAATAAACAGCAAGAGCCTCACTGTCTACGGTCTCAAAGGCGTCATAGCTCAATGATGTCTTAATTTCCTGTCCGTTATCCACAAAATGGGTCTTTACAAGCTTGTCAACCTGATAATCAAAGGGAATATTGTACTTTGTATACACTCCTCCAAGCTCCTCAAGGAATGAGAACGGAGCCTCTGTATACTTAGATGCATACTCTGTCATTATATCGGAAAGAGGACCGACAATCCATGTACCGCCGTTATTTATCCATTCTGTTACTCTTTCCTTAAAGCCACATTCTGTTGCGTTAGAGAGCATGGGAGAAAGCAGAATATCATATCCGTCAAGACAAGCATCTGTTTCTATTACATCCACATTATAATGCTTAAGAGGAGCATGGAAGGTATCAATAAGTCTTTCACGGTAGTTCTTATACAAGTCCTCTACCAAGGGGGCATGAGAAAAGCTCTTTACTGCTGTGGTAGAATATGTAAGAGCAATACTCGACTCGATTTTGGAATTTTCAAGAAAATCCTTGCATTTTTCAACATGCTCGGCTGCTCTCTTCACACCCTGTGAAACGCTGTAAGGTCTTCCCGATGTGTTAACAATAGAGCCGTGACCAAGCTCATGTCCGTTTGGATGAGCACGGAAAAGCCAAAAAAGATTCATTTCTCCACCCTTACAGATGGGGGAGATCGTATTCATATAACAGCTGTCAATATGATGGTAATCATTGGACGCACAATAGCCTCCGTTCCAGCCAACAAGGGTCTCGGTTACCCAGAAGGGGCGTTCCTTAACCTTACGAAGAAAGTCGAATACAAACATATTACGGTACATAATATCAATCTTGTCGTAATGATTGTACTGAACTATATCAAGCTTCTTATTCATATCACGGTAGCTTAAATAGTTGTTTGTCATCATATCTGTGCCAATAGGTGCATTGGAATACTTCCTTATAGCCTCAGCCTGCTCCCATGTATAGGTATAAATCAGCTCACACTGGAAATTAGCCCATTCCACAAATCTGCTGGGGTTCTCCCACTGATTAGTATGGGGGGGCTCTATCTCGTCAAAATCCGAATAGTCGAGGGACCAACGATAGGTTCCCCACGCCTTGTTAAGGCTTTCTATTGTTCCGTACTTTCTCTTAAGATACTCACGGAAGCCCTTAACACAGTCGGGACAGTAGCATCCGCTATCATAGGGAAAAAGCTCGTTGTCTATCTGCCAGCCGATAAGTCCGGGATGGTTGCCAAAGTATTTTGCCATTTCCTCAGCAATTCTTGCATTTAGCCTCCTTGCATCCTTATTGGATTTACAGGTGTGGACTCTTGCACGGTGAAGCTGCTTTTCCCTTGAATTTCCGTTAGCTACAGTACGGATAGCATCGGGGTACTTCTTAAAGAACCAACGGGGAGGAGTGCAGGAGGGTGTACACATAATTGTATAAATACCGTTCTCGTAAAGCTTGTCTATAACATAGCCAAAAAGTGAAAAATCAAACACTCCTTCAGTCTTTTCCATGGTGCTCCATGCAAATTCACCAACTCGCATACAGTTAAGACCGTATTCCTTCATTACCTTGATATCCTTGTCAATCTCTGCCTTATCCCAAAGCTCGGGATAATAGGCTGCTCCAAAATAAAACATAAAAGCTTCTCCTTCTATAATAATTCTACAACTAAATATTATCATAAAGGGTATGTAAAGTCAAGAATATGTTTTAATCTGCGGTAACATTTTACTTGACTTTTATACAATGTTGGAATAGAATATAATTAAAATATATTTATTTGGAGAGTATTATGTCACAAATTATAACAGGAGTAAAGAATAAGTCTCCTTTTTCATATTTTGAGGAAATATCAAAAATTCCCCGTGGCTCAAGAAACGAGTCAGGAATTGCCGACTATATATGTGAATTTGCCGTGTTACATGGATTTGAGTATCTGAGGGACAAGGAAAATAATGTCCTGATTGTAAAAAATGCGACACAAGGTCGGGAAAATGAGGATTCTATACTACTCCAGGCACATACTGATATGGTCTGCGAGAAGAATAAAGACTGTCCTCACAATTTCATATCCGACCCTATAGAGCTTATCCTCGAGGGGAATATCCTGAGGGCTAACGGCACCACCCTCGGAGCCGATGACGGATTTGGCGTTGCTATAATGCTTGCCATCCTCGACGATAATTCTCTTTCCCATCCCCGTATTGAATGCCTTTTTACCTCCGGTGAGGAAATTGGCCTTGTCGGTGCATCAAAATTCGACTATACAAATATCAAATCCCGTAGAATGATAAACCTTGATTCAGCTGAGGAAAACACTATAATTATCGGCTGCTGTGGAGGAATAAGAACACGCCTGAGCTGTCCTGCCGTGCTCGAAAACAGGGAGTTCTCCGGTTATAAGCTTACTATAACCGGTCTCTTTGGTGGACACTCCGGTGAGGATATTGACAGAGGCAGACAAAACTCAAATGTCTTGATGGGTAAGCTTCTTTCATTCCTTTCGGAAAGAGCTGATATCCGTGTGTCCTCCATTGACGGTGGTGACAGGGATAATGCTATTCCCCGTGAGTGTGAGGCTACCGTTATATCAAGCATTCCTCTCGACGGGATTTGGGACGATGCAAGATCATATATTATGAACCTTATAACTGCCGATGAAGACAAAAATCTAACATTAAAAATAGAAAAAACAGACACCTCCTCGGCTTTTTCCTCAACTGACACCAAAAAGCTTATTTATGCTCTTTCTGTTCCTAACGGTGTTTTACAATACAGAAGCGAGGAGCCTATTCTTCCCGCCATATCAAGAAATCTTGCACGGGTAAGCACAGATGATACAGGCTTTTATATTGGCTTTTCCTCCCGTTCATTAAATGAAATCGGTATTGCCTCCTGTATAAATGAGTTGGATTCCTTAGCGAATGATATTGAAGGAAGCACCTATCACCACGAAAAATACCCGGGCTGGGAGAGCCCAAAGGACTCCCCTCTTATTAAGGACTACATAGATGCTTACAAATCCGTAAACGGCTCCTTGCCAAAAATAACGCTTATCCACGCTGGACTGGAATGTGGAATTATAACAGGCTCATGTCCTGATATGGAGGCTATTTCCGTAGGATGTAATGTCCACGATCTCCATACTCCGGGGGAGACTATGGAAATTGATTCTATGGATAGAATGTACGATATTATAGTAAAATTTTTACAAGGAAAAATATAAAACTCCCGCAGATTATATTTTAGCAGTTTATTTTCAGTTTATCTTTTATCTATACAATATTATGATGAAATGGGGTAATAGGATGTTTAATATACTCATTGTAGATGACGATAAAAATACTCGCCTCTTTTTGAAGGCTGTCCTTGAGGGGGCAGGCTACAATGCGATTACCGCTTCAAACGGTGTGGATGCACTGGAGGTTATGGACACCCAGCATATTGACCTTATAGTGCTTGATATTATGATGCCCAAAATGGACGGATATGAATTTACCCGTACCTTAAGAGAAAATAATAACAATCTGCCCATTCTTATGATTTCAGCAAAGCAGCTCCCTGCTGACAAGCACAAGGGATTTCTTGTCGGGACCGATGATTACATTACAAAGCCCATAGACGATGAAGAAATGCTGTACAGAATCAAGGCACTTCTCCGTCGTGCCAAAATAATCAATGATAAAAAGATAGTTATAGGCTCAGTGATTCTTGATTATGATTCCTTTACCGTTACAAGAAACGGAGAGATACAGGAGCTTCCTCAAAAGGAATTTTTGCTTCTCTACAAGCTACTCTCCTTCCCCGGCAAAATCTTTACAAGAATACAGCTTATGGACGAAATATGGGGGGCAGACAGTGATACAGGATGGGAAACCGTAACTGTTCATATAGGCAGGCTCAGAAAAAGATTTGATACATTTACGGAGTTCCGTATAGAGTCGGTTCGAGGTCTTGGATATAAGGCGGTGAAAATGATATGAGGTCTTTATTCAAAAGAAAAAATAATAAAAAAAAGGTCTCCTTTAACCTGTCTCTTACAATTGTACTGTCACTTATAGTATTTGGAGTTTTACTTGTATCCCTCGGATTATCCTCTGCTTTAACCTTTATACTTATAAAGGCGGGAGTTATGGATAGCGGTATTGTTGATAATTCCTCATATACAGTACTGTTTATGGTAATAGGAAGTGCAATTCTCGGTGCTCTTTCATCACTGTTCGGCAGTAACCTTATCCTCCGTCCTATCCGTAGAATTATCAGAAACATGGATGAGCTGTCCTCGGGAAATTTCAATGTTCGTATGGACACCTCGGATACAAGGGTAAAGGCTTTTAAGGCATTGTCACTTAAATTCAATACATTGGCCGAGGAGCTTCAGAATACGGAAATGCTTCGTTCTGACTTTGTAAACAACTTTTCACACGAGTTCAAAACTCCCATTGTATCAATTGCAGGTCTTGCAAAGCTACTAAAAAAGAACAATTTGACCGATGAGGAACGGGAACAGTATCTCAATGCGATTGAAGAGGAATCTATCAGGCTATCATATATGGCAACAAGCGTGCTGAATATGACAAAGATAGAAAACCAAAGCATCCTTACCGACCTGGCAAAATATAATATTTCCGAGCAGATCAGGTCATGCATTCTCCTCCTTGATAACAAGTGGGAAAAGAAAAATATAGATTTTGATTTAAGATTCGGTGAGCATACTGTCGTTGCAAACGAGGAGCTTATGAAGCAGGTGTTTATAAATCTGCTTGATAATGCTATTAAATTTTCCGACGAGGGAAAAAGCATAGCCGTTAGCATCCGTGATAATAACGATGGCTTATCAGTTTCCGTCACTAACGAGGGTGAGCCGATTACTGAGGAAAATCAGAAAAAAATTTTTAATAAATTTTATCAGGCTGACGAATCCCATTCCTCCGAGGGATGTGGAATCGGTCTTGCCATTGTAAAAAAGATAGTAGATCTTCATAATGGAGAAATAATCATTCATTGCGAAAACAACACAGTTACTTTCACAGTGGAGATACCAAAAAATCAATAAGTGAGGTACTGATGCAGTATATTTTATGTATGCTTTTCGCATATGGTATAGGGTCAATAAATCCTGCCTATATAATAGGTAAAATTAAAGGCTTTGATATCAGAGAAAAGGGCTCAAAAAACGCAGGTGCGTCAAATGCGTTGATAATTCTCGGTAAAGCAGCAGGTATTATCTGTGCTTTATTTGATATAGGTAAATCCTGTATCGCCATTTGGCTGTCCCAGATTATTTTTGACGATATCCTGTATGTGTTCCCTATTGCAGGAACAATGTGTGTTATCGGTCATATGTTTCCGTTTTATATGGGCTTTAAGGGTGGCAAGGGTACTGCTTCCCTCGGTGGCGTTATAATAATGCTTGACTGGAGGATTTTTACAGTGTTCTTTGCCGTCGAAATCATTATAGTTTTTCTTTCCGATTATCTATGCTTTATGCCTATTACGGCAGTTATTATATATCCCATTCTTTACGGAATCGTAAGACAGGATTTTATAGGTGCGTTTATATTTTTGGGAATAACAATTCCCGTTCTTATAAAAAACATTGAAAATATAAAAAGGATGTTGAATGGCACCGAGATGCATCTTAGCTTTCTTTGGAACAAGGAAAAGGAGATTGCAAGGGTAACAGCCGATGAAGACACAGACATTTTTGAGAGTGAAAAAGGAGAATACCATGAGTAAGAGCTATGTATTGTACAATCCACACGCAGGCAATAAGTCGGGAACAGAAAGGGCTGAAAAATTAAGAGAGCTGTATACTGACCGTGAGCTTGAGTATCTTGACATAACCACTATAAAAAGCTATGCAGATTTAGTAGAATCTCTTGATGCCGATGATGCAATTATCGTATGCGGTGGAGACGGAACCCTTAACAGATTTGCAAATGACATCTATGACCTCAATGTTAAGAATGAAATTCTCTATTACGCTACAGGAACAGGAAACGATTTTCTCCGTGATATGGATGGAATAGACGGCTCTGTCCCCTTCCGTGTAAATGAATATATTTCAAATCTTCCCGTTGTTACAGTAAAGGGAAAAAGCTATCGCTTCATAAACGGTGTTGGATTTGGTATTGACGGCTATTGCTGTGAGGTTGGGGATAAGCTCCGTGCAAAAAATGACGGCAAGAAAATAAACTATGCAGGTATCGCTATAAAAGGCTTACTTTTCTTCTACAAGCCCACATCTGCAAAAATAACCGTTGACGGTGTAACACATACATATAAAAAGGTGTGGCTTGCTCCCACTATGGTGGGTCGCTATTACGGTGGAGGAATGAGACCTACCCCACACCAGACAAGAGACCAGAGAGAGGAAAGCGTTTCCTTATGTGCTATCCACGATTCAGGTAAGCTGAAGACCCTTATGGTATTCCCCTCCATATTCAAGGGGGAGCATATCAATCACACAAAGATAGTTGATGAGTTCAAGGGTAAGCATATCACCGTTGAATTTAACCGTCCTGTAGCCCTCCAGATAGATGGTGAGACGATACTCGATGTTACAAGCTATGAGGCTTGTATCCCCTCACTTTTCAACAAAAATGAGGAAGCTAAAGAATCCTGTGCCCAGGCTTAATTAAGAAAAGAAGTGCATAATATAAAGCATCCTGCTTACTGTTGCTCCAAATAGGAGTATGTATGCAGGATGCTTTTTATATCATATTTTTTTGTGAAAAAAGTAAAACAGACACAGGGTCGGACTTTATCCGAAATAAATCTCCTTCAGCTCTATGCTTCCTGTTCCCACATACTCAAAATATACGGGATAACTGCCCTTTTGTGAAGCTATATCTGTATAGCAAAGAGTCCATTCGGCATTGTCTGTTATCTGTATTTTGGCAATAGGCTCGCCGTCTATGTCGGTTTTGATAATAAGCTCTCCACAGGGCTTAATATCACAGGTCCTTGTATAAACGCCTATTCTTGTTGTGTCGGTTAAGTCAAAATACTTGTAGCCGATAAGATTACCGTTGTCAATTTCTGATATTATTCTTTCTCCGTTTTTGCATATGATATGGGGTAAACGCATATCCGGGCAGTTGCTATGTGGCATTTTTCCGTTAGTTAAATTACAGCAGATTACTGCAGGATATGTGCCGTGCCCCTCCAAGGGACCACCGTTAAGACCGCAGGAGGTTATTTCCACCTGGGGGATGGAGCCGTCTGGAAGCATAACTATTTTTTCAGCACACGCCTGACGGGAATACTCGGTCTTATGTGTCTGACGGTGATAGAAAATATACCATTCTCCGTTTATGTATTCGATACTGCCGTGGTTGTTTCCTGTTCGCATCAGACGGTCAGCTGTTTTTCTGCCCTTATATCCGATGTCTCCGTTGGATATAATAACTCCACCAAAGCGAAAATCTCTGTCGGGATAGTCGCTTGTGGCGTAAGCAAGCTCGTGCTGATTGTATGTGGAATAGATGAAATAATATTTACTTCCTATCTTACGAATTGAGCTCGCCTCGAAAAACTCGTGTCCGTCAAAATCTGTGCCCTTGTATAATATGGGAAAAATATGCTTTGGCTTGTGCTTTACGGTTATCATATCGTCGCAAAGCTCAACTGTAACAGGTCCCTGTACTCCACCCTCTGTATTCTCTATTTCCTCACGGGTCTTATGGTACATTTCCATCTGCTTTACGATGCTCTGCTCCCTTGTGTAATTGGGATTCTCGTCAAAATCGTACCATACACCGTAATACAGGCGTATCTGACCGTTGTCATTTATTACACCCGGGTCAAAGATTATAAAATCCTGTACGGGCCTTCCGTCGGGATACTGTACATAGCCATGGAATTCAAATGGTCCTGCCGGGCTGTCACTTACAGCAACACTCATAAGGTAGCTGCATTCCTTCCGTCCTGCAAGGGAATAATAGAGGTAGTAGCGTCCATCATTTCCCTGTACTACATCCGGAGCATACATAAACTCGTGCTTAGGATAATCCGGGTCCTGAGATGCTTTATATATAACTCCCTCGTATCTCCAGTCCTTGAGGTCTGTGACAGGAGCCGAATAACATACATAATCAAGCATACAGAAGAAATCTCCGCCCTCCTTATCGTGGGAGCCGTAAACATATACTCTATCACCGAAAACATGGGGCTCTCCGTCGGGTATACATTCATATAAGGGTAAAAAAGGATTAAAAATCTGCTTCATAAAGCTCTCCTTTGAAATATTAGTTAATTTATTTTACCATATATCGCCTGTTTTCGTCAATTAGGAAAGGAAAAAACTATAAAAAATCGGAAATAATCACTGCATTTTGGACAGGCAACAATAAATTCCAAAAAAAATAAAAAAAATTGTAAAAACCTATTGCAAAATAAAAAAACATATGATATAATTTATGAGCATTAATAAATGGCCCGTTGGTCAAGCGGTTAAGACACGGCCCTTTCACGGCTGTAACATGGGTTCGATTCCCGTACGGGTCACCAAAAAAAAGGAAACAGGTACATCAAGTACCTGTTTTTCTTTTTTTGTGCCCGTCCGTCCATCGACCCATATTCAAAATGCAGTCGCATTTTGAATTGGGTTCGTGGTTCATGGCTCGCCGTTCCGCGTCGAAACATTAAAGGGCGAGACATCTTCCCGTACAAATTTTTGATAGCCTTGCTTAGCAAAAATTTGCTTGTTCGCACTCGCTTTGTGGAAAACTTGGGTTCGCATTTTCGACCAATACCGTTGTCAGTTCACTAGCGAAAGGCTCGGCAGAAATAGTTCACAAGGTGAACCTTCACGAACAGTATATTGCTTTGTTTTCTCTTGACTTTTTATTAAGCTTATGATAAAATAAATATGTCACCAACCATTGTTACATTCTTTCAAAAAACATATTCATCTCCTTTGTATTAATAGTTTTAATTATGGAGGTATAGAATGACTAATGAAGAGTTAGAACAAGAATATCAAAAATTTCAGCTTGATTTTAACAAGGCTTGCAAAGATATGAGCGATGCAATCAGCAAATTGTCACCTGCCAATTTGGAACGCTTCAAATCAAATGTGCGTCAAATATTGCCAATAGGTCTTAAAAATTTGATTGAAGAATTATACAGTTGATTTTTGATAACAAGAGCCAAGCCTACTGCCTTGGCTCTTGTTTTAATTTCAGTCGGTTTTTGAAAGAAATTTCATTTGTATTAAGTAGATTAAACAAATTTCATTGTATTGCTTGCACAAATATGATACAATTATGACACGATTTATTTTGAGGTTTTCTATGAAGAAATATTTAATTGATTATCCAAATTTAATGAAAGAATGGGATTGGGACAAAAATAGTGAATTAGGTCTTGATCCAAACAAAATACCAAGATTTTCTCACTGTAAACCACACCCATATTGGAAGTGTCAAAACGGACACTCATGGTCAGCAGAAGTTGCAGCACGGTCAAACGGTAACGGATGCCCGTATTGTTCTGGTAGGCTTCCTATAGAAGGTGAAACTGATTTGCAAACAGTAGCTCCATGGTTAGCGGAAGAATGGAACTACGAAAAGAATAACGGACTAGTTCCTTCTAAAATTGCTAAAAGTGCAAATAAATCTGTATTTTGGAGATGCAAAACTTGTGGGCATGAGTGGGAAGATACAGTCAATCATAGGTACAGTTCAAATCGAAACTGTCCAAAATGTTATGGTGATAAACACACAAGTTTTCCTGAACAAGCAATTCTTTTCTATATGCAAAAAGTTTCCATAGCATTAGGTCAATATAAATTAGATAATAAATATGAAATCGATATTTTTTTGCCAGAATTAAATATCGGAATAGAATACGATGGAAAAGTTTTTCACAACAGTGAAAAGAGTTCAAAACGCGAACAAGCAAAAAATTCCTATTTGCTAAAAAAAGGCATAACATTATTTCGTGTAAAAGAACATGATTCTAACGATTTATTTGACATTAAAACAAATACAATATATTACAAACCTAAGCCCGATTATCGCAATCTAAATGGTGTTTTACGCAGTCTGTATGATATAATATTTCATAAGAATTTTGATTTTGAAATTAATATCAAAAAAGACAGTATAAACATTATGAACAATTATATTTTGCGTAAAAAGGAGAATAGTTTAGCTGTTAAGTATCCTGAGTTAGCAAAAGAGTGGCATCCCACTGCAAACGGAAAATTAACACCTGAAAACTTTTCCGTTGGGACTCATAAAAAAGTAATATGGATATGCCCACTAGGTCATGACTATCCTGCATCAATATCACATCGTGTTAACGATGGAACAGGATGCCCATATTGTGCTGGCAAAAAAGTTTGGATTGGATTTAATGATTTCGCAAGTCTTTACCCGGACTTAGCTAAAGAATGGCATCCCAAAAACAAGCTGAAACCTACCGAAATCACACCAGGATATGGCGAAAAAGTATTGTGGATATGTCCATTAGGTCATGAATATGAGGCAGATCCCAAGCATCGAGTCATTGAAGGAACAGGATGTTCTGTTTGTTCTAGTAAAAAAATCATTCCGGGGGTTAATGATTTTGCCACACTACGACCTGAGTTACTAAAAGAATGGCATCCCACAAAAAATTTGCCATTGTTGCCTACCCAAGTTTCAAAATCAAGTGGCACTCCTGTATGGTGGTTGTGTAAGGCTTGTGGGCATGTTTGGTCTGCAAGAATAAACAAGCGAGTTGCTGGAAATGGGTGTCCAGAATGTTATAAAAATCGAAGGAAAAAGCAATAAAGTTCGACACTTTTATACTACAGCTCACCAAAAACAAAGGCAGGACAGAGGTCCTGCTTTTTTGTTTTTGTGATTCGTACGCTTCGCTAAGCTATCCTCTCGTTTTGCGAGAGTTGGGTTCGTGGTTCAAGCCCAACTGCTTCGTGTCGAAGTGTCAAAAGTTGGGCTTCTTCCCGTACGGGTCACCAAAAACAAAGGCAGGACAGAGGTCCTGCTTTTTTGTTTTTGTAGCCCGTACGCTCATCGACCCATCTTCAAAATGCAGTCGCATTTTGAATTGGGTTCGCATTTCTGACGAAAGCCGTTCTCTGCTTGCAAGGAAAAGGTCGGACGAAAATAGTTCACAAAGTGAACCTTCCCAAATAGTACGGGTCATATAGTTCGAGTTGGGTTCGTGGTTCAAGCCCAACTGCTTCGTGTCGAAGCGTCAAAAGTTGGGCTTCTTCCCGTACGGGTCACCGTAGCGCATCAGCTCTATTAACCGAATATGGCTTCGATGGTGCTTGCTATTTGCTCGGTGTGGAGCCATCTGCCTTTTTCTCCATACAATAATCTCTTGGCTAAATCTCCGGATCCGCACCACGTGGTTGCTAAAACACCCATAATATGACCATTGTCATGGCTTTTTGCGTAGCTCAAAAACGCTTCAGCGCTTTCTTTTCGCCTGTATAATTGATTTGATTTTATTCAGATCAAATTTAGGCTTTCTTTCATAAGTGTATAAACCGTTTACCTCTTGCTCTATATCATATAGCTGAGTATAACAAAAGCCACACACATACGGGCAATTTATAAGCGCCATTGTCAGGCCTTCAAATCTTTCTAAAAACTCTTCTTCGGTTTTAGGAGCGTTGCCGTAGCCCCAGCCACCTTCTATTCCGTCAATATCCCAACGAATTCCACCAAATTCGCTTAAAAATAGTGCCATATCCTTATAGTCGGTTGATTTTTGATATTTTGATACTCCACCGTGCCAAGGATGATTATCATAATTGCTTGCAAATTCCTCGTATGTGGGTGCTAAGTAGATTTTTTTAAAGTCCTGTGTATCCTGAATATAATCGTGAAGGTCATAAATATCGGACACCACCTGATAGTTACCGCTTGTGCCTATACAGGGGCGAGTAGTATCCATTGCTTTTGTTGAATAATAAAGCGCTCTTATAAAATCATCATTTTGATGTCTGTTATCCCAATCCCATGTTTCATTAAGAGGACACCAGCCTATAATTGACGGATGGTTAAAATCTCTTTTTACCTCTCTTTGCCATTCAAGCAAAAACGGAGTTAGCTGATTCATATCAGAGTAATCAAGGTGAGCATTGGGAGCTTCGCCAAACACAAGATATCCCATTTTGTCACAGTGATACAAAAATCTTGGCTCAAACACCTTTTGATGTAATCTTGCACCGTTAAAGCCAGCTTCAAACGATAGCTGTATATCTCTATATAGCTCTTCTTCATTTTTTGCTGTGTATATGCCTTCCTTATAGTAGCCTTGGTCAAGAACCGTGCGAAGAAACAGGGGCTTTCCGTTCAACAAATAATTTTTATTATCAAAGGCGGTTGAGCGTATACCGAAATAGCTCTTTACCTTATCTTTGCCATAGGTTAGCTCAAGGTCATAAATCCTACCCTTGCCTGCCTCCCATAAATGAAGCTCGCTTAAACTAAGAGTTAAGTGGCTTATACCTGTATGCAATTTTGCACTCGCCTCACCTACTGCTTTTCCATTGTATGTAGCTATCGCTTTAAATTCTGCGTTTCCTACCGTTTCTATTTCAATTTGAACGCTTTTTTGTTCTATTGAGGTGTAATATCTTACACTCTTGATGTAGTTTTTTTCAATATATTCAAGCCAAACCGTTTGCCAAATGCCTGTTGTACGAGTATAACAGCATTCAATAGAATAGTAATTTTCACTTTGCTTACCCGATGCTTTTCCGTTCGGATGAGTGTCAATGGCGCATACGATAATTATATTTTCCTTGCCCATTTCCACATAATCGGTTATATCAATATCAAATCCAACATAACCGCCGATATTGTGGTAAACTTCTTTATGATTTACATAAACATAGCTTTCGTAGTCAACTGCACCAAAGTGCAAAATTACTCTTTTGTTGCACTTTTTGATTTTTACTCTCTTAAGATACCAAACACAGTTAAGATAATCTGTGTTACCGATACCAGAAAGAACGCTTTCAGGGCAGAATGGAACTATGATTTTAGAGTCAAGATGCTCTCTTTCGTAAAATTTTCTATCACGACCGCTGATGCCACGGTCAAGCTCAAACTCCCATTCTCCGTTTAAATTAACCCAGTTTTCTCTTTCAAATTGTGGATTTGGATGTTCAGACCTTGGTATTATCATTTCTATGAACTCTCCTTTCCTTCATTTAGCAAATTGCAAAATATAAGGGCTTTGTGTTTACACATTACATATCAAATGACAAATTTATATATCTTGCTTCACAACTCGATTATAGCATTAAGCAGTAGTAAAATCAATATGATTTTTTTGGTAAGATATGGACAAAAGTGCTTTTTTGTGGTATAAAATTTAATGAGGGGGGATAAAAATGTACAATTATACTGGTAAAGCATACTATTATTCAGGAAAATCAAGTGGAGAAAAGCATACCGAAACCGATAGATTTATCTATATTAATGATTTTGGGTATTGTGCGGACCACTCAAAATTATCCATTCGTCGTAAAAGCGGCAGACCCGACTATCAGCTTATTTACGTTGCGTACGGTACTCTCACTATACACGAAAATGGCAAAAAATACAATCTTACAAGTGGAGATATTTGCTTATTTAGACCCAATGAACCGCAGATATATTCGATAAACGGAGAAAAAACAACGCATTATTGGATTCTTTTTACAGGTAGCGAAGTGGAAAAAATGCTTTCCTTTTTCAAGGAGCGCTCGTACCATATAGGAGTTTTCCCGGAATTTGAGCATTTTTGCCACAGCTTATGGAGCGGTTTACAGAACGAGGAGGAAATGGCAGAGCTATTATTAAATGGCGAGCTGATATCGATTATCGCTCGCATAATGAAACTTATCAGCCAAGAAGGAAAGAAATCAAAACTATATAAAGCCATTCAAATTATGAAGTCCGAATGTCATATAAGACGTTCCAACGAAGAACTGTCAAAACTTTGTGGCATAAGCAAATTTTATTTTATAAAGCTTTTTAAGAAAAACTTAGGCGTTTCTCCTCAAGAATATTACGCAGAGTTAATCATAGATAAAAGTTCCCATTTATTAATAAACACCGATTATAGTATTTCTGAAATTGCTAAATTATGTGGCATTGAAGATGCATTATACTTCAGCAGAATGTTTAAAAAACATATGGGCATCTCGCCCTTAGCATATCGCAAAAATAGTTACTTTTGACAGAGAGACTACTTTTTTGTAAACATATGACAAGTAGAGTAACAAAAAATGTAGAGCCAATTTGACTCTACCCATTGATGTTATAATTAGTTCGACACTCCGATATTACAGTTCACCAAAAAAAGGAAACAGGTACATCAAGTACCTGTTTTTCTTTTTTTGTGTCCCTCCGTCCATCGAACACACCCCAAGCTCTGCTTGGAATATGGGTTCGCATTTCTGACGAAAGCCGTTCTCTGCTTGCAAGGAAAAGGCTCGGCAGAAATAGCTCCAAAGGAGCCTTCCCAAATAGTACGGGTCACTTTTTTAAGACAATCCCTCCGTCGCTGTGTGACACCTCCCTTTCACAAAGGAGGCTTTTGGGCTTCTTCCCGTACGGGTCGCACAAGATGCCACACACCTTGCTCTGCTTGGGATTGGGTTTGCATTTCTTACGAAAGCCGTTGTCAGTGCCGAGGTTCCCCGAAGCAAAGTATGAGCTTTCGGGGGCGTGGATGGTTGATGCTATTTGACCGGCAAAACGAAAAGAACACTCAAATATAGTTGGGCACCAAAAACGCTTATCTAACCCACCTATAACTCCGGTCGTGATATGGGATTATATCGTTGACCGATACTTATTTGCCGAAAACATCTTCAATCGTGGTTGCTATTTGCTCTGTGTGGAGCCATCTGCCCTTTTCACCGTACAATAATCTTTTAGCTAAATCACCCGAGCCACACCATGTTGTCATTAGGACACCGTTTATATGGCCTATATCGTGCTTAATTGCATAATCTAAAAATGCCTCAAGATTTGCTTTATCTCGCCATGGGCTTATCATTATCCTAAAGCCTGCTTTTGCAAAAATATCAATGGATTCATATTTTTCATATTTATCATAATGCCAATCGCATATGATAATATCCTTAGAAAGCATATCAATAGCGATATCACTACCGTCATCAGAGGCTTCCCATCTATTATAACCCGTATCCTTTGTGGAAAGAAGCCTGTCTCCCCATATAAGAGTTGTCCCACCACTCCTTTTTACATGCTCATTTATAGAATTGATCCAGCTTGAAATTAGCTCTGACCTGGACTTCTTTGAGCATTCGGGACATAGCCCTGCATTAAACACCTCATCACAACCAATATGTATCATATCTGCTTCAAACACATCCATCAGCTCATCTATCAGCTCGCATACAACAGCTTTTGCCTCTCTACTGCTTAGGCATATGCTTCGTGAATAAAGAATTTCCTTTAGACCACGCTGTTCATCAAAATCAGGGTATGCTCGCAAAAGTCCGTCACATATATCGGACGAAACCGTATTATGCCCGTGTAGTATACCGTCAGTTGGCTCATTGTGGAAGCCTGATTGGTGACCTATCAGGTTCATTTTAGGCACTAATTTTATATTATTTTTCCTACATACCTCTAACAGTTTTTTTACATTCTCTGCAGAAAGTGGGTCATATCCCCACACCTCCGGATGACTACTGAACTGATAACGATATCTTACCTGCATTACTATCATATTAAAGCCACGGGGTGCCAAATATTCATCAATAAATTTTATAACATCATCTATTTCCTCAGAAAGAGGTGATGTTAGCACTATGCCTCTTGTTTCCCAAGATAATTCCATATATTTCTCCTGTCAAAAAATTCCAACTATTAAAATTGCCACTATTCCTATTACAAAGCCAACTCCCTGTCTTTTTGTTGGCTTATCCTTATATATAAGTGATGATATAAAGCTTGACAAAAGCATACTTCCTACATTATAAACGGGAAATAGTATTATAGAAGGTAGCTTTCCCGATAAACTCAAATTCAAAAAATTCAGCAATCCCACACATATACCGAGGCATAGTGGAACTATTATCTTTTTTATTACTTGCTGTTTTTTTAGTAAATCAGGCTCACTCTCTTCTCTTCTGCGAATTACTAAAGACACTATACCGGTAAACAATGATGAAAAAAACAAGGAATAAACTAAAAACAATTGCAGCTCATCAGCAAATAAAGAATGTTGGTGTGTTTTTTGAAATATTGCATTAGCACCCGAGCCAAGCATAGCTATAATCGCAAACGGAAGCCAAGCAACCATTCTCCCACCCTTTTCTCCTTTACATACTATTAAGCACAAGGCTATTACAAGTAAAAGAATGCCCAGCCATTGATAAACAGACACGCTTTCATTCCAAAAAAACAATCCGTAAAAAATAGGTACTAAAAAGCCACAGGAATATACAAGCGATACTAAGGATGCAGGTCCATTTCCCATTGCCTTTGATTGCATAATTTGAGTTATCGCTACGGATATACCAAAGAATACGGAAAGAACAATAGAAAATGCGGATATTTCAAACAGTTTATAAAATTCATCAGCTATTAAAATCAATGAGCAGATAAATGCAATAAAAAGTGCCTTGAAATTTAATATAGCTGTTTCTTTTTTTGAGTATTGCCCTGTTCCCAATGCTTTACAAAACAAGGCCTTTCCGGTTGCTAACAAAGTTGATAAAGTTAAAATTAAATATATATTCATAAAAAATTTAGTAGCCTCCTAACTGTTTTTTGGGGGAGTCTAAGAACATTATATTATTTGTATTATATCACATGTAAATACAAAAGTAAATAATTTACCCGGACCTATAGTTTTTTAATTTAGACAGTTATCAAGTCGCTAAAAACATAAGACATACCGTCTTGCCTTTTCTTTGTATACCCATTACTCATTGAGCTCGCCCAAGCCCTGCTTGTGATATGGGTTCGTTTTCAAGCCATATAACAGAAAGTCCCGATGAGCTTCCTTAACGGTGTCATCGGGAATTTTTAGTGTATCTAAAGCTGATTTGATTTTTTGTCCTCATAGAGTATTACTCTATCTGCAGATATTTCAATTAGTATTTTAGTATATGAATCAAGAGCATCTATTTGCAGCCTTAATATTTTTCATTACTTAGGTTTAGTTTTCACTGTAAATTACAGTAAGATTAGGATGCAGCTGAAGGATAGAGGCAGGAACTGATGGAGTGATTGGCCCAAAGAATGCCTTTTCAACAATTTCCCTTTTCCCCTTGCCGTTTGCGATTAACAATACCCTCTTTGCTGACATAATACCACCAATACCCATAGTAATAGCAGTTTTAGGGACATCGTCACGAGATGCAAAGAAGCGTGAGTTTGCTTCAATGGTAGAGCTATCAAGAGTTACCCTGTGGGTTGACTTTTCAAAATATGTATCCGGCTCATTAAAGCCGATGTGACCGTCATAGCCTATACCTAAAAGCTGAAGGTCAATACCTCCAAGTCTATCTATCAATTCGTCATAAGCCTTGCACTCTGCCTCTATATCTTCAGCACATCCATCAGGCACATATGTATTGTTTATATCAATATTTATATGCTTAAACAGATTGTTATTCATAAAATAACGATAGCTTTGGTCGTGCTCACCATGAAGTCCTACATATTCGTCAAGATTGACAGACCTGACATTGGAAAAATCCACCTCTCCTGCCTTGTTTTTTTCTACTATTTTTGCATAAGCGCCAAGAGGAGATGAGCCTGTTGCCAAGCCGAGAACACACTGTGGCTTCATGGCGATCTGTCCACAAATGATTGAAGCCACACGGGTGCTAAGCTCCTCGTATGTTTTAACCACAATATAATTCATAGCCTTTTCTCCTTACAAAATTGAATTATACTCTTTTTACTACTACCTTAGTTGACTTTACAATGCAGTCAGACGGATAAACACCACGCAAGGAAGTTAAAGGATAAACAGATGTGTTTTTACCTATTACCGTACCCGGATTTATAACGGAACCACAGCCTACATCAGCACCGTCAGCGAGAATACCGCCGATTTTACGAAGACCTGTTTCATAATCCACATCACCATGAATAACTACTGCCCTTCCGTCGGATTTAAGATTAGAGCATATTGTACCTGCTCCCGTATGAGCCTTGTTGCCTAATATGGAATCTCCTATATAGTTATAGTGCGGTACTTGAACCTTATCAAGTAAAATACAGTTTTTCAATTCCGAGGAATTGCCGATTACACAGCTCTCTCCGGTTATAACGCTACCTCTTATGAATGCACCCGGACGCACCTCACAGCCGGAGCCTATGACAGTTGGGCCTTCTATTGTAGCTGTGGGATATATCTTTACATTTTCGCCCACAAGCACATTTTCGGATATAAGAGTATATCCCGGTATGCCCTTTTTTATGAGATCATATATATAGTCCTTTATCTTTGGGAGCATTTCCCAAGGGTACTCAGAGGAATCAAAAAGTGACGAGAGATACTCAGGAACCGAAGAATATAATTCCTTTGTCTTAACAAGCTTATTCAACAATGTGTCCTCCCTCTTTAATGGTTTTAACTATCCTTTGAGTATATTCAATGCATTTTTCGTGGGTTTCAGCCTCAACCATAACACGCACAACAGGCTCTGTTCCACTTTGACGAAGAAGAATTCTGCCCTTCTTGTTAATGAGCTTTTCAACAGCTTCGACTTCTTTTTTAACATTTTCATCCTCTATAACAGCGGACTTATCCTTTACACGAACATTTTGAAGATACTGAGGATAAAGCTTTATAGGCTCTGCGAGCTTTGAAAGTGTATCCTTAGAGTCACATATTTCCTCTGCTATCATAATGGCAGTCAATATTCCGTCGCCTGTTGTAGCATATTTTTTCATAATAATATGTCCGGACTGCTCGCCACCGATGGCATAATCGTTGTTCTGCATACATTCATACACAAAGCGATCACCCACAGCAGTTTGAACACATTTAATACCTATCTTATCAAGGCTTGCGATAAAGCCACTGTTTGACATTACAGTCATAACAACTGTGTTGTCATTCAGTATGCCCTTTGCCTTTAGCCGTTTACCGAGAATGTAAATAATAGCATCTCCGTCAACAAGATTTCCGTTTTCATCAACTGCAAGACATCTGTCAGCATCACCATCAAAGGCAAAGCCGATATCAAGGTGCTTTTCCTTCACTAATCTTTGAAGATTATCAATATGTGTTGAGCCACAGCCCTCGTTTATGTTAAGTCCGTCAGGCTCATTACCGATAACATATGTCTGTGCACCAAGAGCACTGAATACTGCGTTAGCTATATACCAGGATGCACCGTTTGCACAGTCTATACCTATCTTTAATTTTTTATAGGAGTTTGATGCGACGGAAATTAAATAACCGATGTAACGATTTCTGCCTGCCGAATAGTCGTGGATACATCCTATACTTGCCTTTTGTGCCAATGGGAGGTCGTCGCCTGTTACACCAAGGGTAGCAAGGTCGCCGTCAATATATGCCTCAATAAGTGCAGTTGTTTCATCATCAAGCTTTTCACCGTGTGAATTTATAACCTTGATACCATTGTCATAGTAAGGATTATGGGAAGCAGTTACCATAATACCGCAATCAAATTCGTCCATACGAGTCACATAAGAAACGCTTGGTGTAGTTGTTACATGGAGCATATAAGCATCTGCTCCCGATGCTGTAATTCCCGCAACTATGGAATATTCAAGCATATAGCTTGAACGACGGGTATCCTTTCCTATTACAATGCGAGGACGGTATCCCGGCTTCGAGCATCCTGACAGCTTTGATGAGAAATACCAGCCGAGGAATCTACCTACCTTGTACGCCTGCATAGATGTAAGAGTTGCATTTGCCTCACCACGAAATCCATCTGTACCAAAATACTTATTTCTTTTGGGTTTTGCAGGCAAGCTTGATATGTCTATTTTGTCATACAAAAGCTCATCTGTGGAAACACCAAAAATTTCTGCAAGCTGAAGCACCTTATCTATCTGTGGAAGTGCCTGCCCCATTTCCCACTTAGAAACAGATTGTCTTGAAATACCAAGAGTTTCAGCAAGATGCTCTTGAGAAATATCCTTAGATATTCTAAGCTGCATAATTTTTTGACCTATTGTCATATAAAATCTCCTCAAATTATTATTTTAGTATAGGAAAGCCCACCTTGTCATAGCTTTGTACGGTCCTTCATATACAATTGCGATACATATATTGTAACAAACGCAATCCATTTTTACAACCAACTTGACATTGAATTTTTCTGCAACCTGCAATTGCAGAAAGTGTATTTTTTGATTAATTTACCGATGAACATCTCGGAAATTAAGTTAATCTTGATTTTTTAGCAACTGCAAGTTGCTTTTGAATGCAAGCTCCATACCGAAAAATACATCATAAAAGATATAATGCTCCTGCTCATCGCAGATAAATCAATCCTCTGTAATGCTCAATACCGTCCCATTGGGGCGTATACAGATATGGATTCTTTTATCCTCCTTGCCAATATATCGTTTACTGAACTGAGCAAAGGATGGGACAATATCGGAATCATCCTTAAATTCCGTCATTGCTTCATCAAAATCAGTATAAAGAGCACCGTTTTCCCCAATCCAATCCGTTTCACCGTCACACCAAAATCTGTATGTATATACAGCATTTGCCTCTTTTTTGTAAAACCTCTCCAAAAGTCGTTTTTCAAGATCTATATACTTCGAGAGAAAGGCGTGAATGCTGTTGATATTCGCCTCATCATATAAGCCGTACGAATTAAATGAACTGTCGGACATGGCAATAAGTATCTCTTGCCAAGCCAAGTGCTTTTCCTCAAGAGTAAGGCTCTTGTATTGCTTGATTTGCCATACTGCATCAGCGATATTATTAAAGAAATTTGTTTTATTATACATTTATATTCTCTCCCTGTTTAACCGAATACTCCCTTATTTCTTTGCCTTTATGCGTTTATCGAGGACTGCAAAAGCTGATGACTGCAGTGTTTTGAGGTAATTTATCTTTTATAAGCTCTTTGATTGCCTTTTGTGAACAGAGCTCAACCTTCTTTTGCTTTTCCTCCGTCAAGATTGATATATTGATAATTGCTGTGCTGAAGACACAGCACATAGCCCTCTGTCCTATCAGTCGGAATTTTGCGTTCAACGAATGTACCGTTTCCGTCATAAATATGGATAAGTGTTTCGGCATCGGATATGCTTTCAGAGCTACTTGATATATCTATGTAAATACGGTAGTTAAAGGTTCGCACGCTAACGCATCCCCGATCGGGAAGCGTACCGAGTGATCCGGAATAATTGTTTGTAACAAGGCGGCCCTCATGCTTACTCACAAGCCAATGATAGCCCGGCAGCTTAATTCTTGCCATTGTTATCCTCCATATGTACAATCTGCACCCTTTTATTTTTGATTTTTTCACAAGGATAACCGTCACATACCGAAATAAATATTTGTCTGCCGAGAGAAGAAAGCCTGTTAAGAACAGGAGTAATATCAATCGCCTCATCCAAACGGTCAAGGTAATCGTAAATGAAGATAGGACGGTCATCCGAACGGGATACTGCATTTACGGTTTTTATAAGCACATTGGAATTATCCGTATCACGCCTGTTGCATTTATCCGAGAACTCACGGGTATCGTACTCCGAAAAGTGAAATCTCCCGGAAATAAAAAAATAAAGGCAAGATGAATCGCACACAGCGTATCACTTGCCTCTATTATACTCTTTGCTTTTCGAAAAGATGGAACATACATTACTTAACCATCATTCGTATTATATCAATTTTTGAAGCCTTGTGCAAGCATTACCAATGAATAAAAAATATTTACACTCTTATCCGGTTTTTCACTCATAATGTAATTATTGCTCCATAAAAATACTGTTTAGCTCCAATCAAGGCCTTGCCGATATATTTTCCTCTTGAAAAGCTTAATAGCTAATGATATAATAAAATTACAAAATATTAAAACCGAGGTAAAATTTATGAAAGTAACCTTTATGGGTGCGGGAAGCACCGTGTTTTCGAAAAATGTATTAGGCGATACAATGCTTTGTGAAGCATTTCACGATTGCGAAATCGCACTTTATGATATAGACGCCGGAAGGCTTGAGGAGTCATATCTCCTTATTTCCAAAATGAATGAATCCATTAACGAAGGGCGTGCCACCGTTAAAAAGTATCTTGGTGTATCCGAAAGAAAGGATGCATTAAGAAACGCCGACTTTGTTGTAAACGCTATTCAGGTTGGTCTTTACGACCCTTGTACTATCATAGATTTTGAAATACCGAAGAAATACGGATTACGCCAGACTATAGGTGATACCCTTGGTATAGGTGGTATCTTCAGAGCACTCCGTACAATCCGTGTGCTAAAGGACTTTGCCAAGGATATCGAGGAGGTTTGCCCCGATGCCTGGTTCCTTAACTACACAAATCCTATGGCTATGCTTACAGGTTATATGCTTCGATACACAAAGGTTAAGACAGTCGGTCTTTGCCATAGCGTACAGACCTGCTCGGAGGGACTCCTTTCCTCCCTTGATATGAAGGATAAGCTTGATGGCAGACTTGAAAAAATTGCAGGCATTAACCATATGGCGTGGCTCCTTGAAATTACAGATAAGGACGGAAATGACCTCTACCCCGAAATTAAAAGGCGTGCTAAGGAAAAGAATGCCAAGGAAAAGCACGGTGATATGGTACGCTACGATTATATCGACAAGCTCGGTTACTACTGTACAGAGTCCAGCGAGCATAATGCTGAGTACAATTCCTTCTACATAAAGCACGGCAGAGAGGATCTTATTGAAAGGTTCAATATTCCCCTTGACGAATATCCACGCCGTTGCGTAAATCAAATAGCAGGCTGGCAGAAGCAGTACGAGGAGCTTATGGCAGGTGGAAAAATAGAACATAAGCGTTCTCACGAATATGCGTCAAGAATTATGGAGGCTATTTATACAAATACACCCTATAAAATTGGTGGAAATGTACTTAACCGTGGTCTTATTACCAATCTTCCCTATGATGCCTGTGTTGAGGTCACATGCCTTGTCGACGGACAAGGTATACAACCCACATTTGTAGGAGAGCTTCCTCTCCAGCTTGCGGCGATGAACTCCTCTAATATTTATCCACAGATGCTGACTATTGAAGCAGCACATACAATGGATAAGCAAAAAATATATCAGGCAGCAATGATGGATCCACATACGGGAGCACAGCTTTCCCCCGATGAAATAGTTGCAATGTGCGATGAGCTTATCGAAGCACATGAAAAAGCAGGCTATCCCGTATTATAAGCTATCCACAGTGCAGAATTTGAAAATTCATTAAGTGTAAGCATACCCGCAGGGCAAACTTACCCGCAGGGCAAGCTTCGAATTTGTCCGGGCAAATGTATAATGGGCTAAGTGCACACCCTTATTACGAGTAAAACAAGTAACAAGGTTCTGCGTAGCAGGTTCTAAAAAACAGAAAGAGCAAGAATAAAGGCTTTATCCTTTATTCTTGCTCTGTTTATTTTATAGATGACACGCATTTCGTATCTGCCTTTTGTTTTCCTTCGGTTCGGGATATATGGCTCGCCGTACTGAGTCGGAGCATTAAAGTCGAGACATCCTCCCACCGACCAAAACAATGCTGTTACTTAAGCAAATCGCTAATTTCGGGGATTTTTATTAACTCTCCCCCACGATTTGCCGATTCATTGGCAATTATGCCGGGCAGAGATATTCTTATACCCATATCAACATCAATCGGTGGGTCGGTATCTTCGATTATGCACCTTATAAAATCACGAATCATCCTTGCGTCCACGCCACCGTGTCCGTAAACATCACCGTTATTTGATAGCTTAACGGGAATTTCAAAGAATTTTTCAAAGGTGTTCGGTACCTCATACATTTTAGCAAAAGATGTTGCCTCCTCAAGAGGCTTTGTTTTGTCGGTAAGAATGGAGCCTTTTGTTCCGTAGAGTGCAAAGTTATGGTCGTAGCCAACATACATTCCAAAACCGATAAAAATGCGAATTACAGCACCCTTAGCAGTTTTGAATATTGCAATTCCGTTTTCATCCCCTTTGCTGTACCGATTATATCTGGCAGCATCCGGAGCCATACAGGATACACTGACACAATAATCGTCCATTATGTAAAGCAACGGACCTAAATTGTGTGTCAAATATGTTATGGCAGGGTTGAATCTACGCCAATGATTTTCGGGTATATACGGCTTGATTTCATCAGGATGGATTGCATGTAAATACTCGGACTCTGCGTATAAAATATCTCCGAATTTCCCATCCTCTCGCATTTTTTTCCAAGCCTCGATAAATGCCCAATAAAAGCAGTTTTCCCCTGCCATATATTTAAGCTCGGGATGTGATTTAACTGCATTACGAAGAATTTTCACCTCTTCTACAGTTTCTATTACGGGAATTTCACTTAAAACATGCTTTCCTGCCTCAAGAGCCATTACGGTATGCTTAGTATGAAGTGGCTTATCTGTTGCAATATAAACTGCATCTATATCGCTTCTTAAAAGCTCCTCTATGCTATCAAAGCAGAGTAAATCCTTTACTCCGTTTTTCTCGTAATCCTCCTTACACGCCTTAAGCGTATCGGGGTCACTGTCTGCAACGGCACGAATAACTACATTCTCATCCCCAATCAATGTCCAAGCAACATATGCTCCCCTTTTAAGACCGACAACGCCTAATTTTATTACCTTGTTTTCCATCTTAAAGCTCCTTTTTCATACTGTATTTACGCAATATTTTCTTCACCGATATAAAATAGAATGCTACGCCTATTAATATAGGTACAAGCTCTGCAAGAGTTGTTCCAAACCAATATCCCATATATCCCCATTCCAATAAAACGCCAAAAATAATCGCTAATCCGATTCTCGCAACAATTGCATCAATCAGAGCAGCTATCAGGTTGATTCGTTTGTTTCCACTCCCGTCAATTAAAGCTCTTGTCACAGGTCGAATTCCTGCATTTACCAAGGAAAAAATCAGAATGGGCAGATACTGATATACTAATTCAAGAACACTATTTTCCTTCGTAAATATACCAAAAATTGAAACAGGACATATCAGAAACAGCACTATAAGCATTGCCGAAGCAGACAATGTAATAACACCTATGCGTATTAGTGTACCGTTCACCCGTTTCAGCTTTCCGGCCGCAAGGTTTTGTCCTATTATCATTGCCCCTGCAGCAGCTACCGAGCCAAGAATCAAATCAACGGTAGTAGCTATATTTGCTCTTATCCCTGCAAAAGCAGAGACAGTCACACCAAAATCATTTGTCAGTGAATTTATAACCATACCTGCGATTTGAATAGCAGAATTATTAATTGCCATGGGAATTGCCAATTTTATATATTTAGAAAGCTCTCCCTTGTCCCAGCTGTAAAAATCCTTGATTTTAATTGTTAGTCCAAAGGCATCCTTCTTCTTTGCAAAAACGGTAAAGGATAATACAACACTTACAAGCTGAGCAATAACTGTCGCTATCGCTGCTCCACCAACACCCATGTTGAGCCAAAGAACAAATGCGACATCAAGCACTATATTAAGTCCGCAAGCAACTGAAATGAATATGAATGGATGCTTTGAATCTCCTAAGCCTCTGAATATGGCACTTATAATATGATAGAAATAAATGGGTATTATGCCAAAAATACAAATCAATGCATATTCATATGCCCCTTCATATGCTTCACACGGTGTATTAAGTAAATCCAACATTAAGTCAGTAAAGGGTAGCATTATGAATATGGATGCAATAGCAATTACAAAAACAAATCCACATACCGTGCTTATGAATTTTGATATTTGCTTGTGCCTTCCTGTTCCTATCATAATTGCTATGATAACCTGTGTCGCTGATGAAAATCCACCTATAAACGCATTCAGAAACATTGCAACAGAGCCACCTATTGACACTGAGGAGGTGCCTGATTCCCCAAGCTTTTGCCCTACTACTATCATATCCACTGTATTAAGCAGAATCATCATAAAATGAGAGAGCAGCACCGGAATGGCAAACTTAACAAGATGAGATGTTAGATTGCCTTCTGTAAAATTTTTAATTTCAGCACCTTTTTGCACACTGTCCAACCAAAACACCTCTGTAACGAAAATACTATGCTATAATTTTAGCAAAAGAAAACCAATATGTAAATGCAATTTTTCGTGTTTGATATGAATAAATTTCTTAATGTATAATTTCTCTATTGACATTTTTCATAAAAAATTCCATAATAAGAAAAAGACCTTAAGGAGCAGACTATGAGTGAAAGTATATGCCGTTTTATGACGGCAAAAAATGAAGATACAGCTATACAGGCAGCTCGCTTTGTTTATGAAACTGAATGTCATTCTTTAATACAGCCATTTTTACATCCGATATATGTTTTTCACATAGTTACTAAAGGCACCGCAATTTTCCGTATTCGAGATAACGAATATTCATTAAAAAGAGGGGATGCTTTTTTCGCCTTCCCTGCCATTCCCTATTATTTGGATGCAGACGGTGAATTCGAATACATTTACATAAGCTTTATGGGAAACGGAGCAACATCCCACCTGTTAAAATGCAAAATTACTCCGGAAAACCCATTTTATTCTAATTACGGTTTTCTTTGTACACTATTTGAAAATGCCATAAGACGCATAACACCTTCCAACTCAAAATTACTTACAGAGGCTGTTCTTTATTATGCTCTTTCATTTTTCGACAATGGTGATTGTGAGTCTGAAGCAGACGAACAAAAGCATTCAAACAGCGTTTTTCAGAATATAGTTGATTATGTAGATTATCATTACAGAGAGAGTGACATTTCTCTTGGTAGACTTGCAAATGTATTTTCCTATACTGAAAAATATCTTTCATCCCTTTTCAAAAAGAATATGCAAATCGGTTTTATAAGCTATCTAAATAATTTGAGAATACAGTATGCATGTGAGCTTATTCAAAAAAGCAATATGAATATGTCGGAAATTTCAACTGCCTGTGGGTACAGTGACTACTCGTATTTTTCAAAGGTGTTCAAAAAAATCACAGGACACTCCCCGACGGATGGTCTGAAATACATTAAAAACAAGTAAAATAAATACTTTCAGTATAATATACTCTTTTCGATTAGTGTTGACACCGTGTCAACAAATTAAAGCTAAGTCGAGCACTTCGGTGCTCGACTGTTTTATTTATCTGTACGGAAGGCTTAGCAAAGTATCACCGTTATGTGAATGAAATCAGTGGCTGTGCTACAGTATGGAATCTGCTATTATATTGTATCGCTTCTTTATTGGGCTTGATTCCATACACACTTTCCTGTCGAATTTTCTGCACCAAAAATATTGTGAAAAATATAATATTAAAGGAGGTACATCATGGATAATTTTGTTATAATGGCTCTATTTGCAACATTAGGAACATGGCTTGTTACCGCTTTAGGTGCAGCATTGGTTGTGTTTTTTAAGGCTCCCAATCCTAAGGGTCTTAATATCATGCTTGGATTTGCCTCTGGTGTTATGATAGCTGCCAGCTTTTGGTCTCTTTTACAGCCTGCTATTGAACGGGCAAAAATGTTTTCCAATATACCTGCATATCTTATAGCAACAACGGGATTTTTGCTTGGTGCATTGTTTATTTGGATATCTGACAAGACTGTTAATTTAGCAAGAAAAAAAGCAGATATTTCACAGGGTAAATCCAATGAGAGATTGCACAGAATTATAATGCTTGTTCTATCAATCACCCTCCACAATATACCAGAGGGGTTGGCTGTAGGCGTTGCATTCGGTGCATTACAGGGTGCCGGATATACGCCGGAAAATTTAATGGGAGCAATCTCTGTAGCTGTTGGCATCGGCTTACAGAACTTTCCTGAGGGTGCAGCAGTTTCAGTTCCTCTGAGGAGGGAGGGCTGTTCCAGGAAAAGAAGCTTTTTGCTTGGTCAAGCATCAGGCATGGTAGAGCCGATTGCAGGCGTTATAGGTGCTCTGCTCGTTGTTTATATTGAAGCAATTTTGCCATTCGCACTTTCCTTTGCGGCAGGGGCAATGATTTTAGTTGCTGTTCACGAGTTAATTCCCGAATGTCAGAAAAATCAGGACGAACAGCCATATTTGGCTACTATGGGTATCATCCTCGGCTTTGCAGTTATGATGCTTTTGGATGTTATGTTGGGTTGATTTATTTTGAGTTGGTGACATAGATTTTCCGAGCATAAAGCACATAGTAATCACTTATATTATGACGAACTGTTACGAAAGGACAGCTTTAACTCGGAAGAATACGGCATCTACCGATATGAAGAGGACAGAGTGTACAATACTCTCTGTCCCCTTTGCTTCGGCTATACCCTATCGGAATTATTGAAAAGTAAGCTTTCTGACTACCGTTTCTGCTTTACGGTAGGTAGCTCAATAGTGTCCTTTTCATTTTATATCATTCAGATTTTTCAACTTGTATTCGGCGTATATCGGATGGTGGTCGGATACATATCCTCCGTCTACTTCCTCGGTACACACCTTGTATTTGAGGACATCAACCTCGTCATTTACAAAAATGTAGTCAATTACATAATCACCTGCCGAGCCGTTGCCTCCATGGAATGTGCCTCCGGTCTGTGCCTCGTCTGCGATGGTGGATGCATCCTTGTAGCCGGCAGCTATATATTTGCTGATGGGACCGCTTGATTTTGTGGAATTGAAGTCACCTGTCATTATTAAAGCTCCCTCTATATTCTCTGCCACGCTAAGCATCACATCCGCCTGCTTCTCTCTTGCAGTATTGCTTGTATGCTCCAGGTGAGTATTCATATGAGTAAATGTTTCACCTGTATCCTTACATCTGAATGTAACATAGGTTACAATACGGTTCTCCGTTGATTCATCATATTTGGAGGCTACATCAGGAGTTGCAGACAGCCACCTTGTGCCGTAATCCACTACCTCAAATTTTTCCTTAAGATAGAATACGGAGCAGCTGGCACCCTCACTTCCGTTAACCGGTATACCGATATGACCGTAGAAGGGTAGCTCCTTCTCAAGCATCTTTATCCAACCGGGCAGGTCCTCCTGCAATCCAAAGGTATCCGGCATATACTCATACAGCAGCTTAACAACCCTTTTATCTCTGTCCGAGCTTCTGTTCCAGCCCCATACATTGAAGGACATAATAGATAAGGAATCGGTATAAAGACTCTTTCTCATACTTGGATCTGCCAATACCTCTCCCTCTAAGGCGTCTATACTTTCTATCAAACCCTTCGCTGCTCTGTCAAAGGAATAATAGCCTCCTCCCGTAACAATCATAGCCTTATCGCCAACAGAAATATACATTTCATGAGTGCTAAGATCTGCAGGAATCTCTAAACCGTATTTATTAATGGTATTTCCTATAAGAATGACCTCATCTCCATCCTTATAAGTGTAATTATGTTCAACAAAGGCCTCAACCGAATAACCTGATTTTTCAGACAGGAGAAGTGCCAAATCCTTAGCGTACCTTATCTCATTCCTGTCAAGGGCTGTTGGATATACAATTACCATATTCTTTGCACTGAGTCCACCGATTTTAAGGTCGTTTCTCTCATATTCTGCCTCTACTATCGATGCCTTACCGTCGAAAAATACAGTAGTAGATGCAGCCTCTGTGTTTATTACCTCGTCTATAAATTTTTGAAGTGCCAGAGCAGTTCCCTCATCGGTGTGTCCGGCAATTACAATTTTACTGTTAACTACGCCGTAGCCATAATCCCTGTATCGTATGGATGAAAGGAATTCCGCGGTTTCCTCTCTATTGGTCTTGCCTATCAGAATCTCAAGCTCTTTAACCTTATATGAGTCAATGTTTTCTCTTATAACATCGGAACGGTATGTAAGATTATAACCGTATTTTTCCTTGATAGACGACCTAATATTATTGCCGAGGGAAAAAATATCATCAGCTGCACCGGAGGGCCTTATAATATCGTATCCCGCAAGCTCCTCTACGGTAATCTCTTTCGTATTTTGCGGCTCGGTAGTGGTAGCAGCATCTCCACCACAGGATACCAATAACATAACAGTTAATATACAGATTAATAAAAAAACAAACCTTTTCATAATTCTCCCCTCAGTACTTTTTTAGTAAAAATACGGTCTCTTAATTGCACCGTTGCAAAGAACAGGCTCCTAAACGGTTTCACACATTACAGACCTTATTCCTTTTGGAATTTTTACAATAAAACCGCCGTTTTATCTCACTCAGCTTATATGCTTTTTTCCTGTATCACTTTTTACTCTCTTTATATTAATTTATATTTTAACACAGTATTATGTAAATTGCAAGAATTCTCCGGTGTTTTAAGAATACGGAATAAAAGCAGTATACTCTGAATGATAAAAACGGGCAATCCCGAAGAGACAGCCCGTTTATATTTATACTCAATAATGCCGAATGTGTCGGCTTTTTTGATTATTTGCCGAGAAGGTGCTTAACGGATACAAGCTTTACACAGAGGGCAAAAAGCTCAGTAGCTGTAACAAGCTCATTAAGTGAGGGATAGGAGGGAGCTATACGGATATTGGCATTATGGGGGTCCTTACCGTAGGGGAAGGTTGCTCCCGCATCTGTCATTACAACTCCTGCGTCCTTACACATAGCTACAATTTCCTTAGCACAGCCGTCAAGGGCATCAAAGGATATAAAATATCCTCCCCTTGGCATTGTCCAGCTGCCGATATCAAGACCTTCAAGCTCTCTTGTAAGGATTTTATCAACCTCCTCGAACTTGGGACGCATAATATCAGCATGCTTCATCATATGAGCCATAACCCCGTCCATATCCTTAAAGAATCTTACATGGCGAAGCTGGTTTATCTTATCGTGACCGATGGTCTGCACTGTCATATGCTTTTTGATTTCTGCAATATTGCCGACGGATGCGGCAACCACTGATATGCCGGCACCGGCAAAGGAAACCTTGGATGTGGAGGCAAACTCATATACCATGTCTGCATTACCGTTTAACTGACACTCGGAAAGAATTTCAAGAAGCTTATCCTGCTTTTTCTCCTCCCTGTAAAGATGGTGTATGCAGTATGCATTATCCCAGTATATTCTGAAGTCGGGTGCCTTAGGCTTGAGCCTTGCAAAGCGACGGACGGTATCATCTGAATAGGTGTAGCCCTGTGGGTTGGAATACATGGGAACACACCATACGCCCTTAATGGATTCATCCTCGGCTACAAGGTGCTCTATCATATCCATATCAGGACCGTTCTCACTCATAGGAACGGTAATCATTTCTATACCGAAATGCTCGGTAATCTTAAAATGTCTGTCATAGCCCGGAGCAGGACAAAGGAATTTAACCCTGTCAAGCTTAGCCCAGGGAGTAGAGCCCATAACTCCGTGAGTCATGGAACGGGCAATCATATCGTGCATAATGTTAAGGCTCGCATTACCGCATACAATAACATTCTCAGTATGAACATCAAGCATATCGGCAAAGAGTCTCTTAGCCTCGGAAATACCGTCAAGGACTCCGTAGTTACGGCAATCCCATCCGTCCTCTGCTGTAAGCACGGATGAGGAATCCACGGCATCAAGCATACCCATAGCGAGGTCAAGCTGCTCATTACAGGGCTTACCCCTTGCCATATTGAGCTTTAGCCCTCTTGCCTTATATTCACCGTACAGTTCCTCAAGCTCAGTCAAAAGAGCCGAAAGCTCTGCCTTAGTTAACTCTGTATATTTCTTCATTGTAAAGCCTCCGAAAAAAGGATTATCAAACACCCAATGGGCGTTATGGTAAATTCAATATATTTTACCACTACTTTTTACATTTTACAATAGTTTTTTGTTATTTTTTCCAAAAATTCGTCACCTGACGGAGTAGGTCATTTGCATTATTGAGGAATTTAATATGTCCCCAGCTCTCGGGCATTAGGGCTCTATACTCATCGGTGGCAAAGCGATCATCCACTAAAACAACCACTCCCCTGTCCTTTTCGCTTCTTATAACCCTGCCGGATGCCTGTAAAACCTTGTTCATCCCGGGGTAGGTATAGGCATAGGCATAGCCGTTCTCCCTGGTATTATCAAAATATTCCTTAATGATATTAAGCTCGGAGCTGATTGTTGGTAGTCCCACACCGACTATAATAGCACCTATAAGGCGTTCTCCCTGTAAATCAATACCCTCCGAGAAGGAGCCACCCATAACGCAAAAGCCGATAAGCGTGTTGCTCTCATCTGTGTTAAAGGACGACAGAAAATCCTTTTTAGCGTTATCAGTCATACTCTTCAGCTGAGTGGTGACACGGATATTCGGGTATTTTTTCTCAAATACATCCTTAACATCCGTAAGATATGTGTATGAAGGAAAATAAACCATATAATTTCCGGGCTTACCTGCAACGGTGGCACGGATAATATTAGCAACGGTAAGGGCGTTTTTCTGCCTGTCACCGTAGCGTGTGCTGACATTATTTATGCCCAAAAGACACAAATTTTCACTATCGTACGGAGATTTTAAGTTCAAGGTGGCACTTTTTCCACAGCCCAGCACATCGGAAAAATACTCAAGGGGAGTCAGCGTTGCCGAGAACAAAATTGTGGATATACCCTTTCTCATTGCCTTATCAAGCATATAGGATGCATCAAGGCATAAAAGACGCATAGTCAATTCTTCATTGTGTGCCTCAAGATAGAGCTTGAAGCGTTTGTCAAATATCTCGCATATTTTAAGCATATGCTTAATCTCGAAATACACATCGCAAAGCTCCTCGTCAATTATATCGCTTGAGAGTATCCTGTCACAATGCTTTGCAAATACTGCAAGCTCCATGCCGAACTGCTCAGGAAGCTCGGAGGTTACATAAAAGCCGAAAACATCCTCCTCCTGCTCTATCATATCCATCATTGCAAGGGCATGGAGCTCATCAAATTTACTGAGAACATCGCCACAGGCTCGGGTATATTTTGCATTTTTAGGATATTTCTGCTCTAATTTTATAAAATCGGTACGCTTAAGTGTACAGGAGTACATTTCTCTCGCCCTATCGGGGAGATTATGTGCCTCGTCTATTAAGAACACATAATTTGCATCGGGAGAGGTAAAATATCTCCTTAAATATACCGAAAGGTCAAAAAGGTAGTTGTAGTCGCAAACAATAAGCTCGCACCACTCGGAAAGTTCTAAAGAGAGCTCATAGGAGCAGACAGAATATTTTGATGCTATTTTGTCAATTATATCCTTTGTATAGGTTCTGTAATCACGAAGGAGCTCAAGTAAGGCATCGTTTACCTTATCAAAATATCCCCTTGCGTTTCCACATTTTACGCCCTTGCATTTGCGAGAATCCTTGACCCTGTGGTTGGTACAGCACTTTTCCTTGGAGGTTATATGGATGGAACGAAGCTCCGGTAGGGCGTCCCTCATAATATCCACAGCGGAAAGGGCTGCGTAGGCTGTTGTCGCCTTGCCTGTAAAATAGAATATCTTATCGGCGTACCCGTTACCTATTGCCTTTAGTGACGGATACAGGGCTGCCATTGTCTTACCCGTTCCTGTTGGTGCCTGGACAATAAGTCGCTTATGAGTGCAAATGGCACGGTAGGCATCTGTTATAAATTCCTTCTGGCTTGACCTTGCCCCTCCCTCAAAGGGAAATTTAAGATTCTTAAGCTGGGGCAGACATTTTGTATATCTGCTTGCGATAATCCTGGCAAAGGGACCAAACTTTGATATAAGCTCGTTAAAATATGACTCGCTATCAGCTCTTTTGAGATTTCTTCTGTAAACCTTCTGTCCCTCGTTCTCACCGAAAAATGCGACACATCCCTCAACATTTTCCCCTCCGAGACGCATCATAACTATATATGCAGAGCAAATTACTGAGGCAAGTGCGATATCAAGCTCTCCGTTTTCAATCTCGGAAACATGGTACTGTACAGACTGCACCTTTTGTACAACATACCCACCCATCCCATCTTCCTTAACCTCCTCGGGAAAGGTGTAAACAGTTATTGTAACTCCCTCATACATTGTGGAAAAATAATAGGAGCCGGAAAGATTGGGGCGAGGTGCATTAAAGCTATGGGAAACCACAGTATGCCCCACCTTATTTCCGTTTACCAGGTAGGAGTCCATATCTCCTCCCCGCAGCATATAGGAGCAGAGCTCATATGCACTTATAAAAAGATTATTTGATTCTATGTCAAAATAAGCACTCATACGGCTCCTCCCTTCTTTAACGGTTATTAAAATCCCATAATATATTTTCTGTATCAAAGGTATAATATTCAATAAATTACGGGCACTGTAAATTTTAATTACGGATAAAATATTTTTCGTTATTATTTGACAATATATTTATTTTGTAGTATAATTACAAAAGATAGTATTCAATTTTAATTTTCGAGGTATATTATGATATTAAATCAAAAGGAAACCACCTTAGCATACAGATGTCCTGCCTGTGGGGGTGTTGTTACAAGCATGGTTGGAGCATTCTCCCTCAGTGGAAAAATGTTCCGATTAAAATGCTCCTGTGGCGGTAGCCATATGACCGTGGAAAAAACCAATGACGGTAAAATGCGTTTGATTGTACCCTGTATGGTATGCTCTACCGACCACTCTTATATTATATCTAATGAAGTATTTTTTGACAGCGATGTTTTTGTTATCGGCTGTGCCCTGTCGGGAATTGATATTTGCTTTATCGGTAAGGATAAGAATGTGGAGGACGCCATCCTCCGTTCTAACGAGGAAATAATCGAAATGGTAGGCGACGGAAATCTCAGCTCCATAAAGAACACGGAAAAGGACCTTTCTGCACTGTCCGACCCACAAATTACCGAAATTATAAAGTATGTGATAAATGACCTTGCCGATGAGGGCAAAATCTACTGCGACTGTAATGACGATGGTGATTTTATCTGCGACATATACGATGAGCATGTCACACTCAGATGTTCAAAATGCGGATGTAAAAAGGATATCCCCACAAACAGCGTTATCTCAGCTCACGACTTTCTTGAAGCCTCCGAATTACATCTTAAATGACATATTTCTGTATTTTTCGTATCAAAAAAACGGTATAAGCATAATATTGTAATAGAGAGAGCCGATGCTCTTTCAATTCTTCAAGGTAGGTAACACTATGAATAACAACTGTTTATGCGGTCTTTTTGATAACGATATTATATGGATAATAGTTCTTGCGGCTATAGTTCTTTGTTGCTGCTGCAACTAATATAGGGGTTGCTGAAACAGGGTATTAAAATATTATCCTTTTAATAAATATGGGGCTGACATTGCGTCAGCCCTATTATATTATTTAAGACACCTTATCCGTCACACATAAGAAGCCAAAAGCTCCTTCTCCGTTTTGAAAAACCACGGTGGTGCCACCTTCTACCATAAGGCAACAATCCCCCTCAAGGTGAAGGCAATACTATAAGCTGATTTATATTTTTTGTATAAAACGCCCACAAGAGCTCTTGTGGGCGATTATATTTCAAGCTTAATTATTCAGCGTCCTCTGCCTCTGCGGGAGCAGCTGCCTCTTCCTCTGCGGGAGCAAGAAGAACACGGATAGAAAGGCTAACCTTATGGTTCTCTTCATCGATACCAACAATCTTAGCCTCAACTACATCGCCAACCTTAAGAACATTAGCAACGGAATCGATCTTCTTATCTGCAATCTGGCTGATGTGGATAAGACCGTCAACACCGGGAACAACCTCAGCGAATGCACCGAAGGATGTTACACCAACAATCTTAACCTCTGCTACATCGTCAACCGCATACTTGGATGTAAAGATGTTCCAGGGATTCTCCTCCTCTGTCTTGTAACCGAGAGAAACCTTCTTAGCCTCTTTATCAAAGGACTTAACAAATACCTTGATAACATCGCCAACCTTAACAACCTCGGATGGATGCTTGATTCTGTTCCAGGAGAGCTCTGTGATATGTACAAGACCGTCAACTCCGCCGATATCAACAAATGCACCGTAGGATGTGATGCTCTTAACAGGTCCCTCGTATACCTTGCCTTCCTCGATGGAAGCCCAGAATGCCTCGAGAGCTGCCTTTCTTTCTTCTCTTGCTACAATCTTGATAGAGCCGATAGCCTTCTTACGGCCATCCTTGATTTCAACAATCTTCATCTTCTGTACTGTGCCTGCAAGCTTGGAAAGATCCTCATCCTTTGCAAGACCTGTCATAGATGCGGGAACAAATATCTCTGCACCGTCAACATTAGCGATTACGCCACCCTTAACAGCCTTAACAATCTTTGCTTCAACTACTGTCTGCTGTTCAGCGTACTCAACAATCTTTTCCCAGTTCTTAACATCATCAACTGCCTTCTTGGAAAGTGTGATGATACCGTCAACATCGCTTGTAGCTTCAACCTTAGCTTCAACTTCGTCGCCGATTTTGAATACTTCACAAAGCTTTGCTGCATTGTCAATGTTCATATTATCTCTGGTGATAACACCTGTAGACTTAGCACCGAGATCAAGTCTAATCTCTGTTTCGGAGATAGACATAACTGTACCCTTAACTGTTGCTCCTTTATATATTTTTACTCTGTCTGCTTCTGCCTCTGCAAGTAATTCTGCAAAGTTTTCCATGATTTCACCCATAGATTTTTTTACCTCCTGTATTAAACTGTCAGGTGTTGAAGCTCCTGCAGTTATTCCAATGTTATATGAATTACCGATTTTATCAAACGGAATATCATCCTTAGTTTGTATCCAAAAGGTTTTTGGACACTTATCGTGGCAGATATGATACAGCTTTGCAGTATTGGAGCTGTCCCTGCCACCGATGACCAGCATGGCATCAACCCTTTGGCAAAGCTCCTCTGCCTCAGTCTGCCTTTTTTCAGTCACACTACATATTGTATCAAATATTTTCTCATTTGTACAGTATTTTTTGAGAATTTCCTGACATTTTTTCCATTCTTTTAGGTTTTGAGTGGTCTGAGCCGACATAATTACCTGTTTTTCGCCGATTTTCGCAGTCTTCAGGTACTCCTCCAGCTGCTCCGAATCGGAAAAAATGTGATATTCTCCAAGGCAATAGCTTACAATAGATGTAACCTCGGGGTGATTTTTTTGTCCTATTAGGATAAATATCTTATCCTTTCCCGAGTTCTCATAGGCTATTTTATGAATCTTTTTTACATACGGGCAGGCACAGTCCAACACCTTGAACCGTGGGCAAAGAGCACTTAGTCCCTCAAGCCGTTCCTTCAGCTCTCTCTCCACTCCGTGGGTCCGTAGAATAAGGGTAACATTGTATCCCTCCTCTGCCCTTGCGTAAAGGCTATCAATATCATCTCCGTTAACGGAGACAATGCCGTTTTGTGCAAGATATTCGGTATAGGATTCATTGTGTATTAGCTTACCTAATGTGCAGATAATACTGTTTTCCTCTGTTTTGGCAATAAGCTCCTCTGCCAAATCCGTAGCCCTGCGTACGCCAAAGCAAAAGCCTGCGTGCTCTGATACAATTACCATTTTATCTCCGTCTGCTCACCGAGGTCACAAATCTTATCAAATACATGGTGAGCCATGAGCTTATATTTTTCCTTACCTGTAGCATCAAAATCAAGCTGCTCCGGTGGGATATAATCTCCGATTATTACTCTTGTCTTGTGGAAAAGCTTAAGCTTACCCTTCTTTGTCTTTATGTAAACGGGTACAATACCGACTCCTGCACGGGAGGATATCATACCCACACCGTCCTTAACCTCGGTTTCTCTCGGGTTAACATAGGGGCAGCGTGTTCCCTGAGGGAATATGCCGACCTTATCTCCGTTTTTGAGCATCTCAATAGTTTTCTTTATAGCAGCTACATCACCGTTCTTACGGTCAACGGGAAATGCACCCATGGATTTTGCAAACCAGCTTAGAACAGGAACCTTGAATATCTCCTTCTTAGCCATAAAGCGAATCTGACCCTTAAATGCAATTACAAGGGCAACAACATCCATAAGGCTTGTATGGTTGGCACAAACTATAAACGGCTTGTCAAAAACCTCTTTTTCACGATTTATAACTTTTATTCGGAACAATAGCTTAAAAAGTCCTCCGAACAGTCTCTTTGTACCTCTGTAAAACTTGTTCATTATATTGCCTCTATATCTACTTTACTTGAAATGATTTCCAATGCCTTGTCAACAGTACCCTCCACATCGAGGTCCGAATTATCAAGAAATACAGCATCATCAGCCGGGATTGCGGGAGCTACCTTCCTTGTAGAGTCATTCTTATCCCTCTCCACAATGTCGGCAAGCACACTCTCAAATGTACATTTCTCACCCTTTTCAGTAAGCTCAAGGTATCTTCTCTTAGCCCTTGCCTCGGGAGATGCCACCATAAATATTTTAACCTCGGCGTCGGGGAGAATAACAGTACCGATATCCCTACCATCCATTATAACGCTGTTTTTATGTGCAATATCTCGCTGGGTGTCAAGAAGAAACGCCCTCACCTCGGGGATTGCAGAAACTGCAGAGGCATACATTGCTATTTCTCCTGTTCTTATAAGTCCGCTTACATCCTCACCGTTCAGTATAACACTCTGTACGCCGTCCTTGTACTCCAGTGCAAGATGAATAGAAGGAAGCTGACTGATTATTTTTTCCTTATCTGTCTTATCAATACCGAGACGCTGAATATAAAGTCCGATAGAACGGTAAAGGGCTCCTGTGTCTACATAAACTATGGAAAGTCGCTTTGCTATTGCCTTGGCAACAGTGCTTTTTCCTGCTCCGCTTGGTCCGTCAAGTGCTATTTTAATCATAAATACTCCTATTCTCCCCACGAGGCGTGCATCCCTGCAAGGGCACCTGTGGAAAATGCTATTTGTAAATTATATCCACCTGTATAGGCGTCGACATCTATTACCTCCCCTGCAAAGTACAGTCCCTTATATTTCTTAGACTGCATATCTGAGGGATTTATTTCCTTAACACTGATTCCTCCGGCTGTTACAATTGCCTCCCGTAAGGGACGGAAGCCGGTTATCTCCAGGGACAGCCCCTTAAGAGTATCTACAAAGGCCTTCCTTTGCACCTTAGTTATTTCATTCACCTTTGCATCGGGTCTTATTCCGCTTCTTTCAATCATATAAGGAATTATCTTTGACGGCAGTAAATTACCGAGGGAATTACAAAAATCCTTATTGATATTTTTAGAAAAGTCGGAAATTACCCTTTTATCAAGCTCACTGAAATCAAGGGCGGGCTTAAAATCTATATAAGCCGTATATCTGCCCCTCTCCATCTCCCTCATATGGGATGATGCGGAAAGCACAAGGGGACCCGTCAGCCCAAAATGGGTAAAGAGCATTTCTCCCAGCTCACTAAATACGGTCTTACCCTTTTTATTATCTACAATTTTTAATGTTACATTTTTTAAGGACAGTCCCATATTGCAGGACACATCCTCCTTTGTCTCAAGGGGTACAAGGGATGGGAATATGGGGCTTATTTCAATACCGAGCTCCCTTGCGAACTTATATCCGTCACCGTCAGAGCCTGTCATAGGGTAGGATGCCCCACCTGTGGCACAAATAATCGCATCAAATTTATATTCCTCCGTTTCGGTCCTGAGCCCTGTTACCCGTGTCCCCTCCGTAACAATAGAGATAACACGCTGATTAACCACCCTGACACCGTAATCGAGAACACAATTCTTTAGGGCATTTACTATATCCGACGCCTTATCCGAAACGGGAAAAACCCTGCGTCCTCTCTCTGTTTTTAAGGGAACGCCCAGCCCCTCGAAGAAGCTTTTTGTATCCTGTGTTGAAAAATTATTTATGGAAGCGTAAAGAAATTTCGGATTGGCAATTACATTCTTGAGGAATTCTGCATTGTCACAGTCGTTTGTAACATTGCATCTGCCCTTACCCGTGATACCGAGCTTTTTGCCGAGATAGGGATTTTTCTCAAAGAGGGTAACCTCTGCACCGTTTTGCACAGCGTATATCGAAGCCATCATACCGGCAGGTCCACCACCGATTATACCGACCCTCCTCTGACTGTATCCACCGTCCATAGGCTAACCTCCACATAAATAATATCAAGTATAATTATATAATATTTTACAGTAGTTTGTCAAGTACAATAAGCTGTTTTTAACCCCAATGAAAAAAGAGACCGGAAACAGCCTCTTTTTTTCATAATCGTAAAAATAAATTCTACCAACTCTGCTATGCTCCGTTACTGCAATTCCATAATTGATACAGGACGGGAAGCCTCTGCTTCAATTTGTAAAATGACATCCTAAATTCTTTCTCTTTTATTGAGCCTTTGTGCAAATCAGCACCTTGGCATTGTGTGGCTCAAAGGTCGGGAGGTGTATTTCTCCTTCAAAAATGCCCAAGGGCTTATTTTCAATAAGGTCAAATATTTCCCTTTTACCCTCTATTTTTACCGTAACATCCTTACTTTCATTATCAAAATTGAATATATAGACAATAGTTTTATTTTCATCTATCCTTGCTCTGCCGACTGTATAATCATCACCGTCAAATTCTGCGGCGACACAGGTAGGAGGAAGCAGTCTTCTTAAGAGCTCCACATTCTCCTCCGTCATAAATGAAATATCGTCGCTTGACAGCACCATTCCACCCGATGCCATGGTATATGCGGCATTAAATGCGAACTCGCCCTTAGTAAGCTCTCCATCCTTATAGCTAACCTTGCCGTCGGGGCCTACGATTCTTATTTTTTCGTTTTGCAAAAGGACTGTATCAGGGTCATTTATCCAAAGACGGTTATGCTGCCAGTTCCTGTGGAAGCACTCTCTTGCAAGCTGAGTAAACTGATACCACGAACGGCAATTATCGTTTGTAACTCTCATACCGTTTACACAGCCTATGGATGGCCACATAGGAGAATTACCACCGAGCACAAAGCTTTCCACACCTACGGAATCGCAAATAATGTCCATTCCCATTCTATAAGCCTCAACGGCTGTTTTTGTGTCATCATATCTGTGACCGAAGGGTAAGGCAGCCCATACAATTGCATCCAGCTTAAAATACTTTATCTGCCACTCGTGTCTCATAACGGTGAAAACCGTTCTTATATATTCCTGTGCCCCGGGATGGGTCATATCAAGAATATACCAGGGGGCACATCTCCAGCCACCGAAGGTTACATCCCCTGAGGAAAGCGGTCTTCCCTCATCATCCTTAACAAACCAATCGGGATGATTCTTAAACAGTCGGGAATCTTTTTCGGCTACGAAGGGAGCAACCCAGATAGCCGGCTCAAAGCCCTTTTCCTTTATATCAAGGCAAATCTGCTTTACTCCACTGTCGAACTTATCAGTAAAGTTAAACCAGTCGCCCCAGTACTCCTGATAGCCGTCGTCTATCTGTATATACTTGAGATTAAGCCCGTGCCTTTTGATTGCATCAAGGTTGTCGTATATATTCTTTTCTGTTATGTTGGGACCGTATACAAGCCATGAGCACCAGCCTGTGGGAATCTCGGGAAAGTCCCTCTTTGGATGATTACGGGCGATGGCATCGGCAAAATGGCTAAGTACCGTATTTACCTCTCCCTGCTCTATAAAGATTTCCTCAAGCCTTTCTGTCCTGCCTGCACCAATAACTGCATTTTCACAGTTCAGAGCAATATGTATCTCCCTTTCGTTAAAGCGAATCCAACCGTTAAAGCGGTAAACGGAGGCAAAGCCTATAAGCACAGGCTCCTCTCCCTCGGGATAGAAGATAATCATATTGTATACCTGATTCATCCCCTCGGGTCTGTATAGCCTGTAATGGTCGTAGTCACTGAAGGAGCCAAGGAGCTTAAAGTCCCTTATTGTGCCACCGTACTGGGAAAGCATATTATAGCCCTCTCCGTAGAATTTAGTATCGGGTGAAAATGTCATATCTGCCTTATAGACAGTAAGGTCCGAGGGCTTTATATCCCTGTCCGTTTTATTGGTTACGGAAATTGAACAGATATTACCATCCCATTTTTCATTAAGCTCAAGTCCGTTTGTAAGTTTATTAAGAATAAATCTGTTTTTCATCTTTTACCTCATTAAATCAGTTAGCCGAAAATTCTTTATAATCGGTAACAAGGCGTATATCATCCATATAGAACGGAACATTATATGCTGAGCCGCTGTTTAAGGAGCCATAGAAATAAAATCCGGATACAAGGCTATCTGATGTCATTGCTTTTGTTCCACAGCGAAGATTATCAACGGGTACGGCAAAATATCCCTTCATATTTATAACTCCCTGAGAGCCGTTATCACCAACTCCGAAGCATCCGTCGGTACCGTGGGAGAGCTCTGTCCATTGGCTTGAGCCCTCTGCAAGATAGTATATCGGAGATTTGTAATCGGCATCGTCTGTTCTGTAGGGTCCTGCGTGTCCCCCGTCGGATGTAAGACCGAAGCACGCCTTACGGAATTCCACACCTGTAAAGTCAGCCCAGACTATAAGATATTTATTATCCCCGAGCTTGCCTGCGTTGGAAAATCTGAAGGACATTTCAAAATTACCGATATCGTCTCTTACTATCTTCAGTGCGTTGCTGCCGGCTGCTCCCTTTCCGTCAACTAAGGAAAGCTCTGCATTACCTGTAAGTCCTGCTGAATTCCAGCCTGTAATAACGGCACTGTCAATCTCTTGCTTTGCATATTCAAGAGAGGTGTTTGAGCTAAGTGTACCGTAGTCATCGGGGTTAAGCCTGTCTATAATATATGAAACATAGGTTGTAACATTATTTATGGTAGATAAATTCAGGTCAAATACACGGGCACCCTGAACGGAGGCGTTAGTATATGTAAGGTCGCTGAAATTCGGGGAGGATGCAAGCTTAACGCCCTTGTAATTGTACATATAGTCGTTTACATGGTCGTGTCCTGTCACTATTGCCTTAACATCTCCACACTCAAATACGGTTTCCAAAAGATTGGTATCTATGGTTGAGGAGCATATATTTTCGTTTCTTTCGCCTGTATATTCAAGCACGATTTCCTTATTTTCTCTGTTTTCATAGGCTGTGGTATTTTCCTTCAACGGAATATGGAATGCCATAATCGCAGGCACTGCCTTTCCACCGTTATACTCCTTTAAGAGCTCGGAGGTCTCCTTATACCAGCCTATCTGACTTGCCTTGATATAGTCGTATCCGCCACTGCTCATATATGTACCGGAATCAAGGCAATATATTACAGCACCCACCGTGCCGTCCTTGTTGTAGACTGCATTAACATAGTTGCCGACTCCACTGATATAAATATCGGCAGGGTTATCCTTGGAAACACAGTATTCATAGGACTGATAAATCCTATGCTGCTCTTCCTTGGAAAGGGCATTTTCGTGGTCGTGATTTCCGTAAACATGGCACCAGGGAATCTTTTTTTCCTCAATATAGCTTACCATAGCAGAAATATTGTCACGCAAAATTGCCTCCGTGGAGGAATTTATAGTATTGTCTCCCGTAAAAATTACAAGGTCGGGCTTTTCTCTGTCCACAAGGAGCTTGATTCTGTCCTTTACAGCCTGTACCTTTGCAGCGTCTGCCGAGGTATTCATATGGATGTCGGCAAGGATAAGCACCCTGAAGCTTCCGTCGTCGTTAAAGGTTAATTTATGCTTGCTCTCCAAAGCCTTTTCCACCTTTTCTTCAAGCTCTTCTCTGTTTACTGTATTTTCATTATTGTTATTTGCGGTTGTTGTGGTACCGTCATCGGGTGCACCTGTTGTAGTTTCATCTCCGTTACTGCAGGATGCGAGTATAAAGGAAAGAGATATAACCAAAAGTAAGGCAAACGCCAAAATTCTTTTCATATTTTTCTCCTATCCGTCATTGGCTGACATGGTGTTTCAGATTAAAGGAAAAGCGAGGCAAGGGAAAAATCCTGCCTCGCTAAAGCTCAGTTTATAAAATCGATAGTAGCCTTAAATTCCATTACACCCTCACAAAGAGTATAATCGAGGAGGTAGCATATCTTGTTGTAATTTTTGTTTTCATCGGGTAGCTGGTCAACATAAGGCTGCTCCACAATATTAAGAGCTGCCTCACTTGTACAGGTAAAGCGTACATCATCAAGAATAACAGTATTTCCATCTACTATCGGCTTAATAGTCGTTACAAAGCGTTCTGTAATTCTTGCCTCACCGTCAAACTCATACCTGTCATAAATGTCAATTTTGTCATCAAGAGGAGTAAATGTCCTCTCTGCCTTTCTGAGATTGGGATGCTCCTTTTTGCTGTATCCGAGGGTAAAGTCCATATATACCGTTCCCTTTTCCTCATCGTATACTGCTCTTGCTTTGTCGGGGCAATCGCCTCCCTGACCCTTGCCGTTAAAATAAGGTACGCTGTGAGAGAATGATGACGGCTGGAAATACTCGTTTCTTCTATCTCCCTGATATCCGGGCCAGTTGCCGGGACCGATATATCCAAAATCGCAGAATACCTGTCTGTTGTGCCTTGCAAGGATAAAGGAGCCTACATCCATATGGTTATGGCTCTCCCACTGGTTACCACCCTTAAAGGCAAGACCGTAATCATCTGTTCTCTTGATAAAGTAATTTGTAACAGGGGCAGAATAAACACAGTTAGCAAGCTTGTTATCCACAAAGTCGGGATTGAAGTAAACCGTGGAACGAACAGCAAATGCCCAATGGCAGTACGCAACAATGGTAGCCTGCTCCGTAGGGAGCTTTTCTATTGCATCGCCGTAAATTGTCTTAAGCATATGAGGAAGACCTACAAAATAGCCCTCCCTTGCATTTACATCACTGAACATCGCAAGTACATTTGGCTGGAGATGCATTTTCTGAATAAACTGAGAAATTGCCTTAATCTTAGGAAGCTTAAACCAATCGTATTCCCCATTTGTAAGCTCACGGAGGAGCATTGCATAAACGGAGAAAAATCCAAAGCCAAAGCCCCAGTACGCAGTTCCCTCCACGCACATTCCGTCGTCCTCGTAGCTGTCAATATAGCACTGCATCGACTTTTCGAGTCTGGGGAGCTGACGCATAAACTCCTCGGGGTCCTCATACATAAGAGTACCTCCGACTGCACCGGTACAAACTGCTGTCCAGTTGTTATTGTGATGCTCCCAGAAGAATGTTCTTGTAAGATATGGCTCTATTGTGTGGCGTCTTATCTCATATGTGATTCTGTCAGTGAGCAGCTTAGGAAATCTATCCTTAAAAAGGCTCTTTATCTCTGCAAGAGAAAAGGCTAAGGAAGCGGCAAAAATATCTATAAGACCGGGGTCAAAGTCTGCAGGAGTTCTGTCATAATAGCTGTTATAATGACCAAGAGGTGCCCAGGTATATTCGTTACATATTCCCCAGATAACCTCTATCAGGCTTTCATAGTATTCTTTATTATCGGGGTAAATAAGTGATAGCAAAGCCGATGTCTGCAGCTGACGATAGGTCTCGGGGCCTCTCTCGGCTCCCTCACGACTCTTTCCGAATTCCAAAACCTCCCATGCGTTTGCAGCTCTCGGCTTTATTTTGAAAACCCTGTCATACTGCTCCTTGATTTCTTTACGGTGACGGGCAAATGCCTCATCGCTTCTGACTCTTTCCCATATTTTCGGGTCTTTTGCAATTTCAAACATAGTAAAGCTCCTTTTCAAGCCTATCCGTTTTGTTATCTCATTTTCGATTTTTTATAATAGCCTTGACACTGTGCCTCGACTATAAGGTGATTGTAGCACAAAAATCTATGATTTTCAATAAGTTATCGGAATATTGTATTGATTTTTTTGACCTTTTAAGGTATAATTATTTTAGATAACAAAATCCCTTGGATTTGGTTGTACTTTATAGATATGAAACGGAGAAAAGCTATATGAAAAGATTATTTGATGAGCACAAAATAAGAAGTGTCACCGACCTTGACGGTAGTTGGCTCTTTCTTACCGACCCCGATAGAATCGGCGAGGCAGAGGGCTGGCAGAACGGACTTGAAAATGCCAAAAGCGTTATAGTTCCCTCTGTATGGAATAATGAGCTTGGACTTCTCACATATGAGGGCTACGGCTGGTATGAAAAGGTATTTACAACCGAGGGTGGTACTCTCCGTTTCGAGTTCGGTAGCGTTATGACTCAGGCTGATGTTTGGCTTGACGGCGTTAAAATAGGCAACCACTACGGAGCATTTACAGCCTTCTACATTATTGTGAACAATGTTTCAGCCGGTGAGCACAGGCTGACTGTAAGGGCTGACAGCTCCTTTGATTCAAAATCCTTCCCCCAGAGATACACCGACTGGTACAATTACGGCGGTATTGCCCGTGATGTCAGTGTTGAGACTCTTAAGGGAATCACCATACTCAGCAATCACCTGGTATATGATTTGTCCGAGGACCTCGGCACTGCCCTTGTCCATGCTGAGCTGGAGCTTTATAATGCAGAATCCACAGCAGTTGAATCCAACGCCTGCGTAAAGCTTGGTGATACTGTAATCTACTGTGACAAAGTTAAGCTTTCAGGTAATGAGCATATTACGGTTAAAACTCCCGTACAGGAAATTAAGGATATTAAGCTCTGGACCATGGAGGAGCCGACTCTTTATACAATTATTGCATCCACAGATACAGATGACCTTATTGACCGTACAGGCTTCAGAAAAATTGAGGTAAAGGATAATGACATCCTCTTAAACGGAAGAAGCATTGAGCTCCTGGGTGTAAACCGTCACGAGGAGCATCCCGAGTGGGGCTTTGCATTCCCTGCTAAGCTTATGTACAGGGATATCGACCTTATTAAGGATATGGGCTGTAACACCGTCCGTGGCTCCCACTATCCCAACTCCCGTATTTTTATGGATATGATTGATGAGAGTGGTCTGCTTTTCTGGAGTGAAATTCCTATGTGGGGCTGTGGCTTTGGGGAAAATGCTCTTAAGGACCCGGAGGTAGTTGCAAAGGGTCTTGCAATGCATAAGGAAATGACAAAGCAGTATTATAACCATCCGTCAATAGTTATCTGGGGTATGCATAACGAAATATGCACAGCCTGGGAATGTGCCTACGATATTACCAAACAGTATTATGAGCATCTCCGTGCAGAGGGAGGTAACCGTATTATAACCCACGCATCAAACCATCCCTTTGACGATATCTGTATGGGATTCAACGATATTATCTGTATAAATATTTACTACGGCTGGTACGGATACCGTGGCTCCACAGGTAAGCTCTCCGATTGGGATGAATTTGTCGTTAATTTTGAAAAGCGTCTTAAGGAGCAGGGCTGGTTCGGTAAGCCTGTTATAATGAGTGAGTTCGGTGCAGGTGCACTTGCCGGCTTCCACTCACCCTTTGATACTGTACGCTGGAGTGAGGAATATCAAAGAGACCTGCTTGAGCATTGTCTTGAGCTGTTCCACAGGACCGATTATATGAGAGGAACATACATATGGCAGTTCTGCAATATAAGGACCTCTCCGTCCATGGATATAAACCGTGTAAGATATTTTAATAACAAGGGTATACTTGACGAGTACAGAAATCCCAAGGCTGCCTACTACAAGGTAAAGGAGCTTTATACAAGGTACGCCAAGGAAGGCAAATAAGATAGAGCTTATATGCTGTCCTAAAGGATATATTACAAATCATCCGAAAATATTATCCACTGACAGTAAAAGGACGGGGAATTTTCCCCGTCCTTTTGTATAGTTAAATTAAATGAAGATTACAGCTCGTTAGTATGATTCCATGTTTTATACAGCTCACGCCAAACATCTGTATGTGCCTCACAATCGAGATAATGACTGAATAAATCCTTTAAGCTATCGGGGATAAATCCGTACACTCCCTCCACCGTTTTGCAAAATTCTGCAAATCTTTTCTTATATTCTCCATTGTTAAGAGACAGGCTACGGTCCTCTATTTCCTTAAGTATCTCCCGACTCTCCTCCTCATTGGCAAGACGGATACCTTGCTTTTCTGCAAGAATCGGAATAAGCTTCAGCTTACACTCCTTGTCAAGCTCAAGACTCACAAGGAGTCCTGTATTCCACGACTTACCTCCGTCCTCATCCTCACCGGACCATTTGCTACATATAAAATGGAAATTACCCTGTCCGTACAGTATGTGTCCGCCAAGATATCTTTCATAACAGCCGATACAGTGGCTGTGCTGACACAAAACAACATCGGCACCGTGCCTTACCATAGAATGGCAGAGCTTATACAGTCTTTCCGACGGGAATGGGCAATATTCCTTGCCTCCGTGGTACAAAACAACCACATAGTCGGCTTTTTTCTTAGCCTCTGCTATATCGTCAACCGTGTCGTAGGGGTCGTATTCCCTTGCTCCCATTCTGTTATCGAGAGCATAGGAATACTCATGCTCACACACGGCAATTACGGCAACCTTGATTTTTCCATCGGTGATTATAAGGTCACGCCTTGCATCCTCCCGATTTTCTCCGAAGCCGGTGTGTACTATTCCGTTTTTTTCAAGCTCCCTCAGAGTATCGGTAATTCCTTCTGTGCCGAAATCAAAAATATGATTATTGGATAGTGCCGTGTGAGTAACTCCGGCATTTTTTAGTGTCAGCCCTGTTCCAAAGGGTGCCTTAAGATTTGGGCCGAACTTTTTTATCGCATTATCACTCTCTGTTATAGCACATTCGAGATTTATTATAGAATAATCCGAACGACTCAATATATCTCCTACATTACCAAAGGCAGCCCTTGAGTCGCCATTAGCAAACAAGCTGTAGCAATCCTCCATAACACAAAGATCGCCACCAATTGCAATTTTCATATGTGTGCCTCTTTTCTTTCTGTCAGTCTATTTCAATTGTTACGGAATATAGCTTTTTATGTAAAATTACTTCTTGTGGTGCTCGATAAACTCAATAAGCCTTGAATAGCAATGTCTGGACAGATAGTGTACTGATTTTATCTTAAAGAAGCCCACATGACCGCAAAGCAACGCCTCTCCCGGTTCGATAATTCTGTCGCAGTCCTCAAGCCCTGTAAGTCCTTTCTTCTCCCAAGCCTCAGATGCTGCAAGGGCACAAAGCTGCTCCGATACGGGGTCTGCCCAGTGGTCCTCACTGCATGCACCCACAAGTACATACCTCGGAGCTATTGATGCAAGTAAAAAATGCTGGTCAAAGTTGTCTGACACATTTCTTCCCGCATACTTAAAATAGTTTCTGCAGAACCAATAGGGGAAGGTGCCCGTAATATCGGAGATAAGCTCTCCCGTTGCAAATTTATCCCCTGCTCTGTTGTGTCCCGTGTTACCTATTGACAGGCTGTCCCCGGAGCAACCCGAGGCATTTGAAAAGACAAATTTAATCCTGTCGTCCATCATAGCAGTAAATAAAGCCGTTTTACCGAGACGGGAATGTCCCATAACACAGATATTATCAGGGTCGGTCGAAGGCAAGGTCAGGGCATAATCCACAAGCCTCATATTAGCCCACGCCCATATTCCTATTTTACCCGAGGTATGGTCCTCTGCCTGTCCGTTGGGCAGAAGCAGGGGTGCAAGACCGTTTTCAAAATCACCGTTGTCGGCACATACATCCTCGTATACACAGGAGATAAAATCAACCTCCTTTTCCGTCAGCTCCTCAATGGGAAAATATCTTGATGCGTAAATAGGATGAAAATTATTGAGAATTACCGTTGGACGACGCCTTCCATCTGTGTGTAAAAGCCTGTCCACACGGAAGCTGTGGGATTTTTCCCCCACGGTTACAGTCATTGTAACATAGGAATGCTCTACTGTATAAATCATATACCTGTCATAAACAGATGTAGGCTCACTTACCGATACGGTAAAGTCCACAGAGGGTAAATAGCCGTAAACCTCCCTCTGCATTATATCTATCATTTCCTCTCTTGAAAGAAGAGAAGGTAAATTTCTTTCCTTAAGCTGATTTTTGATGCTCATTTGTATTACCTCTTTTGCCTTTTTTTTACATTGTAGCATTTTCCATAAGTAAAATCAATATTTGATTTTAGAAAAACGGTTGAAATAGCAGAAAAACTATGGTAACATACACTTGTAAACAGCCTTTCGGCTTATACATTTTTTGAAGGAGAATAATTATGCTTGATTTTGCAAAGAATAAATCCCTTTGGGACAGAGTCCGTACAAGTGACGACTATGCCCAGCACAGAAGGGAAATTAAGGAAATCTATGACGAGGCATTTGATGAAGCACCCCGTCCCCATTCTGTTGAAGAGATTATAGAAAACAATGACCACGGTCTTTGGCACAAGCAGTTCCAGCAGCTGCAGTCCTCTGCTCTGCTTTCCCTTATCTACCCCGATAACGAGGAATACTATAACAATCTGCTCCGTATTGTATGGGCATACTGCAACGATTACAGCTGGGCTCCCCTCGGTCACTATACTATGCAATATTACGGTAAGACCCCTGCAGATTTCGACTGTGGTCTTATAGATATATTTGCAGCCTCTGCCGGCTTTTCCTTAGCCGAGATAAAAAATCTTTTCAAGGACAGATTCCCAAGCCTTATTACGGACAGAATCACATATGAGCTTCGCAGAAGAATAATCGAGCCATATATGACCCGTAAATATTTCTGGGAAAAGCACAATAACAACTGGACAGCAGTTTGCACAGGAGGAGTTGCAGGTGTTCTTCTCTATGAGGCACCGGATGTATACTACGCTAATCAGAAGCGTATCCATGACTCAATGGAATGTTATCTTGCCAGCTACGAGGACGACGGTATGTGCGTGGAGGGTGTTGGCTATTGGGAGTTCGGATTTGGATTTTTCTGCTCCTTTGCTATGCTTGAGCTTGAGCTTACAGAGGGTAAGGTCAACTGGTTTGCACGGCCTAAGGTAAAGGAGATTGCAAAATTTTTACAAAAAATCTTTTTACAAAAAAGCGTGCTTCTTACCTACGGAGACTGCACAATTGAGCAAAGATATTTCTTTTATCTTCCCCATATGCTTTCAACAGTATACGGAAATGAGATAGAGCCACTCCCCCGTGACCTTGCAGTTGTTAAGCGTAATACACATTTTAACTTTTCACTGCGTTCAATTATTTACTTCCGTCCCGAAATGATAGGCAATGATGTATGTAATGATGTTACATACTGGACAGAGGGCACAAATTATCTTATTAAGCGTAAAAACGGATACGGCTTTACCTGTAAGGGAGGCAATAACGGAGAGAGCCATAACCATGTGGATGTAGGAAACTTTATAGTCGCAAGAAACAACAAGCAGATAATCTGCGATATCGGTGGAGGTCCCTACGAGGATGGCTACCACTTTGACAAGCGTTATACCTTCTTCCACCCCTCGGCAGAGAGCCATAATCTGCCAATAATAGACGGAGAGTATCAGAGCCACTTCGGTATTGGAAATGTAACGGTGGACTACGATGGAAATAAGGAAAGAGCCACTATGGATATTGCCATAGCATACAGAATGGATAGGCTAAAGAGTCTTGTCCGTTCCTTCGATTTTGGCAATGATGCTATCACTCTTACAGATAAGTACTCATTTACAGAGGAATCTCAGGTTACAGAACGGTTTATTTCCGTTATCGAGCCGAAAATAGTTGACGGTGTGGCTGTAATTGAGGATGTACGCCTCGTGCAGGCTGACGGTATTTCTCCGGTTATTACCAAGCGTGAGGTTACCTCCCATAGGGGTAACAAGCATTTTGTATACATTATAGAATACCCTATGAGCAAGGGACAGACAGAGTTTGTACTCTCCTTTGAAATGGGCAATAAATAATTCTGCCATTTTCATATGGCTGACCCTATTATCAAATAATATTTTCCGAGGTAATATGATGTCAAAAAATCTTTATTCATACAGCATAATGCCCCTTGATATCTCCCACTTAGAGGAGATATGTCAGGATATCAAGGAGCAGGTGGATAGTGGCGTCTGCGAGTGTCCCCTGTTCTCTATGACTCTCTGCCCCGAGGGTGACCCTGTTGCCGATAAGGCGAGTATCCTTGTGCAAAAGTACATAATGTTCAAAAAAAGACTTGATGAAATGGGGCTCCCCGGTGGAATATTGGTTCAGGCATCTGTGGGACATGGCTGGATTCTCGGTGAGATGTTTCCGTATCAGCCCCATGTGAATTTTACAGACGGTAGGGCTGTGCGTTCCGCATGTCCTATGGATAAGGGCTTTAAGGAATACATATACGGTGTCCTTGCCACGCTTGCCAAGGCTGAGCCCGACTGTATAATGATAGATGACGACTTCCGTACTATATGGTTCAAGGGTGAAGGGTGCTCCTGTCCTCTCCATATGGAGCTGTTTAACAAAGTGGCAGGAACAAGTCTTACAGACAGGGAGCTTTGGAAAATTGTAAACCAAAAAACAGACACGGCTAAAAAATACACGGATATTTTTATCGAGGCACAGAAGCAGTCTCTTATTGATACGGCAAAAATTATGAGAGAGGCTGTGGACAGCGTTAATCCCAATTTGCCCATGTCCTATTGCTGCTGTGGGAACAATGCCGAATTTGCCTATGAAATTGCCTCCGTCCTTGCAGGCAAGGGCAATCCCGTAGCCGTTCGCATTAACAACGGTAACTACACACCCTTAGGTGCAAAGGGCTTCAGCCGTGTGTTCCATCGCTGTGCTACTCAGGTTGCCAAGCTAAGAGGCAAGGCAGATATTATCTTAGCCGAGACAGATACCTGTCCCCAGAACAGATACAGCGTAAGTGCATCCTCCCTCCATACTCACTTTACAGGAAGTATTTTAGAGGGTGCAAACGGGGCTAAGCACTGGATAACAAGGCTGTTGACTTATGAGCCCGAAAGCTGTAAGGAATACAGAAACAAGCTGTCGGCATACCGTGGCTTTTACGAAAAATTATCATCACTGCAACCGAGACTCAGATGGCTTGGATGCAGAATATATGTACCCGACACCCCCGACTTTACCTATGGCAGAGTCAAGGAGGAATGGGACGGATGGAGCTACTGCGTTCTTGAACGGATGGGCTTGCCTATGTACTTCTCCCCCGATAAGGGAGGGTGCCTGTGCCTTGAGGGAGATGTGGATACCCGAATGTCGGATGACGATATACTCGATATCCTATCAGGCGAATGCATTATAGCCTCCGATACTGCAAAAAACCTGTGTAGCCGTGGCTTTGCGAGATATCTCGGCGTGGAGGTCAGGGATTGGAAGGGCAAGCAGCCCGTTCGTGAAATAACCGTGGACGGCGACCACATAAAGGTGCAAATGCAGACTAAGGAGCTTGTACCCATAGACAACGGAGTAAAGGTATTATCCACCGTATACAACTCCGTTGACCAAGAGAGCTTTGAGCCTCTTTTCCCGGGAGTTACTATGTTCAAAAACGAGCTTGGCGGTACAATTTGTGTATTTTGCGGCACTCCCGTGGCTGAATTTAATTTAGTAGAGGCATTCTCCTTCCTTACCTACTCACGAAAGAAGCAGCTTATAAATATACTTAAGGAATGCGGTCATTTACCTGTATACTGCTCCTTTGACTCGGATGTCTATATGAAGGCTGCGAAAACGGATGACGGAAGATTACTGTGTGCCGTGTTCAATCTCAGCCTTGACACAATGGATAAATTAGAGCTTGTATGCGATTTTGCCCCCGAAAAAATTACGGCTCTTTGTCCTGACGGAGAGGAAAGGAGTGTTTCCTTTACCTGTGATAAGGGAAAATGCACACTTGATATTCCCGCAAAAACCCTTGACCCCGTGGTGGTTTTTATCAGTAAATAAAGAAAGGGCTTGATTATATGCTTGATTTTTCACAAAACGGAATAAGCTTGAAAATAGATATACTTGATAACGGAGGCGTAATACTGAAGGATTTTTCAGCCTCTTATACCGAGGATAACAGAAAAACAGACCCCCGTTTTTGCAATATTGCAGAAATACATATAAACGGAAAAAATCCCGATGACCACCATTTTGCAAAGCATACAGGTGGGTCGGAGACCTATACTCTTAAATACAGCTCCCACAGATATTATGAAAACAGCCTTGGAAATAAGCTTGAATTTGTCTTGTCAAACGACAGCATTGAGGCCACTGTCCACTATCAGCTTTACAGTGGAATTTCCACAGTCCGTGCATGGACCGAGGTAAAAAATATCTCTTCCCTTCCTGTTGGGCTTGAATATGTTGCATCCTTTTCCTACACGGGCTTTGATACGGGAAGTAAGAATGTACAGGATAAAATAAGGGTGCTTATCCCCCACAATACCTGGTGCCGTGAGGCAGACTGGAGGGAATATACCCTTTCTCAGCTTGGATATGAAAAGACAACGGAATTTTCCGGTAAGCGTATTTCGGTACACAATACAGGCTCCTTCTCCTGTAAGGAATTTTTGCCAATGGGTGCTGTAATGAATATGGAGAGCAAAAATATGTATCTTTGGCAGATTGAAAATAACGGCTCCTGGCAATGGGAGATTTCCGATATTGACAATATGCTGTATATGAAGCTCAGCGGTCCCACAGAGCAGGAAAACGGATGGTATAAGGAGCTTATGCCGGGCGAGGTCTTTGAGAGTGTCAAGGTTGCGATAGCTCTCGGCACGGACTTCAACTCTGCCCTTGAGGCACTGACACAGTACCGTAGAAAAATCGTAAGAAAAAAGACTACCGATTACACCCTGCCCGTAATATTCAACGACTATATGAACTGTCTTATGGGCGACCCTACCGAGGACAAGGTGCTCCCTATAATAGACATAGCATCGGAGCTGGGGGCTGAGTACTTCTGCATTGATGCAGGCTGGTACGCAGACGGAACCTGGTGGGATTCGGTTGGTGAATGGATGCCCAGCACATGGAGATTTCCGAGGGGGCTCCAATATCTCCTTAACCGTATAAGGGAAAAGGGTATGATACCGGGCCTCTGGCTTGAGATTGAGGTAATGGGTATAAACTGCCCCCTTGTAAAGAATCTGCCCGACTCCTTCTTCTTTATGCGTCATGGCAAACGGGTAATTGACCATGGCAGATATCAGCTTGACTTCCGTAATCCCGAGGTGCGTAAATTTGCCACAGGGGTTATTGACAGACTTGTAACCGAATACGGTGTGGGCTATATTAAAAACGACTATAACATTGAAATAGGATGTGGCACGGAGCAGAATGCCGATTCCTTCGGCGACGGGCTCCTTTCCCATAACCGTGCTTATCTTAGCTGGCTTGATGAAATACACGAAAAATATCCCTCCCTCGTTTGGGAAAACTGCTCCAGTGGTGGAATGAGAATGGAATACGCTTCTCTTACCCACGCAGATATCCAGTCCGTCAGCGACCAGACAGACTACCGACACAACGCAAAGGTGGCATCTGCCTGTGCTACAGCAGTATTGCCCGAGCAGGGTGCAATATGGAGCTACCCAAAAACAGGGGATACAAAAAATGCCTTTGTTATGAATATGGTAAACTCCATGCTGAAAAGAATACACCTCTCGGGTCAGGTATACGGCTGGACACCCGAGGAAACAGAGCTTGTCAAGGATGCAATAAGAGTGTACAAGAACATAAGGTCGGTTATACCGAAATCTATTCCATTCTATCCCCTTGGCATACCTCAGTATGACGGAGAATTTCTGTGTGAGGCGTATAAATTTGAAGGCTCTGTTCATATGGCTGTATGGCGTATGGAAACCGACTGCGACACGGTTACCATCCCACTTAACAAAAAAATAAGAGATGCCAAGATACTGTATCCCTTAAATAATAATTCGGAAATTAAAATTACAGAAAACACCGTTACCGTAAAGCTGTACGAAAAGCTTACGGCATCGGTATTCAAGTTGTATACGGAGGAATAAAAATGATACTTAAGAATAAGGTTATAGACTCCCACCTCCATATTGAGGCGTGGGAAAACGAGGAGGGCGATGTTACCACATCCTTTGAGCCCTATAAGGTAGAAAGAGAGCTTAAGGCTGTTAATGTATGTGGTCTCCCCAGTCATAACGGTGCGGGAAACAATATTATGTGTCTATTTTATAAGCTTGCAAACCCGAACACCTACTGTCACTGTGGTATAGTACATCTTGAAAAGCCGATTATCGACACTCCCCCGGCAGGATTTGATACGATTACACAGTACAGAGAGCTTATGGAAATAGGCTGTGACGGAATAAAGATGCTTGAGGGTAAGCCCTCCTACCACTTAGAATTGGGTAGTGACATCAATGTACCGTCCCTTGACCGTCTTTACGCAGAAATTGAAAAGGACGGCACCCACCTCATATATCATGTAAACGACCCCGATGAGTTCTGGGACAGAGACAGAGCCCCCAAAAACGCCTTTGAGGAGGGCTGGTTCTACGGAGACCTTGGCTATGCCTCCTATGAGGAGATACAAAGGCAGGCTGAAATAATGATGGAACGCCACCCTGATTTGAAGATTACCTTTGCACACTTCTTCTTTAATGCAAAGAATCCTGAATATTTAGAGAAGCTTTTTGAAAAATACCCGAATATGTGTATAGATTTGACTCCCGGAACTGAAATGTATCATGCCTTTGAAGCTAACCACGAATACTACCGTGAGTTCTTTACAAAATACTCAGACAGACTCCTTTTAGGCACTGACGGTACATTCCCCTGGGCTACAAGATTCCACAGCTGGTGCTGTCATACGCTTCTCCGTTTTCTTTCCACGGATGAAAGGATGTTGGCTTTTAACGACAGTTATCTGACAGGACTCAATCTTCCCGAGGAGGCTGTATTAAATATAGTTGGCAGGAACTTTGAAGAAAGAGTAGGCACAGAGCCAAAGCCCATAAACAAGGAAGCCTTTAAGAAATACATTGAAAAATATTGGGCATATCTTTGTAGTGAGGACAAGGAAAGAATTGAGCCTCTTATGAAGAAGTATCTTTAAGAGGTGGTGTAATAAATGAGCAAGCTGGTCTTTGATTTTAATACCGAAATCGGTAAAATGAAGATTATGCACGCAGTAAACAACGGACCCTGTGTCGCAGGAAATGTTCAAATGAGAGGAAACGGTCACACCTACCGTGCAGCAAGATTCCCCTATGCGAGAAACCACGATGCATCCTTTTTTGCAGGTTACGGTGGGGAGCATACCGTCGATATCAATGCTGTATTCCCCGATTTTGACGCTGATGTAAGCTCTCCCGAGAGCTATGATTTTGCTATAACCGACCATTACATAAAGCAGATACAGGACTGCGGAACAAAAACCTTTTACCGATTGGGCTCCAAAATTGAGCACGAAATAAAGAAATATAATACAAGGGTGCCCAAGGATTTCCAAAAATGGGCAGAAATCTGTGAGCATATTATAGCCCACTATAACAAGGGCTGGGCAAAGGGCTATAAAATGGATATTGAATACTGGGAAATATGGAACGAGCCCGACCTCATAAACGCTGACGGCACATCCCCCTGCTGGCAGGGTACGGAGGAGGAATATTTCAAGCTCTATACAGTTACATCAAAGCATCTTAAGAGTAAATTCCCCGATGTAAAAATAGGTGGTCCCGCAAGCGTAGGTGACGAGGAATTTATGCGACGCTTTCTTACAAGCATATCTGAGGAAAATGCTCCCCTTGACTTCTTTTCCTATCATTGGTATTGGACGGAGCCCGGGGATATGTCTGCAAAATGTACAAGAATTCGTGCAATGGTAGATGAATTTGGCTACAGAAACGCAGAAACCGTCCTCAATGAATGGAATTATGTTCGTGGCTGGCTTGATGAATTTGTTTACTCAATTGAGCAGATTATCGGTATGAAGGGTGCTGCCTTCTCTGCTGCTTGTATGCTGGAATGTCAGAATAACCCGGGCATAGATATGCTTATGTACTATGATGCACGCCCCGGTACCTTTAACGGTCTTTTTGATTTCTACACCTACCGTCCCCTGAAGGGCTATTACTCCTTCTACCACTTTGCCGACCTCTATGAGCTTAAAACCCAATATAGCTCCGTATCCGACGACCCCGATGTATACGCAGTCTGTGCCCGTGACGGTGACAAGGCAGGAATAATGATTTCCTACTACGCCGAGGACGATAACAAGGGAGCCAAGCTCATAGATATTGAAATAAACGGCTTCGACCTTGACGGTGCAAAAATACTTATAACCGACAAGGACCAAACCGACTCCCCCTACGCCTACTCCTCCATAAAGAACGGAAAAATTACCCTCCGTCTCGAAAGAAACTCTGTTGTATATATTGAAAAATAATGTGAAAACTATAAAAACAGCCGACCAAGTGTCGGCTGTTTTGCTTTACGGTGTTGGAATTGTCGGAATTACTGTAAATATGCTCTTCAGTTCTTCTACATTTCCCGCCTTTTCCCATTCTGTCATACCGTTTTTCCATACAAGCGTTTCTTTAGTAAGGATATTATTGTTGACCATTTGTGAAAGAATATTTATGTCATAGGGCCCTGTGGCTTGTCCGTTTACAGCCACATAATAAACTGTTTTGGGTATCGGAGGTGGTACTGCTCCTTGATTTATCGGTTGATTAATATTTGCCATCATACCTCCAACAGTACCTGCAATATTTTGTCCGACTGCTCCACCGAGAGCCATGCCAACCATCATAGCAGCAGGATTAAAGCCTGCTCCGTTATCTCCCAAATCAATGCCACCTGCGTTATTTGCACCCATCTTTCCCAGTGCCTCTGCTCCTGCAACGCCAACCTCAGCCTGCTTTTCTGTCTGATAAGCCGAGAGGTTTGCAGTTTGAGTCTGCTTGTGCATTGCATATTGTCCTTCTTCTCGTTGAATACGCAGAGCTTCAGCATAATTTTCAATATTTGCAGCCGTTTGTCCTTGAATTGCAGCCGTAGTAACATCCTTCGTTATTGCCACAAGCTGATGATATTCGCTACTCGATTTATCAATTTCTATTGTACCTATATCAATACCCGAAGCAATAACGCCAAAGCTCTCCTTTAATCTGTTGCCTAAGCTATGCTTAATGTCATTGTTAATCGTTTCAGTCCTTGCCTCAATTTGCAAAACAGAAATATTATGAGCTGTGGGAGCATTTGCAACTACTCCCTTAACATATCTGCTCACAGCATCACAAATCTGATTTTGGAAATCATCCAAATTGAAGCTATCCAGTCTATGTAATTTTATAAACTCACGGTAATCTGCAATCTTAAAGCTGATAGTACCTCTAACTGCAACAGGTACGGCAAAGTCCGGATAACGAAAGTCACACACATCTAAATACGGAACAGCAAATTTTACTTGAATAATATTTGCCAGATTGATGAAGTACACTTCTGCTTGGAACGGAGTATCACCTCCAACAAATGCACCTAAAATTCCCGACAGTATAGGAAGGTTAGCCGTTTTGATTTTTTCATCATACGGACCTACAATATAATCCTGCATTGTGCCGTCCTTCTGCTTATAAACAAATACGGCAACCTCTCCGTCCTTTACTCGCAGGGAAGACCCCCAGCGAATTGCGTATTCTCTTTTATGTTCACCAATCTCTGTTCCGTCGGGATGCCATTTCCATATCAAATATGATGGCTCATCACAACGGATAATATCGGCAAACACACCAACCTTTTTATTTTTCTTGAAAAGTCCCATTACAAGCCTCCTTGTTATTACATTATTCGAGAGATATACAATATATAAATAATATTCGACACCTCATTATAAAAGAAATCTGTATCAGCTAATTATATTTATGTTATGGTGCTTTCAAATCAATAGTTAACTCTTTGTCCCCCCAATCTAAATATTGCAGATGGAGATAATAACCTTCCGAGTTGTATGCCGTAAAGTTTGTACCATCATCCTGTACATCAATGTTATAACCGAAGTCCTTGCAGCTGTCAATGTAATCTTCAAACTCTGATTTATTGCATCCATAGAAATTAAGAATTAGCACACTGTCATTATCCCATACAATTTCAGCATCAGTTTTGCCGATATCAGGGAGTTTATCACCCATAGCTAAATTGCTCCACTCAAATGTTTCGGTATTGTTCAGCCCGGAATCGAGTGAGCCTGCCATTAAACTGTAAGTTGCAAAGTAAGGAACAAAAAGAATAAATGCCAATATTAAAGGGATTAGACGCATATTTTTTACTTTTTCTTTTATTACGCCACTTCCCATCAAAAATGCTACTACAAATAAAATAAACATAACTATTGCTATAATTCCGGCAATAATTCTTCCGTCATTAAAGGCGACAGCTATACACAAGGCAGAAATTATTGCGAATATTATAATCACTATGTGTAGCTTACTTTTCTTGAATAGTGTCGCTTTCTCTGTGCGTTCTTTCGCTATCTGCTGAGCTTTTTGCTCATACTTTATTTTGATTTCCTTTTCGGCACATTCATTCTTAATTTGTAGATACAAGCTTTCAATTTTTTCAAAGTCGGAATTACTACCGAAAGATAATTTTGCCTTTTGATAGCACTGCTCTATTTTTGTAAGCCAAGCGTCCGAAATATCTTCTTCGTGTAAATGCGTTGCATAATAGGAAGCATCAAAATTAGAAGAAGCCAACAGCATAAATTCAAATATATCTTCCTTTGTGTTAGGAACAGGAAAATTTTTAATAATGATTATTCTTTGATTTTCGGAAGTAGCATTTTCTAATTTTTCTGCTAAATCCTTTACAGCATTCGAGCTTTTTGCTCCCCGTATTTCAAACCTACAGCGAGGACAAACTATTTCAAATGCCTTCAAAGGTTCTCCACAATGTGGGCATTTGTGAATATTCCCTTCAAATACATATTCTCTCTTTTCCACGCCTGTATTATAATTTTTATCCATCAACGGAGGAGGATTTGATATGCATTTTTGCTCTGTAAGGTTATCTTTATCTAAATTTTCTCCACATCTGTTACAAAAATGGGAGCTTATATTTACCTTCTGCCCACAACTGGAGCAATATTTATATTCACTTATGCCTTCCTGCATTTTCGTATCTCCTTTCGAACTATATTTATGTTATAAATTATAACATATATTTAATGCAATTGTCAATATATAATTATGTTATTAACATGTTGAGGTGAGGGTAATGAAGGAAAAGCTGGTAATAAAGAAAAGATTAAAGGGTGAGGATGGCTACAAGACCTTTTCCATCAGAATAAAGGATGAAACAACAGAAAAATTAAATGAGCTGGCTATAAAAACTAACCGTTCACGAAATGAGCTTATAAACATATTGCTCGATTACGCTATGGATAATTGCGAGGTTAAATAAAATACATCCACGGAAACTCCGTGGATGTATTTTTATTTGTGGTTTTTACCGTTTTGATTGTTTATTGATTTCAATCACTATTGTTGCAGAATATTCGCCCTGTGCGTTCTGCTCTATGGACTCTACGGTGATTGATAGCCTAAGTCCTCACCGTTATCCGTAAGTCCGTTATAGAAGAACTCATATATTATAAATTATTCTTGACAATCGGATTTTGTTGTGCTAAAATGTTATAAATGCGATGATTAAGAGGAGTAACCGAGGTAGCCTTACAGAGAGCTGTGGGAGGTGTGACACAGCAGGGGATAACGGTGAAGGTAGCTTATGAGCATTATGGGTGAACTGACAGTAGTCCATAACGGCATCTCCCGTTACGAGATTTGAGTGCACACTACGGTGTGAATTCAGGTGGTACCGCGTTTTACGAGCGTCCTGATTTTTTTGGGGAGGCTCTTTTTTGTTTACGCTTGTAAAAAATGCAGAATGCAGAACGCAGAATGCAGAATTTATGGATACTTGGCTTAAGGAGAGGTTATATGGAAGAAAATATTATCTCAAAGAAAACCTTTGACTTTGCTATAAGGATAGTAAATTTATACAAATATCTCGTAAAGAAGAAAGAGCTTACAATGTCGAAACAATTATTGCGATGTGGCACAAGTATTGGTGCAAATGTGTCAGAGGCTCAACGAGGTCAGTCGGAAGCAGACTTTAACGCAAAATTGAACATAGCACTAAAGGAAGCAAATGAAACTGAGTATTGGTTGCGTCTTTTGAAAGTAACCAAATATATAAGTGACATAGAATACGACAGTATTAATAAAGACATACAAGAAATCATAAGCATTCTTGTAGCTATCTGTAAGAAAACAAACATTTAATCTATAAAATAAATCAATTAATTCTGCATTCTGCACTCTGCATTACCTTCAACTCTGTATTACCTTAATATTTTTAATTTTGCTTTTCAAAAAAATCAATTAATTCTGCATTCTGCACTCTGCACTCTGCATTACCTTCAGCTCTGTATTACCTTAATATTTTTAATTTTACTTTTCAAAAATAAATCAATTAATTCTGCACTCTGCATTACCTTCAACTCTGTATTACCTTAATATTTTTAATTTTACTTTTCAAAAATAAATCAATTAATTCTGCATTCTGCACTCTG
>JAFTJE010000023.1 GCA_017456545.1 Clostridia bacterium | reverse complement strand
GTGCAGAATGAACCGTCCTCGACCGCACCCGGTGGGTGAAAAAGGGAGAGGTAAGGTGTGGCAGTCGTCGATGAATCCAACCGAGACCTGACCGAGGGCAGGATGAATCGGTAACGACAACAGGTGAATGCAGAATTCAGAGTGCAGAATCTATGCGAATGCAGAATTCAGAGTGCAGAATGAACCGTCCTCGACCGCACCCGGTGGGTGAAAAAGGGAGAGGTAAGGTGTGGCAGTCGTCGATGAATCTAACCGAGACCTGACCGAGGGCAGGATGAATCGGTAACGACAGCAGGTGAATGCAGAATTCAGAGTGCAAAATGCAGAATCGTATCATTTGTGTTATAAACAAAAAAACACCCCATAGCGATTTCTCGCTATGGGGTGCGGTTTTTAGTCTTTTACAAATTCCATAATATCCTCGATTTTACAATCAAGAAATCCACAAAGCTTGTTGAGAGTTTTTGTTTCTATATTATCGTTTGCTTTAAGACGACGGACAGTTTTACTGTCTATTCCACACTCCTCACGAAGCTTATAGGTGGACACGCCCTTTTCTTCCATTGTAATCCATAATTTATCAAAAATAATCATTTTGTAACCTCCGTCTTGACATTTACTATTATGGGGGTTATAATCTTATTTATTAAGGGGATATAATCCCCATATTAAAAAGGAGATAAAAAATGGAGCTTTGGGAAGAAATTTTACTGCATGCTTTGAAGAACTGCAACAAAACAAAGAGGAAAAGGCTTGAAAAGGTTATAAGTTCAAAATGCTATTTCGCCTTGAAAAGCATCAAAAGCATAATATCGGATAGTAGTCTCAACGACAGGGAATGCTTTTTGAAAATAGAAGAAATTATATGCGTTCTTGAAGGTATTGGCAGTAACGGAGGCAGTAGACACGATTATTAATATTGGAGTTAAGTAAATGCATAATTATAGACTTACCCCGGAGTCGGTAACAAGATTGACCAGGAGAGTAGCTATAATAATCGTACTCCTTCCACCGCAAGCGGTCCCCCTCACTCGAAGATGGAGGCTAAATAAAACTCCCATAGCGACTTCTCTCGCTATGGGTGTTTTATTAAAAATCTTCCTTCAAAAGAAATTCTGCGATACTTATAATTTCAATTCCCTCGTAATTGCCTTTTGCGAGGCTGTCCATAGTAACGAGATACTTTCGATAATTATCCCGTATTTCAAGCAGGTCGGCGGCTTCTCTATCGTCATCCTCTGGAATACTTCTGCACACCTGTACATAGATTTTCTCTTCAAATCTTGTTGCTACAAAATCTATTTCTTTAAGGTTATTTTTGCCTATATACACATTATATCCTCTGCGCTTAAGCTCCAGAAAAACAATGTTTTCAAGCATTGACGCTATCATTTTGGAATTAAAGCCCATTTTACTGTATTTTATTGCTATATCGGACAAATAATACTTTTCCTGAGTTTTAAGAACACTTTTTCCTTGCATATCATACCTTTGACAAGGATATATGATGAAGGCCTCTACGAGCCATTTGAGATAATTATATATGCTTTCCACCGAGAGCTTTCTGTTTTCGGATTTCAAAAAATTTACTATTGAATTTGCAGAAAAGGTTTTTCCTACATTTTCGATTATATATTTTACTACTCTGTCAAATAGCTCTTTATCGCGTATTTTATGGCGTTTTGAAATATCCCTTGTTATTACCGCCGCATATATTCCCTCAACTATCTGATATGCAGATCTTGTATCAAAATCACTTACACCTATTATAGGGAAGCCACCATACTGCAAATATTCCTCAAAGGATTTGTTTTTATCAGAGCCTTCCAACCCCTTAAAAGTGATATACTCCTTAAATGATAAGGTATAAACAGGTATCAGCACATATCTTCCCGACAGATAAGTGGATATTTCACTTGACATAAGCTTAGAATTGGAGCCTGTAATATATATATCAACATTACATCCTTCAAAAAGAGAGTTTATTGCCTTTTCCCAGCCTTTTATCTCCTGAATCTCATCAAGAAAAAGATAAAACCTTTCCGTATCTGAAATTGAATTTTTCAAATCAAAATACATTTCCTTGGAGGTCATATCCTCAAGCTCGATTTCATTATATTTTCGTGATATTATATGTTCGGATGAAATTCCGCGTGATAAAAGCTCTTCCTTTATCATTTCAAGTATTGTGGATTTCCCACTTCTTCTTACACCTGCAAGGATTTTTACTATTGGGGCATCTATAAATTTACTTATTTCGTTTATATAGCTCGGTCTTTTTATCATAACCATCACCTCTTTAATTAAAATATACCAAAAAACTTCTGTTAAGTCAATAGTTTTTATGGATTTTAAGTAAAAACTTTATAATTCTTAAAGTTTTTTGGTATAGCAAACACCCCATAGCGATTTCTCGCTATGGGGTGTGGTTTTTAGATGGGGTTATAATTGTTTGACCTCAACTCGTGGCTTAACTCAATGTAATAATCAAGCAATTTCTTCAGGTTCGCCTCTCTCTGAGTGAAAACCTCTCTTATAGCAGCAGCCTTGATAGAGCATACCTCTGACCAATGCTCTGCAATTTCCGGCTCATCCGTATCAATTTCATCCGATACAGCTGAAATGCATGCTGCAACTCTTTCCACAGATTCAAGCTGCTTTGTAAGCTCCTCAATTTTTTCGAGAACATACTCGATTGTAAATCTTATCTTCTTAGGTTCTTCAACTGCTGCTTCAATATTTATATTCTTATTTTCTGACATTTTTATATCCTCCAAATATTCATTCGGCGGACACGCAAGGCATATAGTATTCTCGTCTATGAAGCGTGCCCTGCCTTTTTTAACAAGACCTTGTGCCCGTTTTGGGTAGGTCGCCTCGTACACATTTCCTTGACTGTCTACAACACTTATGTTTTTTGTAATGGGTATCTCCCCCTTGTTATATTCAGTTTTGTGATTTTCGTTTTGTTATGGTGTCTTCCCTATCACTTGAAAATATTATATCATACAATAAATCGGTTTGTCAACCGTAAGGGATAAAATGCAGAAATTCGGGATAAGTGTATTATTCTCCTTTAAGGTCCACGAAGGTGGGGGTATGCTTTACCGCAGGGAGGAATTTTTCTAAAATGTCCGAGGTTTTTATTTTAAGGCTGGAGGTATTTACACAGGGGTGGCATCCGATATGCTCAGGCTTAACAACATCACGGTCTATAAGAAGCTGAACCTCGCAGTCCTTATCGTTCATAAGACCGAGAACGCTGACAGCACCGGGATGGATATCGAGGTATTTCACCATATATTCAGCCTCGGCAAAGGACAGACGGGCTGTATTTATCTGGCTTGAAAGCTCCTTCGTCTTAAAGGGCTTGTCACCCGGCATCAAAAGAAGATAAAATGCTGTGTGCTGACGGTTGCAAAGAAATAGATTTTTACACATTACGGTATTTAAGGATGCATCTATCTCCTCACATTGCTCCATTGTTTCGGCAGGGGCATGGTCTACTCTTTCATATTCTATATCAAGGCTGTCAAGAAAACCGTAGGTGCGTATTTCTCTATCCTGTCTTGTGCTTATATCTGTTGGCTTTCCTTTATTAACTAACATAATCTTCTCCGTTTCTCTTTTATACAATAAGTATATCACCGAGAAAGCATTTTTTCAATAAGTTTTAATGTAAAATTCACCCAATTTACTTGATAATGTCTCACAAAGTGTGTATAATTGTATTATACATTAAAATGAAAAGAGGTTACAAAAATGAGAAAGAAGCAATTCAAAACCGAATCGCAAAAATTGCTTGACATGATGATAAACTCTATCTATACTCATAAGGAGATTTTCTTAAGAGAGCTTATATCCAACGCAAGCGATGCAATCGACAAGCTGTACTACCGTTCCTTGACTGACAGCACAGTTACACTTAAGCGTGACGAGTATGAAATTGTAATAAAGGCAGATAAGGATGCCCGTACTCTTACTCTTACCGATAACGGATGCGGAATGACAATGGAGGAGCTTGAAAATAATCTCGGCACTATTGCAAAGAGTGGCTCCTATGATTTCAAGAAGGACAATGCGGACCAGAACGAGGTTAGTGTTATCGGTCAGTTTGGCGTAGGCTTTTACTCTGCATTTATGGTAAGTGACAAAATCACAGTAAAGACTAAGCCCTATGGCTCGGACGATGCGTACATCTGGGAATCCGAGGGAGTAACCGGTTATTCCGTTGGAAATACGGAGAAAAACGGTCACGGTACGGAAATTTGCTTACATCTTAAGCCCGATACAGAGGATGAAAAGTATTCTGAATACCTTGACGAATACAATATCCGTGCTCTTGTTAAAAAATATTCCGACTATATAAGATATCCTATAAAGACAGATGTGACCTCTTCCCGCAAGAAGGAAGGCTCCGATGAATACGAAACAGTAACAGAGCTTAAGACGCTGAACAGTATGGTTCCCCTTTGGAAAAAGAGTGCATCCGAGGTGACCGAGGAGGAATATAATTCCTTCTATCAGGATAAGTTCTATGACTACGAGGCACCCTTAAAGGCTATTTCACAGAGGTCCGAGGGCCTTTCCACCTTTGAGGCATTATTATTTATTCCTGCACACGCCCCCTACGATTTTTATACAAAGAACTATGAAAAGGGTCTTGAATTATACTCCTCCGGAGTTATGATTACAGAAAAATGCAAGGACCTTCTACCCGATTATTTCAGCTTTGTCCGTGGACTTGTGGACAGTGCCGACCTATCCCTTAATATCTCCCGTGAGATGCTCCAGCACGACAGACAGCTCAAGGTTATTGCCAAGGCTATTGAGAAGAAAATAAAGAGTGAGCTTCTTAAGATGCAGGAAAATGACAGGGAAAAATATGAAAAATTCTTTTCCGCCTTTGGCTCTCAAATCAAGTTCGGTATATACGAGGGCTACGGTGCGAATGCAGATAATCTTAAGGACCTTATTATGTTTGCTTCCTCTAAGGAAAGAAAGCTTGTTTCCCTTAAGGAATATGTGGCAAATATGAAGGAGGGTCAGAATGCAATTTACTATGCTTGTGGTGAGACCGTGGATAGAATTGCTATGCTCCCCCAGGTTGAGGCAGTAGTTGAAAAGGGCTACGAGGTACTCTATTTTGCCGAGGATGTGGATGAATTTGCAGTTAAGATGATGCAGAAATACGACGACAAGGAATTCAAGAATGTCTGCACCGACAAGCTGGATATAACAACCGATGCCGAAAAGGAAGAAATCAAAAATGAAAACGATGCCTACCGTGATCTCCTTGATTTTATGAAGGATGCTATCGGTGATGTGTTTAGTGTAAGGTTTACCAACACTCTCGGCTCTCACCCTGTATCTCTCTCCAGCGAGGGTGAGGTTTCCACAGAGATGGAAAAGGTGCTTTCCAAGATGCCCGGTGCCGACAAATCTATGATAAAGGCACAGACCGTACTTGAAATTAACGCATCCCACTCCATAGCACAAAGACTTAAGGAGCTTTATGCTCAGGACAAGGATAAGGTTAAATCCTATGCAAAAATCCTTTATGCACAGGCCCGTCTTATAGGTGGACTCGATATTGATAACCCCTCTGAAATTTCCGACCTTATTTGCTCTCTGCTTTAATACGGATGAACTATGTATACATTTTAGAGTGCTGTGATGGGTCATTGTATACGGGCTGGACAAATAACCTTGAAAAGAGGATGAAGAGTCACGCTGACGGTAAGGGAGGCAAGTACACCCATTCCCGTCTGCCTGTTAAATTAGTCTACCTTGAGATGCTTGATACTCCGAGGGAGGCAATGAGCCGAGAATGGCATATTAAAAGACTCTCCCGTAAGGAAAAGCTGAATCTGATAAGCAGTTCTGTAACTCCTCCACCCACTTCGTGGGAGCCCCCTCGGTGAGGGAGCCTATGGATAAAAAAGGGACAGGGAATTTTTTAGGTTCTCTGTCCTATTTACTTTGTAATTACTGACTCGATTAAAGTACCGTAGCTATAATGTCTTGCCAAATTATTAAGCTTTATTGACAAATCGGCAGAAATGTGCTAAAATACATCTGTCACACGAATTGAATATTTTGACCAATAACGGGGAAATACTTTTTTTGGCAAAAAGTGTTTTCTCTCTTTTCTCATTCCGTTATTGGTGAGCAATTCGTGTGACAACAATTGTGAGGGAAGCATTTTTTCGGTGCGTTCCTTTTGGGACGCACTTTTTTATATATTGATAGGAGTATATATATGAACAATGATATTTCAAGAAATATTATAGATAATACCGATATAAAGCTTATTCCCGGAGAGCCTGATGCTTGTCCCGAAAACGGTGAGCATGGCTCTGAGTGTTGTTGCGATGAGTGTGACTGCTATTTGCTTTGTTTCCCCGAATTTGATGAAAAATCAAAAGACTGAACAAATAAATAATAAATGGGTTGCAGTCCTTAATTAAGTCATACAAAGTACTCCTTTTGTAGGCACAAGAGCTTTTTAGTTATGAGTTATAGGGCTCCCTCCCACTTACTGTAGGCGATAATACCTGCGTTGTGTCCTTTAGGGCACAACGCTGATTTAACGCCTTTTCTTTTTGCAGTATTTTATCTTGATATTTATCCTAATGTATGATAAAATTTAATAAAGATTATATTTTGGAGGCACTTATGAAACGCATACTTTCGCTGTTAATGGCAATTATTATGCTCTCCATGTGTCTTGGGCTTATTGCCTGTGATGACGGAGAACGAAAGATCCTTATAAACGGAGAAAACCTGGCAGAATATACAGTAGTAATCCCCGAAGAATGCGATAAGGTGACTCAATACGCATCGGAGAACTTTATCTTCCTTGTCAAGGAGGCTCTTGGGCTGGAGCTCCCCGTTGTAACCGATGCAGCCTCTCCTGTTGAAAAGGAAATCCTTATAGGTGAGACCAACCGTCCGGAATCAAAAACCAATGTTGAGCTTAAAAACGGAGAGTATCTCTTGTTTGTAAGTGGCAAGAAAATAGTAATGAAGGGATATGGAATTTATGTTGGCGGAGCCTGTGGAGATTTTGTAAATAAGTATATTAAGCCTCAGCTTAACACAGACAGCTCCAAAATCAAGATAGATTCCCTTTCCGATAAGCCTGTAGCATACGAATTCAAATTTGCGTCCTCATATAGGAATGTAATTCTTATGATAGGCGATGGAATGGGCAAGCAGCATGTAAAAATGGCAGAGGTAAACGGCCTTGGAGAATTTGCAGGCAGGTCCTTCCCCAATAATGGGTCTGTCACCACAGCTTCCCTATCCGTATTAGAGGAGGAAATAGGCTGGACGGACAGTGCAGCCTCTGCGACAGCAATGGCAACAGGCTATAAAACCTATAATGCCTATCTCGGTATAGGCGGGGACGGAGCCACACTGTTAAATGTGCGTGAGCTTGCAAGAAGCAAGGGGGCAAAAACAGCAGTAATTACAACAGATGTTATAACAGGTGCTACACCCTCAGGCTTCCTGTGCCACCACAACAATCGCCGAGATACGGAAATATTACAGGGGCAAATAGATGAAATTACTGCAAGCAACGGCATAGATTATATAAAGGGCAGCGTAAAGGATGACTTAACCAAGGAAACCAAATCAGCCCTTGAAACCGTATCTGCAAATGATTCTCAATTCTTTATAATGATTGAGGAGGCTTATATTGATAAGCATTCCGAGGCTCATGAATACATAAACACAATTAAGGCTGTAAAGAGATTTAACGATTCTGTAATTTATGCGGCAGAGTTTGTTCTTTGCCATCCGGATACTGCCCTTATTGTTACTGCCGACCACGAAACAGGTCAGCTGACCCCCAATATGAATATGGGAAGCAAGTATGAATTCAAGACATATCACCACACAAATCTGAATGTACCCATATTTGCTATGGGCCCCGGCACCGATATTTTTAACGACACAATAGTTGATAATACAGATATTGCAAAATTCACAGCACTTGCGTACTCAAATGAGGCGTTTGGTGATAGCAAGGATTATTAAGGAGAAAAGATGATATATAAGGATTTTAAGGAGCTTAAGCTCTCTGCCCTGGGTATGGGCACAATGAGACTCCCCACCAAGGAAAGCTACAACGATATAGACGAGGAGGAAACCTACCGTCTTGTAAAATATGCCATTGAAAACGGAGTCAATTATTTCGATACAGCGTGGGGATACCACGGTGGCAACTCGGAAATTGTAATGGGTAATGTGCTCTCCCGTTTTCCGAGAGACAGCTACTACATAGCGACAAAATTTCCGGGCTACGATGTATCCAATATGGATAAGGTGGAGGAGATTTTCGAGGCTCAGCTGAAAAGACTCCACACAGATTACTTTGATTTTTATCTTTTCCACAATTTGTGTGAAAAGAATGTAAACCAGTATCTCGACCCCAAATTCGGTATTTATGAGTACCTTATGGAGCAAAAAAGGCGTGGGCGTATCCGTCATTTAGGATTTTCTACCCACGGCAGCTTTGAAACAATGCAAAGATTTCTTGACGCTTACGGAAAGGATATGGAGTTCTGCCAGCTACAGATAAACTACCTTGACTACAAGTTCCAATGTGCCAAGGAGAAAATAGAAATGGTAACCAAGCTCGGCATCCCCGTATTTGTAATGGAGCCTGTGCGTGGAGGCAAATTAGCCACACTCTCCCCGGAATATACGGATATTCTGAAAAAGGCAAACGCTGATTACACTGCTCCCGAATGGGCCTTCCGTTTTATACAGAGCCTGCCCGAGGTTGTAGTTACGCTTTCCGGTATGTCGAATTTTGACCAGCTCTCCGAAAATATAAAAACCTTTAAGGAGTCAAAGCCCCTGAACGAAAAGGAAATGACAGCCCTTATGCAGGTGACTGACGATATGATTAAAAAGACAGCCCTCCCCTGCACCTCCTGTCGCTACTGCACGGACCATTGCCCTATGGAGCTTGACATACCTAAAATTATCGAGCTTTATAATGAGCACACAATGTCAAAGGGTGGATTTATAGCTCCTATGGTTATAGGTACATTACCCGAGGATAAGCGTACCTCTGCATGCATTGGCTGTAAATCCTGTGAGGCTGTATGCCCCCAGCAGATTAAGATTGCAGATATGATGTCTGATTTTTCCTCCAAGCTTCGCTAAACAGGGCTTAAAGGGTGCGAAAATTTCGAATGCAAATTTACAAGCTTATAAAATAAAAAGACTATTGCCTGTGCGTCGTGCCCCTAAGGACACACGCACAGGCAATATATTTTATTAAGCTCAGTGACAATATTAGTTATTACCTTCCTTGTAGCCCCAGACTACTTCTTTTGCCTCTTGATTCCACAAGGTGCTCCAGCCCTCGGGTCTTGATAGAGTTTCACAATACACCGTAGCAAGCGATGGGCAATCATAAATTGACGAAGCGTAGATAAGCTTTACACTTTTGGGAATTACAATGCTTTTAAGAGAGGTACAGTAGCTTAATGAAAAGCTACCTATAATTTCCACCTTGTCAGGAATTACTATGCTTTCAAGTGACGAACAATATGAAAATAATCCATAGGGTATAATTTCAATATTGCTTGATAACTTAACATCCTTTAATGCTGTGCAATTGGAAAAAGCATATTCTCCAACTGAAGTTACACTATCGGGCATAGACACACTTTTGAGATGGGTATTACCTGCAAATGCATAATTTCTAATAACCTCGGTTCCATCGGGAATAACATATTCTTCCCCTACCTTATCAGCAGGATAGCAAATCAGCGTTTTACCGTCCTTGCTGTACAAAACTCCGTCTATTGATTTCATATACGGATTATCATCTTCTACAATTATTTGCTTTAATGACGGACATTTTTCAAATGTGTTATCCCAAGAAAAAAGACCTATACTATTTGGAATAACAATCTCCTCTACATATTCGTTTTCAAAATACATATAGGGGTTTATCTCAATCGGCAATCCCTTATATGATGTTGGAATTATTAATGATTCAATGTAGTAGTAAACATTCGTTTTTAGAGAGATACTATATTTTTCTCCTTTTTGTGAAAACATAAGAAAAATATCTTCAAGAGGTATCCACTTAGCGTACAGTGTCAGATTTTCTTTTCTGTTCTTTATTTCTTTAATTTCTTTTTTGAAAACAGAGTCAGTATACCAACCGGCAAACATATAGTCTGCCCTTTTGGGAAAGGCTAAACTTACTGTATCGCCCTTATTATATCCACTTGGGTTTTCCTCGCTGTTTGTTCCACCGTTTAGCTCATAGGTTATTTTATATGTGGTAGGCTTTGCTGTGGTGGTTGTATCCTCTTCGCCTGTGGTGGTTGTATCCTCTTCGCCTGTGGTGGTTGTAGCATCATCCCCACAGGAAATAAGCATAAAAGAGGTCAGACACAGAAGTATTGTTAATATTGAAAATAGTAATTTTTTCATAATTTTCTCCTTAAGCATTGAAGCAAAAAACAACCTTTTCCTTCTATTTATCCACTGTAATCAAATCAACGGGTAAATATATATCTATCGGATGAGTGGAATGTTCTTCTTGCCTTTCCACAAAATAGAGATTGGCTCCTGCTGTGCATATGATATACTCATTTTTATCAAGAATAACTATCCTTTTATTCATGTAGCTAAGCTCGTATGACCTATATTCTACGCCTTCATGTATGTCATATATATCCTTGAATTTCAATTCAAGTAATTTATCTACCTTTTCTTCATCTATATCAAGAGATGTTATGTTACAATTTATGTTTTCTATTATAACTTTGATCACATATCCCTCTTGATCAAACAACACATAAAGACGATCTGTGAGATAACCGTCTATGGTATTTTTTGCTACAAAGATCCAGCTGCCGAACTCAGTCTCCGGAGGAATCAACTCCTCTGTACTGTAATATGATAAATCGACATAATCGTTAAGAACTTCTTTAATTGCAGGCAATACTTCCTCAGGGGTAGCGTTATGAGATATATCAATATGATCAAATGCATACCATATTTTATATATATCTCCATCTTGATTAAGCCATATCTTTTTTTCTTCTTCCCCGTTTACTAAATATAAATAAAGTATTCTATCATTAATGGGATAATATTCTGTTTCCACATAAAGCAATATTTCCTCTACGCCGTCTATTTTAATTTTTTTTGCAAATTCAACGTTTTTATCAATAGTAATAACAGGCTTAGTTGAAATAACATTTCTGTTATTATAATAGTCGCTTCCCTGCTCTTGATAGATCCTACTTAAATAATAGTTATCATCCTTGACAACCCCCGAGTTGGGTTCTGTGGTTGTGGTGTCGTCTGTATTTGGCTCGGTAGTAGTTGCATTATCCTCATTGCACGAAACAAACATAAAGGAGGCAGGACACAAAATCAGAATTAAAATTGTAAGTAATAATTTTTTCATAAACTCCTCCATAAATAAATTAAGCGCAAGGCGTATCTGTTACATCGCCTCTATAATAACGATAATTTTCGGATGTAGTGGCATCATTTATGTCGTCATAGTCAAAGTAATCTTTTGTCTGCTCATCAGCAAAAGCCATCGCATTCTCTATACTATTTCCTAATGAAAGACTTGTCATAAATTGCTCTGTCCAGTATATACTTTCGACTTTGTCGATTTTGTGATTAAATCCCAATACAAACTTTGCACCTTTGTCTGCTATAGCATTGACCATATTATCTCCGTCTTCTTCATTCATTCCGTTATCGCAATTTGATAGCAAAACAAACTCAACATGGTCTAAAGCAGAATCATCAAGTAACTTTATATCGTTTATATTTACATATTGAACATTCGAGTCATCCATATCACCAAAATAAATTTTGTCCTCCGTTCCGTGGGTCATGCAGGAAAAAATAGATGCATTCGAAAGAAGATCTAAGAATCTCGCACGATTTGAGGAACTTTCGCAAAGACCATACATATTTGTATTTGTTTTTAATGCACTGTCCACTGCATCAGACATTTTTTTCATTGATGTATCTAAATCACCACTACTATCGGGAATATATAACAATACATAATCAATATATTTACTAATTATCCACTCATCTGTGTTATTCGATTGCGTAGTCATAAGTTGAGCAAAAGTTTCCCCTGCAGATATATACATTGATGTGTTTGACTTTGAAGAAAGCTTATAATATCCGTTTGAATCTTCGGTTATAATCCACATTTGGTTATTTGAATAACTATATATCTCCAATGTCAAATCTCCGTTTGACGCAGCGGTGAGTGCTTTAGTCTCATCAAATGTGATTATTTTGTAATAGCCGTTGTGAAGATAAAAAATTTTCCACTTTTGATTTATATCTCCGTTCAAAGTATCTATCCCTATATCACTGTTATCAAAGATCGTTTGCATATATTTGTCTTCCTCTACATTACGTGCAAAATATGTTCCTTGCAAAATACTATTGGATTCAACATAAGTTAATTCCAATGTAGGTCTTAAATTTTCTCCGGAATTGTAGCCCTTAAATATAACGGAGCCCGACGATGTTTTTATAGCTATACCGTTATTAGGCTTTCCGGCATACCAGTCTTTTACCACTGATGTCATATCAAGATACATATATGCAGGATTTAATTCTGTTCCGCTGCCGGAGGAAAGATATTCGTAAACAAATGGAGTAACGGAGTTCTCTGCGATAGTATTGGCTGCCACGCTATTATTCCAGGTGATTGTATTTTCGTTCCAGGAATAGGGTACGGTGTAAGCAGATATATTAGCACTTTCTCCACTGGTGAAATAGAATTTTATATCTAATACTGCATCAAGGATTGTAGCAGATGCACTAAGTGTGGGCATTTCAAACTTCAAGAAGGTTCTATGAGTGGTACTTACAAGCAATTGTCCGTCGCTTGGCTTTTTGTAATTTGAATTGGGATTAGCCGATGATACATATGCTTCTCCATAGGATGTGTTTGTTTCTATTGTTGGGTCTATGGTTACAGGGAATTTTCTTCCAGTTGCATTTATCCATTCCGTGCTTGCCGTAACTGTAAGCTCATATTCATATTTTCCCTTTTGGGTTAAGGTATAATATACATCCGTTGACAGCACTCCGTTATCATCAAACATAAAGGGGGCAGGCATTGAATAAATGGACCTTCCTGTTTCTTCATCCATTATGCTTACTGTTCCGTCTTCGTTTAACATAGCTGTCAGCTTATTCAATTTAAGCTTGAAGCTATACTCATATTTGCTTTGTCTTGAATTTACTATTATGTTTTCCTTTATGTTGTTTGAGTATATCTCATACTCTATATCTATATCCTCTCTGATATCATTATATTTAACCTTGGTAAGATTGTCTACCTCCTTCATTTTCTCCAGCTTTTTCTCTTCGCTGTCGAATATTGTAGGTGTTCTCTTACCTCCGTGATTCTTTATATCGGCAGAGGAGCTTTTTACATTTTCATCTATTAAGGACAGGGAGATTTTATATCCGTTCTCAGAAAGCTCAAACAGTCTTCCGTTAGCGTTCTTTATATTCTTGGAGAATTTTATCCTGCCGTCAAAGGTAGCATAACTTGTTACTCCGTCCTCCTCGGTAGCTACAAGAGTATTATTTATATCCTGCCAATTTCCCTCGGAGTCCTTTCTATGTACGGGTTCTGAATACACTACTGCCTTATATTTACCGTCGGGCATTCTGAAATGCTTTACATTTTCCTCCCTCAGCTCCTCTATTTCCTCAATAGAGGTATCCTCTAAGGCAACGATAGGCATGGAAAAGGTAAACAGTATCACTGCCATTACCAGTGACAAAAGCGCTATTAAGCTTTTCTTCATATTTTTTCCTCCTAATTTTATGAATATTTTGCTAATTACGGTT
>JAFTJE010000022.1 GCA_017456545.1 Clostridia bacterium | reverse complement strand
GTCATCATAGTGCGTATTAAGTGGAATTTGCGCTCTACTGTGCGGTTGGGTTTGGCTTTTTCGTTGAATTAAAGCTTAACTTCGATTTCAACGCCTGCAGGGAGCTCAAGTCCCATGATAGCATCAGCAACCTTCTTTGAGGGCTTGATGATCTCGATGAGTCTCTTATGAGTACGCTGCTCAAACTGCTCACGGCTATCCTTATACTTGTGTACAGCACGAAGGATTGTGATTATTTCCTTCTCTGTAGGAAGCGGAATAGGACCGGATACTGTAGCACCGTTTCTCTTAGCTGCCTCTACGATCTTTTCAGCTGTAGCATCAACCAACTTGTGGTCGTAGCCCTTGATTCTTACTCTGATCTTCTCGTTTACTGCCATTTTGCTTTCCTCCTTATTAATATAGAACTTTTACGGGGACATTTGCTCTACACCGTCCCGTGTGTTTCCATCACCCACTTAACAAAACCGAACTAATCGCCCCGTGGCGAGCCAGTTCGGATAAATGCAAGCAAGTGATCTGCCTCGGTTTTACCAAGGGGAAGACGCACCCGACCTCACATTTGCTGCCGTGTGAATCAACACACTCCACGAAAATTCCCTACGAGTGCCATAGCAGTGAGGCACCGTAGCAACCTTTCGCTTCTCCGTGCGTTAAGCCTTGATATTTTACCATATAAATAATTAAATGTCAATATTTTTTCCGAATTTTTTTATCCCTATTTCGTCAAACGCCGAAATAAAAGTGCCGTTTTTGTGCACTTCGACGAATTTTTGGCGTAAATTCCGTATTTTGAATCCATTTTTATCCCATTTTTCGCCTATAAAAGGCTGATTTTTTCGAAAATTTCGTATACTTGCACAATTTACACCTGTCATTGCCTGGATTTTTCCTTCATTTTAATTAATTATATATATAAAGGGGGCGAAGAATATCTCTTCGCCCCGTGTAATTTAGTAGCAATTAAAGCAATCTGCTGTGTTTTATCCTCCAAAACGGACTTATATGGAGCAAGCACCCATAATTTGCAAAGCAGTCATAACTTGGCGTAGCCAATCATAGCTTGCCACAGGCAATCATAGTTGAAAGAAATGACCTATCATTTCTGTCCGTAATAAGCGTTCGGTCCGTGCTTTCTGTCATAGTGCTTACGGAGAAGAACCTCCTGCATTCTTGTAGTTTCACCGTTTGCCTGAAGCATAAGCATTTCTGTATTATAGGACATCATTGCCACCTGCTCAAGAACTACAGCTGCCTCTACGGATGCCTTAGCATCCTTGCCCCATGTAAAGGGACCGTGAGAGTGAACAAGTGCAGCATGCATCTGCTCTGCTCCGATATCCTTAATAGCCTCGAGAATTACTGTTCCTGTTTCCTTTTCGTACTGACCCTTAATCTCTGCCTCGGTCATTTTTCTTGTACAGGGAATAGCTGTACCGAAGTAGTCTGCGTGGGTTGTACCGTAGGGAGTGATGCTCCTGCCAACCTGAGCATAGATGGTTGCCCAGGGGGAATGGGTATGAGTTACGCCACCAATCTCCGGATATGCCTTGTAAAGCTCCAGATGTGTAGGGGTATCGGAGGAGGGCTTAAGAGTACCCTCTACAACATTACCGTCAAGGTCAAGAACAGGAAGCACATCGGGGGTAAGCTCATCGTACTCTACTCCCGAGGGCTTAATAACCACAAGACCCTTTTCTCTGTCTATACCGCTTACATTACCCCAGGTAAATGTAATAAGGTTGTATTTAACCAGCATCATATTGGCTTCATATACTTGTTTTTTAAGCTCTTCTAACATAACATATCTCCTTTGGAATGAATTTCTGCTTTTATAATAACAAATAATTATACCAAAGTCAATAACAACGGTAAAAATTGTAGATACTATACTTAGAGCTTTATTTTTGTTCCTTTTACACATAAAGACCTCGTACAGTCGCAAAAAAGTGAGCAAATTCCCAAAAATTGACGATTTGAAAATACTTGTTGCTTTTTTTGTGTTTCTGTGTTATAATGCATATGTATGGAAAACATTACCTACACTTTTACAAAGCATTTGATTTATAGCCCCTTCTTATAATAGTGATATTACATCAGGAGTTTATATATGAGAAAAACCTACCGTGTTTTCAGATATTTCTTTCCGGCAATGATAGGTGCATTTGCCTTAGTTTCAATAATTGGTGCTGTTGCATTTTCGACAGCTTATGATACAGAAGCACTCACCCTTGATTTCGGCTCATCTATAGTAAGCATTTTTATGATATCCATAGCCTTGACATTCATAGCGTCCGTTGTTTTGAGTGTTTTTGTGAGAAAGCTTCATTTTGAACGAATCAAAAAGCATACTCGACTTACATCCTTCTGTGGCTTCTTTGCCTCCATTACCGGCCTTGGTGCATTTGTACAGGAAATTGTGTATATTGTTGGCAACAATAGGGCATTTACAATCCTTGGAATTGTAAGATTGATTCTTACACTTGCAGTATGTGCTTATTTCGCCATAGAGGCATTACCCAGATTTATAAACAGAAAATGGGTAATCATCCCCGCATATATAAGACAGGCTCTTTCGGCATCATCAATCATCTGGGCTGTGCTCGGTATATTTGATGTATACTTCTCCCCTGCTGACGGCTTACTCACAACAAGCTTTCTTTATAACGGAAAAATCATAGCATATACAGCAATCGCTATGTTCTTTATATTCGAGGGCGTGCGTGAGTTTACAAAGCCAAAGTACGGTATGCTTGTGTTCTCTGCACTCTTTACATCTCTCATTACATTTGCACTTTCCGCAAGTATGATTCTGGCACTTATCGTCGGTGGTATTAAAGAAAATTATCTCGGCTTTACACTTTTTGATCATTTCTTTACAATCGGCATCGGCTTATTCTCCATGTCAAGGGTATATTCCATTCTCAAAACCTTAAGACTTACTATTCTAAGTGGAGAGTATGAGCCCATATCCAAAGCATAGAACAGGCAGTCGCCTACTTATAATAAACAAAAAAGAGCGATTATTCGCTCTTTTTTGTTGCGTACAAATTCTTTAAGGAGATTTTTCTGAGTAAATCACCGACAATAGAGGGAGCTGCCCTCCTGTGACCGACATTAAAAGGAGAACTTCATGAAACTATTATGGAGTCGGACACAGGTCTCCCACCTTGTGTAAGTTAGCACAAGCTAACTTATTCGGTAAAATTATTAGTTAGCCTCTGCTAACTGCCTATATTTTACTATAAAAAAATCTGTTTGTCAATACCTTTTTTGAAATTTCTTTTTTATCTAAAAAAGTTTGTATTGATTTTTTTTGCTGTATGTGATAGAATAAACTAAATGAAACGGAGGTGAGCCTATGCTACTACAGGAATCGGGAGAAATGTATATAGAAACCATATATGTGCTTTCACAGAGCTCATCCTTTGTCCGTGCCGTGGATGTGGGAGAAATGATGGGATTTTCAAAGCCCAGCGTAAGCCGAGCTATGGGACTCCTTAAGGACGGAGGATATATTACCGTCGACCCACACGGAGCTATCTCACTTACAAAAAAAGGGCAGGAGGTGGCTGAAAAGATGTATGAAAGACATCAGATTATCGCCTCTCTTCTTGTTAAGCTTGGCGTTGACCCCGACACAGCCACAGAGGACTCCTGTAAGATAGAGCATGTTATAAGCGATACAACCTTTGAAAAAATAAAGGAATACGCTACAAAGCTATAAGCGACCCAATATAAAATAAGCTGTTTGCAATGCAAATTGCAAACAGCTTTCTTATTTTCCCTCACCCTGTGTATGATTTTTCAATTCCGACCGTATAAGATGCTTTAATCGTTAGGTAATGCTGCCATCCACTGTACCAGGTGAGAAAAGGCATATTCGTTATAAAAGTCACTGCTTATCTGATCTATGCTTATATATGTACAGGTGCCACCTGCGTTATTTATAGCATCCCTTAGCATTGTCCCCTGCTCCTCGGGACACAATGGATGGTCCTTATATGCAAGAATAAGCATAGGGGTGTCTATTTTATCGGCAAAGTAAACAGCACTTCTCTTTCTGTACTCCTCGGGCATTTCCGTAATGGAACCTCCTATTAAAGTCTCCATAAGCTGTTTTATACCTTCTCCTCTAACCTCTATAAGGGATTCATAATCGCTGATTACATCTATTACGGCACAGCCCTTTATTTCGTCAGAATGCTCTGAGGCTAATTTCAGTGCCTTAACAGAGCCCTCGCCGGAGCCGGCTGCCACAATGCCTCCTCTTGACAAAAAGTCGCAGCTTTGGCAGATTTTCAAAAGCATCTCGGCATCTGCATAGTCCTTACCGCAGACATCTCTTACTCCTTCGCTGCCCTCCAAGCCCCTTGCAGAGAGTCTTATAACTATATATCCGCTTCTTCCGAAGCCGTCTATAAGGTACTCGTAATAACGCCCGATTTCCGGAAAATACATAACCGTTGTGTAATTTTTCAGCTGATAATCCCTGGGGAGCACCATTTCTGCCCTCAGCTTAAGTCCGTCGGAAAGAAGTATCAAATCATAAACGAGGAAGTCGTCCGAGGTATATTCCGTGTTAAGCGTTACCGAGTATACGCTGTCAAGCTCCGTCATTTTAGCAACAGTATTTATATTTTTGTTTTGTGTTCCCGTGTTTTGTGAGCCACCCTGATTTGCAGTTGTAGTGGTAGCATCCTCGGTGCTGCATCCTACAAGTGCTATTCCCAGCATAATCACAGCCAGTAGTATACACAGTTTCTTCATTTACTTATCCTCCTGAAAACATAATAGCAATTTATCTGTCCTAAGTATGAGTAATCCCCACTCTTATGCTCTAAAATCATATAATCACAGTCTGCAACCCTACGGATTTCATATCTTTCTGCGTGGCTCTGCCTCTCACACAGAACATAATCCCTTGTTATAGTTAACTATAGAGTCAAGTGCTTTTTGAAAAATTTGTAGAAATTTTGGGCGTTGCAGTATTTCATCGCAACGCCCAAAGCTATATTTCGGTTATTTTTTCGCATCAAAGTCTATGACAAGCTTTGTGTGGGTAAATATTGCTCTCCTGTATGTAACCCCGGCATAGTTAAGCATACGCTTGGAGGCTATGGTAGCATCTGTCTTTTCGTACTTATCGGAAAGATACACTACCTCCTTGATTCCTGCCTGGATAATAGCCTTTGCACACTCGTTGCAGGGGAAAAGGTCAACATATATTCTGGAGCCTGCAAGATTCTTTCCTCTTGCATTAAGAATGGCATTAAGCTCTGCGTGTACAACAAAGGGGTACTTAACCTTTGAAAACTCGCCCTCTCTTTCCCAAGGAAATTCGTCATCGGGGCATCCTGCGGGAAATCCGTTATAGCCCGTGGAAAGGATACGGTTTTCTCTGTCTACAATACAGGCACCAACCTGTGTGCTCGGGTCCTTAGAACGCATAGAGGCAAGAAATGCCACGCCCATAAAATATTCGTCCCAGCTGATATAATCTTCTCTTTTCATAAAATCTCCTTTACAAAGAAAGCTTCTATTTATATAATAGCATACCTACTACACTTTTGCAAGAAAAATCTCAATGCCTGACGGATAATTAGTCGCTTAGTATATCTTGCTCACACATATCAGCTCTGCAATATGGAATCCTATCTTGTAAAATGAAGCCTTGCATACCCACATTTTCGGCATAGCTCCTCTGAGGCATAACGGTTCTTAAAGCCCTCAGCTATGGCTACTGCTCTTTTTGAGGCTATGATTGTGTCAAGCTCTGTATCAAAGATATTACCGAGAGCAATTCCTCCCTCACTGTCAAGACAGCAGGGGACAACGGTGCCGTCTGCAAGTATTCCTATCTGATCACGGAGCCCATAGCAAAACACCCTGTCTCCCTTATCCCGGGCAGTAATATCCGGCCACTCAAAACGGTCTCCGTATTCGAGATATATTCTGTCCCGGAGCCTTACGCCCCTTGTATTTTCTGCCCATTCACCCTCTATTTCTCTTTTAAGAAAGCTAATTGCCATTTCGTTTCTGCCACCGTCACAGCCCTTATTCCAAAGACGAAAAACCACAATAATTCCTTTATCTGACGCCTTTTTTGCATAGTCTGTAAGGCTACATACATACCTTTCGTAAGCCTCGTCACTGCCATCCTCAAAGCTGTGAAGAGAAAGGTTTACCTTGTGCAGATTTTCAAGGAGCTCCTCCCCTCTCTTCCAAAGAAGGGTGCCATTTGTGGTTATAATGGATTTATAGCCACTCTCCCTCGCCATTTTAAGAAATTCCGGCAAGCATGGGTGAGTGAGTGGCTCCCCCATAAGATGGTAATATATATACTCCGTATAGCCCTTAAGTCTCTTTAGCACCAGGGCAAATTCCTCCCTGCTCATTCTTCTTGGAGGTCTTTTATGCCCATGACAAAAGGAGCAATTCATATTACAGATATTTGTTATTTCTATATAAGCCTTTTTGTATGTCATAGTTCAACTTACCACACGCATTTCTATATCTCCGGTGGATGTCTTCAAAACGCACACTCCTCCCCTTGTATCCTTTGGAACGCTTACATCTCCTGTGGAGGAATCCGCTATAAATGTCTTATCCGTCAGCACAGTACCCTTAATATCTCCCGTGGATGCTTCAATATATATTTCATCGGCATCGCACCTGATCAGCTCCACATCTCCCGTGCTTGTTTCAATTCTGACTTTACCTTCACAAATTGTATTTTTAAGAGTAACATTTCCCGTTGATGCAGTAATCTCCATAGAGCCTGTATTTGCGTTTTCTATAAGGACCTCACCCGTACTTACTCCTATTTTAACATTCCCCGATACCGAAGCATAATTAGTCACTTCCCCCGTCGAAACATAAATATCAATGCTTTTCAGCTTAAACTCCTCGGAGATTTCTATGTCACCTGTATCACTCCTTAAAGTAATGTCTTTATATTCATTTTCAGGTAAAAATACCGTAATCTTATCAAGACCAAAGTCAAGGATATAATCGTACCAGCTTTTTTCGTTTACCATTTCAATGATTAGCGTGCCATCCTTTACAGAAACATTATGCTTTCCCTTCTCTTTTTCATAGCAAATCACCTTGCATTTTCCATCTTGTGACGGAAGAAGAGTAATGTCTGCCGTATCGCTATTTATCGATATACTGTCAAAGCTCTCGGTTATATTGTGAGTGTTTGTTTCGTATTTTGCAATACTGAGTTTTGCAAAATTGAAATCGATTGCAAAAAGAGCAACTGTAAACATAATCAAGCCCACAGCCATTAAGGAAACGGCAATAATTGTTTTTTTAGCTCTGCTCATTTTTTCTCCTCCTTTTTAATAAAGAGTCGTTTTACCCATGTGGGAATTTTAACAGTTAGGCGTACCATAGCCTTAGTACAAAGCATTAATAAATCATATGCAAAAACGGAAAGTCCACCAAGAAACAATCCGATACCCAAAAATACAAATCCTATAGGTATATTTCCAACGCAAATGCCTATAAAAAGCATAACCACTCCCGCAACGGAGGAAAGGGCAATAGCTACAGCTGATACCCATAAGGAAACCAACACGGCCCACATAGAAGCGTATAAGGAAAACGCCACTGCAAAGAGGGATATAAGTAGAGCACCCCATATGGGAGAGCCCGTAATAATAAGTCCGATTTCCCAGCCGGTAAATGGTCTTTTTGGCTTAATTTTCTTTTTAATAAGCACAGCAATAGGAATTTCGGCAATTATACCGTCCACAATATCACGAACACTTCCTAAGCTATGTACGGCATCTTCCTCGTTAAGTCCTTCTTCAATTTTATCATCTATTATTTCTTCGTAAAATACAATTCTCTGTTCTATTTCATCATTGGGCAAACCACAAAGCTCACCCTTGAGATGAGCAAGGAACTCCTGCTTAGTCATTACATCCACCCTCCTTCGTTACAAATTGATATATTTGCATAACCTCTTTCCACTCTTTTTTGAATTCCTCTATTCTTTCAAGTCCCTCGTCTGTAATTCTGTAATACTTCCTCAATCTGCCGTCATGCTCAACAGTCCTTACAGTAAGCATTCCTGCCGTCTCCAACCTTTTAAGAATAGTGTACAGTGTGGATTCCGACAATTCCGTATATGGCTTTACATCCTTTATTATCTTATAGCCGTAGGAATCCTCGTTTTTGATAGCAGTCAGCACGCACACATCTAGTAATCCACGCTTCAATTGAATATCCATACAATACCTCCTTTGGTGTAATACATCATATCACGAAGTATTCTTGCTTGTCAAGATGGAAAATGAAATTTATGTTTTTTCTTTTGATTTCGCTTTTCTTCATTATTGTAAAATAAAAAACAGCCTCGCAAAAATTTGCGAGGCTAAATAAGTTTTGAGTTATGAATTTGGCTACGCCAAATGTTATGTTATGACCGTTTCTGCCAAACGGTCATAGTTGATTTTCGCATAGAAAAATCATTCCCACTCTATTGTTCCGATAGGCTTGGGAGTAAGGTCAAGGAGAACACGGTTAATACCCTCTACCTCGTGGGTGATACGGTCTGTAATCTTGTGGAGTACGGAATAGGGAATCTCCTCAATTGTGGCTGACATAGCATCCTTTGTATTTACGGCACGGATAATTGCAGGCCATCCCTCATATCTCTTATTATCTCTTACGCCAACACTCTTGAAATCGGGAACTGCAATAAAGTACTGCCATACCTTCTCTGCAAGACCACAGTTATCGAACTCCTCACGGAGGATAGCATCTGCCTCACGGAGAGCATGAAGTCTGTCTCTTGTAATAGCACCAAGGCAACGAACACCGAGACCGGGACCGGGGAAGGGCTGACGGTAAACCATAGCGTGGGGAAGACCGAGAGCCTCACCAACTACTCTGACCTCGTCCTTGTAAAGGAGCTTAACGGGTTCCACAAGCTCAAACTGCATATCCTCGGGAAGACCGCCAACATTGTGATGTGCCTTAACACCGTCGGATTCAAGAATATCGGGGTAAATAGTACCCTGAGCAAGGAAGGAAATACCCTCAAGCTTAGAGGCCTCCTCATCAAATACCTTGATGAACTCTCCACCGATTATCTTTCTCTTTTTCTCAGGCTCGGAAACGCCCTTAAGAAGGTCGAGAAAACGGTCTGTAGCGTCAATATAGATAAGGTTGGCATCAAGCTCCTTACCAAAAACCTCTATAACCTGCTCACTCTCACCCTTACGCATAAGGCCGTGATTTACATGCACACATACAAGCTGTCTGCCGATAGCCTTAATAAGGAGAGCAGCAACAACGGAGGAGTCAACTCCGCCGGAAAGAGCAAGAAGCACCTTTTTGTCGCCAACCTGAGCACGAATCTCAGCCACCTGCTCATCAATGAACTTGTTAGCAAGGTCGAAATCAGTAATACGCTTCATAGAATCGGGTCTGATGTTTGAATTCATAATAATACCCCCAAAATGTATAATAAGGATTGGATTTGTCGAATTTTTAACAATAATATTATATATCTATTATCCCCCTCTTGTCAAGAAAAATCGTTTATATGGTTATACATAATTTCCCAAAAAAATTGAAATTTTTTTGTATAACCTTTCAAAATACATCATTTTAATATTTTTCTATTGACAATACTGAGCCGATGTAATAAAATATTATTAACAAAATAGGTTTCAGGGCAGGGTGAGATTCCCGATCGGCGGTAGAGTCCGCAAGCGAAAGCAGAACCGTTGCAATTACGGTACCGGCAGTTAAAGTCTGATATGAAGAAATCGCATTTTTCATTTCCTTGCCCTGTACGGGCTTTTTTTATTGCTTTAGCAGGCCTTCTCTCTGTTCCTATATTACTTTCCGAGGTGCTTATGAACTCAAAAACAAAAAAACTGGCACTCCTTGGCATGTTCAGTGCCTTTGCCTATATTCTTACAGTCGTTACAAGAATACCTATATCCAGCGTTCCCTTTCTCCAATACGACCCAAAGGACTTTATTATTGTAATTTTAGGCTTTATTATGGGTCCCGTATCTGCCATGGGGGTAACTGCCGTAGTATGTCTTATTGAATCGGTTACCATATCCTCAACAGGGCTTATCGGCTTTGTAATGAATGTTATTTCCACAGCCTCCTTTGCCTGCGTGGCATCACTTATTTACAAGAAAAGGCGTACACTGGGTGGTGCAATTTTCGGTCTTGTAATCGGTGTTATAACGATGTGCGGTATAATGCTGCTGTGGAATTACCTTATTACACCCCTGTATATGTCCCTTGACAGAGAGATTATAAAATCTATGCTGCTCCCCGTATTTCTCCCCTTCAACTTAATCAAGGGAAGCATAAACGCTGCCCTTGCCATGCTCCTTTACAAGCCCGTGGTAAAGGCACTGAAAACAACTAAGCTGGTGGAGGGTGCCGAAAGAAAAAACGATGTAAAAATCTCGGTTATTGCCGTTTGTGTCCTCGTTCTTGCATCCTGCGTACTCAGTATTCTCATCATTAAAGGAATTATATAGCTATGGAAGATATAACAGCAAAAGTAACCGATACAGGCGTACCCTATGTGCACCTGACAAATATACCCAAAATAGATATTTTCAAGACCTTTGACTGTGGTCAGTGCTTTCGCTTTGACCCTGTACAAATGTACGGAAACGAATATGAATACGGTGGCGTTGCCTATGGAAAATATGTGGTTTTTGCACAAAATTCCCCATACGAGTTGAAAATTTACGGTACAACGCCCGAGGAATACACCTCCCTCTGGCGTTCCTATCTCGCCCTTGATACGGACTATGAGGATATAAATAACTGCATTATTTCCGTAACAAAATCCCAGCATATGGAAAGGGCTGTTTTATACGGTAACGGAATAAGAATCCTCAGACAGGAGCCCTGGGAGGCTGTCTGCTCCTTTATCATATCCCAAAATAACAATATACCGAGAATAAAAAAGATAATTTCGGCTCTTTGCGAAAGGTACGGTGCACCTATTGTCTGTGGAGAAAAGACATATTATGCCTTTCCCGATGCCTCCACACTTTTTGAGGCAGGAGAGGAGGCAATATTTGCCTTGAAAACAGGCTTTCGTGCCAAATACATAATAGACGCATCAAGAAGCATATCAACCAATGAAACCGACCTTAATGCCTTAATGGAAGAGGAAAGCTTCGACACCTGCGTGGATATTTTGTGCAAAATCAAGGGTATCGGCTTAAAGGTTGCCTCCTGTGCCCTGCTCTTCGGCTTTGGAAAAACAGAGGCATTTCCTATTGATGTATGGATGAGGCGTGCCCTTGAAAAATACTTCCCCGACGGTATAGATATTAAGGCTCTTGGCAAGAGTGCAGGTATTGCTCAGCAGTATCTGTTCTATTATGAGAGGTACAACAAGGATGAAATATAAGCTCAATAATAAAACCGTTATAGTAACCGGTGCCTCCTCGGGCATCGGTAAGACCCTTGCGTTCAAGCTGATTCGTGACTACGGCTGTACGGTTATAGCCATAGCAAGAAATGAGGAGAGACTTACTCTTGCAAAAAGTGAGCTCGGAGACCTGTCGGACAGATATATAATCCGTCCCTTTGATGTATCCTGCAAGGAAAAATGGGCAGAATTAGCATGCGAGCTTGAAAATACAGACACTCCCTGCCATATTTTGATAAATTGTGCAGGTGTTCTGCCCAAGTTCAGGGCAGGACAGACAAGCGAGGAGACACGGAAAATATTTGATATAAACTTCTTTTCCCAGGTGTACTCCTGCGAGGCACTCACTCCCATTCTTGAAAAATCCGGAGACGGTGCTATTATCAATGTATCAAGCTCCTCTGCCCTCTGCCCCTTTGCAGGTGTAAGTGCTTATACTGCCTCCAAGGCAGCGTCGGAGAGGTACACTGCCTCCCTCGCCTGTGAGAGTAAAATGCTAATATGCTGTGTGCTGCCCGGCTTTATAAAAACCGATATAATGAAAAACCAGGGAGCTAATGAAAAAGAGTCCCGACTCTTTAATAAAATCTGCTCCGACCCCGAAAAAAGCGTACGCAAAATGCTACGACGCATAAGACGGAGAAAATCCCGTATTATAGTGGGGGCTGATGCCCACCTTATGAACCTTATGTTCAAGCTTTTTCCAAAAAAGGCTCCGAGAATCATAACCTGGTTTTTGAAGAAAACAAGGCTGGAAATATTCAAGGAAATATAAAATGACGGAATAGGGTGATCTGCTTTATCGCAGGTCGTCCTACACCGTCATTTTTTACACAAACAGGCAAAGAAGCAAGGGAAGGAAGATAGCCGGCAAGAGATTTGCCACCTTGATTTTAGTAACTCCTATCATATTTAAGCCTATGGCAAAGATTATAAGGGACCCTGCTGCTGTCATCTGTGCCATTACATAATCGGAGATAAGTCCACTTACTGCCTCGGCACAGAGCTCAATTGCTCCCTGGTATATGAACACACATATTGCGGAAAGTGCCGTACCTATACCAAGGGTAGCTCCGAATACGATGGAGCTGATTGTATCAAGAGTCGCCTTTGCATAGAGGGTGGATTGCTCTGCACCTCCCGAAAGACCGCTTTCTATAGCTCCCGTAATTGCCATAGCACCAACACAGAAAAGAATGGTAGCAGATACAAAGGATTTTGCAAGTCCCCTCTCGCTTACTATTTCATTTCCGTCCTCATCGTATTTCTTTTTGGTCAGCTTTCTCTCTACGAAGGCACCGAGAGTATTAAGATGCTTATCTATGTCTATAAGCTCTCCTATAAGGGCTCCTATAACTATGGAAAGTATAAGCACCAGGGTGTTCTGATTCTTAAAGGCTCCCTCTATGCCTATGTATATAACGCAAAGTCCCACAGCCTTCATAAGCTTATCGGGTATGGCAGCAAGTCTTTTATTTTTCTTGAGGATATTTGTTATAAGCACTCCGATAAAAGCACCTACAGCAATACCCACTGAATTTACGATGGTTCCCAAAAGTATCATTTATGCTTTTCCTCGTATATCTTATCTGCAAGAGCACAGAAGTCGGAAATGCTCAGCTTCTCACCTCTGATGTTCATATCAAATCCCAGCTCGGAAATTATCTGCCCTATTCTCTCCTTGCTTACATATGACAGGGATGAGGACATGGAATTGAGCATAGTCTTTCTCCTCTGGGCAAAGGCTCCTGAAATTACCTCAAAGAGTGTCTTTTCATCCCTTACCGAATAGGGGCTTTCTCTGTACAGCTCAATTCTTATAACTGCAGAGGTTACGCTGGGGGCAGGGAGAAAATTCCCCGGGGAAACGGTAAAGAGCTTTTTCACTCTTCCGTAGTAATTAAGGGATGCTGTAATTGCTCCGTATTCGCTATCCCTCTCGCTGGCAGAAAGACGGTCTGCCACCTCCTTCTGTACCATTACCGTAATGGAGGTCAGCATTCCTCTTCCCTCCTCAAGAAGCTTCATTATAATCGGTGTGGTAATATAATAAGGGAGATTTGCACATACTGAAACAGAGGAGTCTCCAAAATGCTCTTTAATAAAGCTCTTTAGCTCCAGCTTCAAAAAGTCCTCATTTACCACGCTTATATTATCATATTCAGCCAGGGTCTCACCTAAAATAGGGATAAGAGTCCTGTCTATTTCCACAGCCACAACCTTGTCATAGCACTGACAAAGCTGAGCAGTAAGAGCTCCGATACCGGGTCCAATCTCTAAAACGGCACTCTCTCCCTCTCCGTTTACCTCCCTGTGATAGGAATAGCTCTCATCTGCTATATCCTCAGGAATGGCAGGATTAATAAGGAAGTTCTGACCAAAGCCCTTTTTTGTATCCGTACCGTATTTTTCCATTATATTCTTTACGGTTTTTATGTTACATAAATTCATATCTTACCCCTTGACAAAATCGGTCTTTTGTAGTAAAATTCATATGGCAATTAAACAGATGCTGGTGTAGCACAGTGGTAGTGCAGCTGATTCGTAATCAGCAGGTCATGAGTTCGAGTCTCACCACCAGCTCCACGAGAGGACGGATTCTATGGGAATCTGTCTTTTTTTATCCCATTGAAGGGAGTTAATCATCCTGCAAGGATGAAATTATAACACACAAAGTATACCACAAATCCCCTGTTAAGTCAATACGGGTTTTTATACTCACGAATTTTAATACATCGGGGATTTGTAAGAATTTTCCATTGACTAAAGGGTCAAAATATGGTAAAATTATACTAATACACATATGGCTTCTTATAAAATGTTATATTTTACGAACAATATTTTACATTTTATGCGTAAAAATACAAAATATTGTTGACAAATAATTGAATTTGTAGTATAATTTAGATGTTGAGAGGTCAACTAAATAAAATTTATAGGAGATTTTTTATGGAAAATGTAGTTGTTTCCAATTTCATGTTAGCACTTGATAGAATAACAAAAAACACTAAGAGAGTAATTGATTCTGTTCTTAAGGATCACGGTCTCCGTAGCACACATGCGTCCTGCTTCTTCAGAATTTGCGAATTCCCCGATGGACTTTCCTCCACTCAGCTTGCCCGTGCCTGTGGAGTTGACAAGGCATTTATCTCCCGTATTACAGCTGAGCTTATTGAGGGAGATTATATCATAAAGGATCCTGATACCAAGGGTATAATCTACAAGCGTAAGTACATACTTACTGAAAAGGGCAAGGCTGTCTATAAGGCTCTCACCGATGCTCTTACAGGTATTATCGCTGAGGTTAACCACGAGATACCCGCTGAAAAGCTCGCTATCTTTGATGAGGTGCTCAATTCACTTGATAAGGGTATTATTGATTATCTAAAAGGAGGAATATAACCGATGTATGATCCTAATTACAAAGTAAAAGATTTTTACAGCTATCTTGAAAGAGCTAAGGACCTTTACGGCTCTAAGGCTGTTTTCAGATTCAACAAGAAGGAAGAGGTTGTAGATGTTACCTATGAGGAGTTTTTCGATCTCGTATGCAAGACAGCCCTTGCTCTCAAGGAGCTCGGCATAGAGGGAAAGAAGGTTGTCCTTATCGGTGAAACAAGCGTTCAGTGGATTGCATCCTATCTTGCAACAGTTATCGCTGACGGTGTTGTCATTCCCCTTGACCCCAATCTCTTGGAGGATGAGATAATTAAGTTTACAAATAAGACAAAGGCTGCCTTTGTTGTTCATTCCCGTACCTTCGATAAGCTCTTTACAGAAAGAGAAAACGAGCTTGAAACCGTTGAAAAGTTTGTCACTATGGACCGTCAGAGCTTCACTCTTGCTCCCGAGGAGGGCTATGTAGAGGACAGACGCAATACATTTAACAATATTCTTGCCCTCGGCTGCTACCTTACAGAAAATTCCGATGCTGAGCTTGATATCGAAAACCACGATGTTGAAAAGATGGGTATCCTTCTCTTTACATCAGGTACAACAGGCTCCAGTAAGGGTGTTATGCTCTGTGAGAGAAATATCTGTGCAGTGCTCAGTGGCATTAACCCTATGCTTAACATCATCACAGAAGAGGATGTTCTCCTTTCTGTTCTTCCCGTATATCACACATATGAAATGAGTGCAGGTATCCTTGCTCCTATGCTCTACGGTGCTACAATCTGTATCAGCGACGGCATTAAGTATGTTGGTAAGAACATTAAGCAGTTCAAGCCTACTGTAATGACACTTGTTCCCCTCTTTGCAAATCAGCTTTACAAGACTATCCAGAAGAATATCCAGAAGCAGGGTAAGGAAAAGACTCTTGCCTTTGGTCTTAAGCTCAGCAACTTCCTGAGCAAGCTCCATATTGATATCAGAAGAAAGCTTTTTGCTCAGGTTCTCGAGGGACTTGGTGGAAGACTTAAGTACTTTGTAGTTGGTGGTGCTGCCCTTAATCCCGAGGTTGCTAAGGCGTTTGCAGATTTCGGTATCAAGGTAACTCAGGGCTACGGTATTACTGAGTGTGCTCCCCTTATTTCCGTTGTTCCCTTTAATGAAACAAATCCCTCATCCTGTGGTAAGCTTATGCCCGGTATGCAGATTCTTATTGACAAGGCTAAGGTTGACGATACATTTGGTGAAATTGTAGTTAAGGGTGATAATGTAATGCTTGGCTACTACGAAAATGAAGAGGAAACAAATGCTGTTCTCAATAACGGCTGGTTCAGAACAGGTGACTACGGATATGTGGACGAAAAGGGATATATCTACATTACAGGTAGAAAGAAGAATGTAATTGTTCTCCAGGGTGGTAAAAATGTATTCCCCGAGGAGCTTGAAGAATATCTCTCCAATGTTAAGCTTGTTGAAGAGGTAGTAGTAGTTGGCAAGGAGGATACCGTTACAGGTAATGTATCCGTAATTGCTCTTATCTACCCCAACGCTGAGGAATGTGAAAAGCAGGGTCTTACAGATAAGGACGCCATCCATAAGGCACTGAATGACGAGGTTATCGCAATCAACAAGAAGCTTGCATCCTACAAGCATGTAAACGAGGTTGTTGTTCGTGACGAGCCCTTTGAAAAAACACCGTCAAGAAAAATCAAGCGTCATGTAATAACTTACTAATATTATAAAAATATCATACAAAACAAGACTCGTTTATCGGGTCTTGTTTTTTTGACTCCTTCCACCGCATCCAACACCCCAAAAATCATTATATAATTTTCAGGGACCCCGTTTGCGGTCCCCCTCCCTCGGAGATGGAGGCTATTATCAAGCGTCATGTAATCACTTACTAAACTATACAAAGCAAGACTCGTTTTTCGGGTCTTGTTTTTTCTTTTGTAACAGAGATACCTTGACATTAAAAAGCAGGAATATTACTTTGCAAATTAGCAAATTATAAGGACGGATACCGTATTACTCGGTTCTCCGTCCTTATCTTTTATTTTATGCTTAATTTGAATAGAAGCTCTAATAACAAGCTACCCACCTGTTTACTCCTACTTGTTACCTTCCTTATAGCCCCAGACTACTTCCTTGGCACCGTTGCTCCAATTTTCGTCCCATCCCTCGGGCTTTTGTTCTGCTTCACAGTACACGGTAAGAAGGGGACAGCCTTCAAGCATTTCCTCAGTTATGGTGGTTACGCTGTCGGGGACTACTACACTTTTAAGAGAATCGCAATTATAAAACGGTGTTGTTTCAATAGCGGTCACTCCGTCCTCTATAATTACGCTTTCAAGAGATGTACAATCGTTAAACATCCTCCACCCGAAATTTTTTACACTACCCGGAATCACAACGCTTTTAAGAGATGGATTATATGCAAAGGCACCCACCTCAATGTTTTCCGTGCCGTTTGGAACGGTAAATGTCTCTTCACCGTTTCCACCGGGGTATGCAACTAAGGTTTTACCGTCCTTAGTGTATAAAGCTCCGTCTACAGATTTGTATACTGTATTTCCATCTGCCACTGTTATGCTTTTCAGGCTTGTGCAGCCTCTGAAAATGCTTTTATCTATATTTGTCACACTGCTTGGAATAACAATTTCTTCAAGAGCTGTACAATTTAAGAACACATCATATCTTAATGTGGTAAGGCTCTCGGGAAGCTTTATATTTGTAAGAGATTTACAATCCGAAAACGCATTTTTTCTAATTTCCGTTACTCCATCCGGAATATCTATGCTTGTAATTCCACTGTAATAGAATAAGTAGCTTCCTATCACTGTGAGATTATCAGGGAGATCTATAGATTTTAATTTCTTACACTTGGAAAAAGCCCTTGTATCTATTTCGGTTACACTGTTTGGTATTCTTACACCTTCAAGGGATTCGCAGGAGAAAAATGCACTGCTCCATATACTTGTAACGCCGTCGGGGATATATACATATTTCAGATTTTTATGATACATAAACGCATACGATCCAATAACAGTCACAGGCAACCCCTTGTAGGTTGAAGGGATATACATATACTCCAAGGATTTAGCACATCCAATTACTATGTATGAGTCACCTAAATAATTAAGTTCAAATAAAAGGGATGATTCAATATCTCGCCATGTCGCATAAAGAGTTAAGTCTCCCGCTGTATCTTCATTTATTTCTATCAGGATATCCTCCTCCGTATACCACCCTGTGAACATATATCCTTCCTTTTGGGGGGCATCCAATATAATTTTATCTCCCTTGTTATATCCACTCGGATTTTCCGCACTGTTTGTTCCACCGTTCAGCTCATATGTAATACTATACTCGAAAGAATTAAATGATGTTGTATCATCCTGTCCGTCACAGGAAATCAGCATAAAGGAAAAAATGCACAGAAATATTATTAAAATAGGGAATATCAGCTTCTTCATGTTTTCTCCTTTCAGATTTTAATTATATATTTTCGGTGTGCCTGCCGGAGTAATATGTGTTATACTCTATGTAAAGCATATAACAGCAGCATACACCTGTCCTTTTTCGCTACTGATCTTACTTAACCGTAATCAGCTCCAAGGGTATAAGAATATACATTACATAAGTTCTAAATTCCTCCCCTGTACTCCTAAAACAGTATGTTACAGAGGTCGTATATTCAACACACAGCTCCCCATTAAACATACGCACGGAAGGTGTAAACATCTTTTCATACGATTTGTATTCCGCATTAAATGTAGTGTATGTATCTCGGAATTTCAGCTCTAACAATTCATCTACCAATTCCTCATCTATATCAAAGTCCGGTATATCATATTCATGATTATAATACTTTCGGAATCGCTTTACATTTCCGTTAATATCCACCTCTACTACAAGACTTTCGGTAATGCATCCGTCTATCATATTGTAGAACTCATAAGTGTTTTCCCATGTAATTTGCTCAGGCATGATAGTATACTCGTATTCGGAAAAATCTACATAGTCCTCCATCACCTTCTTAAGAGCTTCCATTATCTTCTCGGGAGTAGAATATTTACGCACATTCAAAGTAGCAAATTGATATGAAATTGCAATAATCCTACCGTTATTACCAAGATCTACAATTTTATCTTCTTCCCCATTTACAAAATAGCGATGGATCGTATGTTCTCCTATGGGACTATAAAACGATTTTACATAGTGTAATTCTTCCTCTACACCGTTTATCTTAACCTTGACCCTTGGTTTGGCGTTCTCATCAATTACGATAGCTGAAGTATACATAATAATATTTTTATGAGTAAAATAGCTCCCACTACAATCAGTCTCATAAATCAAATCTAAATAATCAACTTCCCCACTGCTTGTATTTCCGTTTGCGTTATTACTTATGTCTTGCTCTGTTGTAGTTGTGGTGTTATCAAAATCTGCGGTCGTAGTAATATCATCACCCGTGCAGGATACAAACGCAGATATCAAAATCAGTATAGCTATTATAATTGCTGTAATTTTTTTCATATTAATACCTCCACAAAAACTACGCACACGGTCTTCTGTCCACATTTCCTCTGTTGTATGAGACCCCACGCTGTTATTCCATGTAATTGTATTTTCATTCCAGGAGTAGGGTACTGCATATATACCCACATTAGTAGTTCCGGATGATGAGTTAGAATGGTATTTTACACTTAATGTAGCATCTGTAATATACGCATTTTCAGGAATATCATCCGGCAATTCAAACTTAAAAAATGTCCTGTATGCAGAGCCTACGAGCAATTGTCCGTCGCTTGGCTTTTTGTAATTTGAATTGGGATTAGCCGATGATACATATGCTTCTCCATAGGATGTGTTTGTTTCTATTGTTGGGTCTATAGTTACAGGGAATTTTCTTCCAGTTGCGTTTATCCATTCCGTGCTTGC
>JAFTJE010000008.1 GCA_017456545.1 Clostridia bacterium | reverse complement strand
TCCGTCGCTTGGCTTTTTGTAATTTGAATTGGGATTAGCCGATGATACATATGCTTCTCCATAGGATGTGTTTGTTTCTATTGTTGGGTCTATAGTTACAGGGAATTTTCTTCCAGTTGCGTTTATCCATTCCGTGCTTGCCGTAACTGTAAGCTCATATTCATATTTTTCCTCCCGATTTTACAAATATTTCGCTGACCGGGGTTTATATATTTTTGTATTGTAATCAAATTGATTTTCAAAATTATTCAGTAAATTATATTTAGCTCTTTTAGAATATTTTACCATATTACGGTCACTTTGTCAACAAGAGGTTTTCGACCGGTATTGCAGTATGTATCTCTGATACCATATAAAATTTCTTTATGCACAATTCATATTCGCAGACTTGTTCCCTGATTTGTGTCCTAAGCAGCTAAATCACACAGAAATGTGTTTTTTCTTTATTGTAGCATAATCAAACCGTTAGTGACCGTTAGACTTTTTGTCTTTTTTAAGGAAAAAACCATTGATATTTGTAAACATTCTATTTTTTAATCCGTAATACTTACGACGGCTTACCCCGGTTCTTTTTCTCTTTTACATATTTTCTCTTTTTACTTACATCTTACACCTTACCACTTACATCTTACCACTTACATCTTACTGCTTACATATTACCACTTACGGTTTTTACAGCATATAAAATGCTTTCTAAACCCTCTATGTGTATTATCAGAAGTAATTATTTACTTTACTTGAATTTTTCTGCCTTATGTGATACAATTATTCCGTACACATAATTTTAGTCAAGGTATATATTTCTTATACTTTGACTATACAAAGGAGATATGAATGAAAAAAATCTTGTTCACATTACTGTTAGCTATTCTCTGTCTGTCGGCATTGCTTTGTTTCTCTGCCTGTGGTGATGACGGGAACGGATTGGCGTTTACATTAAGCGAGGATGGAAAATCATATGCTTTATCAGGTATTGGAAGCTGTACAGATAAGGATATTGTAATCCCATCCGAATACGACGGAAAGCCTGTCACATCCATCGCAGATTATGCATTAAGCAACTCAGGTATTTCAAGTGTTGTTGTTCCGGATACCGTTACATATATTGGAAACGGTGCATTTGCGGGTTGCTCCCGTCTTAAAAGCATTAATATACCGGACAGCGTTACATATATCGGATACAGTGCATTTCAATACTGTTTAAGTCTTGAAAGCATAAATATCCCCGATAGCGTTACTTACATTGGATCTTCCGCATTTTATGAATGCCAGAATCTTAGTAATGCTTCCGTTGGGAAAAATGTTCAGTATATAGGTCCATCAACATTTTTTAACTGTCCTAATCTGACATACAATGAATACGGAAATTGTTATTATTTGGGAAGTGAAGCAAATAAATATCTTATACTGATATCGGCAAAATCTACTGATATAACCTCTGCAAGCATCCCTTCATCTACTAAATTTATAGGTCGTTGTGCATTTGCGAATTGCTCAAAGCTTACAAGCGTAGCTATTCCCGAAAGTGTGATTTTTATAGATTATCAAGCCTTTAACGGTTGCAATATGCTTTCCGACATAAATATACCCGACGGAGTAAAATATATTGGAGCTGAAGCCTTCCGTGGCTGTACAAATGCCATTGAGACCGAAGGAGATGTTTCCTATGTGGATAAATGGGTGATAGGATGCAAAAAGAATGCAACCTCCGTTACATTGCGTAATGATACTGTGGGAATTGCAGGTGGGGCGTTCTATGAATGTCAGATTTTGAATACCGTAGTTATCCCCGACAGTGTTAAGACTATCGGATATATGGCATTTTCTTTTTCAGGAATTTCATATATTACCATACCTGACACCGTTACGCTTATTAACAGCTCTGCCTTCACCGGATGCTTACATCTGCAAAGCATAAGCTTTGAAAAGCCTGACGGATGGTTTGCAACACATACTCCTATTGCCACAAGTGGAAAAAGCGTAGATTTTACAAATGCAACAAATAATGTAGAAATTTTAACAAACAATTCTGCCTCCGGTGATTATTTCAAGCACAATTAAAATACATTTACTCTTAATAACAAACACGCCTGTGCAAAGCCTCGCACAGGCGTGTTTTACTTATATTAGTCAAAGCTTTTTATCTCTTGCCGTCCTCCCTGAGGAAGGTGGCACGCTTGCGTGACGGAAGGAGTCTTTCCCCTTAGCTATGCTTATTCAAAGCTTTTTATCTTTTCTACCACCATTTCGGCACAGAGAGATATACCTTCCTCACTCAAATGTATCATATCACATTCCTTAACATACTTATGCACATCGGATGCAACAGCCGAATAAAGGTCATTTATAACCACGCCCTCAGCCTCGAGAATGGGAACTATAATCTCGTTAAAACGCCGAATCTTATCGTTATGAGTATATACAAACTCATCCCATACGGGTGTTGTGGTTGCAAAAATTACATTCGGTGTGATTTTTTTAAGTATTCTTGCAATACGCACACAGTCACGGATATATTCCTCCTCGGTGGTGAAGGTGCCGTCATCAAAAAGCTCTGTAGCATCCCAAAGTCCGTTATTCCAATGGATTATATCCGCATCCTTTATCTCGTTCTGCCATTCAAACATACCACGGAGAGTATATTTTGTAAATCTGCAATTATCCTCGGGCTGATAAACAGTATAGCCATCTCCAAGCAGCTCGGGAACCTTTGTACCGTAGCCCCAAAGCCTTATGGAATCTCCCAACAATACTACCTTCTTCATCATTTTTCTCCTTTACAAAGCCCATAAATCGGGCAAATATTACATTTCGGATTCTTTGCAGTACAATACTCCCTGCCAAAAAGCACCATCCTGTGGCAGAAATCACTCTGCTCCGACGGTTCTATGAGTCTTGACATTATCCTTTCGGTTTTTAGGGGGTCCTTCTGTCCCTCGGGGTACATACCCAATCTGCCACAGATACGCATACAGTGGGTATCTGCCACAATAGCAGGCATACCGTACAGGTCGCCAAGAAGCAGATTTGCTATCTTTCTGCCTACTCCCTCAAATTTAAGAAGCTCATCCATATCATTCGGAATAACTCCGTTATATTCCCTAATAAGTCTGTTCATAGACGCCCTTATAGAGCTTGCCTTCATTTTATAAAGGCCACAGGGCTTAACTATCCTTTCAATATCCTCAAGGGGAGCATCTGCCAAGGACTCCATAGTAGGATAAACGGAAAACAGCTCCCTGCACACTATATTTACTCTCTCATCGGTGCATTGGGCACTGAGCCTGCCCATTACAAGGAGCTTCCACCCCTCGCCCCCGTATTCCAGGGAGCACAGAGCCACAGGGTATATTTCCTTCAAGGCGTGTACAACACCGTTAATTTTTTCCTTTTTCTGTTTTATAGTCAAAATTATACACTCCTCCCTACATTTTTTGATTATTTACGCCAAGCAAACACCAAATTCATCAGATAAAATCTCCACAAGGCGACAAAGGGGCAATCCTACAATATTATAAAAATCTCCCTCTATCCTTGACACAAAGGAGCCTGCCATCTCCTGTATACCGTAGGCACCTGCCTTATCAAGGGGCCTCCACTCATCTACATATTTTTCTATTTCCCTTAGCGAAAGCTTCCTCATATATACAGTGGAGGAAACAGCCTCCGAGTATACCTTATCTCCTTTTCTTACAGTAAGACCACTTATAACCTCATGCTCTCTGCCCGACATTTTGCCAAGCATCTCTATTGCCCTTTCCCTTGTTTTCGGCTTGCCGAGAAGCTCATTATCAATTAAAACAACGGTATCACAGCCAATAATTATTTCATCCTCAGCCATAGGGACAGCCATTGCCTTGCGTTCGGACAGTATCTTTGGTACTGTACAAAGTGGGATGTCCTCCCCATATCCTTCATCTGCGTCGGATACACGGATTTCAAAATCCTTGCAAATCAGCGAAAGGAGCTCCCTCCTTCTGGGGGATTTGGATGCCAATACGATTTTCATATATTTTACTTAATCCTTTTTATTTTTTTGTCCGTAGGCATACCCCTTTTGTATGCCTCGATTATTTTTGCACATTGCTCCCTTGTCTCACTTGAGAAGATAAAATGGTGGGAAAAATCCCTGACGGTATCCATTTTATCTGCCATATACACAGGTACGCTATTGTAAATTATATTTCTGTGACCGAAAATGCCCTCGCAGAAGAAGGATGCCCCCATTCTGTCAGTCATATAGGTATTACACCTGTCACAGCCTGCCGTATCCTTAATAATACACTTATGGGTGGTCATAACAGGAATATTACCGTAAACTATTACACTGTTGCCGGACAGCTCCCTTGCCTGAGCTAAGGTAAGCTCCGGGGAGATTATAACTGTATCAAAGCCCTCATCCCTAAGATAATCCACACAGGGTCGGTTAAATACATTGAATCTATAGTCGGCTGAGATTATAAAGCCCATTTTTTTGAGTCTGTCTATCTGACCTATATTGGTAGCTATGGCATATATGACTCCGTCTGCCTTAGCATCCCTCAGCATTTTCTCCACGGATTCCCATTCGCTGTCTAAAATTACAGGAGGCATATATATTCCATTTGCCCGTCCACCTGCCTTGTATCTGTCAAGATATACATATACACGGTCAAAATAGGACACATCCTCGGGGATTTGCTCTATTCTTGAAAATACTGCCGTACGCATAACAGTTTTTTTGTATCTGTTGTAGGTGGAAGCATAGACAGCCTCCCTTTTCTCTCTTGATGTTTCAAGAAGCTTGTTTATACAGTCTCTTCTTAAAGCATTCAGAGAAGATACTCTTATTATTATGTTTTCGTCCTTTTCGATTTTCACATTGCCCGAGCAATAGGGAGTGTTCCCCAGCTTTGTAAGGCTTTTTATAATGCTCTCCTCGGTCATAGGAGCATTTACAGCCTCCGAAACCATATCTCCGTATACGGTAGCTGTCAGCCCGTTGACGGTAGCAGTCAATACAGAGGGCATACCCACCTTGAACACGCCGTGCATATCAAGCTTGATTTTTGGCAAGCTGATTTCTCTGCCGGATATATTGCGGCTCTCTGCCTTGTTCTCCTCGGAACGGATACCAAGCATAGACGAGTCTATCTTATTAACAAAGTAACCGTCACTAAAGCCCTGTCTGGAAAAGAGAGAGGACAGATGTGCTTTTTCCTTTACGGTTGCGTTTCTGCCACCGTCAAGCATGGAACGGAAGGTGGATGCAACACCGTAAACATAGTCGGCACTTTTCATTCTACCCTCTATTTTGAGAGAGGAAACGCCAATCTCCGAAAGCTCTGTGATATGGTCCGACAGGGACATATCCTTAAGACTCAGAAAATAGCCGTTTTTTCCACAGATTCTGTAAGGCAAACGGCAGGGCTGTGCACATTCTCCCCTGTTACCGCTTCTGCCTCCCATAGCGTAGCTCATAAGACACTGACCCGATACGGACATACAGTGGGCACCGTGGATAAATGCCTCTATCTCACAGCCTGCCCCCTTGCATATGCGTTCCATATTAGCCCTGTCAAGCTCCCTTGCCACAACTACTCTCTTACAGCCCCGTATATGAAGGAACCGTGCACCGTCGGTATTGTGTACAGTACACTGTGTGCTTGCATGGAGCTCAAAATCGGGAAAATGCTTTCTTATCTCTCTCATAGCACCGAGGTCGGAAACAATAAGTGCATCGACCCCCGATGAGTAAAGAGAGGATACATAGTCAAGCACTGTCTGCATTTCCCTCTCGTGTATGGCTATATTAAGGGTGACATAAATTTTCACCCCATAGGCGTGACAAAGGCGGGTGGCATCTGCCACTCCGTCCAAGGTGAAATTATTTGCCCTTATTCTTGCATTAAAAAGGTCTGCACCCAGATAAACAGCGTCCGCCCCTCCTGCAATAGCTCCTAAAAGAGCCTCTGTATCCCCTGCGGGACAAAGAAGCTCCGGTTTTAATATTTTATCTGCCATTGTATTTAAGCTTTGCCTGTAGCTCCTCATTTTCTCTCTTGAGTCTGTTCACATTAACCTGGTAAAGAGCTATCTGAGCCTCTAAATTCTTAAGCTTCTTTTCATTTGTTTCGTGAGTGCTGTAAAAATCCATAGCACAGAAAATAGCAGCCTCAACAAGAGAGCAGTTCTTCTGTGTGCTTACCATACCCATAATTCTGTCGTTGACGGTCTTTGCAATACCCTCAACATACTCTCTGCCCTCCTCGGACACTATACCAAGCTTGATACCGCCGATATCAACATAAAATTTTTCTTTCATCTCTTTTCCTCTCAAAAACACTTGAATTTTGTCTGCCATAATGATATTATATATAAAATCGCATTTATTTTATATACTCAAAGGCGACCTCACCTTAATTATATATTAATTACGATATTTATTCAAGCAGATTTTTGATTTTTTTGGAGAATTATTATGAGTGTTATCAAAAATTGTAAAAGAATAGTGGTAAAAATAGGAACCTCTACATTAACCTACCAGAACGGCTCTCTCAATCTTCGCAGAATAGAGGCCCTTGTACGCACTATTTCCGACTTCAAAAACGCAGGGCACGAGGTAATTATGGTAAGCTCGGGTGCTGTTGGTGCCGGATATGCGAAGCTGGGGCTTGGCACCTATCCCGACACATTGGCAAAAAAGCAGGCGTGTGCAGCAGTCGGACAGAGCCAGCTTATGAAGATATATGAGAATTTCTTTGCAGAATACGGACACACCGTAGCCCAGATACTTATGACGAAGGATGTTATTGACGACCCTCACCGTCTGGAGCTTGTAAGAAATACCTTCCACACCCTTGTGGATATGAAATGCATTCCCATAGTTAACGAAAACGACTCCGTTTCCAGCGAGGAGATGCAGTTTGGCGGCAACGATACCCTCTCTGCATATGTTGGTATTGCCTCCGACGCTGACCTTATTATTAATCTCAGTGATATTGACGGTCTTTACAATAAGGACCCCCGTAAAAATCCCGATGCTGTCCTTATTGACCGTGTGGAGGAAATCAATGATGAAATCCGTTCCTATGCCGGAGGTGCAGGTACTAACCGAGGCACAGGTGGTATGATTGCAAAAATCAAGGCAGCATCCATCGCTACAAATATGGGTATCCCTATGCTGATTATTAACGGTGAGGACCCGTATATTCTCTATCAGATACTTGACGGTAAGCATGTAGGCACCTACTTTGCACCGAGAAAGGATAAGTAATGAACGCATACGAAAATGTCAAAGCCATTTGCGACTCAGCAAGAAGAGCATCCCTCTCCTTGAGTAAAAAAAGTGGAGGCGAAAGGAGTCTTGCTCTTCTTAAAATAGCCGAGGCTATACTCAACTCCTCCGATGAGATTATAAAGGCTAACGCCAAGGACCTTGAAAACGCCGTAGCCAACGGTATGAAGGAGTCCATGCAGGACAGACTTATGCTGAATCAGGCGAGGATAAAGGATATTGCAAGGGCTATAATTAAAATTGCAGATCTTCCCGACCCCATCGGCACAGGAGAAATATTTACACGCCCAAACGGTCTTGAAATCCATAAAACCTCTGTACCCCTTGGAGTTGTGGCTATGATTTATGAGGCAAGACCCAATGTAACTCCCGATGCATCCTCCCTCTGTATCAAAAGCGGTAATGCAGTAATTTTGCGTGGTGGCAAGGAGGCTATAAATTCAAATAAGGCTATTGTGTCGGTTATCCGTTCCACTCTTTCCGAGTGTGGCTTTGATGAAAACTGTGTAGCTCTTATCGAGGATACAACAAGGGAAAGCAGTAACGCACTTATGCAAATGCGTGGGGGAGTGGATGTTCTTATTCCCCGTGGAGGCAAGGGACTTATAAAATCCGTGGTAGAAAATGCCCGTGTTCCCGTAATTGAAACAGGTGCGGGAAACTGCCATCTGTATGTTGACAGATGTGCCGATATTGATATGGCTCTCTCCGTTGCCATAAACGCAAAATGCTCCCGTCCTTCCGTATGCAACGCTATTGAAACAGTGCTTGTGCATAAATCCGTGGCAGAAGAATTTTTACAGAGATTTTACAATGCTACAAGGGATGTGAGCCTTGAATTCCGTGGCTGTCCCGTATGCTGCGATATTCTGCCCGGTATCAGTGAGGCAACAGAGGAGGACTATGCCACCGAATACGATGATTATATTATCTCGTGTAAGGCTGTTGACAGCGTATACGAGGCTGTCGAGCACATAAGAAAATACTCCACGGGTCACAGCGAATCCATAATTACCGAGGACTCCCGATGTGCAGATTACTTTACCGGCTCCATTGACTCCTGCTCTCTATATGTAAATGCCTCTACAAGATTTACAGACGGTGGAGAATTCGGTCTCGGTGCAGAAATCGGAATTTCCACCCAGAAGCTGCATGTACGGGGACCCATGGGTCTTTCGGCACTTACCACTACAAAATACATTATAAAGGGTGACGGTCACACAAGATAAGCTATATGCAATTCTGTATGATGACAGCCTATCCCACACAAATAAAGGAAGCTTTACTATGAAAGAAGTAATTTTATGTAAATACGGTGAGGTGGTGCTCAAGGGTGCCAACCGTTCCGACTTTGAAGCCAAGATGCTCAAGGATTTAAGAAACAGAGCAAGGCATATTGGTAACTATAACATTTTCTATTCCCAAAGCACAGTATTTATTGAGCCTATGGATGAGGCTGCAATTGATACAATTGACGATATGACCGAGCAGGCAAAGCATGTTTTCGGCTTTGTAGGTGTTACAAGGGCTGCTGCCTGTAAAAAGAATATGGACACCATTCTTCAGGTGGTTAAGGAATACATCCCCTCAAGGCTTACAGGCTATAAGACCTTCAAGGCTGAGGCTAAGCGTTCCGATAAGCGTTTTCCCCTCTCCTCTCCCGAAATATCCGGTGAGGTCGGTGCCGCAGTGCTTGAAGCAACTGACGGAAGAGTCAAGGTTGACCTTTATAACCCGGATATTGTTGTCCGTGTTGAGGTTCGTGACAGGGAGGCGTATATCCACGCAGGACAGGAAAGGGGTGCCGGTGGTATTCCCTACGGCTCCAGCGGAAGAGGTCTTTTGCTTTTGTCAGGTGGAATTGACTCCCCTGTGGCAGGATTTATGATGGCTAAGCGTGGTGTACAGCTGGAGGCAATCCATTTTGAGTCCTTCCCATATACCTCAGAAAGAGCAAAGGAAAAGGTGCTTGAGCTTGCAAAAATACTTACCGATTATACATCGAAAATAAGAGTTCATATTATCTCCCTCACCCACATTCAGGAGATGATAAGAGATAACTGTGACGAGGACTATTTTACTCTCCTTCTTCGCAGGTATATGATGGCACTCTCCGTTCGTCTTGCCCACGATTATGACTGCGACGCTATTATTACAGGTGAGAGCCTCGGTCAGGTGGCGAGCCAGACAATGAAGGCGATAAATGTAACCAACGCAATGTCCGATATCCCCGTATACCGTCCTCTTATCGGTATGGATAAGGATGAGATAGTACAAATTTCCAGAAGGATAGGCACATACGAGACCTCCGTCCTTCCATATGAGGACTGCTGTACCGTGTTTACCCCCCGTCATCCCCGTACACGCCCAGAGCTTGAAAAGGTCCTTGCCGAGGAAAACAAGCTTGACTTCAAGGCTCTTTGCGACGAGGCGTATGCAACCCGTCAGACAATAACTCTGAAGGCATTTGACGCATAAAAAAGCTCTCTTAAACAGGGAGAAATAAGCGTTTATAAATTACTCTTTGGAGCATAGAAAACAACACCCTTGACAAAAATACAGATATATGGTAAAATAAAATCAGAAAACAGAGGTGATACTATATGAAGAAGGATAAGGAATTTATCACTCTTTTCGATGAGACTGATACGGAAAGGGATTATGAGGTAATAGACAAATGTGAGATAGACGGTGCCCTGTATCTTGCCGTTGCTCCGGCTGAATATTACATTCTCAAAAGAGTTCAGTCAGGTAAAAAAGAGGACACCTTTGTAAGTGTTGAGGGTAAGGAGCTTGAAAAGGCTTTCTCCGTTTTTGACAAGCGACTTAACACCATTGACCACGACAAAGAGGACTAATACCCTACCCTGTGGTTGAAAATTAAATAAAAAACTCCTGCTTAGTGCGTGATAAGGCGATGTATTCGACCTACAAGATAAAATTGGAGTCCAATATCCTATGGTGGGATGCAGGCCTCCCGTACTCCCTCTCTTAATGAGGCTTTTGCCGGTCAGGGAAATACGGAAGTTGGAAGCAACAAAGCCATTATGAGGACACCTCCCTGGTAATACCGGGTTCAAATGATTGCTTTACACGGCTCGGCGGGTATTTTTTTGCGAGGAATTATGAACGGAAACGGCAGCTTTAATATTTTTCGTCTTATTGTAAACATAGTTTGCTTTGCTATTGCAGGCATTATAATTGTTGCCCTTCTTATGACAGGTGCCCTTGATAATATGAAGGAGGCAATACCCTTCTACATAGCTATTGTTATTATTCTTGCAGGTATTCCTGCCTTTATGGCTCTGGGTAATAGGATGATAATAAAGCAGGATAGCATTATAGAAATGCAGACTCGCTTTAATCAGCCTGTAAAATTCAGCAAAAGGTCAGTAATTTTAGGGTACGGTATAATGTTTTCCCCACTTTATCTCTTTATTCTTGGCTCCCTCCTTATTCCATTTGAGGGTGGTGCATGGGCGATTTTCTTTATTCCCGCATCGGTTATTACCTTTGTTCTTTCAAAGCTTAAGGGGGAAATGCTTGCACCCTTCAAAATTTCGAAGCTAAAATACAGATGCTGCCATTTAGGTGCCTACGCCATCTGCGTTCTTTCGGGTATCCTTCTCCGTATCGCTGTTATTCTTCCTTACATAGAAAGCCTCAACGGATAAAAGCTCTTTACGCATTCTTATCATTGCGGTATTATCCCTGTGCTGAAAGCCAAAGCCGACAAAATCTCCACAGGAGTGTGGATAATCAGCCACTCAATTTTTTTATTTTTCCTTTGAAAAACTATTGCAAATAATATATTTTTGTGATATACTGTTGAAACGAATGAGGCTGACTCGAAATCTCTCGAGACACTACCTCAAATAATTATTACTCAATAAAACTTAATATGCAGGATTACTCAAGTGGTTTAAGAGGCGTGACTCGAAATCTCGTAGGACATGAAAGTGTTGCCAGAGTTCAAATCTCTGATCCTGCGCCAAAATGGGCTGAAATCATACGGTTTCAGTCCTTTTTACTTATTTATCACTCCGTCAAAAATGTATTAACGAGTATGAAATTACACCTCTACCCGAGATTTTCCGTGTGCTTGACAAAAGGACTGTGGAGAGCCTCTATGTTAAAAATCGAATCTGCCCATATTCCAAATGTACACCCCAAGGGTCATTCACTCCCGGGGTGTGTGATTACTATGAAAAAATAATTATTAAGGAAAAGTCGGAATACCCCTTGACAAACCAATATAAAAGTATTAAAATCGGTAGTCGGGTAATAACCTTTTTATATATCATATTATTTTACTATGTACTATCTTTATCTTGAAAGGAGCTTACTTATGGAAATCTTACTTTCTCTTTCCATCGCACTGTTCTCGGGACTTATGCTATCCCGTTTGGCTAAACTTGTTCAGCTTCCTGCCGTTACAGCTTACCTCGTGGCAGGTGTGCTTATCGGTCCCTTCTGCCTCGGTGCCTTCGGTGTTGAGGGTCTGGGCTTTACTACAATGGAGGGCATTGAAAAATTATCGATTATATCCGATGTGGCACTCGGCTTTATCGCCTTCTCTATAGGTAATGAATTCCGTCTTTCCGAGCTTAAGCATATTGGTAAGCAGGCGACTATTATCGGTATTTTCCAGGCTGTGTTCACAGCTATCGTTGTGGATGCGGCACTTATCGGTCTGCACTTCATAATCCCCGATAAGCTTCCCTTAGAGGTCGCTATCATTCTCGGTGCAGTTGCATCTGCAACAGCTCCTGCTGCTACCCTTATGGTAGTAAGACAGTATAAGGCTAAGGGCCCTGTAACATCTACTCTTTTGCCCGTTGTTGCCCTTGACGACGCTGTGGGCCTTGTGCTTTTCTCTATTTCCTTCGGTATTGCAAAGGCTATTTCCTCAGGCACGGCAAGTATAGTTTCCATCATCTGTGAGCCTCTTATCGAGGTTGTTATATCCCTTGCTCTCGGTGCTGCCATGGGCTATATCTTCACCTTCTGCGAAAGATTCTTCCACTCCCGTTCAAAGCGTCTTTCCATGACCGTTGCCTTTGTATTTGTAACCGTAGCTATTTCAATGATGTCCTTTACTGTAGGTGGAGTTCATATCGCATTTTCTCCCCTGCTCAGCTGTATGATGCTCGGTACAATCTTCTGCAACATCTGTGACTTTTCTGCTGAGCTTATGGACAGACTTGACAGATGGACAGCACCTATGTTTATTCTCTTCTTCGTGCTTAGCGGAGCAGAGCTGGACCTTCTTGTGCTCTCCGACCTTATGATAGTTCTTGTAGGACTTGTATATATCGTGTTCCGTTGCCTCGGAAAGTATTTCGGTGCAAGAATAAGCTCCACAATATCAGGTGCACCCGAGACTACAAGAAAATATCTCGGTATAACTCTTTTCCCACAGGCAGGAGTTGCCCTGGGTATGGCACTTAAGGCTGAGGCCCTCGGTCCTGCAGGAGCCATAGTTGCCAATATTACTCTCTTCTCTGTGCTGATTTACGAGCTTGTAGGTCCCTTCCTTACCAAAATATCCCTCCAGAAGGCGGGAGAAATTGATGAGGACGGCAAGACCAGTGCAAGAATCAGGCACCACAAAAGAGACAACAAAAACAACCACCCCGGAATTTAACAAAGGCACTTTCACCAGTCTTTGTATATATCAGAGGATTAATTATGAAGGGCTTTAAGCGTGTTAAGTTAGCGTGCTATTCCGCCAATATATCAATGTCAATAGTGGGAAATCTGTCTCCCATTTTATTCCTTACATTTCGTTCCCTGTATGGAATCTCATACACTCTTCTGGGTCTTTTAGTGCTTATAAACTTTGTTACACAGCTGATTATAGACCTTATATTCTCATTTTTCTCCCATAAGTTCAATATTCAGCTGGCAGTAAAGATGACCCCTGTGCTCACTCTTTCAGGTCTTATAATCTTTGCCCTGTCCCCCTTTCTTTTCCCAAGCAATGTCTATATCGGTCTTGTAATCGGAACGGTAATATTCTCAGCATCGGGTGGCTTTGCCGAGGTGCTTATAAGCCCTGTAATTGCTGCAATCCCCAGTGAGAACCCCGAAAGAGAAATGAGTAAGCTCCATTCAATTTACGCCTGGGGCGTGGTTGGAGTTATAATTATAGGTACCCTGTTTCTTCTCGGTCTCGGTGGAGAAAATTGGCAGTATCTCGCATTTTTATTTGCTATTGTTCCCTTCTTGTCCATAATCCTGTTCGCAGGGGCTAAGCTGCCGGAGCTTGAAACTCCGAAAAAGGTGTCGGGAGCCTTAAGTATGCTCAAAAGGAGGGATTTGTGGATATGTGTACTCTGTATTTTCCTCGGCGGTGCGGCAGAATGTACAATGGCTCAGTGGAGCTCGGGATACATAGAAATGGCACTCGGTATTCCTAAGGTGTGGGGCGACATATTCGGTGTGGCTCTCTTCGGTCTTATGCTCGGTCTTGGCAGAACTCTGTATTCAAAATACGGAAAAAATATAGAACGGGTGCTGTTTTTAGGTGCAATCGGAGCTACCCTCTGCTATCTTACAGCATCAATTTCCGGTGTTGCCGTGCTGGGACTCATTGCCTGTGCATTTACAGGCTTCTGTGTTTCTATGATGTGGCCCGGCTCTCTTATAGTTGCTGAAAAGCGTTTCCCGTCGGCAGGCGTGTTTATCTTTGCTATGATGGCTGCGGGAGGTGACCTGGGTGCGTCTGTGGGTCCCCAGCTTATTGGAATTGTAACCGATGCTATATCCGTAAGCACAGCAGGTATCGACATAGCTGCAAGGCTTTCTCTCTCCCCTGAGCAGGTGGGAATGAAGGCAGGAATGCTTATCGGTATGCTCTTCTGCTTAGCTGCGGTATTTGTATATCTCTATGTCATGAAAAAATGGAAGAATTCCGAAAAAGGGAACTAATCCCATAATAAATTAAAGCTCTCACAAGGCGTTTACCCTGTGAGAGCTTTTTGTTTATTCTTATTTAAGAAATACCTCTATTACGGGAACGAGGATGTTTGGCTGAACGGGAGGAATCTTAAATGCCACAAGGCCTTCCTTTGCACTCCTTGCCTCGCTGAAGTGGTCAACGGAGCCTACAGAGTAAAGAATTTCGCTTCCGTCATGTAGGAACTGGGCGTAATCAATCTTATCTCCGAGATTTTCAAACTCGAGGAATGCGTAAGGATACTCAATTAAGTGGATATAAAGACGCTTACCGTCCTCACTCTGTGTAAGACGGGTGCCACGGGGAGCTACAAGCTCCGGCTCTGCCATTGTACAGTTATAGATGGAACGGCTGTTATATTTCATCCAGTCTGCATATACCTTAAGGGCGTTTTCTGCTCTGTAATCAAAATATCCTCTTGCAGTGGGTCCCACATTCATAAGAAGATTTCCACCTATGCAAACAGTATTTATAAGCATATCTATAAGCATCTTGGGTGACTTCCAGGTCTGCTCGTCTCTGAAATATCCCCAGGAGCCCGAAAAGGTCTGACAGGCCTCCCAGGTTACAAGCTCTCCTGTCTCGGGGTGCTTTACCCATTCGAGCATCTGATACTGCTCAGGAGTCCAGAGGTCCTGCTCCATATCGGAACGGTTATCTATCATAATGTCGGGCTGAAGGGCTCTTGCAGTCTTAATAAGCTCCTCGGATTCCCAATCATTTCTTCCCTTGCCCTCCATCCAGTCGGGGAATTTGGGGTCCTTGTTGGGATATGAAAAATCAAACCAAAGGATATCAATCTTACCGTAGTTTGTAAGGAGCTCTGTCACCTGGTTTCTCATATACTGAGCATATCGCTTCATATCTCTGCCCTCGTTCTGTGCTCGGGCATCCTCGTCGTAGCGACGGGGATGGATAGCGTCAATTGTGAAGTCGGGGTGGTGCCAGTCGATAAGGGAGTAGTAAAAGCCTACCTTAAGTCCCTCGGCACGGAATGCCTCAACATACTCCTTGACAAGGTCTCTGCCTGCCGGAGTATTTGTACACTTGTAGTCTGTGTATTTGGTATCAAACATACAGAAGCCCTCATGGTGCTTTGTAGTCATAACCACATATTTCATTCCCGCTGCCTTTGCCTGCCTTGCCCATTCCTTAGCGTCATACAGGTCGGGGTTAAAGTATTTGAAGTACTTATCGTACTTTTCATCCGTGATGCACTCAATATTCTTTATCCACTCGTTTCTTGCAGGCATTGCGTACAGTCCCCAGTGGATAAACATACCGAAGCGATCACGCTTAAACCATTCGGTGTCTCCCGGTGTTTTTCTTGTTACATAGCTTGACATAATTTTATTCTCCTTTTCTGTAAAACATCTTGCCGTTTATATTTATTTCATCAAAAAGTGGCTCTATGTGTACATATTCATCCTTACCGGGGCATATAGGATACATACCCATACAGGAAAAAATATACCATGCCGACATGGAGCCATTGTCTTCATCCCCGGGGAAGCCACCCTCGGCTGAGAACAGCTCATCACACATCCTTTTAACCACATCCCGACACTTTTTTGTTTCTCCGAGGTATCCGTAAAGGTACGGAATATGGAATGAGGGCTGATTGGATATAGCACACTGACCGAAATCCACCGTTGCCATCTCGGTCATCTCGTGAATCTCTCCACCGTAGCCGTGCACACGGTATACAGGTGGCTCACAAAGGAGCTTATCCAATTTCTTAAGGAGGAGGTCCTTACCTCCGTAAAGTCGGCAGAGCCCCTCTATATCATGAGGTACCCAGAAGGAATTTTGCCACGCTGAGCCCTCGGTATAGTCTCCTCCCCATATACAGGGGTCAAAGTCCTCGGACATTTTTCCGTCCTCGTCCCTTCCTCTCATAAAGCCTGATACAGGGTCAAAAAGGTTTTTATAATTATTTGCACGCTTTATATATTCACCGTATATATTACCGTATCCAAGCTTTTCGGCTACGGTAGCAATGCACCAATCTCCATATGCTGCATCAAGGGTAAGATTTACACTTTCCTTTTGCAAATTTTTGGGTACATATCCGTATTTTTTGTACGCTAAGGCTCCGTTTCTGCCGTACCTTCTATCCTCCGACTCGTTTTCTGCGTGGTTAATCATACCCTTCAAAGCATTTTCCCAAAGCTCCCTATCTCCTATCCCCTTTACCACAGCGTCTGCAATTGTACAGTCAATAAGGGTGCTTGGCATACAGCCCACCTCTCCTATGGAGGGCCATCTCGGTAGCCATCCGCATTCAAGATAATCGTTTACAAATCCACGGAGCATATCTGCATACTCATCCCTTGCTATTATGGAATAAAGGGGGAAAAGAGTACGGGAGGTGTCCCAGAAGCCCGTGTCCGTATACCGTACTCCGTAGCTTACCTTACCTGTTTTCGGAGTGTAGTGCACCATTTCTCCGTTCTTGTCTATTTCATATGCCTTGTGTGGGAACAAAAATACTCTGTACATACAGGAATAAAAGGTGCTCAGCCTTTGTTCATCCTCGCACACTGCCTCTATTCTGTGCAGCTTTTCCTCCCAATTGTCCTCCGCCTCCTGCCTGAGCTCCTCAAAGGACTTATCCTTACATTCTCTTTCCAGGGTATACAGTGCCATTTCCTCGCTTATATAGGAAATTGCGACACGCCCCTCCACGATTTTGCCCTTTATACCGATATGGGCACAGGCAGCTTCTCCCTCACCCCTGAAGGCTATACGGCACTTATCCACGCATCCGTCAAGAAGCTTAACTGCTATATAGGTCTTAAAATCCCTTGCCTCATCCTGCGAGTGGCCGTCCGTTGAACCGAGGAGTATATCATTTTTTTCATCATAGCGATATGTATAATTACCCATTACGGGGAGGAATGAAAGAAAGCTGTCCCTGTCCGTGTCAAGGCTGAGTCGGAAGGCACATCCCCTCTCTGTGGGGGTAAGCTCAAAATCACATCCCCAACGCAAAAGACGGAGTCTCATATAGTCGGGACGCATTACAGCATCTTTTATTTTGTAGCCCGATGCCGTCATATCTGCCCTGTCCGATATTATATCATTCTGCGGAGTGAAGAGAAATGCACCGTAATCCCTTATCCAGGGGCTTGGCTGATGGGTAAGGCGTATGCCCTCAACAACAGGCAAGTCTGGATTGAAGAACCATCCCTCACGCCCCTTAATCACCTCGGTCTGCGGGCAAAATGATGCCATACCGAAGGGAAGCTGAGTTAGTGGCAGAGTGTTACCCGTTGAATATTTCATATGGGATTTTGTTCCCATTTTTATGTTTACATAAGGAATATATCTCATATTTCTTCTCCCTTCCTAAATTCTATGATTTTATTATATTACATTGACAAATTAAAATCAATACATTGCAATGCAAAAACGGGCAGACGGTATAAATACCGACTGTCCGTAGCTTTTATCTTTCCTCTAAGGGTAAATACTTTTGCTCCTGCTTTACATTGATGTAGGCAGGGCGTATAATTTTTCCCGCATTTTGTATCTCCTCGATTCTATGGGCACTCCAGCCTGCAATACGGGCACAGGCAAACAAGGGAGTATACAGCTCGTAGGGGAGACCCAGCATTTTATATACAAGTCCCGAATAGAAGTCCACATTGGGGCTAACACCCTTATACATCTTTCTCTTCTCGGCAATGAGCTGAGTTGCAAGCTCGGCTACTGTCTCGTAAAGGACAAACTCATCCTCCATTCCCTTCTCCACAGAAAGACTCTTTGCGAAGGAGTGGAGCACCTCGGCACGGGGATCGGATACTGCATATACTGCGTGACCCATACCGTAAATCAAGCCTGCATTATCAAACGCCTTTTTGTCAAGAAGGTCACGGAGATATTTTTCTATCTGTGCCCTGTCCTTGGTATCCTTAACATTTGCCTTCATATCGTCGAACATACGGACAACCTTAACATTAGCTCCACCGTGACGGGGGCCCTTAAGGGAGCCGAGTGCCGCAGAAATAGCAGAATAGGTGTCTGTACCCGATGAGGTTACAACATGGGTTGTAAAGGTAGAGTTGTTTCCTCCACCGTGCTCTGCGTGGAGCACAAGACAAATATCAAGAAGCTGAGCCTCAAGGGGTGTGAACTTACCGTCCTCACGAAGAATATAAAGCAAATTCTCTGCTGTTGTATATTCGGGCTTGGGAAAGCGAATAAACAGGCTGTTATTGTTATGGTAGTGTTGGTATGAATGATAACCGTACACGGACAAAAGCGGGAACTGTGCAATAAGCTGTAAGCACTGACGCAAAATGTTGGGTACTGATATATCATCGGGATTTTCATCATAGGCATAGAGGGCAAGCACGCTTCTGGATATCATATTCATCATATCCTTGCCGGGTGCCTTAAGTATCATATCACGCACAAATGACGGGGGGAGTGAACGGTAATTGGAAAGCACAGACTTAAATTCGTCAAGCTCCGACTTAGTGGGCAGCTTTGAAAATAAAAGAAGATATATAGTCTCCTCAAAGCCCGGATGCCCCGATTTCAAAAATCCCTTTACAAGCTTTTTGATGTTATAGCCACGGTAAAAAAGCTCTCCCGGACACTGAATAACATTTCCGTCTCCGTCTACCTCTCTCGACTTGACATTGGAAACCTCGGTAAGACCTGTTACAACGCCAAAGCCGTTAGCATCTCTGAGTCCTCTTTTAACATCGTACTGTCCGTACATTTCGGGCTTGATATTATTGTTACCACAGGATTTTTTTGCAAGCTCCTCAATATACGGTGTTATCTCAGAATAATTCATTTTTCCTCCTTCTCCCACAGTGTCCTCCCAAGAAGGATAAAAATGGGGGTGTTAGAAATTTATCTTTGCTATATTTTACCACAAGATTTTTTCAATTTCAATAAAAAATTATATATTTTATATTATATATATCGCAAAATAGTAAAAATGCGACACAGGGTGACGCATTTTTAGTTGTTTAGTATTAAAATGTCTTAATATTTATCTTTTCCCGATCCACATCGACCTTTGTTTCTATCTTGAAACGGTATGAATAGTCTATTATTTTATCAAAATTCCACACTGCCTCACCCTTTTCTGCAATTGCTGTGCCGATAAGGTCAAAGGAAAAGCCGTTAAACAAAGACAGCATATACTCTCCGTCGTACACGCCCCCGAGAATTATTTTGCTAAATGGGTATATTCCACCCAAATTTACACAAATGGCTCCGTCGGTAATTTCGACTTGTGCGTTTTCTGCAAGGTTTATATTTTTGTTACCCTTATTTTCTTTCTTCCCGTCGGCTATGTAATATGCACCGAAGAAATATAAAACAGGGGTGTCATACGCAGATTTTATCTTAATTTTGACAGATTTTGTGTGTACGGTATCAAATTTCTCCGACAATCTGTAGCCTACACATTGACTTTTTGCCACCGTCCTCCATTCTCCGTCCACAAAAGCATATATCTCTGCATCCGTTATCTTGTGTCCGAGCTCAATTGCCTCCTCAAGAATAAAAGCGTTAATATCTCTTTTCTCGGGTAAATCAAATATAATCTCCGGCATCTTATCGCTGTCTGTGGGTGCATAGAAGCTTTCCCTGCCTTTTTGAAGAAGATTTGCAGAAGAACAGCCCTCTCTTTCAGAGCTTGCATTTACTTTTGCATCCCCCAAAAGATTATTTTCAAAGGCAGCACGAAGCCTCTGTTCAAAGGCTAAAAGTGAGCTTACATCATTTTCATGAATCCTGCCACGCCTGTCGGGAGGAAGGTTAAGGAGGAGCCCTGCATTTGAGCCGTTTGAGGTAAACCAAAGGTCCATAAGATTTTCGGGGGTGCGTACGCTTTCGTCCTGGGAGCTGTGGTAAAACCACCCCGGGCGAATGGAAACATCCACCTCTGCCGGGATAAAGCGTTTTCCACCGGGCTTACCGCTATTGAGCTCCCTTGTGGTTTCCACCTCCAGGGATATGGGGTCTATGGTAGCGTAGCATGGCTTTCCCGCTATTCCCTTCTCATTCCCTACCCAACGGACATCAACCCATGGAGTGGCTCCCAAGGAGCCGAATATTACAGCATCCGGCTGAAGGGTACGGACAGTATTTGCCCATCTTTCCCAATCGTATACAGCCTCTGTGCTGCCTGCTCCGTCCCACCAGCACTCCCATATTTTTCCGTAGCCCGTCAGAAGCTCTGTCAGCTGACCCACATAGAAGTCGTTATATTCATCCTTACCCCAGCTGGGCTCGTGTCTATCCCAGGGAGAGAGGTAGATTCCCGCCTTTATGCCGAATTCGGCACAGGCATCGGTAAACTCTCTGACTATATCTCCCTTTCCGTTTTTATAGGGTGAGCTTTTTATACTGTGCTCCGTATACTTGGTCTGCCAAAGGCAAAAGCCATCATGATGCTTTGCTGTTATAATAGCACACTTAAAGCCTGCATCCCTGACGGTCCTTACCCACTGGCGTACATCAAGCTCCGTGGGGTTAAAAAGCTCGGGATTCTCTGTGCCGTCCCCCCATTCCCTGTCGGTAAAGGTATTCATACCGAAATGGAAAAATATCATTTTTTCTCTTTCGTACCATTCCATCTGCCTTGCGTTGGGAACAGCACCGTAGGGCTTAATTCCGTATTTTTCAAATTTTTCCATCATTTTTCAAGCTCCAAAAATATTCTGTCACTCAGGCGTACAAAAAATTCCTCGTCCTTTGGATAGTGCTTAAAGGTTATATCCATTTCTGCAATTTCGCCGATTATTTCATTAACTCTGTCCTTGCCGACCTTCTCTTCAAGGAGCTTAAGAAGTCGCATATCGTCAATAGCCTCCTTAAACACCTTCTGGCGTAAGGATGGGATAGCAGTGTTTCCGTAGGGATAAACGCTGAAGGCGTCTCCAGATGGGAAAGCCCCTCCCGCATCTGTAACCTCATAGGGATTAATATGCATTTTGGAATACTGGGTATTATAGAAATTATAGCCCCAGTGCAAAAATCCCACTATGCCGTGCTTATACATCTGGATACCGATAATTCTGCTTCTGGCAGACGGCATTGAGAAGAATCTGTTTGCCACCTCTCTTGCCTGTGCACAGCAGTAATAGCACCAAAGACCCGGCACCTCTGCCTCCATAAAGGGCTCCAGGGCACTTGTAGCCACTACGGGAGTGGGTACAAGTCTTTCCTTATAAAATTCAAAATGGGACAGAGCATCCATATGATTGCATCCCTCAATAAGAGGAATAAGACCCTCTCCCGCCCTGCGATAGGAATCAAGCTGCTCTCCGTTGGGCTCGTCTGACACATGGAAATAGAGCCTCCTTCTGTCAACTCCCTTTTTCTCAAAGGCAGCTATAATTTCGGGCACTAAGCATTTCAGAAAATATCTGTACTCCTCGGAGGTGGCATCGGTTTCCCAGCCGAAGATTCTCTTTTCCTCGCCGTCAACCGTTGCAATTACCTTAGGGGCTGATTTTGCACCCCACTGGGTAAAAAAGTGATTTATCTCAAAAAAGATAATACCGTTATCAAGGCACAAATCGATAAAGCGTTCCAGACGGGAAAGGTCAATTACATATCCGTCCCCTGATTTTTCGATTTTTGCAAGCTGGACCGTAGTGCGTTCTCCACCCACCTCTGTATCGAGAGGAGGAGTAAGCACAGGGGTGAGAATCATATTCATACCGTGCTCCGAGGCAAGGCTGACATATCTTTCGATAAGCTCCCAATGAAGAGGCGAAAACACCTCTGTTCCGTGTACATCGGCAATACAGTCGGTATGGAACCACTGTGTAAAAATAAGGCTCTGCTCAGGTAATATGCAGTCGCAGATTTTCAGTATGTATGTTGACATACCGACCTCTGTTCCATCCTTGAAAATGCTGATGCTTATAGGATATTCTCCAGCCACAGCATCCTTTTCTATAGAAATATTTATCCACAGGGTGAGGTATTTGTCATCTACTATGGAAAAGCTGCCGTCCAAGGGAAATAACGGGTCGGGGAAAAGACCTGCTTCTGTGGCGAGATAATTATCATCATACGCATGGGGGTAGGCACTGATAACCGAGGGCACATAGCCCACACGGTACACCCTAATTTTATCCTCCAACGGGGAGTCGATTTTATAGGAGTATTCTCCCTTCTCACCCAATATTGCTATCTGATAGGACACGGCTGTGTCCTTTGCACACTGCCCCCTGTCTGATGTATCTCCGTATATTTTATCGGGAAAAACCTTTGCAAGGGATGAAAGCTGAGTTAAAGTAATCATATTATTCTCCTTCATTTCTACGCACGGCTGTAAAGACCGTTATCACATATTGTTCTATGCTCACATTTTACCATAGGAAAAAGAAAAATTCAACAAGGGGTATAAATTTTCTTGAAAGTAGCGTAACATTATGTTAAAATAGAAATATATTTAATTTTCAGGAGTGTTATATATGAAAAGAGCAAGTGGCGTTCTTCTGCACATTTCTTCCCTTTGGGGCGATTATTCCGAGGGCTCCCTCGGTAAGGCTGCAAGGGAATGGATTGACCTCCTTGCAGAGAGCAAATTTACATACTGGCAGATTCTTCCCTTCTGTCTGCCCGACGAATACAATTCCCCCTATAAATCCTACTCGGCATTCAGTGGCAATCCCTATTTTATAGACCTGGATATTCTTCTTGAAAAGGGGCTTATTACAAGGGAGGAGGCAGAAAATGCAAGGCAGAAATCCCCACATCTTTGTGAGTTTGACAGACTCAACAAGGAAAGGATAGACCTTCTTAAAAAGGCATCCGAAAGATTTTACGACCTTGAAAAAATGGATGAATTCTTTGAGAGGTTCCCGCAGACCGAGGCCTTTTGCAAATTTATGGCACTTAAGGAGGCAAACGGAATGAAGGAATGGACCGAGTGGACCGTTTCCGAATATGATGAAACTGCCTTCTTCCAGTGGAAATTCATTCAATATACGGTATTTACCCAGTGGCTTGAAATAAAGGAATATGCAAATTCCAAGGGCGTTAAAATAATCGGTGATATTCCGATTTATGTTGCCCACGACAGCTCAGATGTCTGGGCTCAGCCGGAGCAGTTCCAGCTGGACAAGAGATATCAGCCCACCTCTGTGGCAGGTGTTCCACCGGATTATTTCAGTGAGGACGGTCAGCTCTGGGGCAACCCCCTTTATAACTGGAGGCTGATGAAAAAGGACGGCTTCTCCTGGTGGAGGGAGAGAATGGAATTTATGTGCGAGCTTTTTGACGGCGTTCGCATTGACCACTTCCGTGCTCTGGAGTCATACTTCTCCATCCCCGCAGGGGAAAAAACCGCTAAAAACGGAAAATGGATAAAGGGCCCCGGCATGAGCCTTATTAGAGAGTTTAAGAAAATCTGCAAGGATAAGCTCATTATTGCAGAGGACCTTGGAGATATTACGCCCGAGGTTTACAAGCTTGTTTGTGACAGTGGCTTTCCCGGTATGAGAGTTTTGCAGTTCGGTCTTTTGGGGGATAACAATTCAACCCATCTGCCCCACAATTACTCCAACAATTGTGTAGCCTACACAGGCACTCACGATAACAATACTCTCCTTGGCTATGTATGGGAGCTTTCCGAATCGGAAAGACAGCGTTTTCTTGATTACTTCGGCTATGAAAGTGCCAACTGGGATAACTGCTACGACACCGTTATCCGTTCTATGCTGGCATCCCATGCAGGCCTCGTTATATTCCCTGTACAGGACCTTCTCAAATACGGAAGGGACACCCGTCTTAACACCCCGGGCAGCAGTGATGACAACTGGGCATTCCGTATCACCCGTGAGCAGTTTATGGATATAGATAAAGAAAAGCTCCGTACCTGGAATGAGGTTTACGGCAGATAAGACAGAATAAGCAAATAATCTCACCGTAAAGCAGAGAACTGCCTTTGGTTGCCGTCTCAAAAAAGCATTGCCTATCGACAAAAAACGAGGAATTTTCATAATTCCTCGTTTTTCTTTAATTTGACTGTTGAGCCGAAATTTAAGGTAAATTTCATTTATTTAAGTAATCGAGCACTTCCCTTGGATTTGTATCGGGCTTTACCTTTTCCATCGCTTTTTCGATAATACCGTTTTCATCAATTATATAGGTGGTGCGAACAACTCCCATTGACGATTTACCGTAGAGCTTCTTTTCCTGCCATACATCATATAACCTTATGGCAGTAAGCTCCGGGTCGGATAGAAGGATAAAGGGTAAGCTGTACTTATTTGCAAATTTGAGATGGGAGGATACGCTGTCCTTGCTTATTCCAATAACTACGGCATCCTTGCCCTTGAACTCCTCATAGCTTGATGCAAAGGCACACGCCTGCCTTGTACATCCGGGAGTATTATCCTTGGGATAAAAGTATAAAACTATCCTTTTACCGTAAAAATCACTTAATTTTACTGTTTCTCCATCCTTATTGCACAGTGCAAAATCAGGAGCTCTTGTTCCTTCCTTTAGCATATCATTCTCCTATAAACTCGCTTATTTTATCTGCTGTAATCACAATCTGCTCCCTGTTACTAACAGCCGGGGTGCCGTCTCCGTCCTGTGCACCGTAAGCTCCGAAATAAGCGTGGCATCCTCCGTCTATTATGTATTCCTCCGTATCGGAGGGCAGATTTACCATACATTCCTTGTATTTTTCACGGTTGAGAACTCCGTCCTCACTGCCGTATATGGATAAAACATCAAGGGATGTATCCGAAATATCTGCTGTGGAATAAGAGCCGAGGAGTATAAGCCCCTCGTAATCCGAATGATTATCTTCAAGATAGGAGGAGGCCATAGAGCCACCGAGAGAGTGCCCTGCCATATACCACCTGTCTATCTCGGGATAGGCTTCTGTTATGCCCTCTGCTGCATCCATATCAAATACAGCTAAGTTAAAGGGCATTTCAACAAGCACACAGGCAATATTTCTTGAGGCACACGCCTCCATAAGAGGAATATATGCAGTATATTCTACCTTTCCTCCGGGGTAAAATATTATACCTGCCTCGGGATTTTTTGGCATATATACAAGATTTCCGTTATCCTGCTCCTTAACTGTAAAGTCGCCACCAAAATCCATTTTATCAATAGCGTCCATATCTGCCCTGTAATAATCACCGAGATATATGGCACAGCCTATTACGGTTACTAAAATAATAACAGCGACAGTTATCAGGGCTATTTTCAGCCCTTTTCTTTTCTTTTTTATGCTTTTCATTGCTTTTTCCTCGGGGAGTGTCTGTTATTTTATTTTTTTGCCGTCGGAAAAGGCGTTACCAACCACCTCGCCGAGGGCAATATATTTATGATTTGAGCTGTCATAGGTGATGGGGCGAAGCACGGAAACATCCACCCTGCCGTTTTCCGAAAGCACAGAGTCGTCAATGCTTACATTAACTATCTCTCCAACAAGACGGCAGGAGTCGGGGTCGTAGCTTTTAAGTCTGCATTCTATGCACATTGGAAGCTCCACAATAACAGGGGCATTCACAAATTCGCTTTTTACTGTGTGGAATCCACATTTTTCCAGCTTATTTGTCACACTGTTTCCCGATGCTATACCGAGATAGTCGCACTCTGCTACATAATCGGCTGTTGCCATGCTCACAGTAAAAGCTCCACTCTTAAGAAAATTCTTTGTTGTCTTGTGGTCCTCGCTTACGCATATGGAAATTTCATTCTCCTCGCTGATACCTCCCCACGCAGCATTCATAGCGTTTGGCACTCCGTTTTCGTCATATGTTCCGATGATAAATACCGGCATTGGGTATACCATGGGCTTTACGCCAAAATTCTTTCTCATTTTGTTCCTCCAACTTATTACAAGATTTATTTTTTATATTTAATCCATACACATCCCCCGACTTTTTCAACCGTGGATAGTGTATAGGATGTTACTGTGGCTCCGTCAAAAAGGGGAAGACCGTCCCTATCTCCCACTATCGGAGAGACAACTGTGCTGATTTCATCTACTGCTCCTGAACGGATAAAGGCTCCGTTTATCACGCTGCCACCCTCCAAAAGAAGAGTGCGAATACCAAAAAGTGTACCGAGTTTTTCAAGTGCTTTTACTATATATTCCGATTCGGGCACCAAAATATAGGAGATTCCCATGCCTCTTAAATAGGTGAGATATCTTTTATCAGCCTTATTTGTCAGTACCTCTATAATATGGGCTTCACCGTATCCCGGGTCGTCGTCCACTATTTCCGGTCCACGCCATCCGAGACGCCCGAGTCTATCAAAGGCAACGGCAAAAAAATCCCTTCTTCTGGGTGCTATATAATCTCCTGTATCGGTACAGGGCTCATATTTGGAAAGCTCGGGATAGAAGCCACCTGTAAAGCTGCCCTCCATTGTAATGCGTCCGCATCCGAAGGCATCTGCCCTGTAGCCCCTGTTTATTTTGTAGTAAAGCTCTGTTGCCTCCTCACAGGCAGAACTGTACAGAAAGTCTCCCGTTACCTTGCCATCTATGGATGTTACCATATGGCAAATTACATAGGGTCTTGTCATTTTTTTGTCCTTCCCTTCTTTTTTGCACTGAGCTCGTAGCTGTTTTCGATAAGTGCCTCTGTCAGCGAGAGCTCCACCGTACCGTTTAATATAACTGAAATCCAATGCTTTTTGTTCATATGGTATGCCGGGATTATGCCACTTGATATTTCCCTTGCCGTAAAGGTGTCCTCTGGCTTGCACTTTACATTCAATACATCCACCCGTATATCACTGTCAAGTCCGACCTTATTACCACATATATTCATAATTATTCCAAACCACTTGCCCGTATCGGTATGGCGTAGCACCGTGGTATCAAAATCCCCCTCAAAGGGATTATCTGCCCCCGTACAGGGCAGGGACAGTGCGTATTCTATGATGCTTTTTCTCTCATTATTCACAATATACCCTCCCCTGTGTGTAAATTTACCTTGATTTCCTTATCTATTGTAATTTCGCAGGGAGATACCGTACAGTCGTAGGCTAATATTTTTATACCACTTTTGTAAGCCTTGCGAAGTGTCTCCCCAAACTCCCTGTGGGTTATATCGTTGGGGCGTAATTCCTCCATTTCCTTCATCTGGATTACGAAGAATACATACGCCTCATATCCGTCCTCTGTGGCACGGATAAGCTCGTTTATGTGCTTGATACCCCTTTCGGTGGGCGCATCGGGAAAGGATGCTATACCGTCCTTCTCAAGGGTACAGCCCTTAACCTCCAGAAATATTTTCCTTTCTCCGTCCTCTATGTAAAAGTCAAAGCGTGAGCTCTTATAGGTATGCTCCCGTCTGATTACGGCATCCTTTGAGAATAGCTCTCCCCTTTTCAGCCATTCCTCACACACGGGGTTGGGAATCTGGGAATCCATATTTATAAGAAGAGATGCTTTACCGATTCTCTCCTTCTCTACGGCTATCAAATCGTATTTTGTACGCCTTGCAGGGTTATCGGACAGACTTAAATACACGGTTGCCCCTTCGACAAGGAGCTCTCGGCATCTGCCCGTATTTTTAACATGGACCGTCTCTGTTTTCCCATCTATATCCACATAAGCTATAAATCTGTTAGGTCGGGAAATGAATTTACCCTTTACCACATTTTTATATTTCATTATATTCCTCTATCATATCAAAAATAGCCTCTACATTCTCCACTGAGTATTCTATTTCCTGGGAGAAAAGTCGGCAAATTTCTATAATTTCTTCGCTGTTTTGTGCAAAAACCGACCAAAGAGTCGTTATAATACGACTGCAAAGTACCGAAAAAGCTATAACGGTACTGTTTTTTCCGTCACAATTCTCGCTTGTCATATATCTGTACACAAAATAAGCCATAAGGCTCTCAAGCTCCCTTTCGTACCCGTAATGGGTAAGAGGCATACTTTTTTTCTCGGCTTTTTTGAGCAGCTCTCTCCATTCCTCCGACATTATTTCAAGACTCATAAGATATTTTGCCCATTTATCAATGGTAAGGTACGGTAAATTCAGGGTGCTTATACTATTGATTCTATCCTCTACGCTACGGCTCCTGTCGGTAATTACCGAAATAACCTTGTCCCTGTATGTAATAAGCTCTTTCTCATATTCGGAAATATCGCCACAGGGCTCGCCATTTTCCTCTGCTACAAGTGAAAACGGTTCCCTATTGGCGAGAGTAATTCTGCACGCCTCCTCACAGCAAAGTCCAAGCCCTATTTCCACCCTGTCGGAAAAATAGTTTTTGAATCTGGGGTGTGCATTACATATTTCACAAAGATAGCCCTCACCTAAAGCAGAGATTATATCGCAGAGGTTACTTTTGTTAAGGAAGGGGCATCTTTCATTCTCTCCGAGGATAAAATGGGGACACCCACCCTCATTGTCAATGCTTGTATCAAGCCTTTCTCCAAGGACTCCATCCACACCCTTGTATTTTACCATTGTATCGGGGTCTATATCAATTTCCCAACCGATACAGCAGTTGTGCCTACAGGCTGAGCCTATACACTTAAAGTCCTTATAATATTTCGGTGTTACTATTTTCATTCTGTTTCTATCCTGCACATAGCTATTGCATCAAGGGCGTTTCGCATATCTTCAATAACCAAAATGCTTCTCATCCTTATCTCCTGTAGCTCAATGTTTGAATTTCTTTATTGGTAGCAATACCCTTGTTTCCTTTTTATATTCCTCAAAGCCCTCCTTCTTCCCCTGTCTGCCATCTGCCATAGGGATGGATACGAAGAGGAAAAGAGCCGTATTGGCTATGGCACCGAATATGAGATACCAATGCTCCGGCATAGCGAAGAGGGCACAAAGTCCCATTCCCCACCACATAAGAATCTCCCCGAGGTAGTTGGGATGGCGAGAGTGCCTCCAGAGTCCTGTTCTGATAAAGGTTGTTGCCCTGCTTTTTCTGTATTTGTGCATTTGTATATCTGCAATTCCCTGCATACAGGCAGAAAGAACGGACACTACTGCAAATATTATGCTAAGTGCGTTAAGCTCCGGCTTGTTTTCTATAATATAAACAACGGGGAGCATACATCCGTATACCACCAGGGTAGGAACATAGTGTATACCAACAAAATTGATTATGGGATAGAGCCTTCCCGTTTTCTCCTTGAGCATAGTATATCGCCAATCCTGGTGCTCAAGACCGTGGAAGGTGTATGCCCAATTGGCTGTAAGCCTGACACCCCAGAAGCACACGGCAATAAGCACAATTATACCGAGTGGCGAGAGCCCCTCCGAAATTGCAAAGCCTATTACCATAACTATTGGAGCTACACTCCAATATGGGTCGTATACCGATGAATTGCCAAAAATCAGACTGAATATAAAGCACACAACAGTAGCCACGGTGTCGGCTATAAGTAAATTTATGGGTGTGGAATAGGGTAAATATCCGTACTGCCCGACTCCCACAAGAGTACAAAATGCATATATCAGGGTTACAATTATAAAGCTCCATGCTCTTGATGCTTTTATTTTCATATATCCACCTCAATGTCAAAATTGCCTGTTACTTAGAGTATAGCATACAAACACCCGAAAATGAATCCTTTTTTGTAATTTCAGCCCTCTTTTTGCTTACATTTTTAAGCCAATATACTTGAAATATTATATCTTTGATGGTAAAATGAGTATATCCAATAAATATTTACGGAGGATAAACTAATGAGTAAAAAGGATACTCAGAGCATACTTGACGAGTTCAAGAATGCCCCCACAGAAGAAAAGGTAAAATCAAGCAGAAAGCTTAAGGTTGGTATTATCGGTACAGGCTGGATTGCTGACGCCCACGCCCAGAAGTATAAGATGATGGATGATGTTGAGCTTGTTGCACTTGCTGACCTTATTCCCGGTAAGGCTGAGAAATTTGCTGAGAAATGGGAGCTTACAGGTGCGAGATGCTATCTCTCTCACAAGGAGCTTCTTGATGCCGAAACAGACCTTGACGCAGTTTCCGTTTGTACATATAACAGAACACATGCAGAGTGCTCTATTTACGCACTTAAGAAGGGTGTTCATGTTCTCTGCGAGAAGCCTATGTGCGTAACTCTCGAGGAGGCTGTTGAAATGCGTAAGGCTGAAAAGGAAAGCGGAAAGATTCTTTCCATCGGCTTCCAGCCCAGAATGAACCCCAATATGAAGAAGGTTAAGGAAATTGTAGAATCCGGCGTGCTCGGCGATATCTACTACATCCAGACAGGCGGTGGACGCCGTCGCGGTATTCCCACACCCTTCGGTACATCCTTTATTGAGGACCAGACAGCAGGTATCGGTGCTATGGGAGATATCGGTTGTTACTCTCTCGATATGGTGCTTAATGCAATCGGTTATCCCAAGCCTCTCACAGTTACAGGCTATACATCCAATTTCTTCGGTATCGACCCCAAGAACTATCCCTGGCATCCCGAATATGCCGAGAAGTTTGAGGTTGAAGACTTTGCAGCAGGCTTTATCCGTCTTGAGGGTGGTATAATCCTTGACTTCCGTATTGCTTGGGCAATGAATCTCGACACCCCCGGTGACACTATTATCATGGGTAAGAAGGCATCCCTCCGTATCCCCTCCACAGAGTGCTGGAACGGTTCTGTTGGCGGTCCTATGAAGGTTTACAGCGAGATGGCAGGCTCCCAGGTTTGTACAGAAATCCCCTTGCTTCCCGACGGAGATTGCTTCTATCTTAAGGTTCGTTCCTTCCTTGACGCAATCCTCACAGGTGGAAAGTCCCCTGTTCCCACAGAGCAGATTATTATAAATCAGGCAATTATTGACGGTATTGTAAACTCTGCTAAGGCAGGCAAGGAGCTTACAATAGATATTCCAGAGGTGTAATATGAAGGAATTGAAGGTTGGTATTCAGCTCTACTCTCTCCGTGACGAGCTTGCAAAGGATATGGATGCAACTCTTGGAAGAGTTAAGGAAATGGGATATGACTATGTAGAGTTTGCAGGCTTTTACGACAAGAGTGCAGATGAAATAAAGTCACTCCTTGACAAGCACGGTCTTACAGCAGTTTCCATGCACCAAAGCCTCGACCCGTATCTTTCTGACGGAGCCGAGAATTTCATAGAGTTTGTAAAGACTCTCGGCATTAAGTACAGTGCTGTTCCCTGGATGGACAAGGCAGTTTTCCACGATGAGGCAAGATATGCTGAGTTTGTAGCAAATATGAAAAAGGTGCAGACTCTCCTTGCAGAAAACGGTATTGCCCTCTGCTATCACAACCACGATTTCGAGTATGAAAAGGTGGGGGACACATACATTATTGACCGTCTTTACAGCGATATCCCCGAGCTTATGACAGAGCTTGACCTCTGCTGGGTTAAGTACGGTGGCGAGGACCCTGTTAAATATGTAAATATGTATGCTAAGCGTTCCGGCATAGTTCACTTCAAGGACTTCTACGCTAAGCAGATGGGTGGTGGACCCGTATATGCCCTTATCGACGAGAACGGAAATGAGATAAAGGCAGAAAAGCCCTCTAAGGAGGATAACGGCTTTAAGTTTATGCCTCTCGGTCAGGGTGTACAGGATTTTGCTCCCATTCTCGAGGCTGTTAAAAACAGCAATATCGAGTATGTTATCTATGAGAAGGATGCTTGGTATGACGGAGATCCCTTTGAGGATGCAAGAGTTAGCCGTGAGTATCTTAAGAATACACTCGGTATTTAAGCCATATTATAAAAATCCGACCGTAACGGTCGGATTTTTTATATATACGGTTGTAAGAGTATAAATAATATGATAAAATAGACGCATGTGAATATCATATATAACGGAGGTTATAAAATATGAAGGTATTACTTATTAACGGAAGCCCCCACGAAAAGGGCTGTACTTATACTGCTCTGTCCGAGGTGGCAAAATCTCTTAACGAAAACGGAATTGACACAGAAATATTCTGGATTGGGAACAAGCCGATTGGAGGATGCGTTGCTTGCAAGGGATGTATAAAGCTTAAAAAATGTGTCTATGATGACGCAGTTAATATAGCAAGAGAAAAGGCGTATGAGGCTGACGGATTTATATTCGGTACTCCTGTGCATTACGCTGCACCCTCGGGTAATATGGCGTCCTTTATGGATAGACTTTTTTACTCCGAGTCCTGTGGTAACGGAGGAAACGCATTTTATATGAAGCCGGCTTCCGTTATAACCGTGGCAAGGCGTGGAGGAACAACTGCCGCCTTTGACCAGATGAACAAATATCTTACCATTTCCCAGATGCCTGTCGTTTCCTCACGCTATTGGAATATGGCTCACGGTGCTAAGGCCGAGCAGATATATGAGGATGAGGAGGGCGTACAGACTATGCATATTTTGGGTAAGAATATGGCATATATTCTCAAATGCCTTGAGGCGGGGAGAAATTCAGGAATACCGTTGCCCGAAAAAGAACAAACTATCTTTACCAACTTTATAAACAAGAGATAAACCGTAATATAATATACAAAACGGAAGCCCATCGGCTTCCGTTTTGCATATTAAGGGGAGAACTATGAAAAGACAATTATCATATTAAAATCCGTTTGCAGCGATAAGAGTGGTGGCAGGGCAATCTGCCTCTGCTACTGAGGTCTTACGGGATTTTAGCTTGGATGTTATTTTAGCAAGGATTTTTTCCATATGTGAAACCTCCTTAAAGGTTCTTTCACCCTTTTCGGGAAGGAGCCACTGCATATCCTCACACCAGAAGCGTAGACAGATGCAGCCCTCGGGCATATCCTCGGGAATGTCGGAGTTAGGGTCCTCGGGGAGTTGGAACTCAAAGCGAAAGGCTCCTATTTTAATGGAGTTGTCCTTACTGCCCGAAAAACCGTTTTTCATAAGCTCATATACACTTATTTCGGGCTGTGACGGAGTATTCTCATATTTGCCGAAGATGTAATAGTATCCACCTGTGGGAGCTGTCCTTTTGCCCAAAACACCAAGACTCTCAACATATACGCACTTAGGGTCAATGCCGAAGGAATTGAAAAAATCTCTTTCCTCTCGGGTCAATCGGTCACAATAAGCCTGAAAGTTTCTTGAAAACTGGTCATTAGGTGCTTCAAATGAGTAATAATACATTCTTGTCTTGATTACATCTGCTTTTATTTTCCATTCACCGTATTGAATAAGCATATCTTTTCTCCTTATATTATATCCTTGATAACCTTAACGGCTATACCCTGTATTGTAAGCCTCTCGGGGTAGAAATCCCTTCTCTCTCCCTCGTATGTTTCATTCTCTGCGTGAAGACGGACCCTACCGTTTTCCTTATAGTATCTTTTTAATGTGCTTCCTTTTTCTGTAAGGCAGACTACAACCTTGCCCGAGGGAGCAGTATTTGTTTTCTTTATCAGCACAAGGTCGCCCGACTCAATGCCGATATCCACCATGGAGTCTCCCGATGCTCGGAGCAGAAAGCTCTCACCCTTTACCCAATCGGAGGGGATTGCCACATAGCCCTCCACATACTCCTCCTCATCCTCCTCACTACCACAGGGGATAGCACCGAGGATTGGTGTTCTTGTAAAGGCAACTCTCATTTCATCCTGTCCCTTTACGCTTAGGGTACCCTTGCCACTATATGAGATTCTTCCTCTCTCCTTAAGGGTCATAAGATATCTGTACCCTACGGAATTTGTCATATCCATATAGTCAAGTATTTCCTTGAACTTAGGTGAAGCTCCATTGTGCTCTACTATATATCTATTTATAAACTCTGCCATTTTATTCAGCTTTTCTTCATTTAACAGCTTCATAATTGCTCCTTTTCAAAAGAGAAGTTATAAAAGAACTTCAACTTCTTTTATTTCATTATACCAGTGAATTCGACATTTGTCAATAGGTTTTTTTACAGTTTTTCATTGCTCTCGACTATCTGTCCCAAAATAAACCCAAATAGAGCCAAAAAACAGGCATTTTACCCAATTTTTCACCATTTTTCAAAATAAAACAGGCTTGGATTTTTTTACAAATCAGCCACATTTTCGCCATTAAATAAAAGAAAAAAGGAAGCTTCCCAAATTAACGGGATACTTCCCTTAAGTTCTTTTATAAGTATGTATTAAGATAATTATAATGAGTAAAAGTGGCAAAGCCTATTGACTTTTATTATCACCATTGGACTTACAGCATCTTTTTACAACCGTGAGTTGTAGGGAGATAATATAATTAAAAAAGCCGTCGCTTCCATTTTTATTTTTAATGTGCTATACTGTTTTCAACAGCTTAAGCTTATACTTGAAAGAGGTGTAGTATGATAAATAAAATTCACTTTGGAAAACGGATAGCGTCAGCAAGAAAAAGACTTGGAATAACGCAAACAGAATTATCGGAACGGCTGTTTGTTACCCCACAGGCAGTATCAAAATGGGAGTGTGGTATTGCTTTGCCCGATATTGAAATTTTGCTCGAGCTATCCCATATGTTCAAAATAACAATTAACAAGCTTCTGGAGGATGACGACTTGCCTATGGAGCTTACGGGAAAAGCTGTCAGTGGTGACGGGATAACATATTTCGTCCCTGAAGAAGAAAGAGACTACAATTTACCTTGGGTAAACGATATTAAAAATCAAAAATGGATATCAAAAAACTGGAAAGAGGCACAGAAGGAAAACGAGTTTATGGACAATGTCGGTAAGATGATTGCCGATGAGGGTGGCGTAATACTTGAAACAGGTGCAGGTCCCGGTGGTGGGTTTATGCCTTATATTCTGAAAAGCGACCCGAACGCCACTGTTATAATAAACGATATCTCCCCTACTGTTGTAAGGGAGTGGAAAGCGTTTCTTGATAAAGCCCTTGACTCTCCGAGCATATACTATTCTGCCTTTGATTTTTGCAATATGCCATTCAAGGACAATTCAATAGATGTTATCTCGGATGGGGGAGGCATAGGAAATGCCGAAGGTGATAAAACAAAGGCTCTGCGGGAAGCATACCGTGTACTGAAGCCCGGCGGATTGCTTGTAACTGCAACAGGATATGTAAATAAAGAAACCCTTGCGGATATTCCAAGCTCTGCTCGGGAAATATTAGCAAAGAAGCGTCCCGATGTGTTTGAGGACTTATATGAAGATACGGTTCTTGCAGGATTTAAGAAAATAGATAGTGTAATAAGTGGCTGCTGGTATACAGAGGATGATGACAGCACAATTGCCGATTTAGCCCGTTCCCTCGGTATTAACTTGAAATTTACAAGCTATATCAGATATTGCAGGAAATAATTATAATAAAAATGCAACTCACGGTTGAGCTTAGCTTGAATTAACGGTTATTGACTCGCCACCAAAAAAATGATACAATATATTTGATCATAAAACAGAAGGGGGGTATATGCTTTGGACTATCCTATTTCACTTTACTTCAACAAAGAGATAGAGAATATTGAGGTGCTGGATTTATGCCGAGGAGAGGATGACTTCAGAAAAATTTATATAGTAACCGATGGGAGGCGTAAAATTGTAATCAAGTATCTTTCCAACACCTTTAGTGACAGACACAGAATAGAAGGCTGGTTCTCATTGATGGATGCATACAGAAAGGCAGGCATATACTGCCCGTCTATAGTTCCAAATCTGAACGGAGATTTAATCTGTTCCACTGATAATAACGGTAGAATTTATTATGCTTACGCCGAGGAATATTCAATATTTGAAACGGCTGAAAAATTGGGAACGGATAAATACAAGGACGAAAACGGGCAGCGGAAATTCACCCCCGATGTTCTGCGTTCCTTAGGTACGATTGCCTCTTTAAGATTGGATATTTTGGATTGGCCATCTGCTTATTGTCTGCTTGAGCCCTTCTGTCCTCCCGATACAACTGATGAGAGTACTGAATGTGCAATTGCTTTTGTTAAATATGTTGAAAAAAGCTTGCCTGAATATTCACATCGTGCAAAAAGGCTCTTGGAAATATTTTATGAAAGGCAGAACGATGTTAGCAGAATATACGCATCCTTACCGGTATCCTGCTTTCAAGCCGACTTGAACGACAGTAATATACTGCTTGATGAGGGTGGCTCATTTGTCGGCTTGATAGACTTTAATCTATGTGGCAAGGAGCCTGTACTAAATTATGTTATAAGAGAAGCTCTTTGGGCGGCAAGTGATAAACGACTATACGGAGAAAATGATAGCTGCCTTTACTTTTACGATAAAGGTCTGGATAACCTGAGAACAGAGCTTTTTATTAAGAATATAGGTTATATTCAGGAGAATTACAGCTTTGGGGATATAGAAAGAAATGCTTTTCCTATTTTGCTTCGTTACATCAACTCATTTTGGTGGCCTTGCGTAAATGAGATAAAATCTGTTGGTAATGACAGTGAAAAAATAAACAAAATCTTCAATTGGTTGGAGCATCAAATGACACGGGACGATATAAAGCTTCCTTAATGTATACTCTCAAAAAAAGAAGATTTCGCATATGCTTTGTGCCCTTAAGGACACAAAGCAATGAATTGCCCTTACGGGCATGAATCGGCTAACGCCATAAATTGCACCTGTGGTGCGTGAATTGCCTTCGGCGTTGGAAAATATGGCAATTCAATTCATGAAAACGCCAGTTTTCAAATCATGAAGCCGTATGGCTTCCATTCATGACGGCTTGCCGTCAATTAATCAATATGCATTTGTGCCCACAAATGCAGTGCTCGTCAAGAAAAGAGGACAGAGAACTTCAAACATTCTCTGTCCTTTTCCTGTCGTAGGTTATGTGTTCTATCGAATTTCAAAAACTGTCCTTTAGAGTACACTCTATATGCGAAATCTTTTTTTATTGCCTATTCATTTTTGGATTTACCATTCATTAAAGCTTTGATGCTGCTGCCTTGTCGCAGATGACGGTAACATCGGGGTGGAGCTGTAGCACGCTGGCAGGGAGCTCGGGAGTAACCTCTCCCTTTACCATACCGTAAACTGCGTCTGCCTTGTTGGCACCGGACACCACCATAAGAATACTTCTTGCCTGCATAATGTTTTTAATGCCCATGGAAAGTGCCTGACGGGGAACATCCTCAATATTGGCAAAAAGCCTTGAGTTATCCTTGATTGTATTTTCTGTAAGGTCCACAAGATGGGTAACGGAGCCGAAGGGAGTGCCCGGCTCGTTAAAGCCTATATGACCGTTGGAGCCCAGACCGAGGAGCTGAATATCCTGCTTCATTGTATCGAGGAGTGCATTGTATCTGTCGCACTCTGCCTGTGCACAGGGAGCAATACCACTTGGAAGATTGGTATTGGCAGGGTCAATATCCACCCTGTCAAAAAGGTTCTTACGCATAAAGTAAGCATAGCTCTGGTCGTGTTCGGGAGCAAGGGATACATATTCGTCAAGGTTTACTGTCTTGATGTTCTTATAGGATGTGCCGTTTTCTATATGGTCCTTAACCATATTATCATATGTACCGATGGGGCTGGAGCCTGTGGCAAGGCCGAGTACTGCATAGGGATTGTTTTTTACTATACCGATTATTAAGGAAGCAGCCTCACGGCTCATTTCCTCATAGTTTTCTGTGATGATAACCTTCATTTTTTATTCTCCTTTTGTCATTTATACATTATATTATTTACATCGTCAAGAGAGTCAAAGACAAAATCGGGCTTATCCTTCGGCTCTGCCCTGTCTACATCCTCCGGCTGTGTTTCTCCGGATAGCACAAGCACTGAGCATACTCCGAATCTTTTACCCAGGGCTATATCTGTATAGAGTCTGTCACCGAAGATACACATCTCCCCGTTTGTAAAGCCTGTTGCCTCCCCTATCATTTCAATGGTTTCCTTATAGGGCTTACCGAAATAGGTGGGAGTCCTGCCCGTAGAGGCTGTTACAAAGGCTGCTATTGCTCCACTGTCGGGGATAAAGCCTGTTTCCGTAGGGCAATTATAGTCGGGGTGGGTGGAAAGATATTCTGCCCCGTTACGCACAAAGCGACAGGCGTTATCAAGCTTTTTATAGGTTAAGGTGGTGTCAAAGCTGGTAACCACAATATCTGCCCTTTCCTCATCACCTGTAAGAACATTTATACCCTTTTCCCTATACTCATTTTCAAGCTCGGGGGTTGCCACCATATATACGCTTTTACCACTACGGTATCTTGTCAAGAATTCATAGGTTACATCTCCCGAGGTCATAATCTCGGAAATATGGGGTTCAAAGCCGAGACGGGTCAGCTTTTCAAGATAAAAGGGGGTGGTGTGAGAAGCGTTGTTTGTAAAGAAAAGCACTCGCTTTCCGTTTTTTCTCAGATTTTTAATAAATTCAATAGCAAAGGAAAAGGGCTTCCCTCCAAGATAGATGGTGCCATCCATATCGAAAATAAAAAGCTTCTTATCCTTGATTGTATCTGTATTTGGATTAGTAAAATTCACGCTACTCCTCCTTAATAGACATTAATATATTCCTGTATTAAATATAACACATTAACAAAATAAAATCAACATAAAATTACTTATTGCAACAGAAAGGTATTTGTGATACAATATGTTTATGAAGCGTTTGAGAGGTCTTTTTATGAATATAGTAATTGCCATAGATTCATTCAAGGGCAGTCTTACCTCCTTTGAGGCGGGAAATGCCATAAAAAAAGGAATATTAAATGCTATGCCGAAGGCAAAAGTGGAGGTATGCCCCATAGCCGACGGCGGCGAGGGCACTGTTGACGCCATTTGTGAGGCGACAGGTGCCACCCTACGCAGGCTGACGGTTAGAGGTCCACTGGGCGAGCCGACGGAGGCTTACTACGGTATACTCGACGGTAAAATTGCAGTTATGGAAATGGCGAAGGCATCGGGGCTACCCCTTATCCCTGCCGATAAAAGAAATCCTATGTACACCACAACCTACGGTGTGGGTGAAATGATATACGATGCCATCCGTCTTGGATGCCGTGAGTTTATAATCGGTATTGGGGGAAGTGCCACAAATGACGGTGGGATTGGAATGCTGCAGGCTCTGGGCTTTGAGCTGCTTGACAGGGACGGAGTGAATGTACCCTACGGTGCCCTGGGTGTCGGCATTATAAATTCCATACATACGGAGAATGCCGTAAAAGAGCTTAAGGAATGTACATTCCATATAGCCTGCGATGTTACAAATCCCTTATGCGGTCCCCTGGGATGCTCCGAGATATTTTCAAGGCAGAAGGGTGCCGACGACGAAACGGTAAGGATTATGGATTCTTATCTTGACAGATACGCCTCCATGACTGCCGAGGCTGTGGGTACGGACAACAGAAATGCAAGGGGAGCAGGAGCTGCAGGAGGTCTTGGCTTTGCCTTTATATCGTATCTTAACGGCTCACTTGAAAACGGCTCTGCTCTGATAAACAGGCTTGCTCGCCTTGAGGACAAAATCAAGAAGGCAGATATCGTTGTAACGGGAGAGGGACGCTTAGACAGTCAGACAGCTATGGGTAAGGCTCCCTGTGGAGTTGCCGAAATAGGCGTTAAATACGGAGTGCCGGTAATTGCCTTATCCGGCTCGGTAGCCGACGGTGCCGAGGCGTGCAACTCTAAGGGCATTGTTGCTTTCTTCCCTATTCTACGGGAAATATGCACCTTAGAAAAGGCACTTAACACCGAATATGCAAGTAAAAATTTAGAAAAAACAGCAGAACAAATTTTCAGGCTTATACAAATAAAGCCGAGGGAGTGTAGATAAATGAAAAAATTTCTCATATTGCTAATCATAACTGTTATGACAGCCGTCCTTTTGATTTCCTGCTCGGGAGATGACGGTGCAGACACAAATACAACCACCACAGCACCCCCACCAAAGGAAAGAACCATCACCGTTACCTATGCTGTAGAGGGTGGAGGAAAAATAGTCGGTGAAGCTCAGCAAACAATAACTACGCCCTTGGTTATGCATACATTCGAGATGGTAGAGGCTGTCCCCGATGAGGGCTATGCCTTTATGGGCTGGAGTGACGGTGGAACAGCACCGAAAAGATCCGACACCTTAAATGAGGATGCAACCTTTACTGCCATCTTCAAGAAGAAGCACAGAATCACCTTTACAACCAACGGACACGGACATATAAACGGAAATGCCTCCCAGTCGGTAGCTGACGGAAGAGGTACATATCCCGTTACAGCCATTGCCGCACCGGGTTACAAATTTGTTGGCTGGTCCAACGGAGAAAAAAATGCTAAGATATCAATCGTTGCCACGGAGGATACAGAGCTTACAGCTATCTTTGAGGTACAGCCTCTTACACTGCCGATACTCAGCATCAATACAAAAAACAACGCCCCCATACTCTCTAAGGAAATTTATGTGGACTGTGAATTTTCTGTTTCCAACACAGATGAGGAATATAAGCTGTCGGCTGAGCCCGGTAAGATAAAGGGCCGTGGAAACACCTCCTGGAAAAACGACAAAAAGCCCTATCATATCAAATTCGATAAGCCCGTGAACCTTTTCGGTAACGGTGAGGCAAAAGAATGGAATCTTATCTCCAACCACACCGATTACAGTATGATAAGAAACTATCTTGCTTATACCGTAGCATCCAAGTTCTCCACTCTCGGCGGCCTCGGTGAAATGCAGTTTGTTGAGCTGTACTTAAACGGACAGTATGACGGTGTATATCTTGTTTGTGAAAGAATTGAAATTGCCGAAAACAGGGTTAACCTTACAACCGGTGAGCCCGGTGCACTTGATACAGGCTACATTGTTGAGCTTGACGGCAGAGGCGAGGGTGACTGCTTTGCCGTGAATGGAAAATACTACGCTATGAAGGCTCCCGAAAACTATACAAAGGAGCAGAAAAACTACATCGGAATGTATGTTTATGATTGCCTCAATGCCCTTGAAAACGGAGATTGGGAGGATATTTGCAAGCTTATGGATGTGGAGTCCTTTGCAGAATCCTATATAGTACACGAGGTGCACAAGTGCTGTGATGTAGGCTATGCAAGCTTCTATATGGTTAAGGACGCAGGTGGAAAGCTCCGTTGCGGACCTGTATGGGACTTTGACCGTAGCCTTGGTAATGTTTATAACAAGGCAGGCTCCCAGGACCCCAAAAAGCTTTTTGCAAGCTTAGAGAACGAATGGTTCGCTGCCCTTCTCAAGCACGAGGAATTTGTACAGCTTGTAGGTGCTAAATTGGATATTTATGCTCCCATTATGGAAAAAACCTACGAGGATTGCTTTGCTTATGTGGAGTCACACAAGCAATCCTTTGAAAGAAATAATTTACGCTGGAATATCCTTGGCAAGGACCTTTATCCCAATCCCTCCAACCTTGTAAAAATCAAGACCTGGCAGGGACAGGTAGACCACAATAAGCAATTCCTTAAGGACAGCTTGAAGTTTATGCTGGATACCTATCCCGCATAAAATCTCCACTTGCTTAAAAATTATAATAACTACCGACAGAAAAGGACAGAGATTTTTCATTCTCTGTCCTATTTTCTTTGTAAGCACCGTATTTGCAGCTGCAAATACGGTTATTCAATTGTTGATATCAATGCGTTGTGCCATCAAGGACAAACGCTGAACGGAAGATTATTTATTTAAGTATTTTTTCCCAATTTGCGTAGGAGTCTATATAGTAATTGGCCTTTTCCTTTATTTCTGCTCTTTCGGTCACGGTAGTATACCTATCCTCTATTGCCACGGACACAAAGCCGTTTGCCTCCAATGTCCTTATAGCAAAAACAGCATCCTCAAAAACAGGAGTTTCTTCCTTCCTTGTGCCTAAGTAATTCAAGGCGTAATTGTAAATATCGGGATATCTCTTTCCTCTGCCTACATCCTTACAGCACAGTATACCCGAAAAATATTCTGCTATGCCGAGGTGTGTAAGCACCCTTTTTGCCAGGTCGGAATTTGTAGCTGAGGCTATACACATCTTAACACCCATATTTCTGAAGGCATCAAGCATATCCTTTACATAGGGCTTTATATCAACCTTGCTGTAATTTTCCTCCATTATGGCGTATATACCACGGCTTACCTCCTCTATGGGAATATCTATGCCGTATTCCTCGCACATTTGCGGATATATATTAGTAAGACCCAAGGTAAGAAATCTGTCGCCAAGATCCTCCCTCGGCTCCTTTCCGAGGCTCCTTATGTAATCTCCGGGGGCTGTTTTCCAATAGCCCATAGAGTCTATAAGTGTGCCGTCCATATCAAATATTGCACCCTTGATTTTCATTTATTCCTCTTCATTATTCTCAATATATTTTTTTGACACTGCCTCAAGATTGTCGACTATACGCTGAAGAACACTGTAAAAGACCTCTCTCTCCTCCTCGGTAAGTCCGTGTCCTCCCTCGACAACTGCCGAGAAAATCTTGTCCTTGACCCTATCTACAACCTGCATACCGGATTCGGTCAAAAAGTATGTGGAACGGTATTTTTTGTTTTCACTGTTTTCCAGTGACACATACCCGTTCTCACTAAGTGCGGAAAGAGACTTGGAAATAGCTGCCTTATCCTCACAGCAAAGCTTACACAGCTCTGTGGCTGTAAGTCCGTTTTCCGATTCACCAATATAGAAAAGGCACATAACATGGGAGCCCTTAAGTCCAAATTCCTTTATGCCGAAGGATTTAATCTTAATAAGGTACTTATATGCCAGTGATATGTTTTTTGTAAATTCCTTGAAGCGTCTTAACATAAACACCATCCTCCTATAATCGTACCAGAGTAAGCAATATCAAAAAGCTCTGGAAGCGGTAAAATAAAAACCATCATTAAGTATATCACACTTTTTTCCTTTTTTGTTGCTTAAAACGAAAATAATTGAAAAAAATTACTTTTTTAATCAGGCAGCTCATTTATACATATATCCTTTGAGGAAATATCATATATATCATCAAAGGAGATTTTGTTTTTGATAACCGTAAGCTGTCTTGAGGTAAAGTCTATCATAGATACCATACCCTCGGTCTTTATATATCCGTCTCCCTGATAATATACTATCTTTATTACCATTCCTTTTTTTACCTGTATCAGCTTTTCGGACAGCATTCCTGCCCGATACTCGGAAAGCTCTCTTCTGGGGGATATTATCTTTTCCTTGTCCTTAACAAGCTCATCATAGCCCTTAAGGGGAGAAAAGGGCATAAACTGTCTTGCTCTGTCTGCTCTGTCACTCACCGTTATGCCCTCCTATCAGCTTATTTCTCATTTTTCCCGTTGCCTTTTCCTCAAGGCTGGTTCCCTTAAGGATAGCGTTCTTTCCGTATTTTTTCTTAATTGCTATAACCGTTTTCTGCAAGGAATGCTCACGCCTTTCATCCTCACTCTCCCCCATTATATCAATGGTAAGCCCGTACTCATCGGTAAGGTTATTAAAGCCTATATTTATTTTTCTGATAGGATATCCCCGTTTTACCGCAGAGTCATAGTAATCAAGGAAGTATTTTACCAGCTTTTTAGAGGAATTTGTACACTCCCCCAGCTTTTTTGTGCCTCCTGCAGGCTTTATCACATCCTTGGAATATCCAACATACAGGGAAATAGAGTCCGTCACAAGGTTGTTGTCCACAAGGTCAAGGGACAGCATATCCACCATTTCCCGAAGGACAATTTTGGCATCGTTGAAATTGTAGTCCTCAAAAAGTATCTGTCCGTTGGATATAGAGCTGGACTTTGACTGATAATTGTGTATGTCCTGTATGGTACAGCTCTCCTCCCCGTGGGCGTGGTCGATAAGGAACTCGGCATTGACACCAAATTCCTTATACAGTATTTTTTCACTCATTGTGCATACTCCGAAAAGGTCATATACACCGTGCCGTGCCAGTCGGTCGGCTATTCCTCTGCCCACATTCCATATATCTGTTATGGGTCTGTGGTGCCAAATCCTTTCCTCAAAGGTCCTTTTATCAAGATATGCCATCCTGTTTCTGGCGTGCTTGGCTGTAACATCAAGAGCCACCTTGGCAAGAAAAAGATTTGTTCCTATACCTACCGTTGCATAAATACCTGTCTCCTCCAGCACCTTGTCAAGAAGCATTTTTGCCAGCTCCGTAGCTGTCATACCGTAAAGCCTCATATAATCGGTAATATCTATAAAGCACTCGTCGATGGAGTAGACATGTATATCATCCTTACTGATGTACTTAAGGTATACGGAATAGATTTTTGCCGAGTATTCCATATACAGCTTCATCCTCGGGATGGCTGTTATATATTCGATTTTGTCGGGAATTTCATATATACGGCATCGGTTTTTTACGCCCATTGCCTTAAGTGCGGGGGATACAGCTAAGCAGATTGCTCCCCTTCCCCTTGCAGGGTCGGCTACAACAAGCTTGGCCTTCATAGGGTCGAGTCCCCGTTCAACACATTCACAAGATGCGTAAAAGCTCTTTAAGTCTATGCAGACATACATCCTGTCATCCATACCGTATCTCCTTTCAAAATCTGTTATACTATTCTGTATTGTAGCACAAAAATTCACCTTAGTCAAACATTTATCCTTACCAATTGGGGTATTTTTAATACAATACTGTTGAATAACTCCCTTATTTATGTTAAAATGAAAATATATCAAGCTCATACAGAGAGAGAGGTAGCTAATATGAGATTTTATGAAAATCCACAGAAAACAAGTGAAAACAGAGAAAGGCCTCGAGCATATTATATTCCCGAAGGAATAAGCGAGTACATACCGTTAAACGGAGAATGGAAATTTGCCTACTATGAAAACTCCGACCTTGCCCCTGCCGTACCTCAGAAATGGGATAAAATCACTGTCCCCTCCTGTTGGCAGTTAAAGGGGTATGAGCATCCCAACTATACCAATATAAACTTCCCCTTTCCCTGTGATATGCCCTATGTTCCGAATGTGAATCCTGTTGGAATTTACAAGCGTGAATTTGAAATTATCGACACAGGTATGGAGTATTATGCTGTATTCGAGGGTATTTCCAGCTGTGGAGAGCTATATATAAACAACAAATATGTGGGCTTTACCCAGGGTAGCCACCTGCAGAGTGAGTTCGATATAACACCCTATATCAAAAAGGGAGATAACGAGATTCTTGTTAAGGTGTATAAGTGGTGTGCAGGAAGCTATATGGAGGACCAGGATATGTTCCGACTGAACGGCATATTCAGGGATGTATATATTCTGAAAAGACCCCATGAGCACCTCCGTGACTTTACTATACGCACCGAGGGGGACGATACCATTATTGTCCGTACAGACCGTTGGGCAGATATCCGTGTATATGACAAGGACCGTCTTCTCCACGAGGCACACTCCCGTTACCGTGAGTTCAAAATAGAGGACGCAAAGCTGTGGACTGCCGAACGCCCCTATCTCTACACCGTTGAAATTGAATACAAGGGTGAGAAAATAAGGCAGAATGTGGGTATCCGTGAAATTGCCATTTCCGATAAGAATGAAATAACCGTAAACGGCAGACCCATTACCATTAAGGGCGTTAACCATCATGATGTCCATCCTGCAAACGGCTGGTGCCTGACCGATGCAGAAATATACGAGGACCTTAAGAGGATAAAGGATATAAATGCAAATGCTGTAAGAACCTCCCACTACCCTCCGTCACCTAAATTCCTTGACTACTGTGATGAATTGGGTCTCTATGTAATACTTGAGGCTGATAACGAGACCCACGGCTTTATATACAGAAATCCTACAGATAAGTACATATACGATATGGAGGAAAATGAATGGCCTGCCACCGACCCGAAGTGGTTAAAGGAGCATCTTTCCCGTGCTGAGAGAACCTTTGTAAGGGATAAAAACCATCCCTCCGTTATTATGTGGTCCGTGGGTAATGAATGTGGCTACGGTCCCAATGTGGAGGCGATGGCAGAGTTCTTTAAGCTTAACGACCCCACAAGGCTTGTACACTCCGAGAGTGCCTCTCTGCTCGGTAAGGAAAGCGATAATGTAAGCGTGTATTCAAGAATGTACCCATCCCTTGAGGAGCTTTCCTCCTGGGCGAGTGACGATAAATTTGACAAGCCCATTTTCCTTTGTGAATACTGTCTTTCCCAGGGCAACGGAGCAGGTGATATTTGGGAATATGTAAATCTGTTTCTTAAGCATCCCAAATTGGTTGGTGGATGCATCTGGCAGTGGGCAGACCACGGTCTTGACAGAAACGGAAGCGTTACCTACGGTGGAGATTACCCCGATGAGATGGTGCATAGCGGTGCCTTCTGCTGTAACGGAGTGGTATTCAATGACAGGAGCTATAAGGCGTCAGCCCATGAGCTGAAGGCTGCATATCTGCCTATGCGTATCAAATACGAGGACGGAGAGCTTACTGTCACCAACTACTATGACTTCACCTCCCTTAAGGAGCATAAAATAAGATACAGAATAAGGGTGGACGAGGTAACTGTTGAAGAAAATACCATCCAGCTGTCCATACCTCCGAGACGCAGCCTTCGCTACAAGCCGAAGAAAACACCTACGATGTGCTCCTTTGGTGCCAATATAGATGTTACTCTTATCGACCCCAACGGTAAGGAGCTGGGTACTCTGTCACAGAAGATACCCGTAAAGGTATATAAGCCCGAAAAATCAGACACTCCCCTCGACCAAAGGGATATAAAGGACACAGGCTTTCTTGTAAGCATCAAGGGTAAGGGCTTTGAATACAGGTTCAATAAGACCCTTGGCAATTTCGATTCCATTAAGATAAAGGGCAAGGAAATCCTGCACTCCCCTGTAAAAATAGGTGCATACAGACCTCTTATGGAAAACGACCTTGTTATGGCAGAATGCTATACAACAAAGACAGAGGCCCGTGGAGCAAATATCAATTACTCCTTCAATAATGTAAGACGGGTTACGGTAAAGGATAACCAGATTATTACAGAGGGTGTGCTTGCAGGTGTATCCCGTAAGCCCTACCTCAGTTATACTCTTAAGTACACATTTTTCAAGGACGGTAGGATAAAATCCGACCTTTCGGCATCCGTCCGTGAAAATACGCCCTGGCTTTTACGCTTTGGCTTTGAGCTTCCTCTTGTCAAGGATATAAGGAGCTTTGAATACTTCGGTCTCGGTCCCTATGAGAATTTGCCCGATATCTGCCACCATGTGCGTGAGGATAAATTCCGTTCTACTGTCAGGGATGAATATGTAAAATATGTTGTTCCCCAGGATCACGGAAACCATATGGGAGTTAAATATGCAGAGCTGGGTGGTCTTGTTCGCTTTGACACCGACAATTCCTTTGTGCTCAATGTATCCCAATACTCCATCGATCAGCTTGACAAAGCTAAGCATCAGTGTGACCTGCCCGAGCCCTATGCTACCCATGTAAGAGTTGATTATAAGGTATCGGGCACCGGCTCCTCCTCCTGTGGCCCATGGGTGCGTGAATGCTTCCGTATTACGGAAAAGGAAATTCGCTTCTCCTTTGATATATCCCCCGTAAGATAAGCTTTATATCCCGTATTTTATAGCAAAATTAAACACCCGGTAGGCTTTTTTGAGTAAAAAGCCTACCGGGTGTATGTTTTTTCGTATATTATATCCGAATTAAATTTCCTCTACTCTTATGGTATTGGTCTTTCCCGACTCTCCTGTACGGGAGCCACCTGTAATAATTACCTTGTCGTCCTTCTTAAGATTGAGCTTTTCCTTAGCCATTTTCTTTGCTGTGTAGAAGAGCACCTCCAATGACGGATAAACCTCACACATAACGGGTAAAACGCCCCAGGAAAGAGCAAGCTGATGATAGGTCTTTTCGTTAACGGACAAGCCTATAATGTCAACGGGAGAACGGAAGCGTGAAATCATACGGACCGTTGAGCCGGACATGGAGGAAACCACAATAGCCTTTGCCTCTATATCAATGGACATAGCACATACAGAGTGGGATATTGCGTCCATAGAATTGCTTATTCTGAACTCGGAGGTATAGAAATTCTTTTTGAAATCCACACTCTTCTCTGCCTGTTCTGCTATTCTCGACATTGTCTGTATTGTAAGAACAGGATGCTTACCTGCTGCTGTCTCACCCGAAAGCATAATTGCACTTGTACCGTCAAAAACCGCATTTGCAACATCGGAAATTTCTGCTCTTGTGGGGCGTGGATTTGTAATCATTGATTCAAGCATTTCCGTTGCTGTAATAACACGCTTACCGAGAAGACGGCATTTTGTAATAAGATTCTTCTGTGTTGCAGGTACCTCCTCAAAGGGAATCTCAACACCCAGGTCTCCTCTGCCTATCATAATACCGTCACACTCGGTACAGATCTCCTCAATGCTGTCAACTCCTGCTCGGTTCTCTATTTTTGCTATAAGTCCGATATCGTTTTTGCCACCGTTATTTTCCATTATAAAGCTCTTTACATCAATAACATCCTGTACGGAGGATACAAAGGAAAGGGCAATATAGTCAACATCGTTCTGCACACCGAAGAGGATATCTTTCTTATCCTGCTCACTTAAATATACCTGGTTCATTACCTTACCGGGGAAGCTCATGCTCTTACGGTTGGAAATTGTACCACCCTCTATTACACGGCAGATAACATCTGTATCCGTTGTTTCGAGAACTGTAAATACAAGGAGTCCATTGTTTACAAGAATCCTGTCGCCCTCGCTGATTTCAAGGCTGAGATTCTTATAGCTTACGGAAACGATGGTATTATCTCCCTCTACCTCTCTTGTGGTAAAGGTGAAGGTGTCTCCGTCATTTAGCTCCTCCTTGCCGTTTTTGAAGGTGCCTATTCTGTACTCGGGACCCTTGGTATCGAGCATAATCGCAAGGGGTACATCAAGCTCTTCTCTGATCCTCTTAAGCCTGTCAATGTTTATCTGATGGTCCTCATGGGTACCGTGGGAAAAGTTTAGCCTTGCCACATTCATTCCCGCAAGGCACATCTTTTTCAAGGTTATCTCATCGGAGCAGGCGGGACCTATTGTACATACTATTTTGGTTTTTCTCATTTTCGCATCCCCTTTATCATTACTTATACTTACATTTTACCATAATCTGCAAATAAATTCAATACAGGGATAAAAACTTTACGCCCTTTTCTTATATTATTATATGCATATTTGTTCATATATTTGAAAACACCCGATTTTCAAGGCTTTTCAGTCTTTTTCGGGTGCTTTTTATTTAATTATTATCTATGTAGGTGAATCTTTTATAGGTCTTGCCGTCCCGTTCTACGGTTTCATTCCACATCCTTGCAGGGCGTACCCAGATTGAATTGTCTCCGTACAAAGCACGGTAAATTACCATAGGCTCCGTAGTCTCCGAGTCCTTACCTATAAAAAGCACCTCGTATTCGTTACCCTTGAAGTGACGGTATCTGCCGAGCTTGATTTCTTCCATCAGAGTGTCCAATCCTTTCCGTCGAAAAAGGTCTTCTTAAACGCCTCGCAGGCTGCCGCCCCTCCCTCACCGTTGGGGTGATCGCCGTATCTTGTATAGTCGTTGCCAAGGGGCTTATCCGATGCATCCAGGGATGCCTCAAAATCATATACCCTGCATCCGTAAATTTTTGCAAGGGCAGGTATTGCCATATTAACGCATCTCCATTCTCTTAATGCCGATTCGTGATAATGAAAAGGGGGAATAGTAGAGAGGATAACCTCAATACCCACACCCTGAAGCTCCTTTACTATAGTCTCAATACGGGAAAGCAGCTCTCCTGCCGTATCTCCTCTTCCTACACCGTATTTACCTGAAAGCAAGTCGTTTACTCCATAGGTGAGAACAACAACATCATTCTGCTTCGCCTTATACATAAGGGAGCCCATAGCTTCAGCATCTGAGCCACGGGAGAAGCCGAGGCCGAGATTCCATACAGAATACTCATCCTTCAGCATATTACCGATTCGTCCAACCCACATATCATACTCATCAAAGGTGGTGCCACAGCCCTGTGTAATGGAGTCACCGATAAAGGCAATACGCTTTCTGATCTTTTTATCGCATCCTATAAGATTGGGCATAGGACAGCTGTTGTATTTTACAAAGCCCTCGCCGAAATCAATATAAGCGGGAATCTGGCTGTCGGGAGTGCAGGGAAGTCCGTCACCGGTAATTTCCCATTCCCATACAAGATATTTTCCCTCGGGTACATCGATTTCCACCTCGTCGGTCCAGAATGCCTCATCCGGTGCAACAGCCTTGGATACACTACCGTTAAAGGTAACGGTGACAGTCTGACCCGGTGCATCATGACATCCAAACTCGGAGCCTATGCCTACCCTTGCATAATTTATAACCCAATTGCCGCCACTTTTATTTACATAGGCTATCTCACCCTGGGCAAAGGTAGTATTTACGCTGTTCTGGTAAAAAAAGCGATAATTATATTTTCCCGTAACCTCGGGCTTAAAAAAGGTACGGGCTACAATAGTCCTTTTTTCATTAAATTCAAGTATAAAATTATTTCCCGTGCCGCATGAAACATTTGAAGCATATTTATTGAACATAGGCATCCTCCAAGCAATAAAAATCTATATATATAATAGCATACAGTTATCGCAAAGTCAATAAAAAGCCCGTAAATAAAGGGTTTTCAAACATATTAGTATATGTTCATATATTATTATCTGTAAACGCCTGTGCAAAAAGCCCTGTGGCAGGGGCAAAGAAAAAGGAGTACGAACAAACCGTTCGTACTCCTTTTCTCACTCATTGCCCTGCAAGGTACAATGTTTTACCATTTGCGTTTTTCCCACAATAACAAGGGAAGCCTTCACTAATATGAAAGTGAAGCTGCTACGCAGGGCAAACCAAGTTCGGCGACCTGCCATAAAGCAGGTCGCCGAAGAGAAGTCTTTTTATTGATTCAGCTTTATTAAATAAAGGGAGATATGATTCCGTAAACGAGAATTACTCCGATGATAATAGGAAGAACATATCTGAAATAATACTTCATCCAATTAGCAACCTTAAGTCCCTTACCTGTGTTAGCCTCCTCCTTGAACTTATCAAAGCCCCAGCCGAACTTAAAGTTACAGAAGAGAACCATAATAAGAGCACCGGAGGGGAGAAGGATATTGGATACAATATAGTCCTCGATGTCGAGAACGCCATTGATAGTTTCTCCAAAGGGGTGGAACAAAAGAATGTTTGCACCGAGCATACAGGGAAGTGCAAGGAAGAGCATGGCAATACAGTTTATAAGGCAGGACTTCTTTCTTGACCAGCCGAACTTATCCATACACATAGAGATGATATTCTCAAATACGGCAATAACGGTTGTAAATGCCGCAAAGCACATAAATACAAAGAAGAAGGTACCGAAGATTCTTCCACCGGGCATATTAGCGAATACATTGGGAAGAGTCTGGAATATAAGAGGCGGACCTGCGGTAGTATCGATATCGTATGCAAAGCAAGCAGGGAAGATAATAAGTCCTGCTGTAATAGCTACAAATGTATCAAGAACAGTTACATTTACTGCCTCTCCCATAAGAGCACGGTCCTTACCAAGGTAGCTACCGAAAATAGCCATGGAGCCGATACCCAGAGAAAGAGTAAAGAATGCCTGGTTCATAGCAGCAACAACAACCTTTAAGAAGCCACTGAAGCCGTCTGCAAACATTTTGCCAAAATTGGGAACAAGATAGAACTTAAGTCCCTCGGCACCACCGGGAAGGAAAATGCTGCGAATAGCCAATACAATCATAATGGCAAGAAGTGCAAGCATCATATACTTTGATATTTTTTCAATACCCTTTTGTACTCCAAGGGCACAAACAGCAAAGCCGAGAATTATAACAACAACAAGGAAAATAAGCAGAATCCAGGGTTGTCCGAGCATTGTATTAAATACGCCTGTGATTTGTTCCGAGCTTTTGCCCTCGAACTTGCCTGAAATCATATAAAACACATACTGGAGCATCCATCCTGCAACAGATGTATAGAACATCATAAGCAGATAGTTGCCTGCCATGGCAAAATAGCCGTGAATATGCCACTTATGACCCGGCTTTTCAAGCTGCTGATACATATGAACAGGGCTCTTTTGTGAGGCTCTGCCAAGAGAAAATTCCATTGTCAGCACGGGAATACCGAGGATAGCAAGGAAAATAAGATAAATAAGTACAAAGGCTCCACCACCGTACTGACCCGTAATATATGGGAACTTCCACACATTACCAACGCCGATAGCACAGCCTGCACTGAGAAGAATAAAGCCGAGACGGCTTCCTAATTTTTCTCTTTTCATTGAAAATCTCCTTAAATATTAAATATATGAAAATATTTTATCACATAATTCACAGTTTTGCAACATTTTTTTTATAAATAAAAAAGGGATGCATATATTGAAGTGGGCCTTTAGGGGCTCATTTCAATTTCTGCATCCTTTTTATTATTATTTTTTACTTGCCGTTTCGCAATAGATACAGCGATAAACTCTCTTGCTCTCGTCGGTGAGACGGAAGATGTGGTCAAGCTCCTGCTCGGTTGTGGTAATACAGCGAGGGTTTTTACACTTAACTATATTCACAAGCTCACGGGGAAGTCCGGGATGATATTTATCCACTATCCTTGAGTCCTTTATCACATTTACCGTAACATCGGGGTCAACATAGCCGAGAGCAGTGGTATCAAGGGCTACATCGGCATCTATTTTGATAATATCCTTAACCTGCATGCTGTGGCTAAGTGCATTTTGAATAATAGCAACGGGACAGCCCAATGCCTCAAGGCCGAGAAGCTTATATATTTTCATTCCGTTACCGGGCTTTATATGGTCGATAACAAAACCGTTCTTAATAGAATCTACTGTCATTTGTCAGCCTCCTCAAGAAGCATTTTTATAAGTGCCATTCTTATATACTTACCGTAAAGCACCTGCTTGAAGTAGCACGCCCTGGGGTCCTTGTCAATAGACACGGAAATCTCATTTACTCTGGGGAGGGGATGCATAATGCAAAGATCCTCCTTGGCGTGTCTGAGCTTATCGGGGGTAAGAATATAAATATCCTTAAGTCTGATGTAGTCCTGCTCGTTAAAGAAGCGTTCCTTCTGCACTCTTGTCATATAGAGTATATCAAGCTCTCCGATAACTGCCTCAAGATCCGTTACCTCTCTGTAGGAGATGCCCTTAGCATCAAGGACCTCATCCTTTAAGTACTCGGGAATTTTCAATTCCTCGGGGGAAATAAGCACAAAATTGATGCCCGTATATCTTGAAAGAGCAGTGATAAGTGAATGAACTGTTCTGCCGAATTTAAGGTCTCCACAAAGACCTACTGTAAGGTTGCTGAAGCGTCCCTTTTCCATCTTGATGGTAAGTAAGTCTGTAAGAGTCTGGGTAGGATGGTTATGACCGCCGTCACCTGCGTTGATTACGGGAACCGAGGCATTCAAGGAAGCCACCATAGGTGCACCCTCCTTGAAATGACGCATTACCATAATATCGGCAAAGCAGGAAATTACCTTAGCTGTATCAGCCACGCTTTCTCCCTTTGCGGCAGAGGAGCTCTGTGCCTCGGAGAAGCCGAGAACATTTCCTCCCAGCTCCATCATAGCAGACTCAAAGGAAAGGCGTGTTCTTGTAGAGGGCTCATAGAAAAGAGTAGCAAGCTTCTTTCCCTCGGCCACCTTGTTATACTTTTTGGGATTTGCAATTATGTCCTCAGCGACAGCGATAAGATTTTCTATCTCGCTAACGCTTAAATCCTCAATTCCTATAAGATGTCTCATAAGGATAATCCTTTCTTTTGGATTTTCTAATTATGCCTTTGCTCCGTTAACCTCAAGATACTTCTTGATACGGTTTACATTTTCTTCATTTTCCTTATCCTCGCTGAGATACTCGATAATATCGTATACATCAACTACGGAGTAAACAGGGAAGCCGAATTCATCTGCAATTTCTGCCATTGCGGACTTTTCGCCCTGACCCTTTTCCTTACGGTCTACCATTACAAAGGTAGCAGCAATCTTAACTCCCTGAAGGGACTTCATATTAGCCATGCTCTCACGGATAGCAGTTCCCGCTGTGATAACATCCTCAACGATTACAACCTCCTCGCCTGCTGTGGGCTTGTAGCCTACGAAAACGCCACCCTCTCCGTGGTCCTTTTCTTCCTTTCTGTTAAAGAAGAAGGGAACATTAAGTCCTTCCTTGGAGAGTGCAATGGATGCGGATACTGCAATAGGAATACCCTTATATGCAGGACCGTAGAGAACTGTTCTCTTATTTCCGACCTTTTCAAGATAAGCCTTGGCATAGAACTCACCCAACTTGGAAATGTGGTCACCTGTCTTTATTTCACCTGCGTTTATAAAATATGGAATCTTTCTTCCACTCTTTGCTGTAAAATCACCGAACTTAAGAACTCCTGCACTCTGCAAGAACTTAATAAACTCTCTCTTGTAAGCCTCCATTTTTATATCTCCTTTTAAGTTAGTCTACAAATTCGTTAACACAACGACGGTATGCTGCTACAGGGTCCTCTGCTGCTGTGATAGGTCTGCCCACTACGATATAGTCGGAGCCGATTTTCTTAGCCTCTGCAGGAGTCATAACTCTTACCTGGTCGCCCTTATCACCGTCAGCAAAGCGAACGCCGGGTGTTACTGTTACAAAATCCTTGCCACAGGCAGCGTGTACCTTTTCAGCCTCTAAGGGAGAGCATACTATACCTGCAAGTCCTGCCTTTTTAGCGTTCATTGCATAGTGCATTACAACCTTATCCATGGGCTCGTTGATAAGAAGGTCATCTCTCATTCTTTCCTCGCTTGTGGAGGTGAGCTGTGTAACTGCAATAAGCAAGGGGCATGTGCCGTCGGGACGGGTAAGGCCCTCAAGTGCAGCCTCCATCATAGCAATAGTGCCCGATGCGTGTACATTGGTCATATCAACATCAAGGCGAGAGAGCACACTCATAGCCTTCTTTACGGTGTTGGGGATATCGTGGAGCTTAAGGTCCAAGAAAATCTTATGACCTCTTCTCTTGATTTCTCTTACAATTGCAGGTCCCTCTGCATTAAAGAGCTCCATACCGATTTTTACAAAGGGCTTTTCATCCTGAAATTTGTCGAGGAAGCTGAATACTGCCTCCGCACTTGAAAAATCACAAGCAATAATTACATCCTTTCCCATTAGTGGGCACCTCCTATTATATCACTTAAATTATTTATTCCGTATTTAACCATAGCCTCGGGCAGAGCTTCTATTATCTTCTTTGATGCAAAGGGGTCAACAAGGTTAGCGGCGCCAACCTGTACAGCTGTTGCTCCTGCAAGCATCATTTCAATAACATCCTCGGCTGTGGTAACGCCACCCATACCTACAATGGGAATCTTAACAGCATTATATACCTGCCATACACAGCGAAGTGCAACGGGGAAGGTACAGGGGCCGGAAAGACCTCCCGTTGTAATGGAGAGGATAGGCTTTTTATTTTTAAGATTTATTCTCATACCGGAAAGAGTATTTATAAGGGAAATACCGTCTGCACCCTCACTCTCTACGGCTCTTGCAATCTCTGCAATATCTGTTACATTGGGGGTAAGCTTAATAATTACAGGCTTTGTGGTAACTGCCTTTACTGCCTTTACTACCTCGGCGGCGTTTCTTGGGCAGGTGCCAAAGCTCATTCCACCACCGTGAACATTGGGGCAGGAAATATTTACCTCCAGCCATCCCACCTGTTCCTCCTTATCAAGGAGCTCACAGGTGTATGCATAGTCCTCAACAGAGAAGCCACTTACATTTGCCATAACAGGCTTATTAAATATTTTCTTAAGCTCGGGTAGCTCATGGCTTATTACATGCTCAACACCGGGATTCTGGAGTCCCACGCAGTTAAGCATTCCCGATGCTGTTTCTGCAATTCTCGGAGTGGGATTACCGAATCTTGCGTCCCTTGTCGTACCCTTAAAGGAGAAGGTACCGAGGATGTTTATATCATAAAGCTCGGCAAATTCCTGACCGTAGCCAAAGGTTCCGCTGGCGGGGATTATGGGATTGTCTATTTCTATACCGCAAAGGGTAACCTTAGTATTTACCATATAATCTCCTCCTTTACAAGCACAGGTCCGTCCTTACAGATACGCTTGTTACCGTATTTTGTCTTACAGGAGCAGCCCATACATGCACCGAAGCCACAGCCCATTCTTTCCTCAAAGCTGAACTGTCCGCTTGTTGTACTCTTATTATATACTGCCTTAAGCATAGGCTCGGGACCGCAGGTGTAGAAATATGTATAATCCATATTCATAGCATCGGTAACAAAGCCCTTTATACCGTAGCTACCGTCAACGGTGGTAACATAGGTATCGGCACCGAGTGCCTTGAACTCATCCTCGTAGAACACCTCATTCCTTGAGCCGAAGCCAAGGATAACAGAGCATTTTTTACCCTCTGCCGTAAGCTGACGGCAAAGCTTATACATAGGGGGCACACCTGCACCTCCACCGATAAGCAAGGGTCTGTCCCCCGAGGGCTCTGTATCGTAGCCGTTACCGAGACCGGTAAGCAAATCAAGCTTTACACCGGGCTCCATATTAGCCATTTTTTCCGTTCCTACGCCTACCACCTTGTAAATAATGGTAAGCCTGTCTCCCTCAACATCGCATACGGAGATGGGGCGACGGAGATATAATCCGTCAATTGTAATGTTTACAAACTGACCGCATTTTATATCTGCTGTGTCACCGCAAAGAACACTCTCATAGGTGTTCTTTGCGATTTTTTTATTTGTTAAAAGCTCAAATACTAAATTCTTCATATCAGCTGTCTATTGTAGAAATTGTAAGTGTAATATCCTCAAGCACATCAAGAAGAACTCTTACTGTGTCAAGGGATGTGAAAAGGTTAGTGCCTGTTTCTGTTGCGAGACAGCGGATTTCATATCCGTCCTTCTGCTCGGAGGTGGACTGTACATCGCTGGTGTTGACAATGTAAGCCACATGCCCACTTCTTATAAGCTCGGGGATGCCTATACCGTTTACGCTGATCTTATCCATAGCTCTTGTTCTTATACCGTTAGCCTTAAGGAATCTTGCTGTACCCTGTGTAGCCACTATATTAAAGCCGAGATTATAGAATCTGCGAACTAAGGGGAGTGCCTCCTGCTTATCCGCATCTGCAAGAGTTACAAATACTGTACCGTAATTCTGTACATTCATGCCTGATGCCTGGAGTGCCTTATAGAACGCACGGTTAAGGTCATCGTCATATCCGATAGCCTCACCTGTGGATTTCATTTCGGGAGAGAGATATGTGTCAATGCCGTTTATCTTCTTGAAGGAGAATACGGGAACCTTACAGTACCATCTCTTCTTTTCCTCCGGATAGAGGTCGAATATACCAAGCTCCTTAAGTGACTTACCGAGGATAACCTCTGTAGCTATATCGGCAAGAGAGTAGCCTGTGGACTTGGAGAGGAAGGGAACTGTTCTGGAGGAACGGGGGTTAACCTCGATAATGTATACATCCTCCTTGTCATCAACGATGAACTGGATGTTGAAAAGACCGATGATTCCGATGCCAAGACCGAGCTTCTTTGAATATTCCAGTATCTTGCCCTTTACCTTATTGGAAATGCTGAAGGCGGGATATACGCTGATACTGTCACCACTGTGTACGCCTGTTCGTTCAACAAGCTCCATAATACCCGCAACAAATACATCTCTTCCGTCGCAGATGGCATCAACCTCTACCTCCTTACCCTGAATGTAGTGGTCTACAAGCACGGGCTTGTCCTCGTCGATTTCAACGGCTGTCTTAAGGTAGTGTCTTATCTGCTCCTCATTACCAACCAGCTGCATTGCACGGCCTCCGAGAACGAAGCTAGGACGAACAAGCACAGGATAGCCAATCTGGGCTGCTACCTTTACACCGTCCTCAATATTTGTAACGGCTCTGCCCTGGGGCTGAGGAATATTAAGCTCCTCAAGTATCTTTTCAAATGCGTCACGGTTTTCGGCTCTGTCGATTGCCTCACAGTCGGTACCGATAATATTTACACCTCTTTCAGCCAATGGGGCTGCAAGGTTTATTGCTGTCTGTCCACCGAGAGATGCTATTACGCCCTCGGGCTTTTCAAACTCCACAACATGCATTACATCCTCAACAGTAAGGGGCTCAAAGTAGAGCTTGTCTGCTGTGGTGTAGTCGGTGGATACGGTCTCGGGGTTGTTGTTAATGATAATCGCTTCATAGCCACAGCGACGGATTGTATTTACTGCGTGAACTGTGGAATAGTCGAACTCAACACCCTGTCCGATACGGATAGGTCCTGCACCGAGAACAAGAACCTTCTTTCTGTTTGTGAGAACAGATTGATTCTCACCTGTGAAGGAGGAGTAGAAATAGGGGATGTACGCACCTACATGTGCTGTGTCTACCATCTTATAAATTGGAGTTAAGGAATTTGCCTTACGGAGATTCCATACATCTATTTCCTTTTCTTTCCAGAGCTTTGCAATATATTTATCGGAAAAGCCCATTTTCTTTGCTGCTGTGAGAACGGCAACATCGTTTACATTATTGCTAAGGGTCTTTTCCATATCTGTAATCTTCTTGAAGGACTCAAGGAAGAAGGGAGTGATTTTTGTAATTTCGGCAATCTGCTTAACTGTTGTTCCACGACGGAAAAGCTCACAGATAGCAAAAATGTTATCATCGTGGAAGGTGTCAATATACTCAAGCATACCATCACTTGACATATCGTCAAACTTAGCCATCTGAACATGGCAAACACCGATTTCAAGAGATCTTACAGACTTCAAGATACATTCCTCAAGATTTGAGCCGATGCCCATACACTCGCCGGTCGCCTTCATCTGTGTGCCGAGCTTATTGGGAACGGTTGTAAATTTATCAAAGGGGAATCTTGGAAATTTCGCAACTACATAGTCAAGATCGGGCTCAAAGGATGCCTTTGTACCTGCCACCTCAATCTCATCAAGAGTCATACCCACAGCTATCTTTGCTGTTACTCTTGCAATGGGATATCCACTCGCCTTGGAGGCAAGAGCTGAGGAACGGGAAACTCTGGGGTTTACCTCTATAAGGTAGTACTCGCTGGAGTTGGGATTGAGTGCAAACTGTACATTACAGCCGCCCTCTATCTTAAGCTCCTTGATAAGCTTGATTGCACTGTTATTGAGCATCTTAAGGTCATGGTCGTTAAGAGTCATAATGGGGGCTACAACTATACTGTCACCTGTGTGTACACCAACGGGGTCAATGTTTTCCATACCGCAGATGGTAATTGCATTGTCGCTGCCGTCACGCATAACCTCAAACTCGATTTCCTTAAATCCTCTCACACTCTTTTCTACAAGAACCTGGCTGACAGGGGATGCCGCAAGAGCTCCTACTGCAAGCTCCTCAAGCTCTTTTCTGTTATATGCGAAGCCACCACCTGTTCCACCGAGGGTAAATGCAGGGCGAAGAACCACAGGATAGCCTATCCTTTCTGCAACCTCTACACATTCCTCAAGGGTGTTTGCAATATCGGATGGGATAACGGGCTCACCGATTTCCTCACAGAGCTCCTTGAAAAGCTCTCTGTCCTCTGCCCTCTCGATGCTACGGCTTGATGTACCGAGAAGCTCAACTCCGTTTTCCTTAAGGATGCCCTTCTTCTCAAGAAGCATAGCCATATTAAGGCCTGTCTGTCCACCAATACCGGGAACGATTGCGTCCGGGCGTTCATATCTTATAATTTTTGCAATGTATTCAAGTGTGAGAGGCTCCATATATACCTTATCAGCAATTGTTGTGTCGGTCATAATGGTAGCAGGATTGGAGTTTACAAGGATAACCTCATAGCCCTCCTCCTTAAGTGCAAGACAAGCCTGTGTGCCGGCGTAGTCAAATTCAGCAGCCTGACCGATTACAATAGGTCCGGAGCCGATAATCATTACTCTTTTAATATCTGTTCTCTTTGCCATTTTCGTCCTCTCCTCAATTATATATCTTTCTTGATTTTTTCACTGATGTAAGCCCATTTATTTCCTACGACGGTTGCCAGGCATCTGCCGTATACCTTATTGCCTGCAAAGGGTGAGCTTCTTCCCATTGTAGCAAATTCCTCGGGGTTTACTGTATATTCCTCATTCAGGTCATAAACCGTAAAGCCGTCTGTCTCTATTCCAAAGCGATTTGCGGGATTTATGCTCATCAGGTGCACCAGCCTGTCCAGGGTGATAATTCCCTTTTTAACAAAGCTTGTATACATTACGGGGAATGCCGTTTCCAGTCCTACTATACCGTTAAGGCTGCCCTTAAAGCCTCTGCCCTTTTCCTCGGCAGAATGGGGGGCGTGGTCCGTGGCTATCATATCCACGGTGCCGTCGCAGATACCCTCGATAAGAGCATCTCTGTCTATTGCGTCACGCAGAGGCGGATTCATCTTAAAGCGTCCTGTGTCATCTCTGTCTGCGTCAGTCAAGGTAAGATAGTGGGGGGCTGTTTCGCAGGTGATATTTACACCGTTTTTCTTTGCTTCTCTTATAAGGTCCACGCTTTCCTTTGTGGAAATGTGGCATACATGGTATTTACAGCCAATGTCTGAGACCAGCTTAATGTCTCTTTCTATCTGCTTCCACTCAGCCTCCTTGGAGTCCTTTATCTGAGCTCCGTCCTCGCAGTGGGCAGATATTACCTTGTCAAGTGCCTTGGCCCTTATCATAGCCTCTCTCATAAGCGAGCTGTTGTCCACTCCTCTTCCGTCATCGGAGAAGCCACATACAAAGGGTGCCATAGCCTCCATATCGGAAAGCTCTTTTCCGTTCTGTCCCTTGGTAATAGCACCGAAGGGCAATGCTTTGATAACGGAGTCCCTATTGATTATTTCGAGCTGCTTTTTAAGATTGTCAAGAGTATCGGGTACAGGGTTAAGATTAGGCATTGTACATACTGCATAATATCCACCCATAGCACCTGCCAAGGAGCCTGTTGCAACCCTCTCTTTATAAGAAAAACCCGGCTCACGGAAATGCACATGCACATCAATGAACGCGGGTAAAATATCATATCCTGAAAAATCAATAACAGAACCAGCCACAGAGGGTAACTCCAAAGAGGACAATTTACCCTTCAAGCTTTCTTTATCAAATACATTAGCGTTGGAAAAATCAATTTTCATATCAAATCCTCCTATATGTATTCAAGTCCTTAAGTATTCAAGTTATTATATCAAATTTCAGGGTTTTTGTCAAGGCTATTTGCCACATTTCCTATATATAAGCGTATAAATTTTATCTTTTATTTTTTTGTCATTATTGTTCAAATCCCACAATACAATAGCTATGGGTGATTTTTTATGAAACGATTTTTTGCGTTATTTCTTATTTTTATTTCGCTTTTTTCCATTTCCTGTAAAAAGGAGACCTATAACATCCTCCCCTTTGAAAACAGGAATGTATATGCCGAATGCACGGTAAACGGTAAATTCCGTATTATAATCGAAAAAATCGGAAATGACCGTTATCTGAGGGTCCTTTCCCCGACGGAGCTTTCCGGAGTGGAATTTTTCTTTTCCGAGACGGAGTCCTATGTTATCTCCGGAGATATAAAAATACCGACAGACAGAAAACAGCTTGACGGAATATATGCTCTGTCATCCCTATTTAATATTAATGAAGCAATGCTGACCTCAGCCGTATCGGAAAACGGCAAGGGCAATCTTACATTTCAAAATGAAGGCTGCGAGTATACGCTTATCTTTAATAATAAGGGGGAGCTTAGCAATGCTCTTATATGCGGTGACGGATATGAGTATAATGTTGTAATTTCATTATTAAAAATCGAATAAGCAGAAAAAAACGGAGGCGTAGTGATTTTTTCACTACGCCACCTTTAATTTTTATTTAACCTTTGTAACTACCTTGATAGCCTTACCGCCTGTAAGAACAATCATCTTGATGGCAGTCTCGGAGAATACCTGAGCCTTTACTGTAAGGGGCTTGTTGATTCTACCGCTTGCAAGGACCTTTACACTCTTTGCCTTGGGGTCAATCAGCTTCTTAGCCTTAAGTGATACAAGGTCTACAGTTTCGCCTGCCTCATAGTTATCACTGAGGACACCTACATTGATTATAGCCTTCTTTGTGTCGTTTTTGGAAACATACTCCACATCAGCCTCAACAGTCTTGTCAACTGCTTCATCCTTTACGAGTGAATCTGCCTCGTCGGCACTTACACTCTCTACAACATGGATTTCTTCGGGCTCTTCAACGACAGGAGCTTCCTCAACTACAGGTGCTTCTTCAACTACAGGTGCTTCTTCAACTACGGGTGCCTCCTCAACTACAGGAGCTTCCTCAACTACAGGTGCTTCTTCAACTACAGGAGCTTCCTCAACTACAGGTGCTTCTTCAACTACAGGTGCTTCTTCAATTACAGGTGCTTCCTCAACTACAGGTGCTTCTTCAACTACAGGTGCTTCCTCAACTATTGTCTCAACAACAGGATTATTCTCCACTACCTGTATCGTATCTGCCTCCTCGCCTGCATCTGCTACCTTAGACTTCTTGCCGGACTTAACTGTTACGCTACTGTCAGATACAAGGACCTTAACAAGCTTCTGCTGAACGAGCTCTTCTGTTTCTGTGTAGGGGTACTTTGCAACATAATCAACGAATTTAGCCTTCTCATTCTTCGCAATTCCGAATTTAGCCATTGTGTCGTCAACAAGCTGCTTTGCTTTTCTGAGACCAAGACCACTCTTGATCTTGAAGAGCATAGGAACATCCTCAAATATCTTAGCATCAATTGCCTCGTGGTGATATTTGGATACTTCATAATTATCGGGGTCAAGTGCAAGGTAAATGCAAATTGTCTTTCCACGAACCTTAATCTTAAAGAGCTGATCTCTACCTCTGTTGTAGCTATCAAACTTCCAGCTGAGTCTGGATTTAACGCCCTCATAGGAAAGAATATGGTTCTTAAGGTCGCTGTAGTATTCCTTAATCATTTCATCACCCTGGATGATGTTGGAAATAAAGCTACGGCTATACTTAATGTCAATGTGATTACCTTCGTTATCGAAATATGTAGGAACAATAGTAGGTGCTACAGGTGTGGGAGGAGCCATAACAGGTGCTTCCTCTACCACGGGAGCCTCTTCAACTACGGGAGTTTCTTCAACTACGGGAGCTTCTTCTACAGCTTCCTCAGCTACAGGCTCTTCAACTGCTTCCTCAGCTACGGGCTCTTCAACTACTTCCTCAGCTACAGGCTCTTCAGCAACCTCTTCAGCTGCAGGCTCTTCTACAACCTCTTCAGCTACAGGCTCTTCAACTACTTCCTCAGCTACAGGCTCTTCAGCAACCTCTTCAGCTGCAGGCTCTTCTACAACCTCTTCAGCTACAGGCTCTTCAACTACTTCCTCAGCTACAGGTTCTTCAGCAACCTCTTC
>JAFTJE010000007.1 GCA_017456545.1 Clostridia bacterium | reverse complement strand
GTAAGTAGCATATGCATGGCTGGCAGGCCAATTCTTAACGCACTTGTGCGTAGCCAGTAATGTCTAGGGCTATGCCCGAAACTGAAATACCCCCCGTTTTACGGGGGGATATTTATTATTTCTGCTTTATATTTATAATAGCTTTGTCTTGAACAACCACAAAGTTTAATTACATCAAGGTCAGTTAGTGTTCCACCAAAGTCTTTGCTATGTTTTGAAATGATTTTATTACACTCAATGCTTTTCTTAGTTGTAAGTGTTGCTCCTTTTGGTTCTGATTTTGTCATTTTGTCCTCCTAAACGGTTGTTGAAATATATTATGTTGTGTGATATAATAAACTCACCAATAAATAAGAATTTGTAAGTTAGATAAATGGAGGCTCTTGTGAGGAAAGTAAAAGTCTACCTCTCACTCTTTTTGACAATGCTGAAAATAGGATTGTTCACCTTTGGCGGTGGATATGCCATGATCGCTTTGCTTGAAAATGAGTTCGTAGAAAAAAAGAAATGGCTTGAAAAAGATGAATTTTTGGATGTTGCGGCGATTGCCGAATCCACGCCCGGTCCTATTGCTATCAATGCCGCAACTTACATAGGATACAAAAACGCCGGGATTATCGGCTCAATTATTGCTACGCTTGGCATTTGTATTCCGTCGTTTGTTATCATCTATGCTATATCGCTGTTTTTTGATGCCTTTCTTTCGTTGACATTGGTTGCGTACGCTTTCAAGGGTATTCAGATATGCGTGGTATATCTGATCCTTACAGCAGGGCTGAAGATGCTGAAGCAGATGAAGAAAACCACATTTAACATAATCATTATTTCGATAACACTTATCTGTATGATCGTATTTTCATTATTTGCTGTAAAGTTCTCAACGATATTTTACATACTGATTAGCGGAGCCTGCGGTGTAGCGATATATCTTCTCGGCAAAATCAGGAAGGAGGAAAAGCAATGATATATCTCGAATTGTTCTTAACCTTCCTTCAAATCGGTGCGTTTTCCTTTGGCGGCGGATACGGGATGATCTCTCTGATACGAGAAAAGGTTTTGATGCACGGTTGGCTTACCGAGGAAGAAATGCTCAATATGATTGCCGTAGCTGAATCCACTCCCGGACCGATCGCGGTTAATATGGCGACCTTCGTTGGCTCGTCACAAGGCGGTTTTCTCGGTGCGATCCTTGCTACGCTGGGTGTGGTATTGCCGTCATTTTTTATCATTCTCATAATCGCGGCTCTGATACAAAATTTGCTGAAATATGCGGGAGTAAAAGCGTTTCTCGGCGGTATCCGTCCGTGTGTTGTTGGCTTGATACTCGCAACGGCAATCACGATGTTTATGAGTACGGCAATCGGATTCAGTGGGATAGGAGATACACTTGCCATAGATTTTAATGGCATTATCATATTCGCCATATTGATATTAATCAGCATCGTAGCAAAGCTTGCATTTAAGAAAAAACCAACTCCGATACTGATGATACTCATATCGGCAGGGCTTGGTATGATGATGTATTCATTTTAGAAACTTTGATAAACAAATTCCAATTTATAGGGCAAATCAAGTTTAATTTTCCACACAAAACATGGAAAAATTAATGGAATTTTTAATCTTTTGCAGTTGCAGAGTTGAAAATATATTACAGTAAAAAAGTGGGGCAAAGCCAAGTAATACAATACACGGAGCTAACCGAAAGTTTTCCACGACATGCTAAGATTGGTAGCGACGAGGCACGCCACGGAAAAGCTTTCGAGGGACTATACTTCAATAAATAATTAATTAATAATATAGCGAAATCTATAATCAGAAACTTCCAAGACTAAATATAGTCTTTTCATGAAAAATCTCCAAAAATGAAAATCACGGACACTGTGTCCGTGATTTTCTTATAAATAGTTATAGCATAAATCCTATATCTCCGGGATAATCGTCATCTTCATCGTCTTCGTCTTCAAGCTCTGTTATATTGTTTTCATCCTGCATCTTTTTATCAAGCATATCTGTGATATTTTTTCTCCAATGAGGGGACATCATAGCGTTTCTCCACTCTTCAAAATTAGGATTGTCACTATTGATTACTCCGTTCCTTATGCGAATCTGGTCTATAAGACAAACCAAAAACACCGCCAACACAAGGGCAAGTCCTATTGCCTTTAAGAAATCCTTGCCGATAAACAGACCAACGGCTAAAAAAGCAGCTCCGGGCACAAATAAATATATATGTGTAATGATATTTATAATCAGACCTGCAAAAAACAGGCTCCACGGATAGCGTGGCTCCTTATCATTCATAGGAATCCCCTCCATATCTATTCAATATGTAATTATTTTACCACATACATAAGGCAAAGTCAATAAAGAAATCACGGACTAAGTGTCCGTGATTTTCTATTTATCAGAGCTTTGGTTAGGCTTTTTTAAGCGAATTTCCGAAAGGAAGGCTCCGGACAGGACCAAAACGGCACCGATTGCCTCAAGAATACCCATTGTTTCCTTGAGAATGAGGAAGGAAAGAATAAGTGCAAGTATGGGATCGATATAGCTGAATATGGCAGCAGTGTGGGCCTTTACCTCCTTCAGGGAGGAAAAATACATAACATAAGCAACACCGGTGTGGATAACTCCAACGATGAGAATGAGAATGATGCTTCTTAAGTCAAACATATCGGAGCTTAAATTTTCCGTAAAAAGACTGTACGGTAGTGTAATTATCAGACTTACAGCAAATTGAAAGGCTGTTTTATCATAGGGGTCCACATCCTTTATACCCTTGTTTATAAACACTACGGTTGCATATAGGACAGCAGCCATGATACCAAGGATGATTCCTGTAGGGTTGGCTGATTTTACACCCGAGAACACACCGGATACAAGCACCATACCCGATATGGCAATAACGATGCCGACTATTTTCTGACCGTTCAGTCTCTCCTTAAGTATAAGGGGAGAGAAGGCAACTATAAACACGGGAGCAAGGTAATAGCATAAGGTTGCTATGGAAACATCAGTGTATCTGTATGCTTCAAAGAGGAGCACCCAATTGGCACCGAGAGCAGCACCGGACAAAATAAGGGGAAAGAGATTTTTCTTTATGCTACTTATAGTGTTTTTATTTTTGCGAAAGAAAACAAAGGGTAAAAGGAACAAAAGACCTATAGATGCCCTTAGGAACACCAAAAATCCCGAGGGAAGTGTAAGATATTTAACAAAAATACCGATTGTGCCGAATATTGCCATAGCACCACAAAGTCTTGCCTTGGCAAAAAGCTCCCTCTTATCCATAATAACCCCCAAAAAACAAGATAGAATAATTGTAGCATAAATAAAAAGGCAATGCAATTGTTTTAATAAAATTTTTGACAAAATGTATTGACAGGGTAGAAAAAGTGTGATATTATATTTAGGCTAAATAAATGATATTTATAATTACATTAGATATGTAGGAATAGCAAAGCTTCGTTTTGTGCTTAGGCAACCCTGCACATTTAATGTAATAGGGCACATTAAATATGCAGGAATATCGAAGCGGTCACAACGAGGCGGTCTTGAAAACCGTTAGGCCAAAAGCCACGGGGGTTCGAATCCCTCTTCCTGCGCCAAAACAAAAAGGACACCAACAGGTGTTCTTTTTGTTTTAACATAGAACAAGAGGGATTCGAACGGGTTGGAACCGTCCTCGACAGCACCCGGTGGGTGAGAAATGGAGAGGTAAGGTGTGGCAGTCGTCGCCCTAAAGGACTAGCTTCGCGTCGCAGAACACAACTGAGCAAAGCGAGGGCAGTGCGATGCGAGAATGACAACAGGAAGTGCAACCCTGACCGAGTCCGCAGACGAGAACGAGATCCCTCTTCCTGCGCCAACTTTTTGTTCTTTAATATAAAGATGGGTGCTTTTATTATTAATTAATGATTGTTGAAAAAATTATAGTGTTATGGAATATAATAAGCATGAAAAAGTTTTTGTTATTCCAAATAAAAAAATCTATTTGGAAAAAAATTAAGGTTATTTGGAAAAATATTGACATTTTTTAGAAATAGTGTTATTATGTTTATAAGAACGCATTTTATGGAGGAAAAATTATGAAGGTTGTTAATCAAGAAAAAGTTAAAAATTACATTTTGCGTCTTATTAAAAGCAAAAGAAAAGATTATGTAAAAGCGACAATTGAAGCCTTTGATATTAGTAAATCCAGCGTGTATAATTATGTAAAACAAATGGAAAATGATGGATTAATTGAAAAAAAGGAAGGTGAATACACTCTTCGAACCGCCTTTTATCATTATATTTTCAAAAATGACGGAACACTTGGCGAAGACCATGTATACAATCAATTTATATCTAAGCACATACAATTCAAAAAAAATGTAAATACCATATGGAATTATGCTTTTACTGAAATGATGAACAATGCAATTGAACATTCAGAAGCCGAAAACATTTCTGTAGGTATATTACAAAATTATCTTGAAACTCAAATTCTAATAAGTGATGATGGTATCGGTATTTTCAAAAACATTCAAAGATTTATGAAGGAAAGCAGAAACGAAACAATTTCTCTTAGGGAATGCGTATCGCTTTTGTTTGCAGGAAGGTTTACCACCGCCAAACAATATCACACGGGTGAGGGTATTTTTTTTACCTCGCATATTATGGATGAATTTGTTATTTATTCGGATGATAATTTTTTCACCAGAAATAATTTTTCATCTTTGCAAATGGAGAATGAAAATTTGCATAATTTTATGAAAATGAATAAGGGAACTCTAGTAAGGATGACACTCAACAATAATACTAAAAAAGTATTATCCGAGGTTTTTAATGCCTTTGCACCGGTTGATGAAGGTTTCATAAAAACTACTATACCTATTGCTCATATGTTTTCAGGAGGGAATCCCGTATCTCGTTCTGAAGCAAGGCGATTGTTGGAAAGTGTATCTGTATTTTCTGATATTAAATTAGACTTCTCCGATGTTGATGAAATAGGTCAAGGATTCGCTCATGAACTTTTCGTTCTTGGAAAGAAAAAATATCCTCACATCGATTTGAAAACCATCAACACCTGTAAAGCGGTGGAGGAAATGATAAGGCGAGTGATTAACACCGCAGCTCTTTCGTAATATTTTAGGTTTAGGTAGTAATCGTTTTTTCACAAATTATAAAAACATTAGTTTATGGTATTCAATTTAAGCACCTCTTCCTGCGTCAAAAACAAAAAGACACCGTTCGGTATCTTTAATTTTTAACAGAAAAAAACAGCACCCGTTTTGGGTGCTGCTTTTAACCATTTCGTCTTAAATATTCCTCTATTAAAAGAGGCTGAATAAGTGGATATGTCCATTCTGAGGGAAGAGAGTCAAAAAGCTTTACTGCTTCCATTTCGCTGTTAAGCTCTTTGTTGAAGGATTTAATATCGGCAAAATAGAGCATACCGTAGGTTTCTTCGCCTGTTTCATTTACTCTGTTCTTGCCCGTTACAGAATATACGCACACAGGATCAAGGGAAAAATCAATTGCTCCTGTTTCCTCCATAAGCTCTCTTTTGGCAGTATCGATAATTGCTTCCCCAAATTCCCTGTGTCCTCCCGGGACCTCATAGGTATCTCTTTCCTTATGCTTACAGAATACCCATTTGCCATTATGCTTTGAGATAATGACAGCGAATTTAAGCAATTCATCATTTGCACTTCTGTAAAAATTAACCTTCATATTTTTCTTCCTCTATCTTTTGAATGCTATCCCTTTTAAGCTCCTTACGAAGAGCTCTTGTCCACTCGGAAAATTCACAATTTTCAGTACCGTATGTAAGATTTTCGTGAAATTCTCTTGGCAACCAGGTGGAAAGGGGAGCTTCATTATGGGATATTATAGCCTCTATGTTGTCAAGAGCCTTATAAAGCTTAGCTTCGGGCGTGGAAAGAGCATTCATTTCATCAAAAAGGGTAATCAACTCTGTCCTTTCGGATGGTGGGAGTGTTGATAAAAGGGATTTTACAGCCACTTCCTCTGCCTTTTCGTTTTCTTTTGTTTTCAAAAAAGCAGGGATATCTCCTGTCAAGGCTTCCCCAAAATCATGTACGAGGCACATTTTGACAACCTTGTCTATATCAATGCCCGGAAATTCGTTCTTGCAAAGCATCGCCATTACAGCAAGACGCCATGAATGCTCTGCAACCGACTCCTGTCTTCCCGTAGAGGTCCAGGAATGACGGGTGTTGCACTTCAGCTTTTCAATCTTATTTAGAAATTCGATAAATGCTCTTTGGGTCATACAAGATAACCTCCCATAATTCTTGATTGCTTTTGCACGATATTATTATATCACACAGATATCTGATATGCAATAAACGGACAGCTCTTTTTAAGAGCCGAAAAATTTGTTACGGGTGACCTTAAATATTATGCTTGCAGTCACTTCAAGAGTACCCGGGCTTTTATCTGCGGAAGATTTGCAGTAATTATTTTACTGCCCCTTATATTTCTTAACATATTTCTTCATTTTATCATAATATTCCCCGGCAGAGATTACGCCGCTGTCGATTGCTCGCATAATATCGTCAACATTTACAATTGAATGTATTTTAACACCATAAAGCCTCTCAATTTCACCTTTTGCGGAGAGACTCGATATATCGGATTTTTCCATTCTGTCCACACAAACCACAATGTGTGAGGGAAATTTGCCCATTTCGTTTTTTATACGGTCAAGAGCAAATCGCAGAGAGGCTCCGGAGGTAAAAGCATCTGTTATAAGGGTTATTTCATGGGAGGTAAAGGCTTTGTTTTCAATATTATAGTCAACACAGTACGAGGAATCTATGCCGTATCTGTTAAACAGCGTCATGCTTGTGGCGATGACAAGGGGTATTTCTCGGTTTTCTATACCGATAAGACAGTTCGCCTCTATGTTGTGAACTCTGATACATTGGGCGTAAAACTCCCCGAGCTTTGACATCTGACTGCCTGTAAGATTATATCCACTGTGTATCAAATACGGAGACCTTCTCCCACTTTTTAAGGTAAAATCACCGAATCGGAGCATTTCATTATTGGCCATAAAGCAGATAAACCGTTCCTTATAGTTAAGGGCGTCGAGTCGGTAATTAAAAAGCTCATCCATTGTAACACCGAAGTACCTTGCTATTTGAGGCAAAGCGGTAATATCCGGAGTGGACAAATGATTTTCCCATTTGCTTACGGATTGTGCAGATACAGACAGTGCCTCTGCCAGCTGAGCCTGTGTAATGCCCTTATTCTTTCTTAAGAGGCGTATCTTTTCTCCTATTAACATATAAATTCCCCCCTTTTTATTATATACTAATTATATCATATCGTAAGAGCCTATCCAATATATTATTTGGATTATTTTAATCAACTATTTGGTTATAATACACAGTAAAAAAACGCAAGCCGTTGGGCTTGCGTTTTTTGCTATTTAAGATACTCCTCCGAGAGCTCGTCGATATATTTATCAAGCTCCTTATCGGTGATTAGGTGTCGGTATTTTGCAATATAACGACGAAGGGCATCCTTGTTTATGGGCTTTGGAGAGGTGCCAAGCTTTCCTGTAAGGTTAGAGGAGAATATTTTTTGCAGTGTGTCCGAAGGGAGACAAATACCCTTTAGCATACGGTCATCGAAGGAAGAGATTGTCTCATCTGTGGCAAGATATCTGTAGACCCTGTCGCAGAGCCATATTCCTGACTCGAGATGAGGAGTAAAATCCATATCCGTGCCGAAGATAATTCTGTCGGCGTACTTTACAAAGAAGTCCTTGTAGTACTCCTGACGCTTGTCGAAGCCGTGATACATTTCACCACCTGGGGTGATATCTATACACAGGTTGGGGTATTTTGCAAACATGTTTTCTAGCCTTTCGGGGTCCTCGGAGCAGAAGAAGAAATGTGCAAGGCAAAGATTTAGCTTAGGGTGCTTTTCCAGCAGACTGTCCACCTGACGGTAAAGCTCCTTATAGGAGGGATATTTGCTTTCGTCCCCGTAATACCAGCCCCTTTTTATATTATCCTCGTTTGCGTCGGTCCAGAAGGAAGCAGGATCAATGGCGTGCATAAGAACATATGTGCCATCCTCCTCCATTTTAGCAAGGGCAGAGTCAAAGAAATCGCTGTCAAGAGGCTTTCCGACCTTTGCGTAAAGATTTGGCTTGCCCTCAAGCATTTTTATACCGTCAAAGCCTATTTCCTTAAGCTCATCAAGCTGAATAGTAAGGGACATATCTCTCATTTCATCCTCATTTGCAGGATAGGAGGGATAAATAAATCCACCGTAGGCAAAGGTATTTTCGTTTGCCAGCTTATAGAAGGCACACATAATATTATTGCTGACATCTCTGGGAACCGGGATGGGATTACCCGAGGGGAGGGAGGCTAAGGCTATGTATTTCAGTCCACACACCTGTCTGTATTCCTCAAGACCGTGGATAAAGAGCCTGCCTGTTCCTTCCTCACGCCATCTGTGCATGTGTATATGCCCGTCAAAGGGGTTTTCCACCTTGGGAAAGGGAATATCAAGATATTTAGACATAGTATTTTCCTTTATCCGTCCGTATTAAAGCTTGTAGTCCTTGAGATAAGCTTTAGTATTTTCCACCATTTCGTCAAACATTTTTTTGGCACTCTTTATATCGCAGGTAACAAGGGGATCGGATGTAAATGCCTGGAAGATTGCATCGAGGTCACGGTTGGCAATAGCGTCGGATACCGCCTCCTGCTCGGTGCAGATACGGGAAACAAGGGGATAAATTTCGTTGGGGATGGGTCCTGCCATTACGGGAGTAACCTCGTTGGAACGGAAAATAGCATTGGTTTCCACAACGGCACCCATGGGAAGATTGGGAATCTGACCTACATTGGGCAAGTTTACATTAGTAACAAGGTCGCAAAGACCGAGAAGGGCACGCATCTGGGTGGTTCCTTCCTCGCCTGTATTATTGATTTGAGGCTTAAGCTCACCTGAAAGGAGCTTACGGCTCTTCTCAAGTCTGTCTCCAAGGTCCTTCTTTCTCCAGCTGACGGGAGTGAGAGCAAATTTCATTTCGTGAACACGATCGGGATTTTCAAGATACCATTTGCCGGGACAGAACTCGGAAAGATGACGGTCACCTGCTGCAGCAATATATCCGAATCTGCGGAAGAGGTCGATTTTAACCTTCTGTTGGCTGGAGAAATGATTATTCATCCAGTTATTGTCGGTCTGAGTTGGTAAGCCGTCTGCGTATTTTTCACAGAACTGCTTGTAATAGGGGAACAAATCTATACCGTGATAGCTGGCAGAGGTAAGCCAGGTAAAGTGATTTACAGACACGGGGTTAACCTTAATATCCTCACGGGTAGCCTTCTCACCAAGATATTCCTCAACCACACGCATAAGAACTCCCTGTGTGCCGAAAACCTCATGACAGCATCCAAATGCCTTGATTTCGGGAAATACACGGTAAAGAGTCTTTACACAGAGTGTCATAGGATTTGTATAGTTGATTACCCATGCGTCGGGAGCATATTCCTTAATGTAATTTGCAATCTCCTCAAACATAGGGACAGTACGCATAGCTCTTACAATGCCACCGGGACCTGTGGAGTCACCGACGGGCTGGTAAATACCGTACTTTTCGGGGGTATGTACATCGGACTCCATCTCGTCAAATGTGCCGGGAAGTATTGATATAACCACAAAATCAGCACCACAAAGAGCCTCCTTGGGTGTCTTTACAGCATAGTAGGACCATTTGGATTTTGCACCCTCGAGGTTGTTATACATATTACCGATAATTTCGTTAGCCAGTGATGCCTCATGGTCAATATCGTAGAGGTAAACGCTACCACTCATATCCTCGCAGGAGGCAAGGTCACTCATAAGACCCCATGCCCAACCACGGGAGCCACCACCTATATAGGCAATTTTTACATTACTTGCTTTTTTGTCAACAATAACCATATTTTTTCTCCTTTACGGTATTTTATACTTCAAAGTATAAAACCAAAACGAAAAAAAGTCAAGTTAATTTTCCAAAATATAGATAAATACAATTGAATTTGTGGCTTACTTATGTTAAAATACTTGTGAATAATTTAATTATAAGGTGAACTGCATAAAAATATTGTTTAACGATATTAGCTGTATCAATATACCGGTATAACGGCGGCTTTCGGAAATGGGATAAGCTTGTCGAGGTATTTGACGAGCACAGGAAAGGGACATGAATAATAAGAGAGGAATAAATATGAATAAAACAGTAAGACCTGAAAAAGTAATACAGTTCGGAGAGGGAGGCTTTCTCCGTGGATTTGTAGACTGGATGCTTGACATAGCAAATGAAAAAACAGATTTTAACGGAAGCGTGGTTGTGGTACAGCCCATTAAAAACGGACTCTGCGACTTGCTTTCCGCACAGGATTGCGTATATACTCATTTCTGCCGTGGAGTTGAGGGCGTGGATGTAAGGAAAATAGATGTTATCTCCCGTTGTGTAAAGCCCTACGACGATTTTAACGCTTATATGGCACTCGCCGAGAACCCCGATTTCCGATTTATAGTTTCAAATACAACGGAGGCAGGTATTACATTCTCGGCTGAGGACAAAATAACAGACCGTCCCGCAGGCACCTTCCCCGGTAAGCTTACACAGCTGCTTTATAAAAGATACGAAATGGGACTTGACGGATTTGTATTCCTCCCCTGTGAGCTTATTGACAAAAACGGAGCACAGCTAAAGGCTTGTGTTCTCAGATACGCTGAGCTTTGGGAGCTGGGAGAGGGCTTTGCAGACTGGATAGAAAATAAAAACATCTTTTGCAACACCTTAGTTGACAGAATAAATACAGGCTATCCCAAGGGAGAGACCCTGGAGCTTGACTTTGATGACAGGATGGTAAATACCTCTGAGTATTTTCACCTCTGGGTAATTGACGGATATGAGGGGCTCTTTAACGAGCTTCCCTTTGATAAATGCGGACTCAATGTAATTGTGACAAATGAGCTTGAAAGATACAGAACAAGAAAGGTGCGTATCTTAAACGGCTCCCACACATCAATGATACCCTACGCCCTACTCTGTGGAGTGGAAACTGTGGGAGAGTGTCTTAAAAACGATGTAATATCTGCTCATCTCAAGGCGTGCCAGGCAGAGATTGTGGAATCCCTTGATATGAACAGAGAGGAGGCTCTTGAATATGCCGACTCCGTAATGACACGCTTTGCCAACCCTTATATCCGGCACAAGTGTCAGTCTATCGCCTTGAATTCCGTTAGTAAGTTCAAGGTAAGGGTGCTCCCCTCCATATTGGAGTATGAGAGAAAGCTCGGCAAGACCCCAAGCACCCTTATGTTCTCCTTTGCCAAGCTTTTAGACTTTTATAAAAAGGGTACTCCCGATGATGCAGAGGAGGTTATCTGTAAGCTAAAAACAGGTACGGTAGCAGAAATTTTAGCCGATTCTACCCTTTGGGGACAGGATTTATCTAAATACGCAGACGAGGTAAGCAAGTATGCGGATTCATCCAAATGATAATGTAGAGGTGCGTGACGACGGTCATAAGTATGCCCTATATCCAATTAAGTGTGGAGAAAATGTAATTAAATACGGCTCTCCCATCGGTCACGCCATAGCCGATATATCTGTTGGAGAGCATGTGCACACCCATAATCTGAAAACCAATCTTTCGGGAAATCTTGAATATACATACAGCTATAAGGACTACGGAATAAGGGCTGTACCCACGGATAAATTCTTTTACGGATATGTAAGAGAAAACGGAGATGTGGGTATAAGAAATGACATCTGGATAGTAAATACCGTGGGATGTGTCAATAAAACTGCTGAAATACTTGCGAAAAAAACGGGAGCAAAGTATTTTCCCCATCCCTACGGATGCTCTCAGCTGGGAGATGACCAGGATATAACAAGAAGGATTCTCTGCGGTATGATAAGACATCCCAATGCAGGTGGAGTGCTTGTCCTCGGTCTGGGCTGTGAGAACAGTAATATTTCAGAAATTAAGAAGGTCCTCGGCGAGTATAACGAAAGCCGTGTAAAATTCTTGAATTGCCAGGATTTTGATGACGAAATTGCCGAGGGTGTGGCTATAATCAATAAGCTGAAGGCATACAGAGATACCTTTAAGCCGGAAAAAGTAAGCATATCAAGGCTCCGTCTCGGCTTAAAATGCGGAGGAAGTGACGGATACAGCGGTATTACAGCCAATCCCTTAGTGGGCAGTCTTTGTGACAGGCTTGTTTCCTACGGAGGAAGCTGTGTGCTTACAGAGGTGCCCGAAATGTTCGGTGCCGAGCATCTTTTAATGGAAAGGTGTGTAAGCTCCGAGGTATTTGACAAAACTGTATCTTTAATAAACAATTTCAAGGATTATTTTACAAGGCACAACCAGGTAATATACGAAAACCCATCCCCGGGTAATAAGGCAGGTGGAATTACTACCCTTGAGGAAAAATCCTTGGGATGTGTACAAAAGGGAGGCCTTTCTCCCGTGGTTGATGTGCTTGATTACGGAGATGTTCTTACAAAAAACGGTCTTTCTCTTCTGAAAGGACCGGGTAACGATATTGTGGCAGTAACTAATCTTATGGCGTCCGGCGTGCATATGATTTTATTTACCACGGGCAGGGGCACTCCCCTCGGTGCACCTGTACCCACAGTTAAAATATCCACTAACCGTTCCCTTGCAGAGAGGAAGAGAGGATGGATAGATTTTGATGCCTCTCCCATTCTCGAGGGTGAGGAGATGGATGTAATAACCGACCGTTTCCTCGACTATGTGTGCAGAGTTGCATCGGGAGAGAAGACAAAAAACGAAATAAACGGCTATGAGGAAATAGCAATTTTCAAGGATGGAGTAACCTTATAAGGAGATAAATATGAGCTACATTAAGGATAATTTTTTATTAAAGAATAAAACAGCGGAGCTTCTTTACAGGGACTACGCTAAGGATATGCCTATTTTTGACTACCATTGCCACCTACCCGAGAAGCAGATACTTGAGAACAAGTGCTTTGGCGATATTTTTGAAATCTGGCTTGCAGGCGACCATTATAAATGGCGTCTTATGAGAAACTACGGTGTCAGCGAGGAATACATTACAGGTAATAAGAGCAACAAGGAAAAGTTTATTACATACTGCACAGTCCTCGGCACAGCCTTTGGCAATCCTCTTTATCACTGGTCACAGGTGGAGCTTAAGGAATACTTCGGCTGTGAGCTTGAAATTAACGGAAGAAATGCAGAGGCTATCTGGGAGCAGTGTAACGCCTATATAAAGGAAAACAGTATTACCCCCCAGTCCCTTATAGAGGGTTCCAATGTAACCCATGTGTTTACTACAAATGAGGTCTTTGACGACCTTTCCACCTTTGAAAAAATTAAGGAAAAGAACTACGCCTTCAAGGTTATTCCCGCATTCCGTGGCGATAAGATAATGAATATTGAGGCTAAGGGTTATCTTTCCTTCCTCGGAAAATTAGAGGCACTTACAAATAAAATAGAGTCTGTTTCCGACCTTGAGACAGCTCTTGAAAAAAGGCTCAAGGCATTTATTGATGTTGGTACCACTGCCAGCGATATAGCTGTGGAGCAGATATATGCCGTACCTACAAGAGAGGAAGCAGATGCTGTTCTTAAGAAGGTTATAGGGGGAGAGGCTCCTTCCTCTGAGGACAGTAAAATATTCAAGGGCTATATCACATACTTCCTGATGAAGATGTATGCCGAGTATAATATCTCCACAGAGCTCCATATAGGTGCTATGAGGAATAACAACTCCGTAATGCTGGAAAAGCTGGGTCTTGACACAGGCTTCGACAGTATTTCGGATACAAACAGCATAGGCATGCTCTCCCGTCTTATGGATAAGCTGAATCTTGAGGGCAAGCTCCCCAAACTTATTATATTTAACTTAAATCCCAAAATGAATGCCGAAATTATGACACTTATGGGATGCTTCCAGTCCGACGAGGCAAGGGGAAAGATACAGTACGGTCCTGCATGGTGGTTCCTTGATAATAAGGTAGGAATGGAAAAGCATCTTGAGGATTTGACAGCCACAGGACATATAGGAGCCTTTGTGGGTATGCTTACAGACAGCCGTTCCCTCCTCTCCTATCCCAGACATCACTACTTCCGTAGGATACTTTGCTCCTACCTAGGTGAGCTTATGGAGAACGGAGAAATGACAACGGACCTTGAGCTTGTGGGAAATGTTATCAAGGATATTTGCTATAATAATTCCATATCCTATTTCAGAATGTAATAATTAAATAAGTAGTAAGCATCCCCCATTTTCACGGGGGATGCTTATTGGTTTCTGGGTATAATACCACCCGATAGGCGGGTGGATGCTTATTTATCAAAAAAGAGCAGACACTAAGGGTGATGTTCTTATAAAGCAGAAAGAGAGAACAAATCGGAAAAATCCGAAAAGTTCTCTCTTTTTATTTGGATTTTTGGCTATCTTTATCAGTTAGCTGACCAGTAGGGAGTAAGAGTGATATCCTCTGTTATTGTCCATGTCTCAGAGGTAAAGGGCTCTGTACCGATGTACCAGCCATCAAAGGTGTAGCCATCACGAACGGGTGTGGGGATATCGATTGTGCTATCGTACTCTACAGCCATTGTAAAGGTCTCTACGGAGAAGTTAAAGCCTGTAACATTACCAAGCACTGTGGAGGTGGACTCAGGACGAGCTTCAAAGCCCTCGAAGTAGAACTGTGCATTGGTTGAATATCCGTCGTAAATGCTGTAGAAGCAGAGGATAATGGTATCACCTGCATTGCAGTTAAAGGTTACGGATTCAAAGGGAGTCTCAACTGTAGCTGCGGGAACCTCTGCATCTGCTCTTATAACATCACCTGTTGTATTGTTTACAATGCTGAGATTAAAGAGCTCCAACCCGGTTGCATTACCTGCTGTAAAGTAGATTTTGTGCTCGCCTGCCTCATTTGCTGTAATTACACGGTACTGCTTTCTTGTGCTGTTTGTTCCGTGAGTTGAAATTGTCAGTGTATTAGATGAGGTGTAGGTGGGAGCATTGGTCTCTATTGTCTGATATGCATCAGAGGGTGCGAATGCCTCCCATTTAGCGTAGAGAATAGTATCTCCGTCAATAGGCTGTGTATTGTCAAAGAGAATTGTACATTCCTCGTCAATGCACCAGCCCTTGAAAATGTAGCCTGCCTTTGTGGGAACACGGTCAGCGGGGAATGCATCACCGTTATTGTAAGTATATGATGTATTGCTTGAACCGTTGTTATCCACATAGATAACGGTAGCTGTTCCTCTTGTGGGAGTTGTATCGTTGAAGGTTACATTGTAGGTATTGGGAATCCAAACGGGAGTAAGTGTAACATCGGAGGGGATATTCCACTCATCACCGTCATGGAGAACTGTTCCGTTGTAGGACCAGCCACCGAAGGTGTAGCCTGTGCGTGTTACTTCAACAAAATCGAAGGGAGCACCGAAGGATACGGTAGCATCCTCGGGGGATGCACCGTCTCCGTCTGTATAATCAAATGTTACATTATAGATGTTGGGAGTCCACATGGGGAAGAGTGTAATATCCTCAGTGTAATTCCAAGTAATACCGTCCTCCATAGGTCTGTTAATATCGTTACTGATATACCAGCCTGTAAATGTATAGCCGGGTCGGGTAATAGTGGGCAGGTTGAGCTGGCTGTCGTAGGAGATGGTTGCATTATAAGTTGCTTCACCTATGCAGACACCCTGATTAGCAGTAGCGGTTTCAGACACTGTTGCTGTGCTTTCATATGTCTGGTGGAAGGTGATATCCTTTATATATGCACGGTCATCACCACGGTTTGCACTGCCGTCCTTTGCATAACCGAATCTGAGTGTATCACCCTCATTAAGTATTACAGTGTATGATACATAGCTGGTTTCTCCGGAAATTGGACTAATTAAATTAGAGCCGTTTTTCTGAATAGACAGCTTATCATAACCACTCTCGGAGGATACTCTGTAACTGAAGGTTATTCTCAAGGTGCTTCCTGCTGTTATCAGATAGTAAGAGGTGGAGGAGCTTGATTGGTTAGTGGAATAAATGAGACCGTCGGATGTTGCCCACTTATTGTAGGATACGGAATAAGATCCCCATCCTGCGTAAAGGGTCATATCAGCAGTGATTTCACTACTGAATGTGTACTCGTTTGTGCACTCAGCATCTGTGTACCAGCCTGTAAATACATAATTTGTTCTTGTGGGAACTGTGGGATATGTGAGAGTATCACCGGCATTAACAACTACCGATGAGGGTGTGGAGCCCTCGTAGTTGAAATCGTAGGTAATTGTTACAGCGGGCTGGAAATCCTTATATATGATATTGTAGGTATTGGCTGTCCAATGAGCTACAAGCTCCATATCCTCTGTATAGCTCCATGTTCCATCCTCAATGAGTGTCTCACCGTTGTACCAGCCGGCAAATGTATAGCCTGTGCGTGTTACTACGGGGAGAGTAAAGGGAGCATCGTAGGTTACTGTCATATCCTCGGGGTTTACTGTATCACAGTCTGTATCGAATGTGAGCTCATAGGAGTTTACAGACCAGGAGGGAGTAAGAGTAATGTCACCTGTGACAGTGATTGTCTCTGTCTCGATAAGTGTCTCACCGTTGTACCAGCCTGTAAAGGTGTAGCCGGGGCGTACAGGTGTGGGAAGAGTAAATTCCTCACCGTAGTTTACAGTTTCGCTGAAGGTGGACTCTGTATCGTGTGCAAGGTCGGAGGTATAAATCTCTGCCTTAGCAATACTTGTCATGGCTGTAAAGCCAGTAAAGTAGAAGGATGCTGTGGAGTTGGATGAATATCTGTAGAAGGATATTTCGATAACTGTACCTGCATCACAGTTGAAATAGAGCCAAGAAGACACCTCATGGTTAACAGCTGTTTCAGCCATGATAAGCTCACCTGTTGTAGCATTTCGTACTGTGAGATAGTACTTGCTGCTCTCCGCTGATGTAGAGTTGGAGTAGTAAATAGCGTGAGTACCTTCTTCATTAGCCAAAATGTAGAACTTATAGGGGCTAAGCTGGTTAGTACCGCTTGTAGATCTCTGGTAAGGTGTTCCGTATGAATATTCCGTAGGGTCAATGAACTGAGCAGAGGAAGCTACAATCCAGCCTGCATAGAGAGTAATATCCTCTGTTACATTCTCGGAGAAGTCAAAGAACTCTGTGCAATCTGCATCTGTGTACCAGCCTGTAAATGTGTAGCCGGGTCTTACAGGAGCAGAGGGATATGCAATATCCTGACCGTTTGTATAATTTACCTCGTCTTTGAGACAGCCCGGATAATTGCGATCGTATACAATTGTAACAGTAGCAGAATCTGCTGCGATATCATCAAATGTAACGGTATGCTGTGTGGTGGACCACTTAGCAACAAGAGTTATATCTGTGTCGTTGGTCCATGTGCCGCCTGTATAGAGAGTACGGCCGTTATACCAGCCAAGGAAGGTGTGTCCCTCCCATGTAGGTGTGGGAAGAGTAACTGTATCTGACATGGATACTGTGATGGATGTCTCGGAGGACACTCCACCGTTAGCATCAAGAGTAATGGTATACTCGGATTCCTCCCACATAGGAGTAAGTGTAACATCGCTGTCGATGCTCCATGCACCGCTTTCTACAAGGTCCTCACCGTTGTACCAGCCAAGGAAGGTGTAGCCGTAACGGTTGGGAGTAGGAAGAACTACATTATCACCGAAGGATACTGTTGTAGAAATGGATGAGCTTTCATTATGCTGTACGCATGAATAATCGGAAGCAGCTGTTGCTGTGCTTGTTACAGCCTCAAAGCCGTCGAAGAGGAAGTAAGCTGTTGATGTGTAGCTTGTGCTTGCTCTGTAGAAGGATACAAGAATGAGATCTCCTGCCTCGCATTCAAAATCAAGGTCAATAGCAGATGTTGATGTTATTCTTGTGCTCTCCAGGAGTGTTTCCTCGGAGGTGAGGTTAGTAATTGTAAGATAGTAGCCGTAGCTGGTTGATGAGTAGTAGTTATAGTAGGAGATAGTATGCTCTCCGGATTCCATAGCTACAATAGAGAACTGGTAGGGATAGGAGCTGCTTGTGCTTGATGTGCTGCATGCGAATGCAGATGTTGTATACTGAGTAGGATCAACCTGACCGTAGTAGTAAGCACTTGCATTAAAGGATGATGTTGCATACCAGCCTGCATAGAGTGTCATGTTGGCTCTAATATCACCTGTAAAGTCATAGGGAACAGTGCAAGCTGCATCTCTGTACCAGCCTGTGAATACATAGCCGGATCTTGTAGGCATTGTGGGATATGAAAGAATAGCACCGTCTGCAACTGTAACTATAGAAGGAATGCTTCCTGCATAGTTATAGTCGTACATTACTCTTATACTGTCCTTAACACCGGAAACATCTTCAAATGTAACGGAGTGGGTGTGAGCAGTCCAACGGGCAGTAAGTGTAAGGTCGCTTTCAAGTGTCCATGTGCCGGATGTGTACTGTGTACCGTCCTCTGCGAACCAGCCTACAAAGTCATAGCCTGTTCTTACGGGGTCTGTAAGCTCGTAGGAATCACCGTAGTTAAGAGTGATGGATTCAGGGCTTACTGTTCCTCCTGCGGGATCAAGAGTGATAACATAGTCTGTTACCTCCCACATAGGAACAAGTGTGACATCGCTGTCAATGCTCCATGCACCGCTTTCTACAAGGTCCTCACCGTTGTACCAGCCGAGGAATGTATAGCCCTGACGGTAAGGAACGGGAAGTGTAACAATCTCGCCGAATTCAACATCCTTTGCATAGGAGGAATCGCTGCCGTAGTTAACAGAAGGAGTAGGAGCAGCAGTAGCTGTGCTTGTTACGCTTTCAAAGCCTGAGAACCAGAAGTAAGCACTGATGCTATCTGAGTAACGGCTGTAGCTGATAACGATAATATCGCCCTCGGCACAGTCGAAGTTGATAGTTCTTGTATATTCATCTACAAGAGAGCTGGAATAAATAGATGTGCTTGTGGTGTAATTGTAAACACTTACATAGAATCTGCCACTGTTGTAGGTGGAGCTTGAATAGCACTTTACAGTGTGGCTTCCTGATTCTGTAGCTCTTACAATAATGTATTTTGTTGCTGTAGCAGGGGTAACTGTGAGATATACGCCTGATGCATACTCGGTGGGGTCGGGGTTAGAGAAGCTTGTGCCGTATGTTGTGCTAAGGTCAAGCCAGCCTGCGTAGAGGGTTGTATCCTCTGTCAATTCCTTATCGAAGTTGAAGGGAGTTGAGCAAGCAGAATCTGTGAACCAGCCAAGGAATACATAACCGGACTTCCAGGGCTTTGTGGGATATGAAAGTGTATCACCCTCGTTAAGAGTTACAGAGGATGTGCTTCCGCTACCACCGTTGAAATTGTATGTAACTGTGAGTGAGCCGGGAACATAAACGGAATCCTCAAATGTGATTGTATGCTCGTGTGCCTCCCAGCTTGCAGTAACTGTAACATCGCTTTCTGTTGTCCATGTACCGCTTGTGTACTCTGTGCCGCCCTCGTCGAACCAGCCAAGGAATTCGTAGCCTACTCTTGTAAGCTCATCAAGGGTAAACTCGTCACCGTAGTGGAGAGTAATGGTTTCATTCTCTGTTACGCCGTCTGCATAAACGATTGTAAGGGTGTATGTTGTGATTTCCCAAGTGGGAACGAAGGTTACATCGGTTTCGTATGTCCATGTACCTGTGCTCTCTACAGGCTCACCGTTAACTGTCCAGCCGAGGAATGTGTAGCCGGGGCGTACAGGTGTGGGAAGCTCATAGTCGTAGCCGTAGTAATTATTGAACTCGAAGGTTGAATTGTCGTCGTATGTGTAGCCTGCATTTGTTACGGTAGCAGAGCTTACATAAGAACGGTGGAATCTGAGATTTCTGATATATGCACAGTCATCATAGCTGCTTGCACTTCCGTCCTTTGTATAGTTAAAGGAGAGGACATCGCCCGCTGTAAGTGATACTGAGTATGAGATATAAGAGCCGTTACCGGAGGTTTCTACCAGGTTATAGCCGTTTCTTCTGATGAAAAGCTTATCCCAACCGGACTCGGAGGATACCTTGTAATCGAAGTAAACTATCATATCGGTTTCAGCTGTTATCTGGTATGCAGAGCTGGAGCTGTGGTCCTTGTTTGTAGAGTAGAGTATACCGTCGTACTCGGTCCATCTGTTGGAGGTTACGGTATAGCTTACCCATCTTGCATAAAGTGTAATGTTTGATGTAATATCTCCGGAGAATGTATATTCACTTGTGCAAGCTGCATCTGTGTACCAGCCTGCAAATACATAATTTTCTCTTGTAGGCACCTCGGGATATGCAAGTGTTCCGCCGTTAGCCACGAAAACAACATCGGGCTCGGGACAGCCTGTGTAATTGTAATTGTAGGTTATATGGCATCCGCCGTTTGTATCGTCAAGGATACCTGTGTAAACACCTACCTCCCACTCTGCTGTAAGAGTGCAATCCTCTGCGATAGCCCATGTACCCTCTGTATCAACCAAATCGCCGTTTTCGTCGTACCAACCGAGGAACTCATAGCCCTGACGGTAAGGTGTGGGGAGCAGGTACTCGGCATCATAGGGAATCTCCATAGCTGTGGGATCAACTGTTCCCTCATTGGGCTCGAGTGTTACTGTGTATGTAATAGGATTCCATACGGGGAAGAGAGTAAGGTTATAAGCATAGAGCCATTCTCCGCTTTCGTAGGGAGTACCCTCACTGTCAACCCAGCCACCAAAGGTGTGACCTGTTCTTGTGGGTGTGGGGAGAGTAAAGTCCTCGAAGAATATTACATCCACCTGGATGTTGGAGGTTGTGGAGTGGATATAATCCTCACCGCTGATATGCTCAATGTTTTCGAGTGTGAGTACATACTCTGATATACCCCATTTAGCATAAAGCTCTACATTCTTGCTTATTCCCCATGTTCCGCTTGAAGCGACAAATGTTTCCTCGGAGCCGTTCATATAGTACCAGCCAAGGAAGTCGTAGCCGGTCATTGTGGGCTCACCGAGGTCATAGGATGCATCAAAGGTTACAGTAACCTCTGTATCTTCTGTAAATTCTCCACCCTGGGGATCGAGAGTTACAGTGTAGGAGTTGGCTGTAAACTTAGGATACAGTGTTGTATCGCCGTCTGTAAGGTATTCACCGGGTACGAAGGGAGTTGTAAGGGATGAATCTGCATACCAGCCGGCAAATGTGTAACCGGGTCTTATTACATTGGTAATAAGGGTGTATGTGTTACCGTACACAACATCTATCTTTGCAGATGTGCTTCCGGGTAAATAGGTATTGTCTACATATGTATCTGCGAAATAGATACTGTATGTGTTTACCTCCCACTTAGCGATAAGGGTAACATCCTCTGTTCTTGACCATACGCCGTTCATATACTTCATATTATTGCTGTCAAACCAGCCAATGAAGGTGTGACCTGCCTTTACAGGTGTGGGAAGAATATAAGTTGAGCCGTAGAAAACGCCAAGCTCATTTCCGTTTGCGAGAGTACCACCCTCAGTATCGAAGGTGATAGTATAGTCGTTAACCTTCCAGTTAGCCTTGTAGGATCTGTTTCCTGCACTGCCTGTGGGAATTGTAACATTCTTTGTAGGAGTGGAAAGGTCTGTTCCTGTCCAGCCAAGGAATGTGTAACCTGTTTTGGTGGGAATGGGAAGAACAATGTCATCGCTTTCAGCTGTATATGCAAATACAGCACCGTTCATTTTTCCACCGTCGAGGGTATAGGAAATGCTGTAATCGTTGCAGGACCATTCTGCTGTGAGAACTACCGCGTACTTTTCGCCACCCTCAATTGTAAAGGACTGGGATGCGAGCTTCCATTTAACGAATGTATAGCCCTGTCTGCCGGGAGTCTTAATATCCTTCACGGAGCTGCCTGCCGCATAGCTTTCAACTACAGTAGCGGGAGCATCTGCAAGAGGAACCACAACAGTATTTCCTGTTGAGGAGAGGAGAGAGGGAGTAGAAGCTACGGAGCCGCCGTTAGCACTGAGGTAAGCATTACCGGAGAAGTCGCCTCCACCCATATTGTATGTAAGAGTTACGGGAACGCCTGCTGAAAGGATAGCGTTGATACCACCCTTGAAGTTACCGTTTTCAATCTGCTTGGCACCCTTAGCTACAGAAATTCTCTGGTCGCTGTTGGAGAAGCCGTCAAGGTCCTTATATATTTTAAGAGCCTCGTCGTACTTACCCTGCAAAAGAAGATCGTCTGCATTACCGATCTGAACTGTAGGTACAATGAAGAGTAATGTAGTAAGAACAGCTGCTACAACGAAAGCAATTATCGGAATACCGATCTTGCAAAAACGCTTCATAGCACGCTTTCTCTTTTCCTGCTTTACCTTCTTCTCGGCAGCAAGCTTCTCAGCCTCCGCCTTTTTCTTTTCCTCGAGTACCTTAAGCTCCTCGCAACGGGCCTCGATGGTGGAGATAAGCTTCTTTGTATCCTTATAGTCGGCAATGGGAGTGATTATCTCGATTATTTTCTTGAGTGCGGGGATATTGTTGGAGTTAGCCTTCATATGCTGGATAGCCTGAGTATAGGTAATCTCCTTCTGCATATCCTCCTTCTTTTGCTTAATAAGCTCAATCTTTTCCTCGCTGTCCTTGAACTTGGGAATCTTGGAAAGGATTTCTATCGCCTCGTCAAACTTGTTCTGCGAAGCGAGAGCCATAGCCTTCATATAAAAGCCCTCTGCTATCTGCTCGGGAGAGGGAGCAGCCTGCTGAGGAGCCTGCTGAGGAGCCTGCTGAGGCTGGGGAGCTACAGGTCTTGCCTGGGGCTGAGCTGACTGTGCCTGCTGAGGAGCCTGCTGGGGGAATGCACCTGCTCTCTGCTTGTCAAATGAAGCTATACGGAAGCCGAACAGCTGAACACCGATACCCATAAGGTCATTGTACAAAAGATTGAATACAAAGGGTGTAAGTGTCTGTATATTGTTTTCGAGCTCTGTAATGGGAGTCTTGTTTGTGGTAATATATCTCATGATATACGCCTTGATTCTGGGCAAAGCAAATGCAGTCAGTATCTGCATAAGCTTAGCCTGATCTCCAATACAGTCATTTCCCATAGAACCCATAAGAATCTTGGGGGTGTTGGCTACCTTGAATGCTACGCTACCCTTAGCACCGAGAAGCACGGGGATTGAGAGCTTGGGATCCATATACTGAATCTTCTCATCAAACTCCCACTCTGCTGCTGAGGGGGTTGCCTTGTTCACAAAATAAAGCTGGCACTGGAACTGATCGTTAATGCCTGCTACTCGGCCAAAACGCCTTGTGAGTCCGGGTGTTGCTTGAGGAGTAAGGCGATAGCTGCCTCTGGGGAGAATATCTACTATCTCCTTGCCAACGGCAAATACAGCCTCCTGGTCACTTTTAACATCGACAACGCAAGACGAATCGAAGCTTTCAGCCGGATGCTTCCATACAAATACGCCGTTTTCACATTCGCATTTGATGAATGTAGTTGCTTTTTCTTCCATATCTGTCCTCCAATATGTAATCATCGTTGTGTTTATAATTATTATAAAATAATTAATTAAATTATAACACCTTGTGCATAAAAATACAAGCGAAAAAATTTTTTTGTAAATTTTTGTACAAAGTGTATAAAAATATTCATTTTTCAGCTTATTGACAGCCATGTTTTTGTATGATAAAATAAAAACGGTCAAAACTAATCAAGAATATACAAAGGGTTTTTTGAGGAGTAAAAAAATGAAGCTGTATGTTACAAGACACGGAGAAACCACATGGAATGTGGAATGGAAGGTAAGTGGAATTACGGATGTGGAGCTTACCGAAAGAGGAAAAGAGCAGGCAAGGGCAGCTGCCGATATTTTGAAAAATGAGGATATAGAAATAGTAATAGCCTCTCCGCTTAAAAGAGCAATACACACAGCAGAAATCATAAACGAAAAATGCAATGCCATAATGGAAATCGATAACCGTCTGACAGAGCAGAATTACGGTGTTTACGAGGGAGTACACAGAAAAAGCGAGGGCTTTCTCGGTAATAAGCGTCAGTTTGCCTTTAAGTATCCCGGGGGCGAGTCTATGATGCAAGTGGCATACAGAGTATATAGCCTTCTTGATGAGCTAAGGAGTAAATACCCCGATAAAAATGTGCTCCTTGTCACCCACGGCGGGGTATGCCGTGTCATAAAAACCTACTTTGAGGATATGACAAATGAGGAGTTTTTTAACTACTCCCAGGATAACTGCGGACTTGCAATTTACCACATATAACAGCAATAAAAAAGGAAAAACAGCCACAGGGTGGCTGTTTTTCCTTTTATTCTAATGTGAATTCCATACAGAGAAGGGTTGTTTTTTCCTTAGTTACGGTAAGTATTCCCTCGGATACCCTGCCGTATCGGTCATCACCCTCCGTGTCCGTAATACGGATTTTCCCCGACCTTGTGGCTGTAATAAAGGGAATATGGTCTGCCCGTATGGCAAAATCTCCCTCTGTGCCACGGAGACAAATTTCCAACACCTCGTTCTCAAAGGCGTTGCCGTCGGGTGTGGATACAGTCAGCTTAAAGGTTTTCATTCGCTGTCCCTCTTCGCCTTTTCCACAGCCTCGTCAATTGTTCCCACAAAGAGGAATGCACTCTCGGGCAGGGAGTCGTGCTTACCCTCAAGAATTTCCTTGAATCCTCGGATGGTCTCCTTAAGGGGAACATAGGTGCCGGGGATACCTGTAAACTTCTCGGATACATCAAAGGGCTGGGACAAAAATCTCTGTATCTTTCTTGCTCTTTGTACAAGCAGCTTATCCTCGTCGGAAAGCTCATCCATACCCATAATAGCAATAATATCAAGGAGCTCCTTATAACGCTGGAGCACCCTCTGTACCTCTCTTGCCACGGTATAATGCTCCTTACCGAGAATACTCTCATCAAGAATACGGCTCGTGGATTCAAGGGGGTCAACAGCAGGATAAATACCCTGTGATGCTATGCTTCTTGACAAAACCGTAGTGGCATCAAGGTGAGCAAATGTGGTGGCAGGGGCAGGGTCGGTAAGGTCATCGGCAGGGACATAAACAGCCTGTACTGATGTAATGGAGCCACTCTTTGTAGAGGTGATTCTCTCCTGTAAAGCACCCATTTCCGTAGCCAGAGTAGGCTGATATCCAACGGCAGAGGGCATTCTGCCAAGAAGAGCAGAAACCTCGGAGCCTGCCTGGGTAAATCTGAATATATTATCAATAAAGAGAAGCACATCCTGATTCTCACGGTCTCTGAAATACTCAGCCATTGTAAGACCTGATAGGGCAACTCTCATTCTTGCTCCGGGAGGCTCATTCATCTGTCCGTAAACCAGGGATGTATTGGAGAGAACTCCCGATTGCTTCATTTCATAATAGAGGTCATTTCCCTCACGGGTGCGTTCTCCAACGCCCGTAAATACGGAAAGACCGCCGTGTTCCTTTGCTATGTTGTTTATAAGCTCCATAATAAGAACTGTCTTACCGACACCGGCACCACCGAAAAGACCTATCTTACCTCCCTTTGAGTAGGGGCAGATAAGGTCAATTACCTTAATACCCGTTTCCAGTATCTCCGTAGAGGTGGAAAGCTCGTCAAAGTCTGGGGCGTGTCTGTGGATTGTCCATTTTTCACGGGAATGAACAGCCGGACCGTTGTCCACCGTGTCGCCGAGGACATTGAAAATCCTTCCGAGGGTATCTCTGCCGACGGGAACGCTTATAGACGCACCCGTATCGGTAACGGGAGTACCTCTTTTCAGTCCGTCTGTGGATGCCATAGCAATACAGCGTACCACATTGTCGCCGATATGCTGGGCAACCTCAACTGTAAGGACCTTATCCCCGTTTTGTATTGTAAGAGCATTATAGATAGTAGGAAGCCTACCGTCATCAAAGCGTACATCAACTACAGGTCCCATAACCTGGCTGACATAGCCTGTGTTGTTGTTTTCCATATATTTACTCCTTTTAGTAAATGCAGAATCTATGTGAATGCAGAATTCAGAGTGCAGAATGCAGAATTGATTGAAAGGTGTGGCAGTCGTCGATGAATCCAACCGAGACCTGACCGAGGGCAGGATGAATCGGCAACGACAACAGACAATAAATAAATGCAGAATGCAGAATTCAGAGTGCAGAATTGATGTAAATGCAGGATGAATCGGTAACGACAACAGAGAATAAGTAAATGCAGAATTCAGAATTCAGAGTGCAGAATTTACTGTACCTGTGTGGCGTCACTGTTAAGAGTTAAGTATTACTTCCTGCAACTATTTCCGTAATTTCCTGTGTTATCGTGCCCTGTCTTGCACGGTTGTATTTAAGCATAAGCTCGTCTATCATAGCTGTGGCGTTCTTTCCTGCCGAGTCCATAGCACTTCTTCTTGCTACCACCTCACAGGCAAAGCTCTCCTTTACACAGGCATAGAGCAGTCCCGCAACATAAAGGGGTACGGAGGTCTCCAGCATTGTCTCCTCATCAGGCTCGAATATAGCTGAGGCAGAGGAGGGTGTATTTTCCGATTTTGTAAGGGGGAGTATCCATTTTACATCCGGTGTCTGGGTCATCATAGACACATATTTTGTGTAAACTATGCCCACCCTTGTGCATTTCCCGTCCTTAAAATCACGGCAAAGCTCCATTGCCAGAGTCATAGCATCAGAGTGAGAAAAATGCTCGGAGGATACAATGGATGCAGACAGCTTTTCACACGCCTTTTTGCCTATGGCTGTAAATTTATCAGCCTCCAGCTCTCTTAAAAACCGAAAAACATTTGCGTTATATCCACCTGCAAGTCCACGGTCTCCGGCTATAACAATAAGCCTTGTCTCTCCCTCAGCCACCTTAAGATAGGGGCTTTTTTCACATTCTCTTGAGGATGTCAGCACATCAACGATTGAGGACAGACTCCTTGCATATTCAAGAGCACGGGAACGGACAAGCTGAGCCTTGCGTATCTTTGACGATGCTACAAGCCCCATAGCCTTTGTAAGCTGTAAAGTGGAGCTTACACTTTTAATACGGGTGCGTAGACTTTTAATATCTGCTCCCATAATTACCTCATAAGCTCAGAAAGAGCCTTCCTCATTTCTTCAATATCTGTCTTTTCGTAGCTTCCACCCTCAAGCCTTGCAAGAAGGGAGGAGTACTCGTGCTCCAGCTTTTCACAAAGGAGCCTTTCATATTTTTTAACCTCTGCCACGGGAACAGAGTCAAAATATCCGTTAATTACCGCATAAACGATTACAACCTGGGCACCTGCTCGGATAGGCGAGTTCCTGTTTTGCTTAAGTATCTCTACAATTCGTTCACCGAGGGCAAGACGCTTCTTTGTATCGGCATCAAGGTCGGAGCCGAACTGTGCAAAGGAACGGAGCTCTCTGTACTGGGAGTAGAGGAGCTTAAGCTCTCCTGACACCTTCTTCATTGCCTTTATCTGGGCAGAGCCACCTACACGGGATACGGAGATACCGGGATTTATGGCAGGCATAATTCCCGCATTGAACAGCTCAGTCTCAAGGAATATCTGTCCGTCGGTAATTGAAATTACATTTGTGGGTATATAGGCAGAAACATCACCTGCCTGGGTTTCGATAATTGGCAGGGCAGTAATGGAGCCCCCACCGTATTTTTCATCCACACAGGCAGCTCTTTCAAGCAGACGGGAGTGGAGATAGAATACATCACCGGGGTATGCCTCTCTGCCGGGAGGTCTTCTTATAAGAAGGGACAGTGCTCTGTAAGCTACAGCGTGCTTGGACAGGTCATCGTAAATTATCAACACATCCTTGCCCTTTTCTCTGAAATACTCAGCCATAGCACAGCCGGAATAGGGTGCTATATACTGCAAGGGGGCACTCTGGGATGCAGATGCGGAAACGATAATTGTGTATTCCATAGCTCCCGATTTTGCAAGCTCATTGGCAAGCTGAACAACGGAGGTGTTTTTCTGACCTATGGCTACATAGATGCATATTACATCCTTGCCCTTCTGGTTGATTATTGTATCAATGGCAATTTCGGTTTTACCTGTTTGTCTGTCACCGATTATAAGCTCACGCTGTCCTCTGCCTATCGGTATCATGCTGTCAATAGCAGTAATACCCGTGTGCAAGGGCACAGATACGCTTTTTCTTTCGATAATACCGGGGGCATCGGACTCAATCGGGCGTCTTGCACGGCACCCTGTGTCGCCCTTTCCGTCTATTGGCATACCGAGTGCGTCTACAACTCTGCCGAGCATTCCCTCGCCGACAGGCACGGAAACAACTCTGCCGGTTCTTCTTACGACAGTACCCTCGTGGATATTACCGGAGTCGGAAAGAATAGCAACGGATACAGTCTCCGTTTCAAGGTTTTGTGCCATACCGTAGCTTCCGTCCTCGAATTCAAGGAGCTCACTGGACATACATTCGGAAAGGCCGTATACCTTTGCTATACCGTCACCAACGAGAATAACTGTGCCTGTTTCCTTCATTTCAATACGGGATTTATAGTTTTTTATTTGCTGCTTAATTATAGTGCTGATTTCTTCGGGTCTTGCGTTCATGCCTTTATCACATCCTTTACATTACGCAATTTTGATTTAAGACTGCCGTCAATAACGGTATCCTCTGCTTCTATTATGATACCACCCAATATGGATGGGTCTACCTTTAGTATCAAATTTACGCCTACGCTATACTTTTTTTCTAACATTTTGCGTATTTTTTCACATTCTGCCTCTGTTAATTTCACAGAGGAAGTAACGGTTACTACCCTTATACGGCATTTTTCATTATAGAGCCTTGTGTAATCCTCCACACATGTTCCGAAGCCACCTATTCGGTCCCTTTCGCATAAAAGCTTTATAAAGGACACAACATTCTCACACATACGGGAGCCAAATGCTCTGTCTATTGCAAGGAGCCTTTCCTCCTTGGAAATGTTCGGGGAGGAAAGGAGCAAAATATATTCGGGGTTTTTCGTAAAAAGGTCCTTAGCTGTATTAAGACAGTCCAGGTATTCCTTTTCCTTACCCTCCTCACAGGCAAGCATAAAAAGTGCCCGGGAGTATTCTTTAACTATATTATCTGTCATCGTTTACCTCTTCCATTTCGGATATAAACGAATCTATGAGCCTATGGTGGTCCTCCACCTTCATCTCTCTTTCAATAAGCTTTTCTGTAAGGGCAGAGGAGACCTCCACAATCTGGGTCTTGATTTCCTCCTGTGCCTTTTTCTTCTCAAGCTCGGCAGCTATTCTTGCCTGTCGGATAATAGCGTCTGCCTCGGCTCTTGCCTCGCCTACTATATTATCCTTACGCCTTTCGCCCTGGGCTGTTGCCTCCTTGACAATTTCGTCAGCGGTTATATGGGCGATGTTCAGCTTTTCCGTAAGCTCCCTCTCCGATTCCTTAGCTGAGGAAAGAGCCCGTTCGGCATCTGCGTACTGAGCATCCACCTTTTCACCACGGGACCTTATAACATTGGAGACGGGCTTGAAAAGAAATTTTTTGATAATCAAAAAGAGTATAAGAAGGTTAAGCAGGGAAACCACAATTTGCCATATATTGACTGAAATGATTTCCGATGTTTGCATTATCTGCCTCCGAATTAACCGAGGGTGCTTGTAAGAATACCAACAAGCATATCGGGGGCTACAAATATAAGAAGAATAGCGATTACAAGGGCGTAAAGACCTGTTGTCTCTGCAATTGCACATCCAACAAAAAGTGTTGATGTAATAGAGCCCTTAGCCTCGGGCTGACGGCCAATAGCCTCACAGGCTCTTGCAACTGCGTTACCCTCACCGATACCGGGGCCTATACCTGCAATCATTGCCATACCTGCTCCGAGAGCACAGCATCCTAAAATAATACCAATAGCGAGTTCTAACATTTTATTTTTCCTCCAAAATTTTACTTTCGTTATTTTGTTTTTTTAATTTGTTTTCTTTTTTCATTTTTTTCTCTGCTCTCAGCTTCAGGTACAAATCAACATTAAAGGCTCCCGAAACATACAGCATGGTAAGCATAGCAAAGATGTATGCCTGTAAAATTCCGCTGAATACATCGAAGTAAATAGAGAGTACAGCGGGCAGACCCACCTGGAAAAGTGGAATATCAGCTAAAAATCCGGGTGCCCAGCCAAGTGCAAGGTGGGAAAGACCCTGTAGTGCAGTCGCAATAAGAACACCGATAACCGTGCCCGAGAGCACATTTCCGTAGTGACGGAGTGCCATAGAAATAGGTGTTGCAACCTCACTTATTACATTAAGAGGAGCAAGAGCAGGAGGCTCTGCAAAGCTCTTTGCGTAATTTAAGGGACCGCACTTGAATTTATAATAGGTTATAAGAGCAAATACAAGGATTGCCCAGCCTGCCACAATATTAAGGTCCGAGGTCGGTGGAAACAGCCCGAACAGGGAAAGAAGGCTGGAGAAAGCCGACAACGCCAATATAGAGGCAATAAAGGGGGCAAAGCCGGGGAAGTGCTCTCCCATATTGTCCTTTACAAGTGCTTCTGCCTTTTCTACTATCATTTCCGCAATATGCTGTCTTTTAAGCTCGGGATTTTCCTTAAGACCGTGGGTCATATAAAGACAAAGACAGAATATGGATATCATAACAAGGGCTGAATTAATCTGTGCCTCGGTTATGGGAAAATCCTGTATTGGCATAGGAATAGTGAAAAAGATAAGAGCACCTGTGATTTCCACTCCGTCCGTGGGTGGGGAAAACAGAACTGTGATTACGATAGCTGTCAGAATCGGCAGTATCATACCGAGAATAAGTAAAATGTCAACCGTTAAAAATTTACGGCTTACCTTATTCAACCCCATTCACCTCCTTTTCATCCTCTGCGGGCTCAGCCTCCGTTACCTCTGTTACGGGAGCTGTATCAGTTGTGGGAGTGTCAAAGGGTCCCATCCGTTTTACCGTAAAGGAACGGATAAGCAGGCTGAGTCTGGGGAACATTACGGGGATAACCGTTGCCCAGATATTAAAGCAGGGAGCCAGGGCACCTGCAAGGCATACAGCAAGCATAAAAAGGGTGCGAAGAGCCTGTGATGCTCTCATCAGCTTCTTTGCGTAGGCAGTGTCTCCCGAGGATATTGCCTTTATAATAGTCAGTCCGAGAACAAAAAAGCTGACCACTCCACAAAAACCGCTTAACAGATTTCCGAGAAGAACAGTATAGTCCCATTTGTTAATAATTAAAAACACCGCCTGCATCAAAGCAGAAAAAATAATCACCCATATGGCAACAAATTTAGTTTCCCTAAGGACGGTTTTATCTATTTTTTTCAATATGATTACCTCTTTTATTTCTATAATCAGTAATAGCTGTGACCTATTGCATATATTAATAATAAATTATAAAAAAGCTTTTGTCAATAATATTAAAGAAAAATTTACTTTATATTTTATATTCGGGCATGACTGTATTTTTCTATACGGTAGTATTGCCCTTTACCGGAAATAAAAACGAAAATTTGTCATAAGTAAAAAAGAAGCCACCGTTAATGTGGCTTCTTAATAATTCTGTCCTCCAAGGAGGCACCCATGTCTATAAGCGACTGTTTAAGTGTGTTTATATCAATATCCGATACTCCCCCTGTGCTTTTGTCGAAAAGAGCAGAGGCAACGCCAGATGCCTGCCCGAGAGCTATACAGCAGGGCATTATTCTCAGAGAGGACTGTGCCTCGTGAGTGGCACTTATGCATCTTCCCGTTACAAGAAGGTTTTTACTGCCCTTCGGTATCAAGCACCGATAGGGAATAGAGTAATACTCACCCTTCTCCAGATAATAGTGACTTGTTCCTCCACCGTCGGGGCTGTGTATATCCATATCATAGTTGCACAGGGCAATCCCATCGTAAAACCTTTTACAGTCCTTGATATCCTCCTCCGTAATAGTGTACTCGCCTATTATTTTTCGACTTTCACGCACACCTATCTGCATTCCCGTGGAGAGAAGAACAGAGTCCTTAAAGGCAGAAAAATTATTGGTAAGAAAATTATAAATTTCAAAGACCTGCTCCCGTGCCTCTATCTCAGCCCTTGTAACCTCCTCGGCGTTTGTAGGGTCAAGACCTATTACCCTTGTGGAATTGAAATGGAGGACACCCTCACCCACAGTATGGAATATAAGCAGGTTTTCTCTTGGGTTTTTGATTTTTCCCTCGGCTTGCATTTTGCTCCACAGTGTATTAATCCTTTGGTGCTCCTTTTTGAAGGAGTCCGTATTGACATTACCTATGCGGAAGCAAAGGGTCATCGGCTGACATCTTTTGTCACTATCTCTGCCGAGACGGAAGGGATAGCCTGCCATATAGCATAGATTTCCGTCTCCCGTAGCATCGATAAAGCAGTCGGCTGTATATTCTGTATTGCCGGATACATTATGCACAGTAATGCTTTTTATCCACTCCCCCGACCTTTTTACATCTGTGACCACACTTTGATAGAGGAGCTCGACCCCGCTTTCCTGTGCCATTCTGTTAAGGACCAGCTTAAGATATTCCTCACTAAAGCACTCGGGCCAAGGGGATTGGGGTCTGCTCACCTTATTAAGTGAATCAAGTATCTCCAGATACAGCCCCCCACTGAGCTCCAGCCTCTCACCCGTTATCGGGTCGTGAGTGTAATTTGCCATAAAGGGGATAACAGGGCCAAATGAAGCCACTCCCCCAAGGCAATTGTATTTTTCAATAAGAAGAACGGATTTTCCCATTCTTGCCGCAGTAATGGAGGCAGAAGCTCCGCTTAAGCCTCCACCCACTACAATAATATCAAAATGAGTGTTCATAGCAGTATCTTTCACATTTTTCAATATTATCTCGGAAATTACAGCTGAACTGTAATTTCTTTACTGCTGACAGTGAGGAGTGTACCAAGCTCACAGGATTGTGCCTCAGCTCCCGAGACATATGAAATATCGAGGATATTGCGAAGGATAATCTTTGCATTTTCGGGTAGCTTGTCAAGTAAAATGCGTACCGTACTACCGTTTTTCTCACATTTTACTGTAAAAATAGTATTGCTGTCCGTACCGTATACGGTAGTCTCAGCCTTGTCATTCAGCTCAAATATGTGTAATGTAATATTCTTTCCGTAGTCGTAATCGGGACGGGAAGCAACGCTGCCTATGGGAAGAATTGTGTTTTCCCTTACATAGAGAGGCAGGGAGAAGAAGTCGTATGTGTCCCTCTGCCACTTGCCACCCTTACGCACCTCGTTGGATAAAAGATGTGTCCATTTTCCCTCGGGGAGGTAATAGTCCACCTCACCGTTCTCCTTAAATACAGGTGCAACAAGGAGGCTTTCACCAAGCATATACTGTCTGTCAAGGTCATGGCAGGTTATTTCATTTTCAAATTCAAGGGTCATAGCACGCATAACGGGTATGCCTTTTTTATTTGCCTCCACAGCCTTTGCGTAAATATACGGCATAAGAGAGCATTTAAGCTCTGCAAAGTGCTTTGTAACGGCACAGGCCTCCTCGCCGTTTTTCTCGCCCTCCTTGTTAAAGAGCCAGGGAACTCTGTAGGAGGTGTCGCCGTGGAGTCTTGAGTGTGTTGACAAAAGTCCGAAGGCTATCCAACGCTTGAACAAATGGTGGGGGGCTGTGTTTGCAAATCCGCTTATATCGTGACTCCAGAAGCCAAAGCCCGACATACAAAGGGAAAGCCCACCACGGAGGGATTCTGCCATTGACAGATAGTCGGCTGTACAGTCTCCACCCCAATGCACGGGGAATTTCTGTCCTCCGGCGGTTGCACTTCTCGCAAAGAGAACAGCTTGATTTTTGCCCTTACATTCCTCAAGAAGCTCAAATACGCATTTATTGTATAAGTATGTGTAGTAGTTGTGCATACGAAGGGCATCGGAGCCGTCAAAGTATTTTACATCAGTAGGTATCCTTTCGCCAAAGTCGGTTTTGAAGCAATCAACTCCCATTTCAACAAGGGCACGGAGCTTATCCTTATACCACCTGTATGCGTCGGGATTGGTAAAGTCCACAAGACCCATTCCGGATTGCCAACGGTCCCACTGCCACACATCACCGTTTTCACGGTTGAGCAGATAATTCTTCTCCATAGCCTCATCAAAGAGGGGGGATTTCTGACCGATATAGGGATTTATCCATACACAGATATGGAGATTTTTCTCCTTCATACGCTTAAGCATAGCCACAGGGTCGGGGAACATAGCTGTATCCCAACGGAAATTACACCATTCGTTTTCCTTCATCCAGAAGCAGTCGTAGTGGAAAACACTGAGGGGAATTTCTCTTTCTCTCATTCCGTCCACAAAGCCTGTTACAGTGTCCTCGTCATAGGAGGTTGTAAAGGAGGAGGTAAGCCAAAGACCGAAGGTCCAGGCAGGGGGAAGTGCAGGGTAGCCTGTGAGTGCACAGTAATTGGAAAGCACACCCTTCATATTCTCGCCACCGATTACCATTATATCTGTTTTCTCTCCGGGTACGGATATCTGTACTCTTGATACCTGCTCGGAGCATACCTCAAAGGATACAGGACCGGGGTCGTTTGCAAATACACCGTAGCCCTTATTTGAAATGTAGAAGGGTATGTTTTTATATGCAAGCTCTGTACAGGTGCCTCCGTCCTCGTTCCACATATCCACACTCTGTCCGTTCTTTACAAAGGGTGTAAAGCGTTCTCCGAGACCGTAGAGCTTCTCTGCCACATCAACGGAAAAATGGGTGTCCATATAAGGCTTACCGTCTGCCGTAACATAGGAAATATAGCTTCTGTCCCATTTTTTTGCTATGGATGTCAAATATTTATCCTTGTAATAAAAATCAAAGTATGCAGGATTTTTATTTATTTCGAGACGCATATTCCCACTGATAACGGTAAGGGCTGTGTCTGTTTCCGTAACATTTATTGGCTGAGGAGCAAGGTCAAGCTCAAATTTCGGCATTTTTGCACGGCTACCCGAAAAATGGCGTGACTCCAGTCTTATAATATCCTTTCTCGGTGAGGATATAAACACCTCTATCATAGAATCCTCAAGGGCTCTTTTGTCTTGATTGTAATTTACCGTATATAGGTACAGGAGATTTTCATCGTATCTTGCCTCTCTTATCTGTGCAACCTCAGTTGTGCTTACTCCGGGGAGGTCAATCCAGGCTCCGTATCTTCTTTTCATATCTTTCTCCTTTCAGTTTATCAGCGTTATGTTCTGCCCGCTATTGAATCAGCATTGCGTCTCCAAAGGAGAAGAATCTGTATTTTTCGCAAACAGCGGTTTTATAAGCATTCATAATATTTTCCTTGCCTGCCAGTGCAGAAACAAGCATAAGCAGTGTGCTCTCGGGCAGATGGAAATTTGTAATAAGTGCATCCACAGCCTTGAACTTGTATCCGGGATAGATAAATATTCCCGTCGTGGTAGCGATAGGGTGTACAGCTCCCGTCTCATCAGAGGCACTCTCCAGGGTGCGACAGGAGGTGGTGCCCACTGCTATGATTCTTCCACCCTTAGCCTTGCGTTCGTTTATTATTCTCGCACTCTCCTCGGTAACCGTTATAAACTCCGAGTGCATTATATGGTCGGTTATCTTATCTGCCTTGACGGGACGGAAGGTGCCAAGACCCACATGGAGCATTACAGGTACGATTTTTACGCCCTTTGCCTCGATTTTTGCCATAAGCTCCTTAGTAAAATGGAGTCCTGCCGTAGGTGCGGCGGCAGAGCCGTTTTCCCTTGCGTATACGGTTTGATACCTGTCCTTGTCCTCTAATTTCTTTGTAATATACGGAGGCAGAGGCATGGAGCCGATTATATTAAGCACCTCATAAATATTTGTATATTTGGTTTTATCGTAGCTGAAGGAGAGAATACGGTTTCCGTCCTCCACCACGCCCTCTACGGTGGCAGTAAGGATATCTCCGTAACGGATGGAGCCACCTATTTTTACCTTTTTCGCAGGACGGAGCAAAACCTCCCACCTGTCAGATTCTATCTGCTTCAGGAGCAGAGTTTCGATTTTAGACGCCTCGTGTACAAATTCCTCACCCTGTGGACGGATTTTTTCTCCGTATATACGGGCAGGGATAACCTTTGAATCATTTATTACAAGAGTGTCGCCTTCTTTAAGATAATCGATTATATCGTAAAAATGCTTGTGACATATGGTATCCCCCTCCAGCACCATAAGACGGGAATGGTCTCTTGGCTCTATGGGAGTCTGGGCAATAAGCTCCTCTGGTAAATCATAGTAAAAATCCCTTGTACACAGGGTGGTCTCGGGCAGTTCGTTTTTTATCATTTTGCTTCCTCTTTGTGTCAATACCTAATATTTTGAATATTTTTATAATGAGAGTATATTTCTCTTTTAGTATACAATAATATTTTTTTGATTTCAACCGATTTTTGCTTTTTCGGAGGTTAAATAAATGAAAAACCAGAAAGATTTGCCCCGTGGCTGTATTACTGCCCTTGTAACTCCCTTTACAGCTGACGGTATAGACCTTGATGCCTATGGGGAGCTTATAGATTTCCAGATAGACAACGGAGCAGGGGGTATAGTTGCCTTAGGTACAACAGGGGAGAGCCCAACCGTGGACGAGGGAGAACGCAGAGAGCTTATAGCCTATGCCAAGGAGAGGATAGGTGGGCGTGTACCGCTTATTGTGGGTACCGGCTCCAATAATACCAAGCAAACAAAAAGAATGACACAGGATGCCGAAAAATACGGAGCAGACGGGATTTTGGCTGTAACTCCGTATTACAACAAGGCGTCTATTAAAGGACTTATAGAGCATTATAGGGAGGTGGCAGCTGCTACCGAGCTGCCAATAATACTTTACAATGTTCCCTCCCGTACGGGACTTGATATGGGTACCCCAACCTTAGAGGGGCTTTATGATGTGAAAAATATAGTGGGAGTAAAGGAGGCGAGTGGAAGCGTTATACGGGCTGAGAGAATACTGAATACCTTTGGTGACAGATATTCTGTTTATTCCGGCTGCGACGAGCTGACCCTACCTCTTCTGTCCATAGGAGCCATTGGCGTTATTTCTGCTGTGGGTAATATAGTTCCTAGGGAAATGTCCACACTCTGTCGGGCGTTTTTTGATAAGGATACGGAAAAAAGTGCAAAAGTTCAGCTGCAGCTTTATGATTTGATAGAGGAAATGTTTGCAGAGGTAAATCCCATTCCAATAAAAACAGCCCTTTGTCTTATGGGCAAATGCAAGGATATTTTCCGTCTGCCTATGTGTGCCTCCACCCGTAAGGAAAAAATACACAGCATTCTTACAAGATACGAGATAATATAAAAGCCGTTTTGTCTGTCTTGCACCCATACTCCTTAAAAACAGAGCAATAAAAAGAGCATAACAGGTTTTCCGTTATGCTCTTATGCTTATGGGAAAATGACATCAGTCGTCGCAACGGCGAAGAGAAATAATAAAGGGATAGTCCTGCATGATTTTGGTAAGCTCGGCAGAACGGTGCTCTCTCTCCGTAAGAAGTGTAGCACTGTAAATTAAGCGTTCTCCCTGTCTTGTAATAAGGAGGGAATTAAGTCGGTCAACGCCAAATTCCTTTTTTATAAGATTGTTTTCATCATCCGTCTGGTAAAACACTATTTCTATTGTAAATTTCAGCTTGTGCTTAAATATTTTCAGCTTTGTGTGGAAAAGAAGCTGTGCCGAAATCATAAGCACCGTTGCCACTACGGCAAGTATGTAGAGACCACCGCCACACGCCATACCTACGCCGGCAGTTGCCCAAACTCCCGCAGCAGTTGTAAGCCCCTTTGTTTCATGCTTACGGTATACTATGATACCTGCACCGAGGAAGCCGACACCGGAAACAATCTGTGCAGCCACACGGGCAGAATCTGCCCCACTACCAAAGCCGAATAGTGATACTATCATAATAAGGGCAGAGCCAAGACAAACAATTGTGTGGGTACGGATTCCTGCCTCCTTGTACCTTCTTTTTCTTTCATAGCCTATGGCAAAGCCAAGCAACACAGCAAGGACAAGCCTGAAAACACAGGTAAGCTCAGTTGTCCAGTCAAGGTTCATAAAATATTCCTTCATTGTGCCTCCTTAAAGTGGTTTTTTTGAAATCTGGGAGTTGTTTCTGGGATATTTTGTCGGGGTAAGTGTCTGTTTTCTTATAATAATCATTGTGCGTTCAAGGGTTTCGTTTCCGTCGGTGAGGGTGTAATTTATTACCCTTTCGCAAAAGCCACCGAGAAGCTCGATAGCGTTTTTTGCCTCCTCAAGCTCATTGTCGGTTGTTTTTGATTTCATGGCGATAAACACGCCCCCCGGTCTTACAAGAGGGATACAAAGCTCACAAAGAAGATTGAGCCTTCCTACAGCACGGGCACAAACGGTATCAAAGCTCTCACGGTACGCCTTGTCCTTGCCAAGGTCCTCGGCACGCCTGTTGGAAACAGATATTTTATCAAGGTGAAAAAGCTCCTTTGTGCTTTTTACATAATCCACCTTTTTTGTAACGCTGTCAACTGCTAAAATCGACACATCCCCCCTCAAAATAGCAATAGGGAAGGTAGGAAAGCCACCACCACAGCCGATATCTGCAATTTTTGCGTTTTCCTTTATGTAGGGGACAATGGCACAGGAGTCTACAATGTGCTTGAGAATAACACCGTCTATGTCACGGATTGCAGTGAGATTCATAACCTCATTCACCTTAAGCATATGGGAGGTAAACTCCATAAATTTATTGGCACTTTCCTCGTTAATTAAGCCCCTTGTAGCCTCATTAAGCTCGGCTACCGATATCAGTTTTTTTGAAAATTCAGTCACGATAGCCTCCTTAGCTAAGACATTTCAGCTTTTCAATAAGAGAAATAAATTCCTTTGGCAGGTCTGTTTCAAAATGCATTATTTCCTTTGTCACGGGATGTGGAAAAATAAGCTCCTTAGCGTGGAGACACTGACCACTCAAAAGGCCGGCATTTGCCTTTTCAAAGGGGGTTTTCCCTCCTCCGTAGACCGTGTCACCGATAATCGGATGACCTATATGACTCATATGCACTCTTATCTGATGGGTTCTGCCTGTTTCAAGCTCCATTTTGGCGTGGGTAAAGGATTTATACTCACATACTGTGGAATAGTGGGTAACAGCCTCCCTGCCTCCTGCAATAACAGCCATCCTTTTTCTGTCGGAGGGACATCTGCCAATAGGTGCATTTACAGTACCCGTGTCGGCTTTGAAATGACCCGTTACAATAGCGTGATACACCCTCTTTATACCGTGGTCCTTGAGAAGTGATGACAAAAAAATATGTGCGTCATCGTTTTTTGCTACCACAAGAAGCCCCGAGGTGTCCTTATCTATCCTATGGACAATACCCGGGCGTATAATTCCGTTAATTGCTGAAAGAGAGCCCTTACAGTGGTACATAAGTGCGTTTACAAGCGTTCCGTTGGGATTGCCCGGAGCAGGGTGAACCACCATACCCGAGGGCTTATTTACAACTATTATATGCTCATCCTCATAAACAATGTCAAGGGGGATATTTTCTGCCTCTGCCGAGAGGAGCTCTGCCTCCTCCTCCATTGTCTCGATTTCATCCCCTGCACGGAGCTTGTAATTCTTCGCCTCCACCCTGCCGTTTACAAGGACAAGCCCGTCATCTATCATTCCCTGAGCATGGGAACGGGTAACGCCCTGAGCCTCGGAAACAAACACATCAAGGCGTTTTTTTACATCAGCATCCTGTATCTTCATTGTTTTCCTGCTCTCCGTCAGGGGCGTTGGCTTCCTTTGCCCTCTTTTTCTTTATATCCTTGGCAAAGGAGTGTATAAGTCCGAGAATAACCATTCCGGAGCCTACACAAACGCAACAGTCTGCAAAATTGAAGATGTAAAAATCTATAAACCGACAGTCTATCATATCCACCACATATTTGAGGATAATACGGTCTATCATATTTCCGATACCCCCACCCACAATCAGGGCAAGACCTATTTTTGTGAACAGGGTCTCCTCACAGAATTTGAAAAGGTACACGCCGATAGCAATGATTGCAATGGTGGAAAAGGTCATAAATACCCATCTGTGCTCGGAGAGAATACCAAAGGCAGCCCCCTCGTTTCTGATATAAGTGATATGGAAAATATCGTCAATAACGGGAATTGTCTGTCCAACCAGCATATTACTGCGAACAAGCCATTTGATAAGCTGGTCGACGCCTATGGAGGACGCAATTGTTGATATTAAAATTATTAGCGATTTCATAGCTCCTCCTAAACAAGAAATATCAAAAGACGGGAGCCGATGCTCATTAAGATAAACAGAAAAATCATAGAAAAATCTATTGGGCACCGTCTGAATATGTCAAATCTCAAAAGAAAATCACGGATAGGCCTTAAAACAGGCTCTGTCAGCATAAAAGCAAATTCATAAACTCGGGATTCCTGAAAATAGGGAACCCAGGAGCAGATAGCTCTGGCTATTAGAATAAGCTCGTATACAGATATAAGGGATAAAATTATTGATACAAATATTAACATAGCTGTCTCTTAAAGATCCGTGAACATATCTTCGTCACGGTGCTTGTTGAATATTTCGCCACCTACATCCACCTTGGAGGGTGCGATGAAGTAGGAGTCGTTTGTAGCCTGCTTGATATTGGCGTCGAGGGCGTACGCCGCACCGCTGATAAAGTCTATCATTCTGCGAAGGAGAGCCTTTTCTGTCGTTTCGAGATTGAGAAGAACTGTCTTACCCTCCTTGAGGTAGTCCACAGCCTTGAGCAGGTCCTCAAAGGTAGCAGGCTTAATAAGCTTAAGCTCAATGTTGCCACCGCCTAAGGAAATGCTGGCATTATCCTTGGTTATTTCCTCTTCCTCGATTATCTCGTCGTCGTAATCGACCTCTTCATATTTTTTGAATCTTGAAAAAAATCCCATTATAAATACTTCCTTTCTCCGAAAATGGCACTGCCCACTCTTACAAGGTTAGCTCCTGCCTCAATGGCGTACAGATAGCTTTCACTCATACCCATAGATAGGATAGCGTCATCTTCATTCTTAAATAATTTATCAAAAATTTCCTTGGTTAAGGAAAAATATTTCATATATTCTGCCTTGGTCTCGCATCTCGGTGCCATGGTCATAAGACCTCTTACACGGATGCTTGGATAAGCCGAGAGAGAAGCGTAAAATTCCTCCACATCCTCGGGCAAAATACCGCCTTTGGCAGCCTCTCTTCCACTGTTTACCTCTATCAGCACATCCATAACCTTGCCGATTGGGGCACAACGCCTGTTTATCTCCTCTGCTAAGGACAGAGAATCAAGGGAGTGTATCATATCCACCTTGTCATAGATGTATTTTACCTTGTTTTTCTGCAGTGTGCCTATAAGATGCAGAGAGGCACTCTTGTCAAGGGAGTCATATTTTTCTCTGACCTCATTTACTCTGTTCTCGCCGATTATGTCGGCACCCAAGGAAATAAGATAATTTATATCCTCGGCACTCTGGGTCTTTGTAGCGATAAGAAGCCTTACCCTGCCGTCCTTATCAAGCTCTCTGATTTTGGCAAGGGTGCTTTCGTAATTTGTTTTTAACTGTTCCTTTGTCATAGCCATTCTCCAATGTGGGAAGCTGCCTCCTCATAGGGGTCTGTCTTATCGACAAAAACCCTTATGTAATTATTTTTTCTGTTGAACCAGGTAAGCTGGCGTTTTGCGTAATGACGGGTGGATAATTTGAGCTGATTTATACACTCCTCAAGGGTAGCCTCACCCTTAATATAGGGAATAAGCTCCTTGTAGCCGATAGCTCCCGATGCTGTTTTCGACCTTTCAAAGACTCCTGACAGGTATAGCCTACGCACCTCGTCAAGGAGACCCGTATCCATCATAATATCAACCCGTTTCTCTATTCTTGAGTAGAGAAGCTCCTTGTCCTCACAGGTAAGAAAGAATACCTTGGAGTCGTAGGGAGGGGGGGTCATTTTATTTTCCCTGTCTATCTCGCTTTTGGGTCTGCCTGTGCTTTTGTATATTTCCAAGGCACGGATAACTCTTTTCACATTGTTACAGTGGATGGCATCGGCACTTACGGGGTCCACCTCTCTCAGCATATTATGGAGAGCCTCCGGACCCTGCTCCCTTGCAAGCTCCTCCATAGCGTGTCTGTATTCCTCGTCTATCTCAGCCTCACCAAAGGAGGATATTTCCAATACGCTGTCAAGATACAGTCCGGTGCCTCCACAGAAAATCGGAACCTTACCTCGGGAAATTATATCGTCTGCTATTCTTTTTGCACAGATAGCATAGTCAGCACAGGAGAAGGACTCCTCAGGGTCTAAAATATCTATAAGGTGATGGGTAATACCACAGGTCTCCTCCCTTGTGATTTTTGCAGTACCGATATCCATACCTCTGTAAACCTGCATAGAATCACAGGAGATTACCTCCCCGTTATATTTTTTTGCCAATCTGACAGCAAGGGAGGTCTTGCCGACAGCCGTAGGTCCCACAATACCGATAACCTTCATAAGTATCCTTTCTGCCAAGCATAATTGTCTTATTATATCATTGTATCACACTTTTTTTATCTATTCAAGAAAAATATTATAATTTAATAATATTTAACACATCGTACAGAAATGCGTAAATTCTGTTTGTTGACAAAAGGCGAAAAAAATGATATACTTAGATAGAAAAAAGAGGAAGGACAGCAGTAATACTCTATGAAAAGCCTTATAAAGAAAAATTTACAAGTAATAATACCTACCCTGTGTCTGATTTTATGCATTTGTATAGCTCTACCCATGGGAATATATCAGGTAGAGGGCAGAGAGATAGCCCATGATTACTCCGTTACCGTTTCGGGTAACAGCGTGTATCCCGTAGGATATGAAAAAAACGGGAATATACTTACCCCCGTGGAAGAGGATGCATATCTTGTTCTGCCCGTACCGAGGGACAGGGAAATAAACGATGTAAGAATAATATTCAAGGATACATTTGACGAGGATTGTGACATAAAATTGGCGTACGGTAGTAAAAATTCAGGTCTTTCCTCCAATGAGCCTATAACGAAGACAATGAAAAAGGGGTATGATGAATACTACTGTACACTTGATACGGATGAATATACGGTTATGGAATGCTACATCCCTGCAGAGATAGAGATAGAGGCCGTTATTCTTTCCCATGTGACATCAAGCGTGCCCATTACCGAGATAAGGGTAAATGCCCCCGTTCTTCTTTGGATACTTATACCTGCATTTTCCTTGTACATTTTATGGATTGCCTCGCTGTTTTTCAGAAGAAAAAAACATAAATAAACAAAAAAATCCCGACACTGTGTCGGGATTTTTCATTTTACAGGATTATTTTAAGAATCTGATTCTGTTAAGGGCAACTATAAAGCCTATAAGAATACCCATTACAAGGAATATACCGAGCATACCGAAGCCCATATATTCAAAGGATTTCAAAAAGTTATCAAAATTTATAGCAAATTCGTAATTTTCCATATTTACCGCCTTTCATTATAAGAAGAAGTTTAGTATAAGTCCACCTGCAATAACGGAGCCTATCTGTCCCGATACATTTGCACCGATGGAGTGTACGAGAAGGAAGTTCTGGTTGTCCTCCTCAAGACCTATCTTATTAACTATTCTTGCAGACATGGGGAATGCGGAAATGCCGGCAGCACCGATCATGGGATTGATCTTCTTTCCCTCGGGGAGAAACAGGTTCATAAGCTTTGCAATCATAATACCGCCGAAGGTGTCGAATACGAAGGCAAAGAGACCGAGACCGAGGATAAGAACTGTGCCCCAGTTTACAAACTGCTCTGCAGTCATCGTAAAGGCAACGGTAATACCGAGGAAGAGGGTTACAAGATTTGCAAGAACCTTCTGTGCTGTTTCGGAAAGGGATTCAAGAACGCCACACTCACGAAGGAGGTTACCGAACATAAGGAAGCCAACGAGAGCAACTGCACCGGGTGCAAGAAGACCTGTGATAACAGTTACAATAATGGGGAACAGGATTCTTGTAAATTTAGAAACGCTTGCGGGATTGTAGGGCATTCTGATACGGCGTTCCTTTTTAGTTGTGCAGAGCTTGATAATAGGAGGCTGTACAACGGGAACAAGAGCCATATAGGAGTATGCCGCAACTGTAATAGGACCGAGCAGACCGGGAGCAAGCTGAGTTGCAACTACGATGGATGTGGGACCGTCTGCCGCACCGATAATAGCGATAGACGCTGCCTGATTGAAATCAAAATTAAAGAGAGAAGCTAATGAAAGGGTCATAAAAATACCAAACTGTGCAGCTGCACCGAATATCATCAGCTTGGGGTTGGAAAGTATGGGACCGAAGTCTATCATAGCTCCGATACCGATAAAGAGAATGAGGGGGAACAGCTCATTGGCAATACCTGCCTCATAAAGTGTACCGAGAACCGTAGCAACTCCCTCGGGCACTAATTTACCTCCCATTTCAACAAGCTCTCCGTTATTGGGGAGGTTCATAAGTATGGCACCAAAGCCCATGGGGAGGAGGAGAGTAGGCTCCATTTTCTTCTTAATAGCAAGGAAAATGAGGATACCACCGATAACCCACATTACGAGCTGCTTGGCAAAGAGCCCACCGTCAAGCTCTATTAGGTTTTTGAATAAAGCGTCCATAAAAAATCCTTTCTTTTCTTGATCGTAATAAAAAAGACCCCTAACAAAAGCAAACTTCTGTTAAAAGTCTTGTAATAAACCAAAGGTCTATGGTAAACCCGGGCATAAGCCGTACTGACGGGCATACCAACACGATACCGTGCAAACTACTCCCTTTTAATACTATTTAGTTTTGGTAAAGAGCCAAATACATTATACTATAATTTGGAATATTTGTCAATAATGAAAATAATTAATTTACAGCAATTTTATATTCCTTATAAACTTGACAAAAGAAGTATTTAGTGATAAAATATTTTCACTTACACATAATTAAATGTATCCGGAGGCTATCAATGGACAACAAAATTATAGAACTTAAAAAAATAGCGACAGAAATCAGACTGGGAATAGTGGAGGCAGTTTACAGTGCTAAGAGTGGACACCCCGGTGGAGCACTTTCATCGGCAGATATTCTTGCTTGTCTTTACTTTTCAGAGCTTAATGTAAATCCTGCAATACCCGATGACCCTAACAGAGATCGCTTTATTCTTTCCAAGGGACACTCCTGTCCCGGACTTTATGCAACCCTTGCATTAAAGGGATATTTTGACAGGAAGGAGCTTAAGTCCTTCCGTCACACAGGTGCACTTTTACAGGGTCACCCCGATATGAAGGCGATAAAGGGTGTAGATATGTCGGCAGGCTCCCTGGGACAGGGCTTTTCCGCAGGCTGTGGAATGGCACTTTCCGCAAAAATCAGTGAAAGGGATTACCGTACCTATGTGCTTATCGGCGACGGTGAGAGCCAGGAGGGTCAGATATGGGAGGCTGTAATGTTCGCAGCTCATTACAAGCTTGACAATCTTTGCCTTATCATTGACAATAACGGCTTGCAGATAGACGGTAAGGTGTCAGATGTTATGAACACTATGCCCTATGAAAGTAAGCTGGAGGCATTCGGCTGGAATGTAATCACAATTGACGGAAGCAATATCGAGGAAATTCTTTCTGCTCTTGCTAAGGCTAAGGAATGTAAGGGTAAGCCCACAGCAATTGTGGCAAAAACAACCAAGGGTAAGGGCGTTTCCTTTATGGAGGACCAGGCAGGCTGGCACGGTAAGGCACCTAATGAGGAGCAGTACGAGCAGGCTGTTTCCGAGCTTAACGAATACAAAAACGGATTGAATTAAGGAGATAGATATGGCAGATAAGATTGCAACAAGAGAAGCATACGGTAATGCTCTTGCAGAGATTGGTGCTTTGAATAAGGATGTTGTTGTATTGGATGCCGACCTTGCAGAGGCTACAAAGACAATAACCTTTAAGAAAAAATTTCCCGATAGATTTTTCGATTGCGGTATAGCAGAAAATAATATGATGGGTGTTGCGGCAGGTCTTGCCACAACAGGTAAGATTCCCTTTGCATCTACCTTCGCTATGTTTGCAGCCGGCAGGAGCTTTGACCAGGTGAGAAACTCCATCGGCTATCCCCATCTTAATGTAAAGATAGGAGCAACCCACGCAGGTATAACTGTAGGTGAGGACGGAGCTACACATCAGTGTAACGAGGATATCGGACTTATGCGTACTATCCCCGGTATGGTAATAATCAATCCCTCCGACGCCATAGAGGCAAGATGTGCTGTTGAGGCAGCTGTTAAGTATGTAGGTCCCGTGTATATGCGTTTTGGCAGACTTGCCGTATCCGTTATAAACGATAAGCCCGAATATAAATTCGAGATTGGTAAGGGTATCCACATGGCAGAGGGCAGTGATGTTACAATTGTTGCCACAGGTATAATGGTAGAGCAGGCACTTATCGCCCGTGAGATGCTTCTTGCAGAGGGCATTTCCGCAGCTGTTATCAATATCCACACCATCAAGCCCATAGACAAGGAGATTCTTATTTCCTCTGCACAGCAGACAGGTGCTATTGTAACCACAGAGGAGCATAATATAATCGGAGGTCTGGGCAGTGCCGTTTGTGAGACACTTGCCGGAGTTTGTCCCGTTCCCGTTGTTCGCCACGGCATAGAGGACGAGTTTGGTAAGTCCGGTCCTGCAAAGGAGCTTCTTGAGTATTATAAGCTCAATGCTGCAGGCATTTGCGAAAAGGTAAAGCTTGCCCTTTCAATGAAGATATAATAAATAATAAAAATTCCCCGACACAGTGTCGGGGAATTTTGTTTTTTATTAAAGGTTATTTACGAGGTCCTTGAGCTTTTTGCAAATTACGGGGTCCGTGTTTTCGGGCTCAAAGGTAACCTCTGTTGCATCCTTTCCTGTAAGGAATTTATAGCAGGTAAGGGCAGCTAAGTATCTGCCGTAGTCAAGAGAGAGATGGAAGCCGTCACGGTTCAGTGACATTCCACCCTTGGAGGTGTCAAACTCGGGGAGGTAGCGTGCCTTTTCAATAGCGTCTCCCGAGGGGATAATGGGCAGAGAATATTTTTCGGCTATTTTGGAGCTGGCGTCAACTATGCAGTTATACATTTTTGTTCTGTTCCAATCATAGTTGGCAAAGCCACCGTGGGTGCTGGCATCATCATATGCCCAGGTTCTGTGGAAGACTATCCTTGCATCGGGGCATTTTTCCTTAATGTATCCTACCACAAATTCTGTATATGGCTCATAGGTTTCAATCATTCCGGAATAATGGCTTACCTGCTGTATGGACACATAGTCCCACTTTTCCTCGGTGAGAGTGTCGTTAATTGATGCCATACGCAGACCCTGTCCGTCAAGCTGATATTCATAGGCAGCCTTGTTTTCCTTAATATTGCTTGCGTGCCATTCGAGAGGGCAGCCACCAATATACAGATTCCTTACAAAAATACTGTCATCGGACACTCTGCGTAGATAAACGGTAGCATCCTGAGAAAAGCTGTTACCGATAAATAATACCTTCATATTACTACCTCGTTATAAAATATTTGTAATACAATTTTACCACCACACACCAAAAAAGTCAACATAAAAAGCCGACAAGAGTCGGCTTTTTACGGTTATTCGGATGCAAAAAGGCTTAACCAGTATTTATTCTTATCGGTTGGCACCGATAAAATGCCTTCCTTCTCAGCCTCGTAAAGAGAGCAGGTTACAAATATAGTTAATGCGTTGGAAAGAAAATTTCCCATCTGCCAATGCAGGTGCCTCGGTACGGTGCTTTCGTATTCCTTTAGTACAAGCTGATACGCACCGTCTGTAATATCTTTTACGCTTTTTGCAAATTCCTGTGCCATTTTTTCAATTTCTCTGCGTTCAGTCTTATTGATATAATAATAATTCTGCTTGAATACACCGTTTTCATTTACAAAAAGCTGCTTTTCAATGGCAATACCGAAAAGATATTTCTGCTCATTGTTAAGCTCCTCTACCTTAATCTCCCCCTTGATTATCTGTCTGCACAGAGCAAAAACATCTGATGGCAAATCAAGATACGGTTGAGAATCTATACCACTCCAATAGTGGCAGAAGCCCTGTGTATATGCAGGCTCAAGCTTATGGATAGGACCGTCCCAACCGTGATAGGGCATAAATTCCTTGGGGGATGTGTCGCTGTTATCAAATCCGAAGGCTATCCATTTGCCTCCGTTGGGACGAAGTGGAATATCATCGTATCTAATATATTTTATATCTCCATAGTATCTGTAGTATTTTACGCAGAATTCCGAAAAAATGTGGATATATACCCAAAGCAGACGGCTCCATTCAAAGCCTGCGGTATTAAATGCTGGGCTTGAAAGCATATCCCTTTTGCTTTCAAGATAATTTATGAGCTTTTTGTAAAAATCGGGGAAGGCGTATGCGTAAATTTTATTTCCAATATCGGGATTTCTGCCCGGAAGTATTACAAAATCCGTCTGGTATTTACCCTTTGATACCTCTTCCATAAGCTGATTTTTACAGAGATAATCAATCTCGTCCTCAATGTAAGGAGCAGAAATGCCAAGCTCCTCGCAAAGCTCTGTAACGGTAACAGGCTCCTTGTAAGCACAAAGTAAAATGTTTTGTGTGGATTTTCGTTTGGCACAGGACACAGGCTCCATATCAGAGCCGGGATTACCTGTACAGGAAATAAAAAGATTTCCCGGTCGGTAGCTTCTTTCTCCGTAATTTCTCATAGTATTCATTCCTTTCTCAATAGCTTGTCTTGCGTCGTATAGCCACCATTTGACTGTACCCTCGCTTTTTCCGAGGGCTTTTCCTATTTCCTCACAGGACATATTGTCAAAGTAATGCATAATGATGGCACGGCGATAATTGTATGACATGAGGGAAAGCTCCCGTCTTAAAAGGCTTTTCTGCTCCGAGAGGATAAATTCTTCTTCAACATCCTCCTCGGACATTGTGGCATCATCTATATATGCTACGGTCCCGTACCTTTTTTTCCTTAACCAATTAAAGAACAAATGATTGGAAACCGTCCACACAAAGGCGTTAATATTATCTATTTTCTTACCCGAATGTATGGATTTGAGTACCTCTAAGCAAATATCCTGGGACAAATCCTCTGCGTCACTTACGGATTTCAGCCTCGTACGGCAAAAACCGTAAATTTTGGATACCATTTCGTTTTCAAGGGCGTGGAGTAATGCTTCCTTTTCTGTCATTTTTATCACCTCCTTTTGTGAACTCAACATGTTGCTTCACTAATTGGGTAACATCATCTGCCGTTGGGTTGGGAATTTTTTTATCATTATATCAAATATTTGTATTTCTTGCAACATAAAAAAGAGCTGACAGTGTCAGCTCTTTATAAATGCTTTCTTGCCTTAATATCGGAGTCGGGAGTCAATTGTGATTTTATTCAACCTCTACAACACCGTTTTCCTTTACTGTAATTGTGTTTCCTGTTTTTACAAAATCAAGAAACTCGTCACCGAGGGAGTCGATAACGGGCATCTTTACACCATCCAGCCACACATCGGCAAGGATAACACCTGCTCCTGCCAAGGAGTCAATAGGCTGTGAAAAGAGCATACAAGCAGGCTGACGGCCCATAGCACAAGCACAGTAGAGAACAAGACCGCCGGTAGTGGAGCCGATTGTCTGGGGGAGACAGAGTGCCTTTCCCGCCATTTCGTGACCGTAGAGGTCGGGGTTGTTCTGGTCCCCACAGGTAGCCTTTTTATCTCCGAACTGGAGTGCCTTCTGGAAGGATGCCAATGTATTAAGTCCACCGTGGGACACAAGAGCCTCAGCAGTTACAGTGCCGGGAGAAACAACTCTTCCGTTAAAAACCTTCATTATTTCTTACCTCCTGTAATCTTAACAAGTATTTCCTCATCTGTATAGTAGCGTGCCGTTGTATATGTACGAAGCTTGTTTGAGGAAGTGATAACAGGCATCTTACGGCACAGAGGATTATTCATATACATAAGAGGGCAGATATAGGATACGATAACTCCCGTAGCCTCAAGACGCTTTGCAAATTCTGTTTTGTTAAACGCCTCCATAACCTTTGGAGCAGTTGTGAAAACAGTAGGAATAACTACCTTTTTATTACCTGTGGCCTTAAGGGCATTTTCCACCTTGACGGTCCAGGATTTCAGCTGCTCAAGACTCATATGCGGGCATCCCATAAAGCAAAGCTTGGGAGTTGCATCGGGCTTTTTCCAGATAACGGGATAGGAGTCATATATTCTCTGAAGCTCGGCGTCGTCAATTACATATACCTGTGCACCCTCGGAAATAAGAGCCTCACCAAGCTCCTTTGCCTCGGGAGTGAGATTGTCAACATGGTAAAGACCCACAGCACCGTTGGAGGCTGTGGCAGCACCGAAGTCCTTAAGGTAAGCACAGCTTTCATCATTAAGCTCGTCGCCTATCCAGTGGTCCAGTCCCTTAATGTAGGGTACATCCTCCATTACCTTCATACCTATGGCAGAGCCGAGAAGCTGAGCCTCGGGCTTCTTTGTGGTTTTTACTTCAATAACCCATGTAGCCCTTCTGCCCTCATCGGTAAGAAGACCGAAATGGGGAACATATCCCACAACAGAGCCCATAATATCAATAATACCTGAGTTTCTGTTGCATCTTGCACCGAGGACTGAGTTAGCATATACTACAGCACTTGATTCACTCCAGCTGAGATATCGCCCTTATTCGGCTTATTTCCTACCTCGTCCAGGTAGCAAGCACAGGAGAAGGCATCCTTTTCCATAAGTCCGAGGGTGTTGAGCTGACCCTCATAAAAATCCTGTTTGGAATACATAAACTTATTGAAAACGAGCTTCTGTAAGAAATTAGCGGGAACATTTTTATCAACGGGACGGGGGTCACAGGAGAATTTTTGTCCCGAGATGGCACCTGCCTCTATGAGCTTGTTCATAAGGTCATAGATAGGACCTATCATCTTAAGACCGAAGGAGGTAACAAGATGATTGTATTTACTTGTAATGGGAACCAGCTTATCAGCTCCGAAAAGCTCTCCGTAGCGTACAACCGATTCCATAACCTTGGCAAGGGTATCACCCTTTTCGCCGTTGAGTATGGCTTTTTGCTCTTCTGTTAAAAACATTGTAAAACTCCTTTTTGTGTGCTAATGTAACGAAAAAACAGTAGCGTATAAGTATTTTCAGTCAAAAATATGTAAAAAGCTGTATTAAAGCTTCATGCAGACATCCCACGCACCCCATATTACAGTACGCAGGTTGCCAACAGAGGAGGCATCTCCTATGATATGTACATTTCCTTTCTTTTTAGCCACAGGGTCGGGAATATATCCACAGGAGAGAATAACACTGTCTGCGTCTATTTTGAAGCTCTCGCCCTTCGCATTTGTAACGGTAACTCCGTCATCGAGAATTTCTGTAAGCCTTGTTTCAAGATGAACGGGAACCTTGTTGGCGTTAAAGAAGTCACGGAGGTAGGAGGAGTTTGCAAGACAAACGCCCTTTGCAACGATAAGGTCATTCTGCATTTCCACAATAACGGGCTTCTTGCCGTCGAGATAAAGCTCGTATGCTATCTCACAGCCCGTAAGACCTCCACCGATTACAACCGCATTCTCGCCCTTTATTTCCTTCTTTTTAAGTAGGAAGTCAACAGCCTCAATACCCTTGTCATAGCCCTTTACAGGGAGCTTTCTTGCCTTTGCACCTGTTGCCACAATAATTTCGTCTGCATCCAGAGTGGTAATATCCTTTATTTCCGTATTTAGCTTTATTTCAATTTCGGGATGCTTAGCCATTTCTCTTTCATACCAGGCAATAAGCATCTTGTCCTTTTCCTTATATGATGGAGCCGCAGCAGCTATAAACACTCCTCCAAGCTTGTCACTCTTTTCATAAAGTGTCACCCTGTGTCCTCTCTTTGAGCAAAGGAGTGCAGCCTCCATACCACCGATGCCACCACCGATTACGGCAATCCTCTTTACCCTTTTGGCAGGCTCTATTTTGTATTTGTCGGACTGCATTACCCTGGGGTCAAGTGCACAGCGTGCAATGTGACTGGCATCGTAAATTGACTGTGCATTTGCAACGCCCTTATAGTGTGACATATTAAAGCAAGCGTTGTGACAGCATATACAGGGTCTTATATCCTCTGTCCTGTTTTCGATAAGCTTAGTTATCCACTCCGCATCGGCAAGGAACTGCCTTGCCACACCCATAGCATCGATTTTGCCCTCGGAAATAGCCTTAGCACCTGTCTCGGGCTCCATTCTTCCCGCACAGACAACGGGAATATCAACAAATTTCTTAATGTGAGATACATCCTCAAGATTACAGTTAAGGGGCATATACATAGGGGGATGTGCCCAATACCAGGAGTCATATGTTCCGTTATCTGCGTTAAGCATATCGTAGCCTGCGTCCTGGAGATATTTTGCCGCCCTTTCACTCTCCTCCATATTTCTGCCTATCTCGGTAAATTCCTCACCTGGAACAGCACCTACGCAAAAGTCCTTTACCTTTGAGGTTACGGAGTAGCGAAGAGAAACGGGATAGTCCTTGCCACAGCGTTCCTTTATAGCCTTAACTATCTCAACGGGGAAGCGATAACGGTTTTCAAAGGAGCCACCCCATTTGTCGGTACGCTTATTTGTATATTCCAGAGTAAACTGGTCAAGGAGATATCCCTCATGGACTGCATGGACCTCGACACCGTCAACATCTGCCCACTTACACAGCTCGGCAGTCTTGGCAAAGGCGTCAATAATTTCAAGTATCTCCTTTTCCTTCATGGCACGGGTAGTTACCTTATCACTCCATCTTGATGGGAGTGGGCTGGGTGATGCACTCTGATACGGAATGTTAATAATAGGCTTTATTAAATCTCTTACAACAGGCATATTATGGAGCATAACAAGGGGAGTGGGTATAGCCCATGAACGGCCCATACCTGCCGTAATCTGTATAAACAGCTTAGCTCCTGTTTTATGTATCTCCTTCATAAATTCCTTAAGCTCGGCAAACATTTTTTTGTTTTTGTAGAGCCATTGACCCATAAATGTACTCTTGATAGGGGCAATACCGGGGATGATAAGACCTACATTGTTATTTGCCTTTTCGATAAAGAATTTTGCCGCCTCCTTATCGAAGTGATTGCCCGTATGCTCCATCCATCCGAAAAGGGAGGTGCCTCCCATAGGGCAGAGGACGATACGGTTTTTAATCTCTACATTACCTATTTTCCAAGGGGTAAAGAGAGCCTCGTATTTGGGGTTTAAGCTTTCCATAAATCTCCTTTCTGCCAATATACTTCCAAAATTGGCAGGCTTTTATTATTTACAGCTTAAGTATATCACATTAAAAAGCGTTTTTCAAGACCTGTATAATCAATTGTTGCGATGTCAACAAATTAAAAATATCAGGCATACAGTGTGCAATTAACAATAAAAAAGCCCTGCAGATTTTTATATGCTTCCGTATAAACAAAAAAAGCAACCCGACAGGATTGCTTGTTTTGGAGCTACTGACCGGAATCGAACCGGTGACCTCATCCTTACCAAGGATGTGCTCTACCGACTGAGCCACAGTAGCATTTGCTATTGTATTATAGCAGAAGCTTTTTTATTTGTCAAGTTCTTTTTTGTTTTTATATTGCACAAAAAAAGAAAATATAGTAAAATAAATAAGAACAGAGAAAAGGAGGAGAAAATATGTCACAGGTCAGCGAAAATCCATTTAAGTACAGTGATACAAATAAAAGATACCATACCTACGACTATTATCTTCGCAAAAGCTTTGGTGAAAAGTGTGCAAAAATAACTCTTGACGCAGGCTTTACCTGCCCCAATATAGACGGCAGCCGAGGAGTCGGAGGCTGTATTTATTGCTCGGGAGGAAGCAGAAGCCGTGGGTGTGACGGACTGACCCCGTTGAAGGAGCAGTATGATAGCCAAAGGGAGCAGATATTAAAAAAATGGACGGTAAATAAATTTATCCCCTATTTACAGGCATATACAAATTCCTATACAAGCACAGAGAATTTTGAAAAAATCCTTAATGAGGTAGCCTCCTTTGACGGTGCCGTAATGATAGATATTGCCACCCGAGCCGATTGCCTTGAGGATGAAAAAATAAAAATCCTTAAGGATGTGTCTGAAAAAATACCTGTAACCGTAGAATTAGGGCTTCAGAGCTCAGACGATAAAACGGCAAAGCTCATTAACAGATGCCACACCTATGAGGAGTTTACCGATTGCTTTTCGAGACTGCGACTGGGTGCCCCTAAGGTGAAAATTGCCGTGCATATTATAAATGGCTTGCCCGGGGAGGGCAGGGAGCAAATGATAAAAACCCTCAGGGATGTGGACAAATTGCACCCCGACATTGTCAAGATACATCTTTTGCATATAATTAAAGACACTCCCCTGGCAAAAATGTACGGACAGGGCAAATATACACCCCTTGACAGGGAGGAATACATAAATATAGTGTGCGACCAGCTGGAGCTCCTCTCTCCCGACATAGTGGTGGAACGCATAACGGGAGACGGACTCAGGGAAAGCCTTGTTGCCCCTCTGTGGAGCTTGAAAAAGACAACGGTAATAAACGATATAGACAAGGAAATGTACCTAAGAGGAAGCTATCAGGGAATAAAAAAATAAATAAACGGATATTTTTTCAAAAAAAACATATATCTGTGACTTCTATTTGACAAACGGTATTTTTTATACTATAATGTAAACAGTGACCCGTAAAAATCATCGATTGGAGAAAAGCTATGAAACTTAATTACAAGCGAACTATACTTGTAGGCTTCGCATTCTTCCTTATCAGTGCCTTCTGGCAGGCGTATGATACGGTTGTTCCCCTTATTTTGACAAATAAGTTCGGTATGAAACAGCTGTCCTCGGGAATTATTATGTCCCTTGACAATATTTTTGCTGTGTTTATGCTCCCGGTTTTTGGTGCGATTTCCGACAGAATCAACACCAAATACGGTAGAAGAACTCCGTTTATTTTCTTCGGAACAATAGCGGCAACGGTATTCTTCTCCCTCCTCGGATATGTAAACAATGTTGGTATTTTTGTAGTCGTATTGCTTTTTGCACTTTTGTCTATGGCTACCTTCCGTTCTCCTGCTGTTGCACTTATGCCTGATGTAACCGTTAAGCCTCTTCGTTCCAAGGGTAATGCAATTATTAACCTTATGGGAACAGCGGGAGGAATTATTGTTCTTGGTCTGGGTATCGTATTCAAGACAAATGAAAAGGGTAAGACTGATTTCGGTATCTATATGATTATCGTGGCGTTGCTTATGATAGCTGCTCTTGTGGTATTCTTACTTACTGTTAAGGAACGCAAGTGGGCTAAGGATATGGAGATAGATACGGTAAAGTACTGTATTGACGAGGATGAGGAGCCCATAGACGGTATTAAGAGAAATCTTAACTCGGCAGAGCTTAAGTCCTTGATTCTTATTCTTGCATCCGTTGTTCTTTGGTATATCGGCTATAACGCTGTTACAAGTAAGTATTCCGTATATGCATCCGAGGTTCTTGAGGTACCCTATACCGTAACTCTTATGGTGGCACAGGGTGCGGCGATTATATCCTATATCCCCGTTGGACTTATTGCCTCCAGGGTAGGAAGAAAAAAGACCATACTTGCAGGTGTTATAATGCTTACTGCTGCCTTTGGCTCAGCAGCCTTTATTAAGGCAGGCACCCCCGAGGTTGTAATGTATCTTCTTTTCGCCCTTGCAGGTATTGGCTGGGCTACAATCAATGTAAACTCATTCCCCATGGTGGTTGAGCTTGCCAAGGTTGGAGATGTAGGTAAGTATACAGGCTTCTATTACACAGCGTCTATGTCGGCACAGATAGTAACACCTATTTTTTCCGGTGCTCTTGTAGACTTGTGTGGCTGGTGGATATTCTTCCCCTATGCTGCTGTATTTGCAGGACTTGCCTTTGTTACAATGTTCTTTGTTAAGCACGGTGACTCCAGACCCGATAGGGTTGGAGCTCTCGAGAGCTTAGGAGGAGCAGACGATTAATGGACCCTATTTATATAGTGCTTATAGCTATCGGCTCTGTGCTTCTTCTTCTGTTTATTCTTTATTTGTTCGCAATAAAGCCGAGATTTAACAAAAAAGCAGTAAAGCCGTTTTTGAAATATAAGTATGCCCACCGTGGATTGCACAACGATACAGCCGAGGAAAACTCTGTACCAGCCTTTGAAAGAGCTATAAAAAAGGGCTACGGTATAGAGATAGATGTCCGTTTCTCCAAGGACGGAGAGCTGATGGTGTTTCACGATGCAACCCTTAACCGTGTATGCAATATTGACAAAAGAGTGGTTGACCTCACCTGTGCCGAGCTCAAGGAAATCAAGCTCGGTAAAACGGAGGATACGATTCCAACCTTCAAGGAGGTTCTCGACCTTGTGGACGGCAGAGTCCCTCTGCTTATAGAGATAAAACAGGATGTGGGAGAGGGAGATGTAGCCACAGCCACGGCTGAGGTACTGGAGAATTATAAGGGGGACTATATGATACAGTCCTTCAACCCTTTAGCAGTAGCCACATTTAAGAAAAAAATGCCAAGGGTGGTGCGTGGCATTCTCTCGGATAACTACATGAGAAAAAAGGAAATGAGAAAGCCACTTTACTTTGTGCTTAAAAACCTGCTCCTTAATTTTCTTTGCAGACCCGATTTTGTTTCCTTTAACCATTGGGAATATAAAAAGTCCTTTACCTTGAGATTTGTAAAGCGTGTTTTCCGTCCTGTGCTTTTTGCCTGGACCATTCGTACAGCCGAGGAGGAGAAGACTGCAAACAAAAACGGTTTCCGTGGAATTATATTTGAATGCTACGAGGCATAAGAAAAATTTTGCATCCTACAGATTAACATAAGGGCTGTCTATTGAGGCAGCCCTTTTTTTGCCTGAAGGAGATGCAGTTGTGCAAAAACACGAATTTATTTGTAAAAAGGGCAAAAAAACACCTACCTTTTGTCTAAAATGCCAAAAAATTGATAAAAATTTATTGACAAGGCGTTATATATGTGGTATGATAATATATATTGATAATTCAGGAGGGTTGCTTTATGGAGATTGCCATTATTGCAGATGACACTAAAAAAGAATTGATAACACAGCTTTGTATCGCATATTGCGGTATTTTGAGTAAGCATTCTATTTGCGCCACCAGCACAACCGGTGCATATATCTCCGAGGCGACAGGCCTTAAGATAGAAAAGCTTTTGTCCGGTACTCACGGTGGAGAACAGCAGATAGCGTCAAGGATTGCCTTTGACGAGATAGATGTGCTGTTTTATTTCCGTGCTGCCAATCCCTATAAGGAAAAGGATGCCGGTACCCGAATGGATATAGAGCAGAATTTACTCCGTCTTTGCGATGTTCACAATGTTCCCGTAGCTACAAATATCGCTACAGCAGAAATCATTGTTACTGCACTTGACAGGGGAGAGCTCGATTACAGGAACTTTATCAATCCCCGTTCCGAATATAATATCAAGAAGAGAAATCTTAAGTTTTAATGCATAAGGCAAAGGGACCGTCTGTGACGGTCCTTTTTTGATTATAATCGCAGAAATATAAAACGGGTGCCGATATCGGCACCCGATAAGTATTAGTCAATATCAAGTGTATTGAGCAATTCCTTAAGATTCTTAAGCTCCTCTGTTGTAAGAGTGATACCCTTACCGAGCTTCTCATGGCCTTCCTGCCAAGCACGAATATCGTAAATAGGGTCACGGTCGTTCCAGCTAACGAGATTAACTTCCTTTACCCAACCGCTGTTGCTCTCGGAAATGGCACCGAGCTCTTTTACGATGCTGAATTTGAATTCGGGCATGTCTAATCCTCCCTGTTATATTTTTGATGAAGTTAAATCATCTCTTACCTCCAACATTTTAGCACACTTTTATACAAATTGCAATATGAAATTAATAAATAATTATATATTTTTATTAAATGTTTATATATATTTTAATAATAAAAGGAGAGATTTTGCCATTCTGTGCAAAATCTCTCATCTTATAAGGCTTATTTTGGAGGCTATAATATTAAAATCCCAGCTCCTCATTAACAAGAACCACATGGATTCTATTGGGTATAGCGGAATATCTTGTGTATACCGTATGTCCGCAGATAGTCTGGGAGGGGATAAGACAGCTTTCGCATTTGCCCTTTTCCGCACAGGGAGTCCTTCTGGAAAGACGCTGTGCATTTTTAACACAGGCGATGGATTTGATTCTCGCCATTGCCTCCGTTTTGTCCTTTACAAGCTTATTTTTACCCACAACTATAATAACCTTGTCGGGACCGTATATCAAGGCACCCAGGCGATTGCCGTTGCCGTCGATATTTACAATCTCTCCACTCTCGCATATTGCATTAGCACTCATAAGGAAAACATCGGATAAAAGGGCTCTGCGTTTTGCCTCATATTGCTCCTTCGGGTCCTTGGATACATAGGCATTGAGCACATTGTATTTTTCAAGGGAGGAGAATATATCTATTTCTGCAAGAGTACGGGAGCCACCGGAGGATATTTGGATATCCTTGCAATCAACACCCTTTTCCATCCTTGATTTTTCAATAATGGAAAGCACGGTGCTTACAGCCTCTGCACGGTTTTCTGCATAGTAGGGGCATATTTGCCTTTCGGCAAGCCTCTCCATAAGGGAAGAAAAAATATTATCCATATTATTCCTCTTCCTTGTCGGAAAGCTTAGCTGCAGTTTTTCCGAAAATAGGTGTACGCTTCTTGGATATGAGGCAGAAGACATTTATAATAAATACAACAAACACCAACAAGTGAAGCACGGAGTTAATTACACTCATTACATCGTTGAAGGAGGTAATTGTTTCTGCCCAATCATTGTACGCAGAGCCGTATAAGGTTTTTTCGGGCTCGGATGCGTTCATAATAAGCTCAAATATTATGGCTGAGATATTCAGTGTTATTCTTATAAAAATCATTGTGCCGAGGGTAAGAGCATTTGCTACAACACAGTGTACAGCGTCCTTCCCGGGCTTTGTAAGAACCGTCAGTAAAAGTGCAAGACCGCACATCATGGCAGTACCGTATGCACTTAATGTCCAAAGAGCAGGAGCAAAAACCGCAAGAGCACATATAAGGATTTCAAATTTGCCGAGCTTCATAGGCTTGGGCTCATACTCGTCCTCGTAGTCCTCGTATTTCTTTGCTAAGGCATCGGTGTCATCGGAATCATAGGATTCCTCGGGGTCCTCGGCCTCCTCGACTTCCTCAGCCTCCTCGTATTTTTCATTCTCGGCATCATCGGATTTTTCGGACATGCCAAGGAAGGACTGCAGGGCCTTTTCAGCCATTTCGTCTTCTAATTCAGCTTGAGTCTTCTTTTCGTTATCCATATTTTCTCCTTATTAAAAATTAAATTTTACCACATCAAGAGACGGTCTTGTTTTATATGCACCCTTTGTAAAGTCGGGGATAGCCTTGGGCATACCGCCCTCCTTAATGGACTCCTCGGAAAGACAGGTTACACACATCCAGGCAGCTGCATCGTATACATCTATGGGCATTTCCTCGCCCGACTTCAGTCTATCCACAAAATCACGGAATTCAATATAATCCATTCCACCGTGACCTGCGTCAAGCTGCTCCTGTGTTATATTAAACCAGCTGTCGGGAAGCATATCCTTGAATTTTTCCGCTGAGTTCTTGTATTCGTCTATGTATTCAAGAGGTGACCAAAATTCCTTCTGACCGTCAAAGTAAACAGAGTTGGAGCTTTGCTCATACATACCCTTTGTTCCCCTTACGGTAAACTCTCTGTTGTAGGAACGGGGGAGGGAGGTGTCCAGTCTTATGAGAATCTGCTCTCCGTTTTCGCAGGTGATAATGGTATTTATAACATCACCCTGTGCAAAATCGACACCGATAAGCTCGGAATTGATATTATCCCTGTTGTCCTCAACATACTGCTCCATACCGAAGGAGCCGGAGGCTACGGAAACTAAGGATACCATTCTGTTTCCTCTGTTTATATTGAGTATTTTGGCAATGGGACCGAGCTCATGGGTCGGATAGTTCTCACAGTTTCTTGTAAGATAGTTACGGAGCCTGTAATGACGGTTTTCCTTACCCCTTGTAACCTCGGAACGAAGGTCGTGGGAGTAAGAGCCGGAGCAGTATACTATCCTGCCGAAAAGACCCTTTCTTGCCATTGCTGTGGCTAAAAGCTCATCTCTGTTATAGCAGCAGTTTTCCATAAACATAAAGGGAACACGGGTCTTTTCCCATGTGTCAACAAGGTCATAGCAGTCCTTAAGACAGTAAGCACCGCCAACCTCAAGGGCAACTCCGACACCTGCCTTCATAGCATCGATAGCTATTGGGAAGTGCATCTCCCAGTCTGTGGAAATAAGCACAGCATCAAGCCCCTCTACCTTAAGGAGCTCCTTGTAATCTGTTGTCATAAAGGGCTCATTACCCTTTTTTTCCTTTACCTTGTCAAAGGCACCCTTGGCTCTGTCGTCATACTTGTCGCACACAGCGATAACATCCACATCCTCAAGGGAAAGTAGTATTTCAAGAAGGCCCCAGCCACGGCAGCCATGACCTATAATACCCATTTTTACTCTATCCATATTGCACTCCTGAGTTATAATAAAATATCTACTTTAAGTATACCATAAGAAATCCTGAAAATCAATAAACTATTGACAATTTATATCACTAAGTGTTAAAATATAGAAAAAATAAAACCGCAGCACATAGGAGAAAAATATGAAAAATAAAGCATTGAGAATAACGGTAAGGACAATAGCACTTATTCTGGCTATACTGTTTTTCCTTCTTTTTGTAGTGTATATGGGCGAAAAAATAATTTTCGCACACTTTTTCTATAACGCCGACAGTAAATTTGCGACTCCGGGTATTTCCGACGGATATGTCCCCCAGGGCTTTGAGCTTTATGTACCCTGTGGCATTAACGCCCGTGAAAGACAGGCAGGCTTTCTTGCCTGCGGGTATATGAAGGACAAGAGTGCCTCCAGAGTTTATGTTCTTGCAAAGGAAACGGGAGAGGAGCTTTATTATGTTGAGATGAAGGAGGCAGACGGCTCCGACTATACGGGTCACACAGGTGGAATTACATATTACGGAATGTATTTGTATGTATCCGGTGGAGACGGATGCGATATATTTCTTTTGAAGGACCTTTTTGACGGTGATAATAAAATAACGAAGGTAGGAGAGGTAAAGACAGGTAATAATCCGGCATACTGCAAGGTTTTTGACGGTAAGCTTTACGCAGGGTCCTTCCATTATGCAGAGGGTGGATATGTAAGCCCCGATGAGCATATGCTCACAACTCCCTCAGGGGACAAGAACAGTGCTGTGATAACGGTTTTTGAGCTTGATATAAACACGGGACTTGCAAAAAGCGAGACCCCTGTGTGCGTATATTCCACACCGGGTAAGGTTCAGGGCATGTATATAAGTGATACGGGAAGCATTCTTCTTTCCACATCCTGGGGCCTTTCCACATCCCACCTTTACGAGTATGATATATCCCTTGCCTCTGTGGGAGCATTTAATTTTGAAGGAAGTAATGTTCCACTTACATACCTTGATTCCAAATGTCTTGTCCGTGATGTAAGAATGCCACCTATGGCAGAGGAAATTATTTATATCGACGGCGAGGTTTATGTAATGACAGAGTCCGCATGCTCAAAATATATCTTCGGTAACTTTACCTCAGGCAGAAGAGTATGGGCATATGAAATGGCATAAAGATTAAAATAAGAAGCAGCAGTCAGGCATCCGTAAGGACGCCTGACTGCTTTTACAGACACAGGTAGGGGTATTTTGCAAAAACCGACTATAAACCACAGGCTGACGGTACATAAAGGGCAGTGGGAGCAGGTAATATGAAATGGGGTCAAAGATAAGAAATCGGCATTGTGGCATTAACGCCCATGCTGTTAAATTGCTTTGCGGCGTTTCTGCTCCCTTTAAGGATAAATTAAAGTACAATTAAAGTAAATGTGGTAAATTTGATGATGGAGTATGGCAAAATATCCAAATTTTTATGCATTTTCTATAAAAATAATGTAAAAATATATATTTTCTATGTTGATTTATTTCGAAATGTATGCTATACTTTAGAAGTCTACAAAATCGTATGATACAAAACAGAAAGGAAAACTAAATGGTAGAAATTAAAAATCTCGTTAAAAAATACGGTTCAAAGTATGCCCTTGACGATATTTCTTTTACTATAAACAGCGGAGAGATTGTTGGTTTTCTCGGTCCTAACGGTGCAGGTAAGACCACAACTATGAACATTGTTACCGGATATCTTGCTTCAACCTCCGGAACCGTTGTTATTGACGGTAAGGATATTTTGGATGATCCCATTGAGGCAAAGAAGCTGATTGGCTACTTACCCGAGCAGCCTCCGCTTTATGTGGATATGACAGTATGGGAATACCTCGGATTCGTATTTGACCTCAAGAGCTGCGACCTCAATAAGGAGAAGCATCTTGAGGAGATCTGTATGATCACTAAAATCTTCGGAGTAAAGAACAGGCTTATCCGTAATCTTTCCAAGGGTTACAAGCAGAGAGTCGGTATTGCTCAGGCTCTTATCGGCAACCCCCCGATTATTATCTTTGATGAGCCCACTGTAGGTCTTGACCCCAAGCAGATTATTGAGGTGAGAAACCTTATAAGAAATCTCGGTAAGACACATACAGTTATTCTTTCAACACACATCCTTTCAGAGGTTCAGTCCGTGTGTAACAGAATTATCGTTATTAACAGCGGTAAGATTGTTGCAGACGAGAAGACAGAGAACCTTACAAAGGCAATTTCCGAAAATTCACGCTACCGTGTAAAGATTTCCGGTCCTCAGAGAGAGGTTGCATCCGCACTTCGCAATGTTCCCGGAGTTGTTATGGTAGAGTCCCTCAATGAAAGAGATGCAGACGCCTTCGTTTACATTGTTGAGGGGGCACCCAATATCGATATCAGAAAGAAGCTCTTCAGAGTTCTTGCATCAAGAGATTGGCCCATTCTCGGTCTTGAGGCTGTGGGTGCCGACCTTGAGGATATCTTTATTAAGCTCACAGATAAAACAGGAAAGAAAGGAGAATAATAGGAATGCTTGCAGTATTTAAGCGCGAAATGCGTTCTTATTTTACAACTGCTACCGGATATATCTTCCTCGCAGTTTCTTTGGCACTTTTAGGTGCTATGTTCGGAGTAACAACCTTTCTTCAGGCTACCTCCGAGGCAGGTACATACTTCTTGTTCATGCTTGCTATACTCGTTATAATTCTTCCCATCCTTACAATGAAGACCTTTAGTGAGGAGAGAAGAACAAAAACCGACCAGCTCCTTCTTACAGCTCCCGTTCCGGTAACTAAGATGGTGCTCGGAAAGTACCTTGCGGCATTTGCAATGTTTATGATAGTTGTTCTTTTGTCCATGCTCAACTACATTCCCCTTTCTGCATATGCGGTAGAGGATGCATACGGTTCAACATCATCCCCCAACTTTGTAATGATTCTCGGCTCTACATTTGCTATTATATTGGTAGGTATGTGCTTTATCGCTATCGGTATGTTCATTTCCTCCCTTACAGAGAATCAGTTTGCAGCTATCGTAATTACACTCGGTGTACTTGCGGCACTTCTTTGCATCAGCATTTTTAACAGCTTTATCTCATCCTCTGCCGTAAGAGCAATCCTTGACTGGTTCAGCGTATACAGCAGATTCTACAACTTCACATACGGACTCTTTGATTTCGGAGCACTTATTTACTATATCTCCGTAGCCGGAGTGTTTGTATTCCTTACAATTCGCGTGTTTATCGCACGCAGATTCCGCTAATCAGAAAGGAGAATGGAAATGAAAAGAAGATCATTAAAGTCACTTTCTGACAAGAAAAACATTAAATATACAGGCATTAATCTTGCCTTCTGTGCCCTTGTTGTGGCATTGGTTATTATACTTAACGCAATGATAGGCGTTCTTTCCGATAAGTTCAGATGGCAGCTTGATATGACAGAAGAGGGAATCTTCACAATGTCAGACAAGATGAAGACCACTGTCGGTGAGATGTTTACCGAAAAGGATGTACAGATTGAAATTATTTTTGCAGCCCCCGAGGACGAAATCGAGGATGCATACGGAAGATCCGATACAGCAGGCTCCATTGGATATGTATATTCCACAGCCCTCGACCTTGAGAAGGAGTTTGGCGACAATATCGAGGTAAACTGCTACGATATTGAAAAGGAATACACCTTCTATAAGGATAATTTCTACACAGATTCGGGAACAAGACTTTCTCAGAATGTAGTTATAGTAGCGAGAAAGAATCCCAACCCCGGCACTCCCGGTACTCCAGGCTACAAGCCCTACAATGAATATAAGGTATTCCATTATCAGGCGTTCTATGCATACGATACCAATACAGGTAATCTCTATGCGTACAACGGAGAAATGGTATTTACATCAGCTATTCTCGGTCTTGTAATGGATGAGAACCCCACAGTTTACTTCACATGGCAGCACGGAGAGACATGCTTTACAAACTGGGATAAGGACAGTGAGGCAATAGACTTTGAAAGCGTTGAGACCTCCAAGGATATTAACAGCGAGGCATTGACTCTTATCAAGATATTTGCACAGAGTGGCTACAGCGTTAAGCCCATTGACCTTTCCACACAGAATATCCCCTCCGATGCCCGTTCTATAGTTATCAATAATCCTACAAGTGACTTTTCTCCCGAGGAGACAAAGAAGCTTACTGACTACTTCAAGAGCTCAGGAACAATTTTCTGCTTTACAGATTATGATGTGGACCTCCCCAATCTTTACGCATTTGCAGATGCTAACTGCGGTATCGAGGTTTCCCCCTCCGAATATCCTGTAAGCGATACATTGCTTGCAAGCTCCACACCCTATAAGCTCCGTGCCTTCGTTCCCGAAAATGCGGCAGCACTCTCATACTTCAAAACTCTCAGCAATGCGGCATCTGCCAAGGCTCTTATGAACAACGCCAATATTGTAACAATCAAGGACGAGTTCAAGAGTGACGAGGGATATGTAGAGAGAGAATATGTAAAGTATGTTAAGCCTCTTCTTGTAACCAGCGAAAACGCTAATTTCGGTGGAGCAAAGGGAACATACAACCTTATGACCATCACATCGGCTGTAAAAGAGGATATCCTCAATTCAACCGACGGTACAATGAATAAGAATGAATATTCATATTTCGTAATGTGTCCAAGCTCAAGCTTCGTTTCCGAGGAGGGTCTTAACAGCTCCTCCAACGCAAATAAGAAGATGATGCTTGCTTTGATACACACACTCTCCTCCAGAGAGGACACTCCCTCCCTTGTTGATATTGATTTCAAGGTATTTATTGAATATGACCTCGATATTACCAAAAATCAGGCTACAGCGATGACAGTTATTATTTCCACAGTTCTTCCTGTTGCGTTTATAATCGGTGGGGCGGTAGTAATACGCAGGAGAAAACTCAGATGACAAAAAGGAATAACAAAGTAATACTTATCACCATGGCTGTTCTTCTGGTGGCGTTAGTGGTAGTATATTTCGTTGTGATTGCACCTCTTCTTGAGCCCGAAACAACGGTTCCGGAGCCTCAGGACGGAGAGGGACTTATTAACAACAGCCTTACTATCTACGAGCCGATCAGCGAGAGCCAGCTTGTATCCATCAATGTTAAAAACGCCAAGGGTGAATATACCTTTAAGCGTGTAGAAAAAACAGTGGATAATAAAAAGACAATGGTAACAGTTATTGACGGATATGAGGACCTTATATTTGACGAATCCTATTATGCATATCTTCGTAACTACGCCCTGACACCTATTACTGTACAGAACCAGGTATATAGAGAATGTACACCCGAGCAGATGGCAGAATACGGTGTAACAGCCGACACCTGTCAGGCTACAATGACCGTAACCTATAAGGATGCTGACGGTGCTGTAAAGACACACACCCTAAGAATCGGACATAAGGCTTTTACTGCCAGTGCCACCTTCTATGTTGCTCTTGACGGAAGAAATCATGTATACAGATTCTCCGCAGCAACAGAGGGCTCCATCCTTATTCCCATTACAGATTACATCTCCCCGATTATCTATATGGGATACTCCTCATCTGCCGAGGCTATGATTGATATAAGAACCTTCTATATCTCCGAGGGCAAGATGAACAGCATGAGCACAATGAGACCCATTATCGCACTCCAGGGTGAGCAGATTGAGGATAATGAGGGAGTGCTCAGCACGGATTACATAGTCCACATTATTAAGAACGGACAGTATCTTAAGAGTACAGCGGCAGACTATGAATATTCTCAGAATGCTCTTGCAATTTTCTATACCAACTTCCTTGGTGACAAGGTAGTGGCTATAGAGCCCGACGAGGCTATGCTTGACGAGTACGGCTTGGGCAAGACAGATGATGTATTCTGGGTAACGGCTGACTCTCATACATCGGGAGTTGACCTTCCTTACTTCTTCATCAGCCAGGCAATATACAGTGAAGAGGATGAGCAGAATTACTATTATGCTGTTGCAAAGCAGTCCGATACAAATCTTCTTATAAGAATCCCCGAGGCTGCATTTATCCCTCAGAATCAGTTTAAGGATGTTGAATCCGTTGTGTTTGATGACGGTAAATCCATTAACTGGGCTGCAACAAATACTATCGGTGCAGGTCTTAGTGAGGCACTCCGTCCCGACGGAACAAAGTATCTCGGTGTTGCATCCGTTACTATAAAGGTTCCCACATCCGTATATCAGTACGGCGAGGAGACCTTCTACATTAACTATGTACACGATACAAAGGCAAATGCCGATATTCTTAAGGTAACCTCCAAGAGTGGAAGATATACAGATACCGGCGACGCAAGACATAAGCCCTTTAACCAGCTTTACTTCACTCTTGTATCATATCCTCTTGCATCAAGATACAATGAGCTTGATAATGATACAATTGAAGAAATTTTGGCAAATCCCAACAATATGCTCTACACCCTTGAGGTAATACTTAACCCTGCAGAGGGAGAGACCGTAGGCAAGGTGCAGAGATTTGAGTACTATAAGATCAACGCATCCGATGCATACAGCTCCGAATATGTTATACTCCATGTAACAGAGGGCTATTACAGTAACGGTGTATTTGTTGAATCCGAGGACTCAGCAAGGAAGTCCCTGTCACAGAAGACAGTATTTGATACCACAAGAGCACAGATAACAGACTATATTTACAGAGATTTTGTAGCTCTTATGAAGGGTGAGCTTGAGGTAGCTTAATTTCAAAACAAGCTCGGTGTATATAACGCACCGAGCTTGTAAAATACAATCATTGGTAAGTAAATAAGGTACAGAAAAAAATAGAAAACCGATAGGTTTGAAAAGGAGAAAAAATGGAATATAAATACGGTTATTTTAATGCGTCAGGCGATGAATTTATAATTACTTCTCCCGCCACACCCCGTCCCTTTGACAATTTTCTTTTCAACGATTCCTGTTATGCAAATGTTCATCAGACAGGTATAGGATGCTTTGACTACCAGATAGACGGTAAGGAGGGTATCCAGCTTTATACAGGCGTTGGCCGTATCTGTGACTATGATGTATTTGGCAAGGATCATCTTTACAACAGACTTGTTTACATAAGAGATAACGAAACAGGGGAGTTCTGGACATTGAACTGGGAGCCTGTTTGTCACCCCTACCAGTCCTACAAGTGTGTACAGGGTATGGGCTATACAGAAATTGAAAACAAGACCTGTGATACAACAGCAAAAATGAGAATTTTCGTTCCCGTAGGTAAGGATGCCTGCGAGATCTGGAAGCTTTCCTTTAAGAACGACGGAGCAAAGAAGCGTTCTTATTCCATATTTACATACAGCCAGATTCAGTTTAAGTTCAAGTGGGGCTTTGACAGCTACGGTGACACCTTCTACCGTGCTACACGCTTTGACGAGGGAGAAAATACCTTCTATATGACAAAGCATCCCTTTATCAAGCCTCATAACTATCTTACAGCGTTTATGATTGCAGATAAAAAGATCGTAGGCTCCGACGGATGCCAGAATGTGTTTGTCGGCGATTACGGTACACTTTCTGCTCCCCAGGTTGTAAGAGAGGGTAAGGCGAGAAATTCCATCGGCTCCGCCAACGCAACAATCTGCTCAATGCAGTTTGACCTCGAGCTTAACGCAGGAGAGGAGCAGGATATCAGCCTCGTTCTCGGTATTGGCGAGTGCGAGAATGACTCTAAGTATTATAAGGAAAAGTATCTTGCAAATCAGGATAAGTACTTCGATGAGGTTAAATCCTATTACAAGGCACTCTATACACAGAACCACATTACAACAGAGGACAATCATCTTGACCGTCTTATCAACTTCTGGGGTAAGCATGCTACCAACTTCGGTGCTACCTGGTGCCGTTGGGGATATAACGGATACCGTGATATCGTACAGCACGGCTTCGGTGTAGTTGCCTTCAAGACAGACAGAACAAGAGAGATTCTTAAGGAGGCTGTTGCTAATCAGTATTCAAGTGGTATGGCTGTTCGTGGCTGGAACCCTGTTGATACAAAGGCATACTCCGACTCAGCCCTCTGGCTTGAATTTACACTTACAGCATATCTCCGTGAGACAGGGGATATCGACTTCTTAAATGAGGTAGTTCCCTTCAGAGATGAGGGAGAGGCTACAATTCTCGGTCATATGGACAGAGCACTTAACTTCCTTGAGTCCAATAAGGGTGAGCATGATCTTCTCCTTATCAAGTTCGGTGACTGGAATGACTCCCTTACCGGTGTAGGTAAGGAGGGTAAGGGCGAGAGTGTATGGCTTTCCATTGCTTACGCACAGGCACTTCTTGAAATGGCAGAGCTTGCTAAGTTTATGAAGGATGAGGCTAAGGAAAAGGATTACCTTGCAAGACGGGAGGCTATCGTTAAGGCAATTAACGCAAATGCCTGGGATGGAGAATGGTATCGCCGTTGCTACACAGACGCAGGTAAGCCCCTCGGCTCCAACGAAAATAAATACGCCAAGATGTTTATGGAGCCTCAGTGCTGGTCACTTATTTCCGGTGTAGCAAGCGAGGAGAGAGCTGCTACTCTTATCAATGCTATGGATGAGCATATGGCAACACCCGTTGGATATATGCTTCTTACACCCTCCTACAAGGAGTTCGATTCCACAATCGGTAGAATTTCCTCTATGGAGCCCGGCATCTGTGAGAACGGTACAATTTACTCACATACAAACATCTGGATGATTCTCGGACTTCTTAAGTACGGTAAGGCAGACCTTGCTTACAACCTCTTTAAGAAGATAGCTCCCGGCTATATCGAGGGTGACAACGCAGAAATCAAGAATAAGTGTTTGCCCTTTATGTTTGCTAACTGCTATCTCGGTCCGGAGCATAAGAACAGTGCGTTCCAGATGGAATACAGCTGGATTACAGGCTCTGTTGCATGGTATACAAACACAATGGAAAGCTATATGATGGGTATCCGTGCAACCTATGAAGGACTCGTTGTAGATCCTCATCTTCCCTTTGCAAAGGGTACTATGAAGCGTAGCTTCCGTGGAGCAACATACAATATTACAATCGAGAACCCCGATGTTAAATACAAGGACATTACAGTATCCGTGGTGGTTGACGGTAAGGCAATCGACGGAAATATTATCCCTGCATTTGCAGACGGAGAGCACGATGTTAAGGTTGTGATTAAGTAATAATAAAAGGCTTTCGCATTTTGCGAAAGCCTTTTTGATTTTGGTATATCGGTCTGTGCCCAAGGATGAAAAGCTCCCCCTGAAATGGGGGAGTATTCTCAGAATATGTATGTGCCCTTAGGTACTCTGTGCTCCTTACCGTTAATTATAATTGTAGCAGGAACGGGAGTTATGATTTCATAGCGTATTTTACCGTCAAAATGATACCATTTTGATGAAACAGTGCCATGGCGTGTCTCTATTTTCGCACTCAGGCAGTCAAGCTTATCCGTGGGAATGGGAGAAATAATAACCTCCTCAAAGCCGGGCTTTTCCTCAACGGTGTGGATACCGCAGGCCTCCATATATACCCAGTCTGCCACACTTCCGTAGGCGTAATGGTTAAAGGAGTTCATCCTGTATGACCAGAATTCACCCTTATCGTTCCTTCCGTCCCAGTGCTCCCAGATGGTTGTGGCACCCTGCTTAACGGAGTAGAGCCAGGAGGGAAATTCCTCCTGCAAAAGAAGGTCGTAGGCAACCTCGGCATATCCGTTTTGCGATAGGGCGTGGAGAAGATAGGGAGTACCCACAAAGCCTGTTTTAAGCCTGTTTCCGTTTTCCTTTATCATGGTGGCAAGCTGATTTGCAACAGCACTTTTATTCTCGGCTATATTAAAATACAGTGCCAAGGCACACTCGGTCTGTGTTTTGTATTCCGTAAAGGTCATACGGATTTTTTCTACTATTTTTTTATACAGCTTTTCATATTTATCTACACGCCTACCCAGTATTTTGCCTGTTTTTGCAACAAGAAGGGTAGAATGGGCATAGAAAACAGAGGCAATAAAATCCTCGTTTGATGAACCTCGGTAGCTTCCTGCCGGGGCGTCAAGTCCCAGCCAATCTCCGAATTGCTCACATCCTGCCCACAGGTATTTTTCCTTGGTGTGCTCGGTGATATATTTTATGTACCTGCACATAGAGGTGTACTGACGGGCGAGTATCTCCTTATTACCGTAGGTCAGATACAGCTGGTAGGGAATAATAGTAGAGGAATCTCCCCATACGGCTCCGCTATGCTCAGCCGTGGACCAATCCCAGCATATTGTCTGGGGGATAATGTGGGGTATGTGTCCGTTTTTCTCCTGATCAAGCTTAAGGTCGGTAAGCCATTTTATAAAGAATTTTTCCACATCATAGTTAAATGTGGCAGTCCTTGAAAAGACGGTAGCATCTCCTGTCCATCCCTGTCTTTCATCTCTTTGAGGGCAATCTGTGGGTACATCGAGAAAATTACCCTTTTGTCCCCATATTATATTGGAAAAAAGCTGGTTGAGCAGGGGACTGGAGCTTTCGAGGTAGCCCGTTCTTTTTATATCGGAGTGGAGCACAATTGCTTTAATATTTGACGCTGTTATCTCACAGGGGAACTCCTCTATCTTCATATAACGGAAGCCCCAGAAGGCAAGCTTGGGCTTATATACATTGTGTCCCTCGTGACAGATATACTCGAAGCGAGCCTTGGCATCACGGTAGTTCTCATTGTAGAAATTGCCATCCCTGTCAAGAACCTCACACACGGAAAGAGCAATTCTGTCTCCACGGTGTGCATCAGCCTCAATTTCAAAATATCCTGTCATATTCTGACCGAAATCTATAAGCTTATCACCGTTTTTGGCAGTAAAAATACATAACGGTCTTAAAATTTCCTGCTCTTTTACATAAACACCCTGTTGCTTGACCACCGTAACGGCAGGAGGATTACCGTAAATTTTTGCATTTACATAGATATCCTCATAATTTGCATCCACCGTTTCTCCGTCGTAAAGCTCGGCATAACGGATTTTATCTCTTTTGACAAGCCAGCCCTCGTCGGTTACGATTGTCTTACCTGTGCCGTCTGTAAAGAGAATATCTATTCTTGCCTTAAGTGCCTTTTTCTTTTCCGGTCCACCCTCATCGGTGCCGAAGTTTATTTTTCCCTTATACCAGCCTTCGGCGACAGAAACGGAAAGAGCTGAGCCCTTATTTATCATTTTTGTAATATCATAGGTCTGATATTGGACTCTTTTCCTTGATGTAAAGCCCGGTGCCAATATGAAATCTCCGACACGGACACCGTCAATTTCGGCATAATATACACCGAGAGAGGTGATATAAAGGGTAGCTTTTTTAATTTTCTTCGCAAAATCAAGCTCTCTTTTGAAGCATACAGCCTCATAAAGCTTGTTTTCGGGGTGCAATATCCATTTTGCGTTTCTTAGCATATTATTTTTCCTCCGATTCCTTTACTATGTTGATATAAGCTGTAAGCAGCTCCTTAGCTCCCGTGAGTAGATGATCCCCGGATTTTGTCATTAAGCAGATATAGGGGTTTTTGCCAACGCCCATAATCTTTATTTTACTTGCATCCACCTTTGACATTAGGTACAACACACCCAAATCAATTCTGTCGGGGTAAAAGCGTATCTGGTCACGCATTTGCTCCACCTTTTTCATCCTTGCTATGGAGGCATAGGCTTTTACGAGTGCCGTCCGGATAAGGGTTATGGCACTTTTTGGTATTTTACCGAATCTGTCGGTAAGCTCTGCCTCGATATCCTTTGCATCCTCCTCGTTTTCAATGTGAGCTATTTTTTTGTATATATCCATACGCTGAGCAGAGGAACGGATATAGCCCTCCGGCAAAAATGCATCGGAGGACAGAGTGATTACAGACTCGAATTTTTCGGGAGGCTTGATTCCCTTTTCCTCAAGGACAGCCTCGTTAAGAAGCTTTACATAAAGGTCGTAGCCTACAGCCTCCATATGTCCGTGCTGGGCAGCACCGAGAAGGTTTCCCGCACCTCGTATCTCAAGGTCACGCATAGCAATCTTAAAGCCTGCTCCGAATTCGGCAAAGTCACGGATGGCATCCAGCCTCTTTTGTGCAATTTCGGAAAGAGCCTTTCCCTGTCTGAAGGTAAAGTATGCGTAGGCTCTCCTATGGCTTCTTCCGACTCTGCCTCGTATCTGATGCAGTTGGGAGAGTCCCATTTTATCGGCGTTTTCAATAATCAGAGTATTGGCATTGGGAATATCTATTCCGGTTTCTATGATGGTGGTGCTTACAAGAATATCAACCTCGCCCTTAACAAGGTCAGCCCAGATATTTTCAATATCCTCTCTGTCCATCTGTCCGTGGGCAACACGGATTCTCGCATCGGGGAAAGCCTTGTTAAGCCTGTCTGCCACTCTGTAAATATATTCCACATTATTGTAAAGATAGAATATCTGACCACCACGGTGCAGCTCCCGTCTTATGGCATCGTTCAATATATTTTCATCATATTCCAGAACATAGGATTGAACACCCTGTCTGCCACCCGGTGCCTCATCGAGAACGGACATATCTCGGATACCGCCGATAGCCATGCTAAGGGTTCTCGGTATAGGTGTGGCACTGAGAGAGAGCACATCCACATCGGGGCACAGCTTCTTTATTTTTTCCTTTTGTGCTACGCCGAAGCGTTGCTCCTCGTCAACTATAAGGAGTCCTAAGTCCTTAAATTCCACGCTGCCTCCCAGTAGCTTATGTGTGCCGATAATAATATCCACATCTCCCCTGCGTAGCTTACGGAGGATAACACTCTGTCGGGAGGGGGTGACAAAGCGTGATATCATTTCTATATTTACTCCCGTACCGGCAAATCGGGCAAGGGCAGTCTGATAGTGCTGCATGCAAAGAATGGTTGTGGGTACGAGTATAGCTACCTGCTTGTTGTTCGCAACTGCCTTCATAGCTGCACGGAGTGCTACCTCTGTTTTGCCGTAGCCCACATCACCGCAGAGAACTCTGTCCATAGGACAGGGCTTTTCCATATCTGCCTTTATTTCATCTATTGCCTCCCGTTGGCAATCTGTTTCGTCAAATTCAAAGGAGGAGTCAAATTCTCTTTCAAGGAGTCCGTCCGGCATAAAGGAGAAGCCGTTTATCCTCTGTCTGCGTGCATATAGGTCTATAAGCTCCCTTGCCATATCCTTTACAGCAGATTTTGTTTTTGCGGTGGCACGCTTCCAATCCGCACCACCCATTCTGGATAGCTTAACCTCTCCGTCCTCGCCCTTCGCACCGATATATTTTGATACCATATCAAGCTGGTCAACGGGTAAAAACAGCTTATCCGTGCCTGCGTATTCAATAGCAATATAATCACGGTAGGCACCCAGGGCACACATATTTTTTATACCCACATAACGACCTATTCCGTAAGATGCGTGAACGACATAATCTCCTACATTGAGGTCTGCGTATGAGAGTATTTTTTCTCCTGCATTTTTAGCAAATTTCTTTGTCTTTTTTGTCTTTACGGTAAGCTTATCCGTCTTTGAGGAAAGCACAATACATGCGTACTTTGTCTGGGTCAGCTCATATCCGTCAGGGAAGGAATCGCAAATTACGCACACAGCTCCCGACCTTACCGAGTCGCCGTCCTTGTAGGCAAAGGCAGGAACGGAATATTCGTTCAGTGCCTTGACAGCCCCCCTTTGCTCGGTTTCTGTTCGGCAGACGAGAACACAGGAGTATCCAATGGAGCTGAGTCCCTTCAGCTCCTCTATGGCAAAATTAAGCGAACCGTCACGAAGGGAAAGAGATTTTATCTTAAAGTCAAGGATTGCTCCGCATTTTCCTCTGTAGCCAACTGTATATCTGTCCGTCAGTATAACCTGCTCACGGGAGGGAAAGTCCTCTATTCTCTCGGGAGAAGCCATATAATCGGAGTATTCCTTGGTAACAAGCCCCGATTCAATCAAGGAAAGACTGTTTTCACAGCTTAGCTCATATGCGTTTCTTGCTTTTTGCTTAAGAGACGCTATATCTGAAAAAATAGCACAGGGAGTATCTGTAAAATAGTCAAGCAGACATTCACACTGAGGGTATATAAGGGATATAAATTTATCACAAAAGGCAAGGGATGTGCCGTGTACAAGAGAAAAGCGTTCTCTCATCAGCTCAGCCTTGGTGCTTTCGTTTGTACAGCTGTCAAGTAGGGAATCGATAATTTCTATCATTCTGTCGGCTTGCTCCCCGTCGGCAATTATCTCCTTTGACGGAGTGATAAGGCATGAGTCAACTTTCTCACTCATACGCTGTGTAAAGGGGTCAAAGACACCCATTCTGTCTATTTCATCACCGAAAAGCTCTATTCTTATAGGGAGATTTTCTCTTTTCTCCCCGTTCAGGTAGAAATCACCGTTTCCTGTGGGGTATATATCTATAATTCCGCCACGAACTGCAAACTGACCTGCACTTTCAACAAGCTCACTCAGCTGATATCCTGTGTCAATAAGCTTTTTTGTAAGCTCGGTAATATTCAGCTCCCCACCCCTGTCAATACGGAAGGTACGGGAAAAAAGCTCACTCCTCGGCATAGTGTACTGGAGCAGTGCGTCGGGAGTAGTGATAACTGCATCAAGGGATGAGTCCATTACCCCACACAGAACACGGAGCCTGTCATATTCAAGCTCTCTTGATGATGTCATATCATAAAAATTAAGGTCCCTGTATGGATAAAATGCTGTATTAAGCCCGCTTCTTACAAAAAAATCGTTTAGCCTGTTTGCCGTTCTTTGCTCGGGGACAAGATATAAAACCGTTTTTTTGTATTCGTTCTTTATGTGAGAAATAAGAGAGTAGCCGAGAGCAAATGCAGGTCCGTCCCCTATACCGTTTACCAAAATAGGCAAAATTTCTCCCTTTGCCTTCTGCGTGGAAAGGGTAGAGATAAGGGATTTATATTCTTGAGTGTCCTGAATAGGCTCTAATAGAATTTTTGTGTTCATATATACCACCTGAATAAAAAATAAGGACGCCAAAACCTCCGACTTTGGTCGGAGGAGGATGTATTGTAAAAATGCTATATGCGTTTTATAACCATAGTATACCACGGTAAGAAAAAAATTGTCAACACTAAAATATAAAATCTTGACAAATTAACAGCAGTATGTTAAAATGCATATATTAAAAAATCGTTTTCCGTCGAATGACTCTACTGAACGGAAAAAAGGAGGAAAAATGAAAAAGCTTTTATCATTTAATAAAACAAAGCTCTTCTGGATGTATTTTGTAGCAGCTGTTATATTTTTGCTCGGTGCCCTGATAGTAGCTCCCATCTGGTCCGGTACGGATGTTTTCTTTAAGGATTGGGGAAGGAAGATAATTGAGATATTTATCGCAGTGCTTATAATTATCTATCTTTGCACATACCTTCGCAAAAAGGTGGCAAGGGGTGGAAACGGTGTGGTTAAGGTTCTCACTCTTGTAGAATTTACTCTCCTCGCAATTATAGCTCTCGGATGTATCCTTTCACAGTTTAAGATATTCAGCATAGGTGAGCCCTTCCAGATTTTAGGACTTATTATGTGGTGCAGAGGAGCTGTTGAGATATTCCGTGCATATTATTTCCACGGTGGTACAACAGTTAAATATCCCGTATGGCTTGTGGCAGTGGCAATAGCCCTTGTAACCTTTGGTACATATCTCTTTGTAAAGCCCCCTGTATCAGCTACATTCTTCCAGTGGCTTCTCGCGGGAATCCTGCTTATCTGTATGATAGTATGCATATACGCAGGCATAGTAACAAAGCCCGAAAAGAAGGCTAAGGCAACCAAATAACAAATCAAAACGCTGTGAGTAAAGGCTCACAGCGTTTTTGTTTGGGTTAAGCCACAAGGTAGCCCGATGGTACGAAGAAAGCTGTATATTATTATATCTTACAAAACGGCACTTCTTACAACACAGGCAGAAACAGTTTTGTCGTCGGAGGAGAAGCTCCTTTCCTTGGCACGGTTAATGATTTTTGACGGGAGAGTGTCGATAGAATCGGCTACAGTGGAGGAAAGCAGTGAGCATATCCATTCGGAATCCGACTCGGTGGCACATACACCGTCACTTACCATTACCACAATATCTCCCTCCTGCAGATTGAAATCCAGCTGCTCGGCATCCGGACTCTTCATTATACCGATGGGAGCCGTTTTTGAAAAGAGCTTAAATACCTTATCTCCCCGTTTTACAAAGGAGGGAGCAGCACCGCTTTTTATAAAGCTGCTTTTTCCGTCTGCCAAATCAATTTCCAAAAGGTCCACAGAGGAGGAGCATTCTGCACGCTTGTGTCTCAGAAAATTGTTTACCATAGACAGCGACACCTCCTTGTCGGGATGAAGAGATAGGAGCCTTTTAAGAAATTCAGCACAAACCAGGGAGGTGGCAGATGCCTCCTTTCCCGAGCCCATACCGTCACAAATCAGCATATAAAACTTATTGTCGTGGGACAAAAAGGTGGACACAGTGTCGCCGTTTTGCTGTGTCTCGTCGGCCTTTCCCGATAGCTTAGCACTTTCTATGGCGTACCTGTTGGCACTTTCCACCGTCATTACGGAATAGGGGGATTCACCCTCAAATTTCAGAGGTGTGATTTTACAGCCGAGGACTCTTTCCAGCTCGTTGGTAAGGACCGAGGTGTTGCATTTGGAGCTTTCCACATCCACTCCCGTAGCTATAATTCTTTTTTTGGTACCTCCAAAGGCACTTATACCTGTGCATATAAGACCTAAGGAATCAGCCAACCTGACAAGCTTGTCCGTAAGAACAGGGTCGGGGATATCCTCATCCTCGATTCTTTGAGCCTCCTTGCTTAGAAGCTTAGAGAAGTTTTCGTAGTCGGCACCACTTATTTCAAGCTTGTCGTTTTTGGATAATGCTTCCTCATCCAGCTTGCATTTTTCGTTTATTTTCTCGATAATTGTATCAATATTGGGGCAACGGTGCAGGAATTTTTCGTCAATGTCGGATTTTGACACTGATTTATTGTAAAAGGAAGCCGTGCTCAGCTTATCTATATTTTCCTTCGTGGTGGCAGAGTCCCTGTCCCAGCATATGCCTCGCTTCGGACAGGAGTAGCAATTGTTCTCGCATATTTCAAGACAGCTTTCATATCTTGAATCCATGCTTACTGCTTTTTCGCTGCTTCCGAATTCATAAAGAAGCTTGGAGACCTCGTGCAGGGAGTTGGAAACACGGAGAAAGCCGTTCTTTATTCTTTCTCCCTTCTCCTTGGAAAGGACCTCCCTTACGGTTGTGCCCTCCTTTGACTGAGTTGCAAATCTCGGACGGGGAAGGACCTCAAATTTGAGTATCGGATACATAACAAGAGTGGACAGAAGAAGCTCCGGTACAAGATAAACAAGTGCCTCGTAGCCGGAGGTGAATACTCCGTAGCCTACGCTTACCGTAAAGGCACAGATCACAGCCAGAAATGCAGAGGTCCTCCAAAGAAATCCCGACACGAGTGAGGCTATGGAAAATATGGGAGCAAACCCCACTCTCTGACATATACCGAGCAGAGCACCGAAGGCTCCGCCCTTAGCAGGGGATACGGTTTTTGATGCGTATAGCACAAGACAGTAGGAAAGTATAATTGAGATATCAAGGTCAAAAAGCTCCCTTCCCTTCAAGGCAAATATCACCATAAAGGAAAGAACGCACACTCCTGCCGACCTTATTGTGGAGCTGCCCTGGGAATAAATACCGCAAAGGGCATAGGTAAGCACGGAGCTTATAATTACAAAAAAGGCGAGGACAAATATTTCATAGTAGGAAAAGTCGGAGATAACCACCTTATAGACACTTATTCCGAGGGCAGAAACAGCACAAAGAGCCACACGCACCCCCTCGTTTTCCCCGAAAAAGGAGGAAAGAAGGTCCCGTCGGTTTTCCATATTCAGGCCAAGACCGTTATCTGCACCGCCACTCAGCCACAGGGAACCCACAATACGCAGGGCCATAAGGGCACAGAGTGCAAGAGCATAGGAGATATCCATATTAAGATTAAAGTAAACCGATAAAAGACTGCCTGCAAAAACAAATGGTGCAGGGCCCTTGCACGAGGCGAGAAGTGCAAGAGAAAAGGGATAAATGTCAAAAATAAATTTTACAGGTGTTAAGAAGAATCCCAGGGCAAAAAGAATGCATTGCTGTGCAATGGAACGCCATTCCTTGCTTGTCCGTAATTTTTCCTTCAGCTTTGGCTTTGTTTTATTCATAATTTTTCCTCCGATAGCATATTTATTCGTATTATACACTCAGCACAACGCCGAAATTGTCATATCCTACTGTCGGGAAAGAGAATATACTGTGAAATAATACGGACAATGGTAATAATTTGCCGTGTATAGCTTCAAGGAGTCGAAAAAATAGGATGAAAATATTGATTTTTTCGGTTTTAAGTATTAAAATAGGAGTATGAAACAGAGGAAGGAGGGAGAAAATGGACGCACTTAACTGTATAAATTCCATATGCTTTACGGGTCACCGATATATACGGGAGGACTTTGATGAGGTAAGGTTCAAAAAAATAGTTTATGCCTCCATAATAAAGGGCTTTGATACCTTTATTTGCGGAGGAGCTCTCGGCTTTGATACCTATGCAGCGGAGGAAATCCTTAAAATGAAAAAGGAATTTCCGCATATTAAGCTCCATTTATACCTTCCCTGTAATAATCAGGACAGCCACTGGAGTCTTGCCGACAGGATGAAGTACAATAAAATTATCCGTCGGGCAGATTATGTGGATATGCCGGATATCCCTTATTATGACGGCTGTATGCGTGCTCGCAATTACAAAATGGTAGATAATTCCTCTGTGTGCTTCTGCTATCTTAACAATGATGCACGGAGTGGTACGGCACAGACTGTCCGATATGCCTTTAAGCAGGGTCTGGTTGTTTTCAATGTCTCCTCCGACCCGGAAAGCGTCTTCACGGTTATAAAAGAAAAATACGATTCTCGCCACGGTTGATAAGACCGTGGTTTTTGTTTTACATAATCAATCAAAGAATAAATATTTATACAACTTATACAAAACAAAGCCGAAAAAAATGTTAAAAATGCATATTGACTATTGAAAAACGGTGTGATATAATAAATGCATATTTTTTATTTTTTATATTTAAGGAGATCATTCACATGAAAAAGACAATTGTTAAAATTCTTTGTCTCGTTTTCGCTGTTGTTATGGTTCTCGGCTGCTTCACAGCTTGCGGTGGAGACAAGAACTATGCTGAAAACAACACAAAGATTAAGATCGGTGTATCCGGTCCTTTGACAGGCGGTGCCGCTATGTACGGTATTGCAGTTAAGAATTCTGCTCAGCTCGCTATCGACGAGATTAATGCAGCAGGCGGTATTGACGGTGTTATGCTTGAGCTCGTTGCAGTAGACGACCAGCACGACCCCACAAAGGTATCTACTACATACGCAACACTTTACGAGGGTGGCTGCCAGCTCTTCCTCGGCACAGTAACAACTGCTCCCGGCCTCCAGTTCAAGCAGTATGCACTTGATGATGAGATATTTTATCTCACACCCTCTGCATCCGGTGATAAGATTCCCTCTGCAGACGGTGGCTTCCAGATGTGCTTTACAGACTCTAACCAGGGTACAGCCTCTGCTAAGTACTTCAACGAGAATTACGCAGGCAAGAAGGTTGGTATCTTCTACAAGGCTGACGATGACTACTCTGTAGGCATCAAGAATAACTTTGTAGCAGGTCTTAACGAGTCCTTCGGCACAGTAGTTGAGGCATCCTTCACAGGTGAGGCAAGCCAGTTTGACTCTCAGATCACACTTCTTAAGGATTGCGATGTAATCTTTATGCCTATTTACTACACTCCCGCTTCCCAGTTTATGAAGCAGGGTGCAAGCAAGGTTAAGGCAAGTGCTGTATACTTCGGCTGTGACGGATTTGACGGTATTGACGCTGTAGAGGGCTTTAATATCAACTCCATCACACAGGAGGTTTCTTACCTTTCTCACTTTGATTCCACATCCAAGACAGGTCCTGCCGCTGATTACATCAAAGCATACAAGGCTAAGTATCCCGATGCTCCTCTTAACCAGTTCGGTGCTGCAGCATATGACTGCGTATACGCAATGGTAGATGCACTTAAGAACTCCGGTGAGGAAATCACAGCTACAATGTCTCCTCAGGAATTTTCAGAAATTCTCAAGGAAGAGTTTGCAGGCGATTTTGTATTCCACGGCGTAACAGGTGAGTGTACAAACGGCCAGAAGTCCACAATCACATGGAATGAGGACGGTACAGTTAACAAGAAGGCTGTTAAGTATGTTGTTAAGCAGAAGGGCGCTAACGGCTAATTAAACATAGGTTGAATTGCCGACGCAGAAATCGCGTCGGCAATTTTTCACAAATCGACATTACACATTGTAGATAGTATAAAAGGAATTAACAATGGAAATTATTATGACAATAATAAACGGCTTAAGCATCGGCGGAACCTATGCTATGATAGCTCTCGGCTATACAATGGTATACGGTATTGCGAAAATGCTTAACTTTGCCCATGGCGATATTATCATGGTAGGTGGCTATACAATTGTATTATTCTTCCCCATCAGCCCCATCGTTGGTATTATAGCATCTGTAATTTTCTGTGTTACCGTGGGTATAGTTGTTGAAAGATGTGCATATAAGCCCTTAAGAGGTGCTTCTCCCCTTGCTGTTCTTATTACAGCAATCGGTGTAAGTAAGCTTCTCCAGAGCACAGCACAGAGCCTTCCCTTTATCGGCTCAAAGCCCAAGGGCATCACATATAACTTCGGCAATCTTCAGATAGGCTCCGTAAGCATAAGCGTTTTGACACTTATTACCATCCTTTGCTCCATTGCCGTAATGGTAGGACTTACCCTTTTTGTAAAGTATACAAAGACAGGTAGAGCCATGATAGCGGTATCCGAGGACAGAGGAGCTGCTCAGCTTATGGGCATCAATGTAAACTTTATAATTATGATAACCTTTATTATCGGCTCTGCCCTTGCTGCAGTTGCCGGTGTATTCCTGGTATTTAAGATACAGGATGTAGGAACAACCTTCGGTGCTATGCCCGGTATCAAGGCATTTGCCGCTGCCGTTATCGGTGGTATCGGCTCCATCCCGGGTGCTATGGCAGGTGGATTGGTGCTCGGATTTATCGAGGCAATCTGCGGAATGGTGCCTGCACTCTCACCCTATACAGACGCTATAGAATTTGCTATTCTTATTTTAGTACTTCTTGTTAAGCCTACAGGCTTCCTTGGTAAGAAGAGAAGGGAGAAGGTATAATGAAAAAGTCACTTAAGGGATTTACAAAGCATTATCTCAATTACACAGTAATCGGAATATTGCTTGTTGTATTTTCAATTCTTTCTATCGTTTCTCCCACAAGAACAATGGCAGACCTTCTTCCGTCTATAATCATTGCCGTTATAGCGGCATTGTCCTTGAGCCTTGTTGTAGGCTTCCTCGGAGAGCTTTCTCTCGGTCATGCAGGCTTTATGAGTATCGGTGCCTACCTGGGCGGTAAGGTTGCTATTGCACTTATGGAGGCAGGAGACTTTGAGGCTACAAATGTTCTCGTATTTGTAATTGCCATTGCAGTCGGTGCACTGTGTGCTGCAATCTGTGGCTTTGTAGTAGGCTTTGCGGCTCTTCGCTTAAGAGGAGACTATCTTGCTATTGTTACTCTTGCCTTTGGCGAGATTGTAAGAGTTATATTTACAAACTCCGGCAAGGAAACCTTTGGAGGAGCACTCGGCCTTGATAATGAGGCACAGTTCCTCGGTCAGAAGAGAATATACATACTCATAATCATCGGTATGGTGCTTGTGCTCTTTACTCTCTTTGTTATTCAGAATCTTCTGAGGAGTAAGGCGGGAAGAGCAATTACAGCTATCCGTGATAATGAGATTGCCGCTAAGGCGACAGGTATAAATGTTACAAAGTTCAAGCTTATGGTATTTGTCATATCTGCTGCATTTGCAGGTATTGCAGGTGTACTTTTCAGCTATTCCAAAAACCCCATAAAGGCAGATATATTTGACTACAACTATTCAATAGAGATTCTTGTTATTGTAGTTCTCGGTGGTATGGGTAATATAAACGGCTCTATGATTTCAGCTGTGCTTATCACCGTTCTTAACAACAGACTTACCGATTTGCTTAAGGGTGATGCCGCTGTATATAAGGATATCTTCTATGCTCTTATCCTTATTCTCATTGTTATTTACAATAATGCTCCGGCACTCAAGAGCTTCAGAGAAAAGTACAATCTTAAGAACCTTATAAACAAAATACTCAGGAAAAAGCACGACCCATCGGAAATTACCAATGATGCGGCAAGATGGGATGTTGTTCCCACTAAGATAGAAATGAACGAGGTGCTCTCCACCGATATCGTTATCGACAAGGTTGGCAGAGGCGATGACAGTGCCGATATCCTTGAAAGAGGAGGTAATAAATAATGGCTAAATTTATTGACTCCTTAAAAAAGCGTGTTAAGGGCTTATTTCCCGAAAAGATACACAGAAAAACTATCAAGAGTGATTATGTTCTTGAAACCGAGAACCTGGGTATCTCCTTCGGTGGACTTAAGGCTGTACAGAGTGTAAACCTCAAGATAAAGAAAAATGAAATCTACGGTCTTGTTGGACCTAACGGTGCAGGTAAGACCACAGTATTTAACCTTCTTACAGGCGTTTATCAGCCCACAGAGGGAACCTTCTACTTAAACGGAGAGGAATTAAGAGGCCTCCCCCAGGAGCAGACAAACCACAAGGGCATTGCAAGAACCTTCCAGAACATCCGTCTTTTCAACAATATGAGTGTTGTAAGAAATGTAATGGTAGGTCTTCACAATCAGGATGAATACAAATGTACCGTTCTTGAAAGCGTGCTTCGCCTTCCCAGACACTTCAAGATAGAGAAGAAAATGAGAGAGAGGGCAAAGGAGCTCCTTGATATCTTCGGATTAAAGGAGGAAAGAAATAACCTTGCCTGCAATCTTCCCTACGGTAAGCAGAGAAAGCTGGAGATTGCAAGAGCCCTGGCAACAAACCCCAAGCTGTTGCTCCTCGATGAGCCTGCAGCAGGTATGAATCCCAATGAGACAGAGGACTTAATGGCTACAATCAGACTTATCAGAGATAAGTTCGATATGACAATACTCTTAATTGAGCATGACCTTAAGTTCGTTTCCGGTCTTTGCGACAGAATAACAGTTCTTAACTTCGGCACAGTTCTCGCAGAGGGAACAGCAGAAGAGGCACTTAATGACCCTGAGGTTGTTAAGGCATATATCGGTAACTAAGGAGGATATGAAATGGCACTTTTAGAAGTAAAAAACCTTGATGTGCATTACGGTGTCATCCAGGCAATAAAGGACATATCCTTTGAGGTAAACGAGGGAGAGATAGTTACACTTATCGGTGCTAACGGAGCAGGAAAGACAACAACAATGCAGAGCATTATGGGTCTTATCCATCCCAGCCACGGTGAAATTTACTATGACGGACAGAAAATAAACGGTATCCCCTCCCATAAAATAGTAAAGCTCGGTATGACCCAGGTTCCCGAGGGAAGAAGAATATTCTCAGAGCTTACAGTATATGAGAATCTTCTTATGGGTGCATACACAAGAAAGGATAAGGACGGCATAGAGAAGGATTTTGCCGATATCTATGCACTTTTCCCAAGACTCGAGGAAAGAAAAAATCAGATAGCAGGTACACTTTCCGGTGGTGAGCAGCAGATGCTTGCTATGGGTAGAGCAATTATGAGCAGACCGAAGCTCCTTATGCTTGATGAGCCCTCGATGGGTCTTTCTCCCCTTCTTGTGGACCAGGTGTTTGAAATTATCAAGCACTTTCATGAAATCGGCACTACCATTCTTTTGGTAGAGCAGAACGCAAACAAATCTCTGGCTATCTCCGACAGAGCCTATGTTCTTGAGAACGGAAAAATAGTTCTTACAGGCACAGGCAAGGAGCTTCTTACCAGTGAGGAAATCAAAAAGGCATATCTTGGAGGCTAAGACGGAGCCAATCGGCTTCGTCTCCATCCGAGCATACGGATTTATAAAATTATCTGAAAAGGTGACAAAATGAAAGCAGTTATAACAGTAATCGGTAAGGACAATGTAGGTATCATTTCATCCATCAGTGGAGAATGTGCAAAAAACGGAGTAAATATTGTAGATATTACACAAAGCGTGCTTCAGGACTATTTTGCAATGATAATGCTTGTTGAAATTGATAATATGAAGGTAAAGCTTACAGACTTTCAGTCTGCTCTTTCCGTTATAGGAGAGGAAAAGGGTCTTGATATCCGTGTAATGCACGAGGATATCTTTAATGCTATGCACCGTATTTAATGAGGTGATAAGATGATAAATACCAAGGATATTCTTGAAACCATTAATATGATAAAGCAGGAAAACCTGGATATCCGTACCATTACAATGGGAATATCCCTGTTTGACTGTATTAGCGACGATCAGAAAAGATTGGAAGCTAAAATATATGATAAGATTACCAAGTGTGCGGAAAAGCTCGTCCCCACAGCTGAGGACCTTGAGCATACATACGGTATTCCTATCATAAATAAAAGAGTAAGCGTAACCCCCATTTCCTTAGTGGGAAGCGATATCGGTATTGACGGCTATGTCCGTCTTGCCGGAGTGCTTGAAAGAGCAGCCAACGAGGTTGGTATCAACTTTATCGGTGGCTTCGGTGCTCTTGTGCAAAAGGGAATGACTAAGGGTGCATATAATCTTATAGAGGCTATTCCCGAGGCACTCGCTACCACTACCAAGGTATGCTCCAGTGTAAATGTAGCTTCTACCAAGGCAGGCATAAATATGGATGCCGTTAAGCGTATGGGCGAGATAATCAAGGATACAGCTATCCTTACAAAGGATAAGGATTCCATAGGCTGTGCCAAGCTTGTGGTATTTGCCAACATCCCCGAGGATAACCCCTTTATGGCAGGCGCTATGCACGGCATGGGCGAGAGTGACACCGTAATAAATGTAGGTGTTTCCGGTCCCGGCGTTGTGGCATCGGCAATTAAGAGAGAGGGCACTTGCGATTTTTCCCGTCTTGCCGATACAATTAAAAAGACAGCATTCAAGATTACCCGTGTGGGACAGCTTATTGCTCAGGAGGCGTCAAGGCGTCTTGATACTCCCTACGGTATAATTGACCTTTCATTGGCTCCTACTCCTGCAGTCGGTGACAGCGTAGCTCACATTCTTGAAAATATGGGACTTGAAAAATGCGGTACCCACGGTACTACCGCCGCCCTTGCTATGCTTAACGATGCAGTTAAGAAGGGTGGAGTTATGGCATCCGGTCATGTAGGTGGCTTAAGCGGTGCATTTATTCCCGTATCCGAGGATGCAGGTATGATATCTGCTGCGGAATGCGGAGCATTAACTATTGAAAAATTAGAGGCTATGACGGCTGTTTGCTCGGTGGGTCTTGATATGATTGCCGTTCCCGGTGATACTCCCGCATCCACAATAAGCGGAGTAATAGCTGATGAAATTGCTATAGGAGTAATCAACAACAAGACTACTGCAGTACGACTTATTCCCGTTATCGGCAAGGGCGTTGGAGAGGGCGTCGAATTCGGAGGTCTTCTCGGCTATGCTCCCATTATGCCTCTTAATAAATATTCCAGCGAGGAATTTATTGCCCGTGGTGGCAGAATTCCTGCTCCAATCCATAGTTTAAGAAACTAAAGGAGAATAAAAAATGGCAAAGCTTGATACAATTTGCGTACAGGGTGGCTACAATCCCAAGAGTGGAGAGGCCCGTGTAACACCCATAGTACAGAGTACAACATATGTATATGAAAAGGCAAGCGAGCTTGCTGACCTTTTCGACTTAAAGGCAGACGGATATTTCTATACCCGTCTTGCTAACCCCACTGTTTCCGTATTTGAAAGTAAGCTTGCAGAGCTTGACGGAGGTGTGTGTGGTATTGCCTGTGCGTCGGGCATGAGTGCTACACTTCTTACTGTATTGAATGTCTGCAACGCAGGAGATAATATTGTTTCCTCCCGTGCTATCTACGGTGGAACCTATAATCTTTTCTCCATTACACTTAAAAAATACGGCATAGAGTGTCGTTTCTTTGACCCCGATGCATCAAAGGAGGAGATTGACGCCCTCGTTGATGAAAAAACAAAGATAATCTTTGCAGAAACCATTGCTAACCCCACAATCGTAGTATTTGACTTCGATAAGGTGGCAGAGATTGCAAAAAAGCACAAGGTTCTTTTTGTGGTTGATAACACGCTTGTTACTCCCGTTCTTTTCCGTCCCCTTGATTTTGGAGCAAATATCGTAGTATATTCCTCCTCAAAGTATCTTGACGGACATGCAGTTGCTCTTGGCGGATGCATTATCGACGGAGGTAATTTTGACTTCAGTGCAACTGACAGATACGGTGAATTTCTTGTTCCCGATGAAAGCTATCACGGACTCGTTTACGCAAATCTCGGTGCTAATGCCTTCGGTGTTAAGTGCAGAGTACAGATGATGCGTGACCTCGGTGCAATAATGAGCCCTGAAAATGCATTTCTTACAAATCTCGGTATGGAAACACTTGCTCTCCGTATGGAAAGACACAGTGAAAATGCCGCAAAGGTAGCAAAATTCCTGTCCGAGAACGAAAATGTAGAATGGGTAAAGCACCCTTCACTTCCCACAGACAAGTATTACGACCTTGCAAAGAAATATATGCCCAACGGTATGGGTGGAATGATGAGCTTCGGTGTAAAGGGTGGCAGTGCAAAGGCTGCCGAATTTATGGAGAAGCTTAAAATGATAAAGATAGTTACCCATGTGGCAGATGCCCGTTCCTGTGTGCTTCATCCCGCATCCACAACTCACCGTCAGCTTTCATCAGCCGACCTTGAGGCTATTGGAATCAAGGATAATCTTATCCGTCTTTCCGTAGGCATTGAAAATGCCGAGGATATTATTGAGGATATCCGTCAGGCACTTGAAAGCATTTAACTTGCCTCCATCCTTTAGGGAGGGGGCCGTTACAGACGGAGGAAGAAGCTCCTTCCCGAAAAGAAAACAGCACAGTCATTGATTTGAGAGGTTAAATTATGCCAATTATAATACCCCACGATATTCCGGCATATTCCACACTTTACGGTGAGAATATATTTGTAATGGACCATGAGAGGGCACAGTCCCAGGATATACGCCCTATTGAAATCGCCATTGTAAATCTTATGCCCACAAAAATAGAGACAGAAACTCAGCTTATAAGACTGCTTTCCAACTCTCCCCTTCAGATAAAGGTTACTCTTATCGGTACGGAGAGCTATATAGGAAAGAATACACCACTTCAGCATTTACATAGATTTTATCATACCTTCTCCGAGGTCAAGAACCGTCGCTTTGACGGTATGATAATTACAGGAGCTCCTGTTGAGACTCTTGATTTTGAGGAGGTTAAGTATTGGGCAGAGCTTTGCGAAATTATGGAGTACGCAAGGACCAATGTTCAGTCTACCATATTTATTTGCTGGGGAGCTCAGGCTGCATTGCATTATTACTACGGTCTTAATAAGATTCCTCTTGATAAAAAGCTTTTCGGTGTATTCCCCCACAGAAAGTTTACAATGTTTGACCCACTTCTTAAGGGAACGGATGAGGAATTCTTTATCCCTCATTCCCGTCATACCACAATCCTCCCCGAGGAGTTTAATAAGACCGATGATCTTATTATTCTTGCCGGCTCCGATGAGATAGGAGCATCCGTGGTTCGTTCAAGGGACGGACGCCGTATATTCCTTATGGGACATATGGAGTATGATAAAAATACCCTTAAGGGAGAATACGAAAGAGATCTTGCCAAAGGACTTGAAATAGACCCTCCGAAAAATTATTTCAGAGATGAGGCAAGGACACAGATAGTACAGAATTGGCATTCAACTGCCAATATTATATACTCCAACTGGCTTAACTACTATGTATACCAGGTAACACCC